>JBCDJG010000052.1:0-35767 GCA_038748065.1 Pseudomonadota bacterium
ATGGAAATGATCTCCAGGAGGGCTTATGGTTTTAGGAACTTCGAGAACTATCGGTTGAGGGTTCTGACCCACTGTGGGTGGGATGGGATAATCAACAGGGTGTCTATGAATACCGGCATCCCCCGTTAATTGGGTAGAGCCGGCGTTCTCTCGGCCAAACTAGCCATTTTCTACTGGCACCCAAAGAGACGGGTGCCAATAGAAAATGGCCCGCCTGGCGCGATTCGAACGCACGACCTGCCGCTTAGGAGGCGGCTGCTCTATCCAGCTGAGCTACAGGCGGGAAGGGGCGGGCGAGATTATTCACTGCCTTTTGCGAAACCGCAAGGTGCTTTATTTGCGGCTCTTCGCCCGTGATATTGATGTAGGTCAAGTCCTTGATCCTGGCGTAAGTGGGGCCTTGAAAAAATTACCCGGGACCCTATCTATAGTCGTGTGAAGACAAGTCACAAACCAAAGGAGGTGTCGAATGTCTTTAGTACCCCGCAACAGCCTGTTTGATGTTGATCGCTTCTTTAACGACTTCTGGGCGCCAGCCGCTCGCGATACGCAGGCGGGCACGTTTTTTGCCCCGCGCGTTGATATCAAGGACAGGGATGGCGACTACGAAATCACCGCCGAATTGCCCGGTGTCGATCGTGATGACATCCATGTTCACGTCAAGGAAGGCATCCTGACGCTGGAGGCCGAGAGCCGCCAGGAAGACAGTGAGGAACAGGATGGCAAGCTCATCCGTCAGGAGCGTCGATACGGGAAATTCATGCGCAGCTTTAATCTTGGCAGTGACGTCCACGAAGAGGATATCAAGGCTAGTTTTAAAGATGGTGTATTGAGGTTGGCAGCACCCAAGCTGGTCGAGCAGCCGCCTGAACGTCGACGTATTGAGGTCAGCTAAGCGATAGCGCTTGCATTCGGCGAGCGCTCGTTCCACTCTATATCGCAGACCATTCGAGGATGGTCTGCGACAGTTTTTACGTGGGAGGTGCCTCTCGGGTGCAGTTTAAAGCACTGCTGATTGGAGCCCTGCTGAAGTTGCCCGGCCTGCTTGCCGGGGCGGTGTTTATCTGTAGCGCACAGGCCAACACGCTATCGACAGCGCGGCAGGAATATGGCGATGCCATGCAGGCGATCGACCGCGGTCGCTGGACTGAGTACGAGCAAATCCGTCCGGCCCTTGAAGACTACCCCCTGGCGATTTATCTCGACTACTGGAGTATGGTGCAACGCCCCGCGAGCGTGCGCCCTGCGGATGTCCGTCGTTTTGTGTCGCTCAGCCAGGATTCACCCTTACCCAACCGCTACCTCGGCGTCTATCTGGAGCGTGCCGGACGGGATAAGCGCTGGGGCGATTTCCTCGCGGCGATGCCGGATGAACCCAATAGCATTGACCTGAAGTGCTACTACTTTCGCGCACAGCTTGCAGCGGGCAATCGGGATATTGCCTGGTCAGGTGCGGAAGATCTCTGGGTCTACGGTGAGTCACGGCCCGATGAATGCGATCCCCTGTTCGACGCCTGGATGGGGGCCGGGCAGTTGCGTGATGAACTCGTGTGGCAGCGCATGCTCCTGGTGTTTGATGAGCGCAAGCGCTCCCTTCTTGGTTATGTGGCGCGGCAGGGGAGTCCGGCCCTTAAGCCCTGGTCAGACAAGCTGCTCACCCTTAACCGTCGCCCGGACAGTCTGCGGCAGATCGACCTGCCTGCCAGTGATGCGCGCTCCGCCGAACTGGTGTCCCATGCAATTCCTTATTACGCGCGTTACAAACCGGAAAATGCACTGGCTGACTGGCGTTATTGGCGGGGGCGATTGGCATTCGATGAGGCACAGGTACGCCGGATCGAACATGCGCTCGTGCTGCGTAGCCTGTTCGCGCGGTCAGAGGCAAATCTGCCTTGGGTAGACGATGCGCTGGCGCGACTTTCCGATGATTACTTGCTGGAGATTCGTCTCAGGTGGGCGGTCTCTGAGGGTGATTGGGCAGCGGTAGAAGGCCACATTGGCCATCTTGGCAGCGACACTCGAAAAGAATCGGTTTGGCGCTACTGGCTAGCGCGTGCCCACGAGGAAATGGGCAAGCTTGCGCAGGCTCGCGCAGAGCTTGAGTCTTTGGCGCTGGAACGGGGCTACTATAGCTTTATGGCAGCGGACCACCTCGGAAGGGAGTACGCCTTCGAGCATCAAACACTGGCGCTGTCACCGCAACAGACTAAGCCCTTTCGGGAACTGCCGGCCGTGTTGCGTATCGAGGAACTGTTTTTCCATGAGGAGGATAATCTTGCGCACTCGGAGTGGTTCAAGGTATTGACCGACACCGAAGCGTCTCGTGAAAAGCAGGAGCTGGCCCTGCTGGCCCGGCAGCAAGGCTGGCACCGTCTGGCGATTGACGCAGCGAACAAGGCCAAAGCCTGGGATCTACTCGACCTTCGCTTTCCCATGCCCTACGAAAACACCTTTGAACAGCACGCAAGCATCTGGCAGGTGCCCGCCACAGAGTTGATGGCTATCGCCCGACGTGAAAGTGCTTTCTATGCCAAGGCCCGGTCGCCCGTCGGGGCCAGGGGGCTGATGCAGATCATGCCGGCCACCGGCAAGCAGGTCGCCCGCGGCCTCGGGGAGGCACATACCAGCAATGACCTCTACGAGGTGGAACATAACGTGCTGCTCGGCAGCGCCTACTATCGGCAGTTACTGGATCGCTATGATGGTAATCGCGTTTTCGCGTTGGCGGCCTACAATGCCGGGCCTCACCGCGTAGACCGATGGCGCAAGCCCGAAGCCAGTCCGCGAACGATCGACCAGTGGATTGAGGCAATCCCCTTTAAGGAAACGCGCAACTACGTACAGGCAGTGTTGTCCTATAACGTTGTTTTCCAGTATCTACAGGGAGACTCCGGCAGCCTGCTGAGTCAGTCGGAGCGCAACGCCAGCTACTAAACCAGGCAGCACAGGCTCTCTATGCAGGATACCCGTCCCCTACTGCTCGAAAGTGATTTCCCCCTCATCGAGCGCGACACAGTGCAGACCTTGCAGGTCAACCTGGGCTACCTGTGCAACCTGAGTTGTGTGCACTGTCACGTCAACGCGGGGCCGAACCGCACGGAGCAAATGAGCGCCGAGACAGTCGATCAGGTGCTCGCGCTGCTGGCGCTCGGCCAGATCCAGACACTGGATCTAACGGGTGGCGCGCCCGAATTGAATGCCCAATTTCGCCGCCTCGTCAGCGCCGCACGGGCTATGGGCGTTAAGGTCATGGACCGCTGTAATCTCACCGTACTGTTCGAGCCTGGGCAGGAAGATCTTGCTGACTTTCTGGCGGCTGAGGAAGTGGAGGTGGTTGCGTCTTTGCCCTGTTACCTTGAAAGCAATGTGGAGCAGCAGCGCGGTAAAGGTGTCTACGATGATAGCGTGCGCGCGATTAGACGCTTGAACGCCCTGGGTTACGGCCGCGATGAGAGGCTCCCCTTGAACCTGGTCTATAACCCGGTCGGGCCGGTATTACCGCCACCGCAGGAGGCTCTCGAGGCGGACTACAGGCGCGAGTTGGGCGATCGCTTCGGCATTGTCTTCAATCAGCTGTTTACCCTGGCAAATATGCCCATCAGTCGCTTTGGCGCTGTTCTCCTGGCGCAGGGTGCTTTCACGGAATACATGCACCTGCTACGCAGAAATTTCAGTGAGCATAACCTGAGCACCGTGATGTGTCGCTCGCTCGTAAGCGTTGATTGGCAGGGTTATCTCTACGACTGCGACTTCAACCAGATGCTCGATATCCCGTTGCTGGCTTCTGACCGTCGCCACCTGAGCGATCTCCTGCGTGCGCCTGATCTTGCTGGCAGCGAGATTGCAACCGGGGAACACTGCTACGGTTGTACGGCCGGGCAGGGCAGCAGCTGTGGGGGTGCTCTTGGGGCGAGCTGATCCCAGCCTGAGCATTGTCTTGCCGGTATTGAATGAGGCGCAGCGTCTGCCCGCGCAGCTGAGGTCTTTACGGGCACAGTTTCCGGATGTGGAACTTATTCTGGTAGACGGCGGCAGCGAAGATGGCAGCCTGGATATCGCGACACCGCTGGTCAGCAGGTGCCTGAGCTCAGCACCCGGACGGGCTCGACAGATGAATGCAGGCGCCGGCTGCGCCGGCGGTGATTACCTGCTTTTCCTGCATGCCGATACCAGGCCCGGATATAACCAGGCCAAGCTGTTGACGGTGCTCCAAAGCGATCCTGCCTGGGGCTTCGCGCCGGTACAGCTGAGCGGGCAGGCGCGCAGCTTTCGCGTTATCGAGCGTGCTATCAGCCTGCGCTCGAAGCTCACCGGTGTCGCCACCGGCGATCAGGGTCTCTTTGTGCGGCGTTCACTGTTTGATCACTTGCGGGGTTTTGCCGAGATTCCATTGATGGAAGATGTCGAATTCAGCAAGCGTCTCAGGCGTGAGTCGAGGCCCGTGGTCTTGCCCTGGCCGGTGTGCACGTCCAGCCGTCGATGGGAGGAGCGTGGGGTCGCTAGCACGATTCTGCAAATGTGGTATTTACGACTGGCTTACTACCTTGGCGTGTCACCTTCGCGACTGCACGCGCGTTACTATGGATAAGAGCGCATGGCTGAAAAATGGCTGACCTGATACTGCAGCAGTTTGCCCGATCGCCGGTACCGGGTCGCGTGAAGACACGGTTGCAGCCTGCGCTAGGCCCCGAACAGGCCTGTGATGTACACAGGGACCTCGTGACATGGACCGCAGACCAGCTTCTGGCATCCGGCCTGGGGGTCGTTGAGCTATGGGTGGCGGGGGAGGCCGATGATCCCCTCTTTCAAATGCTGTTGGCCAGGGGGGTGGCGGCGCTGCGGATACAGGAAGGCGAAGATCTCGGCGCCAGGATGTGTGCGGCACTGCGCGATGGCTGTGGGCGTGCGTCTGGGGCGCTGTTGGTTGGCAGTGATTGTCCGGGCATTGATGCAGCCTATCTCGCCATGGCGGCGGCCTCAATCAAGGGGGCAGATCTCGTACTGGGGCCTGCAGAAGATGGTGGTTTCGTGCTGATTGGAGGGAGGAAGGCGCCGCCGCCCGCCTTATTCGACGATACAATCTGGGGCAGTTCCAGCGTACTCGACAGCACGCTAAAGCGAGCGGCGCAGCTGGGTCTGGACGTCTCGCTACTGCCCTGCCTGCGAGATATCGATCGGCTTGAGGATCTGGATTTCTGGTTTGAGCTGGTATCTACACAGCGCGCGGGAAATGATCCACCGGCAGGCGGGGCCTGTGGTGGGGCCAGTCAAGCAGGTCAGGGCAGGGCTGAGCCCTGATTTAGGCCGTGGCCATTTCCCCGGTGTGGCTTGCGGCTTCCGTCACGCTGGGATTGGAACGCTGGTACAGAAGCCACGCTATTGCTGTGCAGTAGCTCAGGTTGGTCTGCAGTTCGCTGTCCGGATCGCTCAGAAAAGCGCGTTGGCTGGCCAGGCCCCGGATCCTGCTCGCCATGTCAGGATTGAAGGCCAGGTAGCGGTCCCAGATATCGCGGTGCTGTGACGTGGTGATATGGAAAAGGCCAAGGCCATCCTGGCGAGCGCTGAACAAGCCCAGATCAGGCGCTTCCACGCAGGCGTCGAGCAAGAAGGTCTCGGTGGCGGGACTCCACGCGCCGAGATACTTCAGTGTAGGTCGAATGACCTGGTCCCTCAGATGTTCCGCAGTAACGTACATAGCCGTCCTCGCAGGGATGTCAAATCCGTCAGATACTGCTGTTTCACTCTATTGTTTGTTCTGCTGTTTGTTCTATTGTTGCTTTGGCGAGGTTCGCTTATTTTGCGAACTCTCGAGGGTCTTTTTAACACACTGTTTGAAAAAATCAAATAAAAATAAGCGCTTGCGGCACTTATTTCACAAACTTTTGCGGAAGTGGCTGTAACTTAGCAAAAACATGCCCTATACAGGGCATTGGAGATGCGCGCAGCACAACCTAAAAGCGGATAAATTGACGCTAAAATACGCTAAATAACAGTGAAATTCTGCGAACTAGCCGCCAGCGAGCTTGACGATATGGCCTCGGGCCTCCAACTCGCGCTTCAGCGTGTCGCGCTGATCGCCCTGAATCTCGATGACACCTTCTTTTACAGCGCCGCCCACGCCGCAGCGTTTTTTTAACGTTTTTGCCAGCGATTTAAGTTCGCTGTCAGGCAGGGCCAGGCCCTTGATGAGCGTAACGGCTTTGCCACCACGACCCTTGGTCTCCCGATGAATGCGAACAATGCCATCACCTGCCTCAGCAGGCCGATCGCTGCCACAGACGCAGTCGACCATGGGTCGGTGGCATTGCAGGCACAGGCGGCCGCCATCGGTGGAATAGACCGGGCGGCTCGCTCCTCGGTCTTTGTCCCTGTTGCGTTGCATAGAATTGATACCGGGTGTTCCATCGGGTGGCGGCAGTATATTAAGCTGCGGCCTTTGCAGAAAGCGCTCAGGGTAAATCTTGGCGGACAACGACAATATGCAGACGATGCTGGAGGATTTGCAGAGCCAGCTCGCGTTTCAGGAAGATACCGTGCAAAGCCTGAACGACGCCGTGGCCAGCCAGCAGCAGCAACTGATGCTGTTGCAGCGGCAACTGGAACTGCTGAAGCAGCGCCAGGATGAGCAGGCGCAGCTTCTAGATCAAGCATCCAACAGCCCCACCGGCGACGAACCGCCGCCCCATTACTGAGCATTCAGGGATACCGCGATGAGTGAGAACGTGAACAAAGATAGCGGCGAGCAGGCAGCCTTTCGCCAGCACTGCCGCGAGTGGCTGACAGCCAATAAGCCGGCTGAGCCCCCGGTACGGCTGCCACTGTCCGCCCTGGAGATCATGACAGAAGAGCAACTGGCCTACCTTCGGCCGTGGCAGCAGGCGGCATACAACGCCGGCCTGGTCGGCTGTGATTATCCAGAGGAGGTTGGCGGGGGAGGCCGCGTTGATTGCCAGCGCATCGCCAATGAAGAAATGCGGATGGCGCGCACGCCCTATTTTCCGAACATCATCGGTCTCGGTATGGCTGCGCCTACGGTGCTTTACCATGGTCAGGAGGAGGTTAAGCGACGTCTGTTGCCGCGCCTGCTATCAGGCGAGGATATCTGGTGCCAGGGTTTCAGCGAACCCGGGGCCGGCTCGGACCTGGCCAGCGTGCAAACCTTCGCAGAAAAACGCGGCGACCGCTGGCTTATCAACGGTCACAAGGTCTGGACTTCGCTAGCGCATTTTGCTGAATGGATGATCCTCCTGCTGCGCACTGACAAATCGCACAAGTACGACGGGCTGTCCTATTTCGTGGTGCCGATACGCGCCGAGCTGGGTAAGAGCGTTACCGTGCGGCCGCTGATCAAAATGACCGGGGAGACTGGCTTCAACGAGGTCATATTCAACGATCTTGAGGTCGAGGATATCTACCGTCTGGATGAACTCGGTAAAGGCTGGCAGGTTGCCATGACGACCTTGGCCCACGAGCGCGGCGCCGGCGATCTGGTGACGCCCGCCGCCGGTGGCATGAAGAATAGATCCTCGCACAACGCCTCGGCCATGGCCCTGGTGGAGCTGGCGCGCGATACCGAGCGCGGAGAGGGCAGTGCAGCAGATGATCCGCTGCTTCGCGACCGAATCGTGCAGCAGATCATCCGTGAGCAGGCGCTCGGCCACAACCAGCGCCGGGCACGCGTGCCTGCCCTGCAGGATCACCCCATGCGAATACCGCTCCAGAACAAGCTGCTGATGTCCGAGATCATGCAGGACACGGGCAACCTTGCCATGGATATCCAGGGCGCTTCAGCGTCGCTGTATATGGGCGACGGCAACGCGCCCGCGGGTGGTCAGTGGCCGCTGTCTTACATGAACTCCTACGGCATAACGATTGCCGCGGGTACCAGTGAGGTACAGCGGAATATTCTTGGCGAGCGTGTGCTCGGCATGGCGAAGTCGAAGTAAGGGGGCAACATGGCACAACCAGATAATTTCGGCTTCGGCGAAGAGGCGACGCTGCTTAAAGAGTCGGCGCGCAAATTTTTTGCTGACAACCTGAGCATCGATCAGCTGCATGCCCTTGTTGCTGCCGACCCTGAGCCGCGGCGGGAGCCGGCGTGCCTGTGGCGGGAGGATCTGTGGCAGCAGATGGTGGAACTGGGGTGGACTGCCCTGGCCGTACCCGAGGCGGCGGGGGGGCTGGAAATGC
This sequence comes from Pseudomonadota bacterium, assembly GCA_038748065.1. Taxonomy (GTDB): domain Bacteria; phylum Pseudomonadota; class Gammaproteobacteria; order Pseudomonadales; family Halieaceae; genus JBCDJG01. Next base: position 8,191 of record JBCDJG010000052.1, read on the forward strand.
CGCTTGCGGCCGTCGCTGGATTGGTAGAGGAGGTCGGCCGAGCCGCTTTTCCCTGTCCGCTGCTAGGCACCCTGAACGCAACCTATGTGCTTGCCGCCTGTGGCGACGCGGGTCTCGGCGCGCTGGAAGAGCTTGCTGGCGGGCAGGCGGCTACGCTTGCGATCACCGATAAGCGGGGCAGCTGGGATTCTGCGAATTCAGGCGTGCGCGTGGAAAGTCGCCAGCTGAGCGGCTGGGCGAGCTATGCGCAGGATGCGCAGAAGGTGCAGAAAGTACTGGTCAGTGCGCTCGATGGTGCCGACCTGAAGCTCTACTGGGTTGATGTCACTGCGCCCGGGGTCAGCGTGCGGTCCGACAATATTGTTGATCTGACACGCGACCAGGCGCGGATTCAGTTCGATGGCGTGGTCATTGACAACGAGCACGTGGTTGAAGTCTCAGCCGAGGGCGCGGATGCACTGGATCGTGCGATGCCCGCCGTTTGGACGCTGCTCGCGGCCGACATGTGCGGGGCCGGTGAGTGGCAACTGCAAACGACTGTCGAATACGCCAACGCCCGGCAGCAGTTCGATCACCCACTGGGTTTTTTCCAGGCGGTGAAACATCCGCTCGTCAACGTCATGATCGAGATCGATAAGGCGCGCTCGCTGGTCTACAACGCGGCCTGTGCCTACGATCACGAGCCAGATTTCGCAGCGCGCTATGCGCACATGGCCAAGTCTGCAGCCAGCGACATGGCCGACTTTGCCAGCGGCCGATCAGTGCAGTTCCACGGCGGCATCGGCTTTACCTGGGAATGCTATGTGCACCTGTATTTCAAGCGCCAGAAGCATAGCCAGCTGCTCTTTGGAGACGGTCCCTGGCACAGGGCTCGCCTGGCGGAGTTGATCATCGACGCGGCCTGAATCTGGCGGAGTAGGTCGGATGAGCTGGAAAACCTGGCTGGTCGTCTTCACGGCACTGGTTACCGGTGTTGGCGTGGTTCTCAACCTTGCCACCCGACTGCCGGCGCCTCCGGCGCATCAGGTGTTTATCAACGCGGAGGTAATCACCCTGGATGATCAGGGCTCGGTTGCCGAGGCGGTGGCCGTACGCGGTGAACTGATCGAGGCCGTAGGCACCACCGACGAAATCATGGCCCTGGTGGAGGATCAGACGGTGGTGCACGACCTGCGCGGCCGGACCCTCATGCCTGGCTTTGTCGATGCGCACGGCCATTTCCCCGCCAGCGGCATCAGCTCCGTCTCTGCGGATCTGTCCAGTCCCCCCGTTGGCGACGCGCTGAACATCAAGGATGTACTGGATGCACTGAGAGTCGAGGCGCAGCGCCGTCCCAACAGTGCCGTTATCACGGGTTTTGGATACGACGACACGCTGCTGGCGGAAAAGCGGCATCCAACCCGCGATGATCTGGATAAGGTCTCCACCGAGCGGCCTGTGATCATTAACCATGTGTCCGGTCACCTGGCGGTCGCCAATTCCGCCGCGCTTGCCCTGGTCGGTATTAATGCGGATACGCCGGACCCCGAAGGGGGCGTCATTCAACGCCGTGAAGGCTCCAATGAGCCCAACGGCGTGCTCGAGGAGAACGCGGCTTTCATGGCGCTTGAGCTTAGTCTCGACTTTTCGCTTGGCGAAATTTATGCCCTGCTGAAAACATCGATCAACGACTACGCCAGTCACGGCGTTACCACCGCGCAATCCGGTGGCGCGGCGGCGCCCATGATGCAGGGCCTCAGCCTCGCCAGTCGCCTTGGCATGCTGCCCCTGCGCTTGAATCTGTTCGCCTTTGAAAAGGATACGGGCGAAGGGCTGCTGAACGGCGAGATTGTGCTGGACGAATACAGCACGGCGCGTGTCAAGGCCGTTGCGGTGAAGCTGGTGGCGGATGGCAGTATCCAGGGCTACACGGGTTACCTCAGTCAGCCCTACCATGTTCCCTACAAAGGTGACGAAGCCTATCGCGGTTACCCGACGATTACGCGTGATGTGTTGTTCGAAAAGGTCGCCGCACTGCATAAGGCGGGCTTTCAACTTGCCATTCATGGCAACGGCGATCAGGCCATCGAAGACATCATTGATGCCTTTGAGGCAGCTCAGGCGGCCTACCCGGTCGACGACCCACGACTCATATTGATTCATGGGCAAATGGCACGCGAGGAACAGGTTAAGCGCATGAAGGGCCTGGGCATCACGCCCAGCTTCTTCAGCGCCCACACTTACTTCTGGGGCGACCGACACCGGGAGATTTTCATGGGCCCAGCGCGTGCAGATGCGATCAGTCCCGCGCAGTGGGCTGTTCAGCATGGAGTTCGTTACAGCTCTCACCTTGATTCACCCGTGGTACCGATGCGGCCGCTGCAGGCGGTGTGGAGTCAGGTATTTCGCCAGACCTATGGCGGCGACGTCCTGGGCCCCGAGCAGCGGGTGTCGGTCATGCAGGCGCTGCGTGCGGTGACCATCGATGCGGCGTGGCAGGTCTTCCAGGAAGATGAAATCGGCTCCATTGAACCCGGAAAGCTGGCCGACCTGATCGTGCTGTCTGGCAGCCCTTTGAAGGAGCCGATGGCCATGCGTGACCTCAAAGTAGACCGTACCGTGGTCGGCGGAGCGACAATTTATCGCAGGCAATAGACAGTCCCGAGGCATTTCGATATAAAGAACCAAACTAGGGTCCTCGGGTGCCATGTACCGCTATAGCGTCGATAACGCCATCACTTATACCTCCGAGGACTTCGTCCTCTTCAAGGAATCACCTTTCGCCTCGTGGATGGAGCGGCTGACCCTGGAAAACCCGGATCATGGCATAGAGCCAGACCCGGGTTCCGAGCCGCCGCAGGATACGCTGGAGAGCCAGGCCGATCTGGCCGACCTGCTGCGCGCCGAAGGCAAGCGAGTCAAGGCCATTGATTGGCAGCTGGCAGAACCCGTGAGACGCACCGCTACCCTGGAGGCGCTGCGCTATGGCATCGACTTTATTGTTGACGGCCAATTGGCACTGGGTCCCTTATCCGGTTCCGCCAACCTGCTGATGCGCACCAGCGGGTACTCTGACCTTGGAAACTTTCTCTATTTGCCCTGCGATACTCAGGGTCGGACCACCCTGCACTCAGCCTTTCGCCTGTGTTTTCTCGCCGATTTGCTGCACAGCCTGCAGGGCCAGCTGCCGCCGCAGCTGTTGATCATCCGCGGTGGCCAGGAGGTGCTGCCGCTGAATACGGAAGACCATATTTATCACTATCGAGCGGTGAAGAAGCGTTTCATGGACGCGCAGCGCCAGTTTCGCAAACACCGCATGCCTGATCCTGCCGAGTCTTCCCACTGTGGGCGCTGGTCATTGTGTGCCAATGAGGTCCTCAAGCAGCGGCTACTGTCGGAACCTGAACAGCCCGAAGAGGCGCTTGAGCCCGCGCCACAGATGCCTTTGGCGGATGCGCTGGCGGCTAGCCTGGCACCGGCGCCACAAGCGACGGGCACCGCCACCCGGCCAGTACCGACCGCAGGTACGCTGGCGGAGCAAGCGCAGCGATTACCGCCGAAGCCGAGTGTCGATGCAGCTGAATCCAGAGCACCGCTGGAGAACCTGTCATTCATTGGAAGCAGCCAGGGTATCCCCGTGGAGCCGGAGATCAAGCCAGCGGCCGTGCCATCTGATAGTTTGAGCCCCGTCCCCGCGCCTCCGGCGCGGTCGTCTGCGGCAGCGGCCGAGCCGCGGCCCTTTCCCGACAAGCTGGACACTCGTAGCCTGGGTCGCGAGGACTAGGGAGCAGCGCTAGAGACTCGTGCCAGCGGCTGGAACCCGCGTCTAGCGGAGCGGCCGGAAGGCCTTACGCACTTCGTCGACGAAAACCTCAGGTTGCTCAAAAGCGGCGAAGTGACCGCCCTTGTCCAGATCGTTCCAGTAGATAATCTGGCTGAATCGTTGTTCCGCCCAGCGCCGGCTGCTGCGGAAAATTTCCCTCGGAAAGATGGAGCAAGCCACTGGCATATCAATAGGCGCCATGTTGGGTTCGCGGAAGCTTTCCCAGTAGAGGCGCGCGGAGCTCGCGGCGCTATTGTTCAGCCAGTAGAGCATCACGTTGTCCAGCAGTTCGTCTTTGCTGAGCACATTTTCTGGATGCTTGACGCCGTTTACCTCGCAGTCTGTCCAGGCGTAGAACTTTTCGACTATCCATGCCATCTGCCCCACGGCGGAGTCCGCCAGGCCATAGCCCAGGGTTTGCGGTCGGGTTGATTGTTGCTTGGAGTAGCCTGAATCCCAGGCATCATAGAAGCCCATACCTTCTAGCGCGGACTGCTCTGCCGGTGTCAGGTCGTCCATGGTGTCCGGATCAGGAGCAACAATGGGCATGTTCACGTGAATGCCAGCGCAGTGTTCTGTCTCAGTCTGGCCCATGCTCTGGGTCACCATACTGCCCCAGTCGCCGCCCTGTGCGACGTATCGGTCGTAGCCGAGCACAGCCATCAACTCACCCCACATCTTGCCGATGACGGTGACCGAGGTGCCGGGTTTGCCCGGCTTGCCGGAAAACCCGTAACCGGGCAGTGAGGGCGCAACGAGGTGAAAGGCATCTGCGGCTTCGCCGCCGTGATCGGTTGGATTCACCAGTGGGTCGATAATCTTGTGAAACTCTACCACGGAGCCCGGCCAGCCGTGGGAAATGATCAGCGGCAGTGCCTCGGAGTGAGGGCTCTCGCAGTGAATGAAGTGCACGTCAATATCGTTGATAGACGTCTTGAACTGGGGCCACCCATTCAAGCGCGCTTCAAAACGGCGCCAGTCGTAGTCCTTGGCCCAGTAGTCTGCAAGCTCACGGGTGTAGCCCAGGGGCATGCCCTGACTCCAGTCATCGACGGTCTCGGCCTCTGGCCAGCGCGTGTTCCTCAGGCGTGCGCCCAGATAGTCCAGGGCTGCCTGGGGAATATCAACGGTGAAGGGTGTGATCAATGCTCCGACTCCTGAATCTGGGGGTCAGAGCAATGTAGCATAGGCCGCGCTCGCGTCAGCCGCTCGCCTTGGAAGACACCTCAGCAGTTTCACTATATAGCCCAATGTCGAAGCTCTCGAGGAATTCGATCAACGCTTCGCGCTCTCCGGGCGCTTCGCGGGTTCCCGACAGAAGGTAGGTGCCACGGGGCTCGCGGTCGAGGAATAGCTTGCCGCTGGCCTTGCCGGCCTCACTCGCGACGGCCAGCCAAACGATGGTATCTGCGCCTTCCAGCGGGCTGCGCAAGATGCGACGTGTCAGCTTGTGAAAGGCGGGCAGCGCCGTCACCACGCCTGGCGTATCTGCCCAGCCCGGATGCATGGCGTTGATGGTAATGCCCTCATCCGCCCACTGTTCGGCCCACTCCTCGGTCATCACCATGAGTGCACGTTTGGCGCGGGCGTAGGCTGTGCTGCCGGAGTAACCCGCCTTGCCCATGATCAGCTTGTCGACCTCAAGCCGCTGCGTATACATGCCACCCGAGACCACATTCACCACGCGGGCGTCCTCGGCTTTGCGCAGCAGAGGCAACAGTCCGAGGGTGAGGCGGTAGGGTGAGAGCAGCAACAGGGCAAAGCTCTGTTCGAGGCCTTCCGCCGTTACCTGGCGCGGATTGAACAGAGCATCCGCGTTGTTGATCAGCACGTCGATGGCTTGGCGACGACGCTTCAGGCGCGCAACGAGGTCGTCGACGTCTGCCATCAGGCTCAGGTCAGCCAGTTCAACGCGGCAGTTGGTATTACCTGTCTCGTCCTCTACTTCCTTTAACAGTGCGTCGGCCTTGCGCTCATCGCGAATAACCAGCGTCAGGTTGGCGCCCAGCTCAGCCAGGCGCAGGGCTGTGGCCTTGCCGAGGCCAGCGCTGGCGCCGGTAATGACGACGTGCTTCCCGCTCATTGAGGCTGACATGGGATTCCAGCGTTTGCGTCCGCGGCGGTAGCCCGCGCGGGTAAAGTGGCTGAGACCTGGCAGCACCCAGCGGTCTGCGCGGGTGTTATCAGCCGTAAAATCCGGGGCCGGGTAGTCATCATCGAGGGCCGCTTTGAGGCCGGCTAGCGCATCGCGGCCCATTTTGCGCATAGCGCTTTCGAAGCCGCCAACGAATTTGTCCAGTGGGCCAGAAAACGTGAAACAGGCGCGATAATCGATGTGTGTGCCGGATTCAGTCGCGGAAAACTCGATAATGTCCTCGACTTCAAAGTAGCGACAGGTGCCTTTCAGGCGAACGGTTTGAGACGGCACCAATTCCATCACCGTGTACACCAACAAAATGGAGCCCAGGGGTAGGGCACAGCGCACGTTAAAGCGCGTGCCTACCCTGACCGGACCGGAATCCAGTTTTTCCGTTTCGAACGCGGTTGCGTCCCATTCAGCAGCGGTGCGGAAGTCGGCGACGTAGGCCCAGGCGTCTGCCGGGCTGCGTTCGACCTCGATTTCCTCGTGTAACTCGAGCATGGCGTTGTTGCGTTAAGTTGTTGATGTTGCAGTTAATACGCGGCATAGATCGGCACAGTTCACCCCCGAAATCTGTAAAAATCTTTGACAGTTCCAGGCCAAGGCGTCCAGTTTGCTTTACGCTAAAAAAGGGCGGTTTGACATTTTTGGCATAAGCGACCATCTTACCTGGAGAATAAATGATTAGTGCGCTCCGCAAGTGGCGCCAGTACCACACGTGAAGGCAGGGGAGCGGGCTCAGCTCGCGACATAGGCATTACATGCCCTTAGGTATGATTGGGAAACGCGCTTTGCGCTCTGTTGAGTGGAGCAGCTACGCCGCCGGCGTAGCACTTACGGGCATTTTTGTGGTCCAGCTCGCGCAGGGTGAGGCGGAGCGCCGTGCCGATATCGCTTCCTTCCAGGCAACAGCCGAGTCGAGCGCGAGCTCCTTTGGTACTCAAGGCGGTGGTGCTCAAGCTGGTGGTCCTCAAGCAGATGGTGCTCAAGCCGATACGGCGATGTTATCGATCACTGCCGATGATGCTGAGCCTGCGGCCCAGGGGTCGGACGCGCTGCCTTTCGATCTGCCCGACAGCCCGGATACCAGTCTCTGGGCGCCCGGCAGGATAGACGACTACAGGGCCAGCCTGGTGGCGGATCTACCCCCCGTGCTCGGCGTGCTCGAGGTGCCGGCGATTGGTCTGGAGGTCCCTGTCTACTCGACCAGCACCGATCTCACCATGGATCGCGGAGCCGGCATCATCAACGGCATGTCCTATCCTCATGAGCCCGGCAATATCGGCATTTCCGGACATCGCGATGGCTATTTCCGTGTACTCAAAGACGTGGAGATTGGCGATAAGCTGGTTCTGGACACACTCGAGGGCGATAAGCTCTTCACGGTTGACTCAACGCAGGTGGTCGAAATCACTGATACCCGTCTGCTGCAGGACACCGATGACCAAACGGTGACGCTCGTCACCTGTTACCCCTTTTATTTTGTCGGGCATGCGCCCCAGCGATTTATCGTCACTGCGTCCCTCGACACCACCAATGTCAATCAACGTTAAAGGAGGAATTGACATGAAAAAGAAGCTGGTAGTAGCAACGGGACTGGCGCTGTCCCTGTCCGCAGGACAACTAATGGCGCAGAACGCCAGCACAGCCGACATGGTCAAGGAGGCGCCCACTTGTGCGGACCTGAATTGGTCTGCGGAGGTGCTCGCTAACAACCCGGACATCGGCATGACCTGTCAGGCCGTCTATGAGAAGGATGGCAAGCTGTTCGCAAAAGCATCGATTGAAGTTGTACGCGTGCGCGGCAACCGCATGACCTTCCGCACCTTGCACACCGATGGCACCAAGGGCGACAGCCGCAGCGTTACGCTGGATCCGAGCTGGCGTGCTGAGATCGGTGGTCGCTCCTATCGCGCCAGTGATCTGATGCGCGGTCAGCAACTGAATGTCTATCTGCCAGAAGATCGTTTCGCCCTCGCGGTTGAGGACATGGATGGCCCTGATGATTCAGAAATTGTCGTCATCGAAGAAGAAATGATCGAGATGCCGACGACGGCCAGCCCGCTGTTCCTGGTGGGCCTCGCCGGCGGCGCCCTGCTTGCGCTGGGTGGCGTACTGAGCGGTCTGCGGCGTCGCCTGTCCTGACAGGCTTGCAGCATTGCTAAAGGGGCTCCGGCCCCTTTTTTTAGGCCCGTCATTGTCGCGCAGGCAGCAGTCCAGCGTCGCTAACCTGTGCTAGTGTATCCCGATGTCCGAACTACACCCCGAAATCGAGCGCTATGTCGATGCCATGTGGATGGAGAAGGGCTTAAGCGACAACACTCTCAGCGCGTACAGGCGCGATCTGCGGCAGTATCACGAGTGGCTGGGCAAGCGACATGCAAGCCTGCTGCGAGCGGATCGCAGCGATCTACAGGCCTATCTCGGCGCGCGCTTGGAGCAAGGGCAGTCCCAGCGTTCGACAGCCCGCTTTATGTCTTGCATTCGGGGTTTCTACCACTTTCAGCTAAGAGAGGGCCGCATCACGGTCGACCCCACGCTGGATGTCGACAGTCCCAAACTCGGCCGGCCGCTGCCGAAATCACTGTCGGAGGGAGATGTCGAACAACTGCTGGCCGCACCAATACTTGACGATGCTCTCGAATTCCGCGATCGCACGATGCTTGAACTGCTCTACGCCTGTGGCTTGCGCGTCAGTGAGCTCATTGCCTTGGAGGTCAGCCAGGTCAGCATTAACCAGGGTGTCGTCAGGGTATTTGGCAAGGGCAGCAAGGAGCGACTGGTTCCCATGGGCGAGGAGGCTCTGTCCTGGCTGCAGCGCTTTCTGGCCGGTCCGCGCAGGGAGTTGCTCAAGGACCTGCCATCAGAGGTGCTTTTTCCCAGTCGGCGCGGCAGCCAGATGACTCGCCAGGCCTTCTGGTATCGTATTAAAATCTACGCGCAGCGCGCCGAAATTCGCAAGGCGCTGTCGCCGCACACGCTGCGGCATGCGTTTGCGACCCATCTGCTGAATCACGGGGCGGATTTGCGTGTGGTGCAGATGTTGCTGGGGCACAGCGATTTGACGACGACACAGATATACACACACGTCGCCAAGCAGCGCATGCAGGAACTGCACGCCAGGCACCACCCCCGGGGCTGAGGAACTTTATCAGTGACAGGTGCTCCAAGGGTGCGACAGGCGCTGCGCGGCAAAAAAACTGCGCGCTGCAGTAAAGAGTAAAGGGCGGCAAAAACGGCGAGCTGGGCTCGCGTTCACGATAAGGCAGACTATGAAGTTCTCACTAAGTAATACAGCCACGGCCGGCAGGGCACCGGTTTTTTTCGCATCACTCCTGTTGGCACTACAGGCCTGTGGCCAGAGTGGGGCGCCCGCCGAGGTACAGGCGCAAACACAGGATCAGGCAGAGGCCAATGCCCAGGCGGCATCTGCTGGAGCGGGGGTCACATCGATTGATCGGAGCGTGCCTGCTGATATTGAAAAGGCGATCCGCGAGGCGCTCGGAGGAATCGACGAGGGCCTCGAGGTGGGCACGGTGGAGGCGAGTGAGATTCCCGGCCTCTATGCGGTAAAGTTCGACCCGGGTCCCATGGTCTACACGACAGCTGATGGGGCGTATTTTGTTCTCGGGGACCTCTACAGCGTGCAGCCTGATGGTTTTACGAACCTGGGTGAGCAGCGGCGCGATGTTGAGCGTATGGCGCAGGTCAACGCGATTGAAGAGGATGAGATGATCGTGTTCCCGGCGAAGGGCGAGACCCTGGCCACCATCACGGTATTTACCGATATCACCTGCTTCTATTGCCAAAAGCTCCACCAGGAGGTGCCAGCCTTGAACGAAGCGGGCGTGGCGGTGCGCTATCTCGCCTACCCACGCCAGGGAGTGGACAGCGATGGTTATCGCTTACTGGTGACCGCCTGGTGTGCTGACAATCAACAGGACACCCTGACACGGCTCAAGGCGAAGGAGTCGCTGGCATCGGTGAGCTGTGATGAAAACCCGGTGGAAAACCAGTATGCGCTCGGCCAGCAGCTCGGGGTGCGTGGCACGCCAGCGATCATCCTCGATTCCGGTAAGCTGGTGCCCGGCTATCAGAGTGCGCCTGATATGCTCGTTACCTTGGGCCTGACAGAATAGCGGCGAAGCAATAGCCCTGGCCGGAAGAGGCCTCGCAGAATAGACTTCGCAGAGCTTGCCCAAGGCGGCGCTGTAAGATCGAAAGGCGCCTGTGAATAGTTACGCCTGCATGCTCTGCGCGTTGACACCGCGGGGCGCGAGCAGTACTGTTTCGGCCTTTTACGGCGGGCCCCGGAAGCGCCGTGGGCCGCCGCGGTAAGGCTATCGTGGAAGAGCAGTTTCAACGCATACAGCGTCTACCCCCCTACGTTTTCAACATCATAGGCGACCTGAAGCAGCAGGCTCGCGCGGCGGGCGAAGACGTTATCGACTTTGGTATGGGCAATCCCGATCAGCCGACGCCTGCGCATATCGTCGACAAGTTGGTTGAGACTGCCCAGCGGGGTGATACCCACCGCTACTCCCAGTCCAAGGGTATACCGCGCTTGCGCAAGGCAATCTGTGACTGGTATCAGCGACGCTACAGCGTGGAGCTGGATCCCGTCAGCGAGGCAATCGTGACGCTGGGCTCCAAGGAGGGGCTTGCGCATCTGGCGCTGGCCACGACCGGCCCGGGCGACGCGATACTGGTACCTAATCCCTCTTATCCGATACACCCCTACGGGTTTGTGATTTCCGGCGCAGACATCCGGCACGTGCCCATGGCGGACGAGGGCGAGTTCTTCCTCGAGTTAGAAAAGGCGATCCATAACAGTTGGCCGCGCCCCAAGATGCTGGTCCTCAACTTCCCTTCTAACCCAACGGCCCACTGCGTCGAGCTGGAATTCTTTGAGAAAGTGATCGCCGTTGCCCGTGATCATGGCATCTGGGTGGTGCAGGATCTGGCCTATGCAGACCTGTGCTATGACGGCTACGTTGCCCCGTCAATTCTGCAGGTCGAGGGGGCGATGGAGGTCGCAGTCGAGTTTTTCAGCATGTCCAAAAGCTACAATATGCCGGGCTGGCGTGTTGGTTTTTGCTGCGGCAATGCACAGCTCGTGGGCGCTCTGGCCCGGATGAAATCCTACCTTGATTACGGTATGTTCACGCCCATTCAGGTAGCGGCAATCGCTGCGCTGGAGGGTGACCAGGGCTGCGTCGGTGAGATCAACACCATGTACAGATCTCGCCGCGATGTGCTGTGCCAGGGGCTGAATGCGGCAGGTTGGCCGGTAGAGCCGCCCAGGGCGACCATGTTTGTCTGGGCACCCCTGCCAGAGTGCTACAGCGATATGGGTTCTCTGGAGTTCAGCAAGAAGCTGCTGATCGACGCCAAGGTAGCGGTCTCGCCCGGTGTGGGTTTTGGCGAATACGGCGAGGGTTTCGTGCGTTTCGGGCTCATCGAGAATGAGCACCGTACGCGTCAGGCCATACGTAACATCAAACGTATGATGAAGAACGACGGTTTCGCATAGCAGCGAACCCGCAGCGGGATAAAGGGCGACGGTACGGTGCAAAGAATCAGGGTCGGTATTTGCGGATTGGGCACGGTGGGCAGCGGGACCTTTCAGGTTTTGGCGCGCAACGCCCGGGAAGTGGCGGCGCGGGCTAACGTAGCGGTCGAGGTGATGCATGTCGGTGCACGGCGAGACAATCCGGGCTGCCCCACCGGCGACGTGCGCGTCAGTCGCGACATTATGGACGTGGCCAGAGATTCTGAGGTCGATGTGCTGGTCGAACTGATCGGCGGGACGACGACGGCGCGCGCACTGCTCGAAGAGGCACTCCGTCACGGCAAGCACGTCGTGACAGCGAACAAGGCGCTCATTGCCGAGTTCGGCAATGAACTCTTCGCGCTCGCCCGGGAGCAGGGCGGCTCCATTCGCTATGAAGCGGCAGTTGCCGGCGGCATTCCCATCATCAAGGCGCTACGCGAGGGGCTCGCAGCCAATCGGATCGAGTGGCTCGCCGGCATAATCAACGGCACCGGTAACTTCATCCTGACGGAGATGCGGGACAAAGGTCGGGAATTTGATGAAGTGCTGGCAGAGGCGCAGGCTCTCGGCTACGCCGAAGCCGACCCCACCTTTGACGTTGAGGGCATAGACGCCGCGCACAAGCTGGTGATCCTGGCGTCTCTGGCCTTTGGCATGCCCCTGCAGTTTGAACACGTGTATACCGAAGGTATAACGCGGCTGACCCCCAAGGATGTCGACTACGCATCGGAGCTCGGCTATCGCATCAAGCACCTCGGTGTTGCGAGGAACGGCGAGCGGGGAGTTGAACTGCGTGTGCATCCCACGCTCATTCCTGAACGACGTCTCCTTGCCAATGTCGACGGCGTGAAAAACGCCGTACTGGTCGAAGGGGATGCAGTTGGCCCCACGCTCTACTACGGCGCTGGAGCGGGCGCCGAGCCCACGGCATCGGCCGTTGTCGCGGACATCGTTGATCTGGCCAGAGATCTCGGCGCGGGTCAGCAACCCCAGGTGTCGCCACTGGGCTTCAGCCCGGATAGTCTGGATGCGCTTCCCATTGTGCCGATGGCCGAGGTGGAGACGCCCTGGTATCTGCGCATGGAGGCTGATGACAAGCCCGGGGTGATGTCGCAACTTGCCAGTGCGCTGGGAGAACACGGCATCAGCATCGAAGCCCTCATCCAGAAGGCACCCGGCGAGGGGCAGCAGCGAGTGCCAGTTGTGGTGCTCACGAACAGTGCGCCAGAAGGAAAGTTGCGAGCCGCTGTGACGACGATGCAAAATCTGGCAGCGGTATCCGAAGATATCGCCTGCATTCGCGTTGAGGCGCTGGACGGATAAGGGAGAAAACCGCGTGAAGTATGTCAGTACGCGGGGCGATGCGCCTACGCTGGATTTTGAACAAGTGCTGCTCACGGGGCTCGCCGCAGACGGTGGGCTTTACGTGCCAGAGTCACTGCCGCAGTTCAGTGCCGAGGATATCAGGGCCATGCGCGGCATGAGCTATGCGGAGCTGGCTCTGCGCATTGTCGAACCTTTTGTGGCAGACACAATCCCGCGTGAAGACCTTCGCGCCCTGATTGACGACTGCTACAGCCAGTTCCGCCATGATGCGATCGCACCGCTGGTACAGGTGGGTGCAAACCAGTGGATGCTGGAACTCTTTCATGGGCCGACTCTGGCGTTCAAGGACTTTGCCCTGCAGTTACTCGGCCGCTTGCTGGATTATGTGCTGGAGCGTGAGCACCGCAAGGTTGTCATCATGGGTGCAACGTCGGGTGATACCGGTTCAGCGGCGATCGAGGGCTGCCGGCGCTGTAGGAACATCGACATCTTCATCCTGCACCCACATGAGCGCGTATCTGAGGTGCAGCGCCGCCAGATGACCACGGTCACTGGGGAGAATATTCATAATCTCGCGGTGCAGGGCAACTTCGACGATTGCCAGGCCATGGTCAAGGCAAGCTTCGCCAATCGCGCTTTCCTTCCTGAGGGCCGCGGGCTGGTTGCAGTGAACTCAATCAACTGGGCGCGCATCATGGCCCAGATCGTCTACTATTTTTACGCGGGCGCAGCCCTGGGATCACCTGATCGTAGGGTGGCGTTTTCGGTGCCTACCGGTAATTTCGGTGACATCTTCGCCGGCTATCTCGCCAGGCAAATGGGCTTGCCCATCGAGCGACTGATTATTGCCACCAATCGCAATGACGTCCTGCACCGTGTTATGACGACCAGCACCTATGGCCGCCAGCCGCTGGAGCAGAGCCTGTCGCCGAGTATGGACATCAGCATCTCGTCCAATTTTGAGCGTCTGCTGTTCGACCTGTATGGCCGAGACGGTGCTGCCATAGCCGATATGATGGCGCGCTTTGATACGGGGGCTATTCACTTTTCCGACGCGGCGATGGCTGAAGCGCGCGCCCTGTTCAGTAGCCAGCGAGTAGACGACGACGCTACCTGCGCACAAATTGCTGCGACCTGGGAGCGCTGTGAGTATCTTCTCGATCCGCACAGCGCAATCGGCCTACGCGCAGCCATAGACACCGAACTTCCATCCAGCGTGCCTGTGGTTACTCTCGCTACCGCGCACCCGGCTAAGTTTCCGGCCGCTATCGCCGCGGCAGGCATCGGCGACGTGCCGAGCCTGCCCCACCATCTGAAGGATTTGTTTGAGCGGCCCGAGCGCATGCAAGTACTGCCTAACGAATTGCAGTCGGTGCAGGCCTTCATGGCCCAACACATCGCGGCTTGAGTGACTTGAGGGCCTCGCTGCATTGGCGAGTTGCGCCATGCAGCGCCTGATACGTCGTCGCGACGTAACTGGCAGCGCTGCCGCGCTTGAACGGTCGGGCCTACATCCCCTGCTGGCACGGGTCTACGCCGGACGCGGCGTCGAAGATGCCGCAGAACTCAACCTGGAACTGGGCTCGCTGTTGCCGCCGGCGACACTCAGCGGTACCGCGGAGGCTGCGCAACTTCTCGCTCAAGCGCTGGCCAAAGGCGAGCGCATCCTGATCGTCGGAGACTTTGACGCGGACGGCGCCACAAGCACGGCCCTGGCCGTGACCGTTCTTCGCGCGTGCGGCGCAGCGCATGTCGACTATCTCGTGCCCAATCGGTTCGACTTCGGCTATGGCCTGAGCCCCGAGATTGTAGATATCGGACTACAAGACAAGCCACAGCTGATTATCACGGTCGATAATGGCATTTCCAGCTTGTCGGGCGTGCGCCGGGCGGCGGACGCAGGCGTGCGTACCCTGATCACAGATCATCACCTGCCGGGTCGTGACCTGCCCGAGGCCACGGTCATTGTTAATCCCTGCTTGCCAGGCTGTCACTTTGCCAGCAAAAACCTGGCGGGCGTTGGCGTTATTTTTTATGTGATGCTCGCCCTGCGGGCCGAATTGCGCCGCCGCAACTGGTTCGCTGAGCGCGGCCTGCCTGAGCCGAACCTGGGAGAAGTGCTTGACCTGGTTGCGCTGGGGACGGTGGCCGATGTTGTCCCGCTGGATCGCAATAATCGCATACTGATTGATGCCGGATTGCGCCGCATCAGGGCCGGCAGAGCGAGGCCGGGCATTCAGGCACTGCTGGAGATCTCGGGCCGCCGCGCAGAGCGTCTCGTGGCAGCGGATCTTGGCTTTGCTGTTGGGCCGCGCCTGAACGCGGCCGGTAGACTGGAGGACATGAGCGTGGGTATTGCCTGCCTGCTCAGTGAAGACGCGGCGATTGCCGCAGGCCTGGCCGGGCAGTTGCACGAGTTGAACCTTGAGCGTCGTCAGATTGAGCAGGGCATGCAACGAGAGGCGCTATCTCTGCTCGCTGACCTGGAGTTGCGGGAGCCGGATGACGAGCAACCACTGTCCTACGTGCTCTATCGTCCCGGCTGGCATCAGGGAGTGGTTGGCCTGCTGGCGTCGCGCATCAAGGACAGAATGCATCGGCCAACGATCGCCTTCGCCGACGCCGGAGGCGGCCTGCTCAAGGGCTCTGCCCGGTCGATTCCAGGCCTGCACATCCGCGACATACTCGATGCCGTGGCGACCCGGCATGCGGGCCTTGTGGGAAAGTTTGGCGGGCATGCCATGGCGGCTGGCTTGAGTCTCGAGGCATCCAGGCTGGATGAGTTTCGCCAGGCCCTTGAAGCAGAAGTGACCCTGCACGCTGGTGATGTCCGGCTGCAGGCAGAGCTCGAATCGGATGGTGAACTTGAGCCCGCCGAGTTCGACATGGCACTCGCCGAGACGCTTCGTCTCGCTGGTCCCTGGGGTCAACACTTCCCCGAGCCGTTATTCGATGGCGTGTTTGAGCTGATTACCCAGAGGATCGTCGGGGAAAAGCACCTGAAGATGCTGCTGAGGCTGCCAGATGGTGGTCTCGATATAGATGCGATTGCCTTCAATATCGATACCGGACTGTGGCCCAACCCGGGCATAGATCGGGTGCGGATTGTTTATCGCCTGGACGTAAACGAGTTTCGCGGGCAGCGGTCGCTGCAGCTTCTGGTTGAAGACCTGCAGCTAAGCTCTTAGTCTTGCAATGAACGGTTTGCCTTGATCAGTGTCCGAGTTACGGGCGCGTGAGGTCATCTGGAGCGGCCAGGCCGGGAGTGCGGTAGTGAACCAATGCCATGGAAGTGAGAAAGCGCAGCCAGTGAGTGCCTGCTGCGGCAGTACCCCTGTCGAAGCCGTCGCTGCTGATAGCTGTTGTGAGCCCCGCGCCCGCATCGACTGGATGCTCTGGGGTTCACTGTCGATTGTTGCCTGCGCTTATGGACTGGGGGCGCTGCAGAGCGGACACGTTCACAGCGACTCGTTCGCCGTCTTCAATGCGGGCGTGTTCGAGCTGTTTAACCGCATGTGGTGGGGCATTGCTATCGGCGTGGTGTTCGTTGGCCTGCTCTCACGTGTTCCGCGCGAACTGGTCATGGGTGTCCTTGGCAGGAACGGCGGGCTTGGGGGTATGTTCCGGGCCACGCTCGCCGGCGTCTTTCTGGATCTCTGCAGCCATGGCATTCTGGCTGTCGGCATGAAACTTTACGAGCGCGGTGCGGGCATTGGACAGGTGATGGCCTTCCTGCTGGCCAGCCCTTGGAACTCCCTGTCCTTGACCCTCATATTGCTTGGACTAATTGGCGTTGGCTGGACCTTGCTGTTCATTGCGCTGTCACTTGTGATCGGCATCGTTACCGGTCTCATCTTCGAAGCGCTGGTCAGCCGCGGCCGCCTGCCGGAAAATCCCTACCGCGAACTGCTACAGGAAGATGAACGCCCGCTGACAGATTTGTGGCAGGAGTTTCGCGACACCATCACTTTCTCTGGCAGCGGCACCGTCGGCATATTGCGCGAGGGCATCAGGGGGTCCCGCATAGTTATCCGCTGGGCGATGTTCGGGCTGGTGCTGGCTGCGCTGATCCGAGCGTTTGTCCCGGAAGACAATTACGCTAACTGGTTTGGCGCCACCTTCGCTGGCCTGTGGCTCACCTTGGCAGCGGCCACGATTATCGAAGTCTGCTCGGAAGGCGCAACCCCGATTGCGGCCGATCTGATGAATCGCGCGTCGGCACCGGGTAACAGCTTCACCTTCCTGATGGCCGGTGTCGCCACGGACTACACCGAAGTCATGTCTATCAAAGACACCACCCAAAGCTGGAAGATCGCTTTCTTCCTGCCTTTAATTGCTGTCCCCCAAATTGTCTTGCTGGGATTTGTTCTCAACAACGTCTAGTGAGTTGCGCAATTTACCGGCCGCGGCCAACAAAGAACATAACTACTACTGTGCACCCAGATATAAATGTTAAACTCCGCGGCTTTTCGGAAGACTTGGCAAAAGGACATGTTAGAGATTGCCCCGCTGGTGCAGACCCTGAAGGACATTGAAGCGCGTACTGACGTGCTTAGGGGGTATCTTTGACTTTGCCAACCGCAAAGATCGCCTCGCGGAAGTAGAACTCGAACTCGCTGAACCCAGCGTTTGGGACGATCCCTCACGGGCCCAGGAATTAGGCCGGGAACGTGCCTCGCTGGAGACGGTTGTGCACACCATCGAAACACTGGATGCCGGTGCCAGCGACTGTTCTGATCTGCTCGAGATGGCCGCCGCCGAGGACGACGAGGACACGGTTGCTGAAATCCATGGCGAGATCGATGCGCTGGTGGCGTCGCTGGAGGTGCTCGAGTTTCGCCGTATGTTCAGTGGCGAGATGGATCCCAATAATGCCTTTCTTGATATCCAGTCCGGCTCTGGTGGCACCGAGGCCCAGGACTGGGCCGAAATGCTGCTGCGCATGTACCTGCGCTGGGGCGAGGCGAAAGGGCTCAAGACCGAACTCATAGAGGTGTCGGCCGGCGAAGTGGCGGGCATCAAGAGCGCGACAATCAAATTCGAGGGCGAGTACGCCTTCGGCTGGCTGCGCACCGAGACCGGCGTTCACCGCCTCGTTCGCAAGTCACCTTTTGACTCGGGCAACCGGCGCCATACCTCTTTTTCCTCCGTGTTTGTGTCCCCGGAAATTGATGACAATATTGAGATCGAGATTAACCCGGCAGATTTGCGTGTGGATACCTACCGTGCATCTGGCGCAGGCGGACAGCATGTCAACAAGACGGACTCCGCTGTGCGGCTGACCCATGGCCCCTCCGGGATCGTGGTGCAATGCCAGACTGAGCGCTCGCAGCATCAGAACAAGGACAATGCCATGAAGCTGCTGCGCGCCAAGCTCTATGAAATGGAAGTACTGAAACGCAATGAAGAGAAGCAGGCGATGGAGGATAGTAAGGCGGACATCGGCTGGGGCAGCCAGATTCGCTCCTATGTCCTGGACGATGCCCGGATCAAGGATCTGCGTACGGGCGTGGAAACTCGCAACACGCAGTCGGTGCTGGACGGCAGCATTGATCAGTTCATTGAAGCCTCTCTGAAAAAGGGGCTGTAGGCAGATAAGCGACTATGAGTGAGCAGGACGAAAACAAGCTGATTGCTGAGCGCCGCGGCAAACTGGCGAAGCTGCGGGAGGAGGGCAACGCCTTCCCCAACGACTTTCGCCGCACGGCCCTGGCGGGAGAGCTTCAGGCTGAGTACGGCGGGCAGAGCAAAGAGCAACTGGCAGAGTTCGATCGTGAGTATGCAGTGGCTGGGCGCCTGATCCGCAACCGCGGCGCCTTTCTGTTAATTCAGGATGGTTCGGACCAGGTTCAACTATACGTGGACCGCAAAGGCCTTGATGAGACTACGCTGGCGGCGATCAAGGATTGGGATCTGGGGGATATTGTGTCCGCCCGGGGCACGATCCAGAAGTCTGGCAAGGGTGATCTCTATATCAACATGGCTGAAGCACGGCTACTGACCAAGGCGCTGCGACCCTTGCCGGATAAGTATCACGGGCTAGCCGACCAGGAGATGCGCTATCGCCAACGCTATGTTGATCTCATCGTCAATGAGGATGCTCGCGAGGTGTTTCGAACGCGCTCGCGTATCGTGAGTTTTATCCGGCAATACATGGAGAGCCGCGATTTCATGGAGGTGGAGACCCCCATGATGCAGCCCATACCGGGGGGTGCAAGCGCACGGCCTTTTGCGACTCATCACAACGCGCTGGACCTGGACATGTATCTTCGCGTTGCCCCCGAACTGTATCTCAAGCGTCTCACGGTGGGTGGCTTTGAGCGGGTCTTTGAGATCAATCGCAACTTTCGTAATGAGGGTCTGTCCACGCGGCACAATCCCGAGTTCACGATGCTTGAATACTACTGGGCCTACGCGTCATTCGAGGATGCCATGGACCTTACGGAGGACATGCTGCGCCAGCTGGCACTTTCGGTGCTTGGCTCAACAACGGTCAACTACCAGGGCGAGGCCTACGACTTTTCCCTGCCGTTTGCGCGCCTCAGCGTGTTTGATGCGATTCTGGAACATAATCCGGACATCAGCGCCGAACAGCTCGCCAGCGAAGGACCCGCGCGGGAGATTGCCGACGGTCTGGGTATTCCACTGAAAGACAGCTGGGGTCTGGGCAAGGTACAAATCGAGATTTTCGAGAAGACGGTGGAGCACAGGCTCAACCAGCCCACTTTTATTACGGCCTACCCCACAGAGGTTTCGCCGCTGTCGCGCCGCAACGATGCGAACCCTTTCATTACTGATCGATTCGAGTTTTTTGTAGGCGGGCGTGAGCTGGCCAATGGCTTCTCGGAGCTGAATGACGCCGAGGATCAGGCCGAACGATTCAGGCAGCAGGTAGCCGAAAAAGAGGCCGGTGATGACGAGGCGATGCACTACGATCACGACTACATCCGCGCGCTGGAGTACGGTATGCCGCCGACGGTTGGAGAAGGTATTGGCATAGACCGGCTGGTGATGTTGCTCACGGATTCGCCATCGATTCGTGACGTTCTGTTGTTCCCCCACATGCGGCCTGAATAGCGCGCGAGCCGACCCGGTGCTATGCTTCCGGCCCGAGGCGCAGATCTGAGCCCTCTGCGCATGGACGTTAATGCAAGCCCTGGTGAATGGCTCTGGAGTTGAAGCTGAAGGCACCCAATTTACAGCACCCTGTGATCATGGCGGCGGCATTAGCCCTCGCCGCCTGCGCAACGCCACCGCCGGAACCGGTGGTTCAGCCTACGGCGCCCGAAGACGTCGAACTGACCCTGAACCTGCCCCAGGATGACTGCAACTGCAATATCGAGGAAGCGCCGCAGCAGGATCACACTTTCCTTGAGCGCGGCGTGCATGCTTTATCTGCCGGTGAATACATCGAGGCCATCCAGTACTTCCAGCGCTTCCAGCGCTTGGAAAAATCCGCTCAGGCCGACTGGGAAGCGGGGGTTAGCATCGCCTATGCCAGTACGCTGCCGAATAGCCCCTTCTACGATCCGGAGGCTGCGGAGCGACGCTACCGACGCTTGAGCAAGCAACCGACAGACGACATGGCTATTCATCCCTACGTTTTGCTCATGCGCGAGTCGCTGGAATCCTTCATGGTGATGAACCGGCACGTGGTCGATCTGGAAAACAGCAACGCGATCCTCAAGGAAGACCTCGCCAAACGCGAAGAAGCGCTCAGGCGGCTGCGTGAGCTAACGCTGGGTCAGAAGGGATCACCACCTTAAACGTCGAGCCGCTGCCCAATTCGCTCTCGACTGCGATCGTGCCGCCCATAATGTCGCAAAATTCTCTGCATATCGCGAGGCCGAGGCCCGTGCCGCCGTAATTCACACTGGTCGATGAGCTGGCCTGCACAAAAGCGTCGAAAACCCTCGACTGTTGCTCCTCGTCCATGCCAATGCCCGTGTCGCGCACGGAAAACTCCAGCCAGCCATCGCGATCCGGCAACTGTCGGGCGCTCACGTGGATATAGCCACGTTCTGTGAACTTGAAAGCGTTGCTTAGCAGGTTGACAAAAATCTGCCGAAACTTGGTGGCATCGTTGTAGAGAATCGGCAAGTCTTCCATCTCGGCCACCTCAAGCACGGTGTCCTTATCCAGCAGCAAGGGCGCCAGAGAGTCACAGACATCTTTAATGGTCTGGCTCGGGTCGAAGGTTTCGCAGTGCAGCGACATCTTGCCCGTCTCGATCTTGGACAAGTCGAGAATGTCGTTGATCAGGGTGAGCAGTTGCCGGCCACTGGTGACAATTTTGTCGAGATCCCGCTGGAACTGTGGGCGGTCGACGTCGCCCGCATCGTCCAGCTCATCGTGCAACATTTCGCTGTAGCCGATGATCGCATTGAGCGGCGTGCGCAGTTCGTGGCTGACGTTGGCCAGGAAGATGCTCTTCGCGGCGTTGGCCTCGTCCGCGTCATCCTTGGCGCGCCGGACGTCATACATCGCGTTGCGCAGCTTCTCCGCCATATCGTTGAAGGCGCTGGCCAGGTCGCCGAGTTCCCCTTTGTCGTCGAAATCGTCGATGCGATAGTTCAGGTCGCCCCCGCCGACGCGCTGGGTGCCGGTCTTCAGACGCTTTAACGACGAGTTGGTGTAGCGCACCAGGAAAAAACCGAGGGTAGCCGTCAGGAAGATGGACGCGACGAAGCCAATCACGGTAATCCGGTCCGTGAGCGCGATGGTTCGATCAATGATATTGGCGCGCTGAACGGCGACGAAGGCCTGGCGCTGCTCGAGCTCTTTGAGGTGCTCAGCGGTCGTGACATAGGGCACGGTATCGTTGGCGTCGAGGCTGTAGTCCGGATCGTTGTACTTGCTGTAAAAGTCGCCCCAGCGTTCCAGCAGGCCTTCGGCGCTGTTCCAGAGATTCTCCCAATACATAGCCGTGGCTTCGGGGCTCAATTCGCCCAGGTTACGAATGCGCGCAGCGATGGTGCGCAGTTCGGCCTCGGCCTGCTGCATCTCCTGCGTATCGAGCTGGTCTGCGGTGCTATCGCGCAGCGTGCTCAACACGAGGATTTGCTGGCGCTGGTCTTCCAGCAGTTGCTCTACCTCAGATGAAAGCTGGGACGCGAGCACCGAGTCCCGGTAGGCGACCATGCTTTCACTCCGGGACAGGCTGCCCCAGAAGTGCGTGCCAACGTTCAGGGAAAACAGTACCAGGATGGCGACGAGTGACAGGGTGAGTCGGCGGCGCAGGCTCATCGGCTGGTCAATTTGTCGATCTTGATCAGCAAGCCAGGAAAATCGACCGGCTTGGTCGCATAGTCGTCGCAGCCGGCCTCGATCGCGTTCTCACGGTCTGCATCCATGGCGTGTGCAGTCAGGGCGATAATGGGTATGCGCTTGATGCGTTCATCCTCCCGCGCCAGCCGGCAGGCCGTCCAGCCGTCCATCACCGGCAGATTCATATCCATGAGCACAACAACCGGCTGCTGCGCCACCATCATATCCAGCGCCTGCTGGCCATTTTCGGCGAAGATCACTTCCAGCCCTGCGCGATTCAGGCGGCGTATGAGCATATCCCTGTTCAGCTCATTGTCCTCGACGAGCAATATGGGCCCCTTAGTCGACATGGGCAGCGCCGAGAATCTGATGGATGAGTAGCGACTGGTCGATGCCCTTGACCTGAATCTCGCGACGTTCGCCGAGGCGGTAGGGACCATTCAGGCTGTTGATCGTGCTGTCCGCGGCCATGATGTCGCCACCGGCCGTCTGATCTTCGATTCGCGAGGTAACATTCATGGCGTGGCCGACAAAGCCATACTTGCTGCGGCGCTCGGAGCCAATATTTCCTGCGATGACGTCCCCCGTGTTCAAAGCAATGCCAGTTTCTATATGCGGCAGCCCCGCGGCTTCGTTAGCAGCGTTGATATCAGCCATGGCTGCCTGCATGGCAAGCGCGCACTGGACAGCGCGATCGCTGTCATCGTCGCGGCGCTGTGGGGCGCCGAATACCGCGAGAATGGCGTCGCCAAGAAACTCATCGATCGTGCCCTGATGCGCCATGATAATGTCCGTCATCGCTCCGAGATAGCGATTTAACATGCCGACAACCTGGCCGGGCTCTAGCTGTTCGCACAGCGTGGTGAAGCCTCGGATATCGGACATCATGATAGTGACGCGCCTCAGATCACCGCCAAGGTCCAGACCCTCGGGACGCTCCAGGATATCGGTAACGATCTCATCAGAGAGGTAGCGGCCGAAGGTCGCACGAATGAACTTTTCGTTGCGTTCCAGCTGCTGGCGATAGAGCTCCTCGCGGTCGTGCCAGCGCTTGCGCTCAATGCCAGCCTTGATCCGCGCCTGCAACAGCACGGGGTTGAAGGGTTTGAAAAGGTAATCGTCGGCGCCCGCCTCGATGCACTCGATGATGCCTTCCATATCCTGGCGTCCCGAGATCACGATGACCGGTGTCGCGCGCCAGTCGGGGTTCTCTTTGATGCGCCTGAGCACTTCGCGGCCGTCCATGCCCGGCATGACGAGGTCCAGCAGCACCACGTCGACGTCACTTTGCTCCAGGGTTTTGAGTGCTTCGTCACCGCCCTGGGCGGTGACTACGAAGTGCCCGGAGCGCGACAGGTAGCGCGCCACCAGTTCGCGATTTTCGCGCAGATCATCTACCGCCAGGATAAAGCCCGGTTCAGTATTTGCTAACTGGTGATTGGTGCGCGGCTCTTCATAGGCGCCCGTATGCGCCGTCTGCACGGCCTTGAGCAGCCGTGCCAGCGTGTCGTCGAGATCCTGGAACGGTTCGCCCAAATCTTCGCGCAGCATCTCCGCGTAACCGCGGATAGCGGCAAGCGCGTTCATCAGGTCATGCCGGTCCGGTGGCTGCTGGTCGCCGGCGAGTAAGGCCTCCATGCGATCCGCGCCAGCGAAAAGCCGGCGGAAGTCTTCCTGGGCCGCCTCATCAAGGCTGGCCAGGCTGTGATCTACCCGCTCGCGAAGCTCGGCGACAGCGCGGCGCAGCACGTCGCTCCACTGGGTGTTCGCCTCGCTACTGACGCTGCTTACCGACGCCATGCACTTCTCTTGTCTCTGGAGGGTGGAATCAAGTGTATCCCCCACAGTATTTCCGCACCAGAGGTGTGCGTTGTGGGAAGATTCGGGTAGTATAATCCGCAAATTGAAGGCAAGGCGCTGAGCGGGGGCGAATTCCTTGATGCTGCAACAGGTCGAGATATTCCAGGGGCTGTCCACTGAAGAGATGGAGGCGCTGGCCGCCAGTAGTACGAGCCGATCCTTTCCCAAGAACACCGTGGTCATTCACGAGAACGATCCTGCCGACTCCCTGTTCATTATCGAGAACGGCAAGGTCAAGGTGTACTGCAGCGACAAGAACGGGAAAGAGTTCATCATGAATACGCAAGGCGCCGGCGATTATTTCGGTGAGCTGGCACTGCTCGATGACTCCACTCGCTCAGCCTCCGTCAGGACGGTCGAGAAATCCAACTTCTGCATTATCTACAAGGATGACTTCAACCGGGTGCTTGACCAGTATCCGAATATAGCTCGCAAGCTGATTCAGAATCTGGCCCAGCGGGTGCGCAAGCTGACCGCCGACGTGAAGAGCCTCGCGTTGCAGGATGTCTATGGCCGGGTGGCCAATGTATTGATGGACCTGTCAGAGGAGCGCGGTGATGGCACGCTCTACATACCCGAGAAGCTCACGCAGCAGGACATCGCAGATCGCGTGGGCGCATCCCGCGAGATGGTGGCGAGAATTCTCAAGGATCTCACGATCGGCGAGTACATTCGTTTCGAGGGCCGGCACATCATCATCAATACCCGTCTTCCGGCGAAGTATTAGCCTCGCTACTGATATCCTCGACCTGCACCTGCACGAATCCATCCGAAACACGCGCCTGTAGGGCGTCACCGACTGCGACCTGCCGGACCGAGCGAACGATGCGCCCGTCCTTTGCCCTGCTGACCAGGCTGTAACCACGCTCCAGCGTGCGTAGCGGACTGACCGAATCCAGCAGCTGCGAGAGTCGCGCCAGCTTTTCGCGGTAGCGTTCCAGGCGTAAAACCCCTGCCCCGTGCAGCCGCTGCTTCAGGTTGTCCAGCCGGTCCGCCTCCTGCCGCAGTTGCAGCCGGGGTGAGCGTGCCTGTAAACGGGTCGAGAGCAGTGCCAGGCGCGTCGCCTTTTCCTGCTGTACGGCGAGGCAGGCCTGGCGTAGCCTGAGCTCCAGGTCATCGACGCGCTGGCTCTGCTCGCGCAGCCTATAGCCCGGGTGTTGTAAGCGGCGGCGCAGGTGGCCCAATTCTGTGGCCAGGCGCGTTATGTGAGTACGCGTGTGATAGGTGAGTGCGCGATCCAGCTCATTAAGTCGTTGCAGCAGCTCGCGCTGGTCGCGGGAGATCAGCTCCGCTGCCGCGGACGGGGTTGCAGCGCGGAGGTCGGCGACCAGGTCGGCGATCGAGATATCGACCTCGTGACCCACAGCGCTGATGACCGGTAGTGCGCTCGCAGCAATCGCCCGGGCAACGGCCTCCTCATTGAAAGCCCAAAGATCCTCCAGCGAGCCACCGCCGCGACCGACCAGCAGCAGATCAGCGTTCAGCCTGCCCTCACTGTGCCAGCGGTTCACCTGTTCGATGGCGGCACTGATCTGCGGCGCGGCATTCTCCCCCTGCACTGCAACCGGCAGCAGCATCACTTCAATGCCCGGTGCGCGCCGTTCCAACACGGTCAGAATGTCATGAATTGCCGCACCCGTTGGTGATGTTATTACCGCTAGACGACGGACGTAGCGAGGCACGGGCCGCTTGCGCTCGGGCTCGAACAGGCCTTCCTCCTGCAGCTTGCGCTTGAGCGCCTCGAATGCAAGTTGCAGAGCGCCAGCTCCGGCGGGCTCCATGTGCTCGACAATCAGCTGGAACTCGCCGCGGCCTTCATACAGCGAGACGCGGCAACGCAAGCGCACGGCATCACCGCCCTGGGGTTTGAAGCGCAGGCGCTGATTGCGTCCGCGAAACATCGCGCAGCGCACCTGCGCGTTGCCGTCCTTTAGCGAGAAATACCAGTGGCCTGAGGAGGGCGTGGCTAAATTGCTGATCTCACCCTCTACCCAGACATAATCGAAGTGGCTCTCCAGCAAGGTCCGCGCCTGCCGGTTGAGTTCGCTCACCGTGAGTGTGAGGGGTTTATCGCCCCGCTCGAACAAGTTTGACAAGGCTTCTTATTTACCTCCCTGACCCGGAAGATTTATAATTGCACGTTTACTCCAACGCCGCCAGATCGGAGAGCCGCGATGCTGCGAATAGCTCAGGAAGCACTCACATTCGATGACGTCCTCCTGCTGCCTGGCTATTCCGAAGTGGTAGCGACCGATGTCAGCCTGAAAACTCGCCTGACCCGCGAAATCGAGCTCAACCTGCCGCTCGTGTCCGCCGCGATGGACACGGTCACCGAATACGGGCTCGCCATCGCCATGGCCCAGGAAGGCGGGATCGGCATCATTCACAAGAGCATGACGGTTACCGAGCAGGCCGAGCAAGTGCGACGCGTCAAGAAGTTCGAGAGTGGTGTCGTTAAAGATCCGATCACCATCCAGCAAAGTGCGACGATAGCGCAGCTCATGGAGCTGACAGCGGCCAATGGCATATCGGGCGTGCCGGTATTGGACGGCGAGGATCTGGTGGGGATTGTCACAAGGCGTGACCTGCGCTTCGAGTCTAACCCTGAGAAGCTCGTATCGGACGTTATGACGCCGAAGGAGCAGCTGGTGACGGTCAGGGAGGGTGCCAGCACGGAAGAGGTCCAGAAGCTCCTGCACCAGCACCGCATCGAAAAGATCCTGGTGGTCAATGAGGGCTTTGATCTCAAGGGCATGATTACCGTCAAGGACTTCGACAAGGCGGAGAGTTTTCCCGACGCCTGCAAAGACTCCTATGGGCAGCTGCGCGTCGGCGCGTCTGTCGGTACGAGCCCGGATACTGATGATCGTGTGGCCGCGCTGGTCAAGGCGGGCGTTGATGTTTTAGTGGTCGATACCGCGCACGGGCACTCGCGCAATGTGCTTGATCGCGTGCGTCGCATCAAGGCTGAGTACCCCTCAATCCAGGTGATCGGTGGCAACATTGCAACGGCGGCAGCGGCGGAGGCCCTGGCGGAGGCGGGGGCTGACGGGGTCAAGGTTGGTATTGGCCCGGGTTCTATCTGCACGACCCGCGTTGTGACCGGTACCGGTGTGCCACAGATCAGCGCTATCGCGAATGTGGCAGAGGCGCTTGGCAGACACGGGATACCTCTGATTGCAGATGGCGGCATACGTTTCTCCGGAGATGTTGCCAAGGCCCTTGTGGCGGGTGCTCACTCGGTGATGATGGGGTCGATGTTTGCCGGTACAGAGGAAGCGCCCGGAGAGGTTGAGCTCTACCAGGGCCGCACGTACAAAGCCTATCGTGGCATGGGCTCGCTGGGCGCCATGTCCAAGACACAGGGCTCCTCGGATCGCTACTTTCAGGACGCCAGCAAGGGTGCCGAAAAACTAGTGCCCGAAGGCATTGAGGGCAGGGTGCCTTACAAAGGGCCTGTCTCCGCAATTATTCATCAGCTGATGGGCGGCGTGCGCTCGGCGATGGGCTACACCGGCAGCCCGGATCTTGAGACCATGCGGTCGCGGCCGGAATTTATCCGAGTCACGGCCGCCGGGATGTCGGAGAGTCACGTCCACGATGTCTCCATTACCAAGGAAGCCCCCAA
>JBCDJG010000053.1:0-35172 GCA_038748065.1 Pseudomonadota bacterium
CCCCTCCACGGGGGTGGTGCCGAAGTTCGGGTTACCCGCATCCCGGTTACGTGAGCCGTTGAACAGATACTCCTCGTCTGTGAGGTTTTTGCCCCAAAGGATGATATCCCAGTTCTGATTCTGGACTGTCAGGCCTATGCTGGCATTCAGCAGGAAGTAGTCATCGTCCGTCAGCTCTGGGTCAAGATCCGGGAAGAAGAAGCGATCATCGCGATAGGCGTATTCGCCGCGGATGTACCAGCCCATGCCGTTGTTTAGTGTGTCGTTCCAGGTGACGTTAAGGTTGGCCGTCCAGGGGCTGGTCTGGTTGAGGCGCTTGCCGCTGAGATCCTGCACCGGGTCACCGGAGACGGGGTCGGGTGAACAGGCTATAGCCTGGTACTGAGGCCGCAGGCAGGCGGCGTTTTCGTATTCATCCCAGCGCGCGTCCACGTAGCTGATGTTGCCATCAATTAGCAGGTTCTCGCTGGCGAGCCACTGGAACTCCGTTTCTATGCCTTCGATTTCAGCTTTCGCGGCATTCTGGATTGTATTTCCGATGCCCTCGTCGTCCTGGATTTCGACCTGGTAGTCGTCGTAGACCTGATAGAAAATCGCGCCGTTCCAGATCAGGGTATTGTCGAAGAAGCGGCCCTTGAAGCCCAGTTCGAAGTTATCCGCTGTTTCTTCGTCGAAGTTGTCGTCATTGAAGCAGCCCAATGGCTCTGGCTCCGTGCCCTTACAGACGTTGAAGCCGCCCGCCTTGAAGCCGCGATCCCAGCCGCCATAGACCGATACCTCATCCGTTACCCACCAGGTCAGCTTTACCGTACCTGTAATGGATTCCCAGGTATCGTTCTGCTTCGGCACGTCGTCCACCCAGGGGGTCACGGGCACGGGTGGCGTATTCAGGTCTTCTAGCACTCCGACCCCCGTCAACTGTGCTTTGACGGCGTCTTTCTCTGTTTCGGCGTAGCGCACGCCGAAGGTGAAGTCGAGCCCGTCTCGTATGGTCCAGATATTGTGGTTGAAGAAGGCCCATTCTTCGATGTCCTCAGTCAGGTCGGAGTCGCCCGCAGCCTGGAAGATAGAGCCGCTGGGCAGTGCCCCCAATGGGCTGGTGAAGGGCACGAAATTTATCAGTTCGCTGTCCGAGTAGAAGAAACCGAAAATCGATGACCAGTTGTCAGTATCGAAATTCAGGCGCAGCTCCTGAGTCACCGCCGTGGATTCGCGGTCCTGAATGAAGCCAGCCACAAAGTAGGGGCCTACGGTAG
Organism: Pseudomonadota bacterium; assembly: GCA_038748065.1. GTDB lineage: Bacteria > Pseudomonadota > Gammaproteobacteria > Pseudomonadales > Halieaceae > JBCDJG01. The sequence continues at coordinate 1,257 of JBCDJG010000053.1, forward strand.
TCGACCCCAGGTCGGGTAGCGGGTTCCCGTCATTGTCGACCAGGCCCAGGTCTGCTTCGCCCGTGACTTCCGCCGTATACTCCTGACTCGAAGTGACGGAGGTCAGGCTCCAGCTATCCGAGAGCTGCCATTCGACGTGCAGGCTGATAATTTCAGTGTCTGTTTCCCGATTGGTGGGAGCAGCGTTAGCCGTGCTCCCGCTGAAGGGGTCAAACGGCACCAGGTCGCCCGGCTGCGGATCATCGACCACATTATTGCGCCAGGTCGTGTAGAGATCACCGTACTCCTGGGTGACGGCGGCGCTGCCGAACAGCTCGATGTTATGTTTTTCATAGCTCAGTATCGCGCTGAACGTGTCAGTAGGTTCGAAGCCCAGTCTTAAGCGATAGCCGTCCTTTTCATAATCGCCCATGCCAAAATTAGTACCGAGGCCGCCGACGTCGGCACGGTTAGTGACAATGTCGCCGCGCTCTGCGTAGTAGTAGCTGGCACGTAACGCAAACATGTCGCCCATCGGTAGATTTCCGCCGATACGGTATTCCTCCAGGTCGAGGTTGCCGAAGTTGCCTTCTGCGTAGAAGTCATTGCCGGTAGTGTCCGGGCGCTTGGTGAACAAGGAAATGGCCCCCGACGATACTTCCTTGCCGAACAGTGTGGCTTGCGGACCCTTCAGGATTTCAATCCGCTCTATGTCGGCCATGTTGTTATAGGCCGTCTCTAATTCAACCAGCGGCACCTCGTCGAGAAAGATGCCGACCGAGGGTCGAATCGCCGGCGCGAAGGCATTGTTGCCCACGCCGCGAATACGAATAATCGGGCCGAAGCCGTCAGCGCCGCCAGTGACTGTGATACCCGAGGTGATTTTGTTGAGGTCGCTGAACTCGCGCGTGTTCGTCAAGGAAATCATCTCGGCAGAGATGGCCGCCACAGAGGCAGGAATGTCCTGCACGGTTTGCTCCCTTTTTTGAGCAGTAACGACGACTTCCTCCAGCGTCATTTGTGCCAGTGAGGGAGCTGAAAACGCAGCGAGCGCGGTGGCCAGTGCGGTCTTGCGGACAAGCTGGGGTTTTTTAGCGTTATGCATTATCGATACACCTATCCCGGTAGAATGTCTGTAGTGCCGCAATGCCCTGGTCGGGTTGCGGCGTCAATTATTATTTCCGCGGCGCCTCCGTTATGAAGAGGTTCTGCCCGCATCAGGAACTGCAAAAGTGCAGCGGGAGGATAGTAGAATGCGGCCCACGTCACATGACGAAAACGGTCAAGACCCGGAGGCGTGATTCGCCATGTTGCGATGGTTCATTTTATTGTACTTTCAGTCAGCCCCATCCTGGACTGCTTGCCGCGTAACAGCTCGTGGCTTTGCATAGGAATTCAGGTTTTAGATCAATGGTTGTCCCGGGCTTTTTCCCGGATCGCACCAACCAGGCTTGCGACAACAATGGCCATGTAAAAGGTACCCGTGATGGCCTGTAAAAAGGCTAGCACGCGCGTGACAGGATCATTCGGGCTGATGTCGCCATAACCCAGGGTAGCCAGCGTCACGTAAGAAAAATACAGGACCTCGGCAAAGCTGTCTGCCCAGTTCCGGTAGGTCATGCCTTTCAAGGCGTCAGGCTCGACTTCCAGGGCCATGAGATAAAGCACGGTCCAGATAAGCCCGAGCATGAGATAGATAGCGATGGAACCAACCACGTGGTTTTGGCTGATCTGATGACTAAAGATAACGCGCCGCGAGATTTTGACGGTACACAGCACAAAAAAAGCCAGGAGCGTCAGTAGCCCGGCCAGATCGGCAAACGCCCAGGCGCGGGACTGCGATAGCGAACTGAACGCCACGGCCAGCACGAATAGTATTCCAACCGCCCTGCGGAACTGCTTGCCGAAGTCGAGGCTGATGTAAGCAACAACCAGCGTGGAGATCGTTAAGCCCTGGAAAACCAGGCTGGTGATGACCCCATCAGGCAGCGATTCGCTGATCGCAGACGAGAGCAGAAGCACGATCAAGCAAAGCGTGAAGTAGATGAAGTTATTGTCGTTGGTTACACGGTGTTCCAATGCGCGTCACTCTCTTGCCCGCGTGCAGTCTAAACCATTGTTCTGGCAGCGGCGAACTGTGCTAGGGTCATTGCAGTGTAACCGGAGGGCTCTTACATGCGCACTGCCAGCGGCTTATCAATCGCGGCCAGCCTCACGGCAAATATCAGGGTGAACATCGCAGCCATTATCGCCGCCACTCTGGTGCTACTGCCCGCAGCGGTGAATGCGCAGCCGTCCCGTGCGGAGATGGATGCCCTTGGCAAGGAATGCGAAAAACAGCGCGAGGAAGCGCTGGCACCGGTTCGAGCGCAGCGCGCGCAAGACTGCAAGGACCAGCAGCTGCGCTCGCCGGATCACTGCGACCGCTATTACCAGAGCTATGGCAACGTAGGGCTTGCCGGCGGTATCGGCATGGGGCGCCAGGGCTTGTACTACGACCTGCCCGTTTGCCAGGACTGGCTCAAGGCCCGCGACGCGGCACAGGCAACTGGCCGATAGTCAGTAAGACCAGCCGAGACCGGTGGTAATGCCGTAGTCATACTGCTGGTCCGACTGCGCGTCGTTGTCATAGGTGCCCCAGGCCGACACTTCCCAGAACAGGTCCTCTACCAGTTCCCACTTCAAACTGATGTCGCTTTGGGCGCGCACCCGGCCGCTGTCAGTGATGCTGGGGAATAAGGATGCGGAAACATCGAGGAACAGTTCCGGCGTCGAAAAGCGCCACATAGAGTAACCAGCGTTGATGGCCAATTCTGCGCTCTGGCTGCTGCTTTGCGATGAGCGTGCCTCGGTGTCAACGGTATCTTCTGTCAGCACCTGTGCACCGATCAGTGCTGACAGGCGCATGCCATGCGTGTCGATGACATAGCGGCCAACACCCGCGCCTGCAACAATGCGCGCCTCCAGGCCAAGCTGGTCGTTGCTCTCGAAGTTTCCGAAGACTGCGCGAAACAGGTCCTCCCGCCGCGGTGACCAGGTCTGCCGACTGAGATCGAAGCGAGAACTGCGCGCCGTCTCCGTGTCGGTATCGCTGATGGTATAGCGAGCGCCGAGAGCGGTTTGTGATTCCTTGGCCTCGTAGCTGAGGTTGGCGTTGATTTCCGAATTGGTGGAGGAGGTGGCTTGCGTATACGAGTACCCGAGTGAGATGTCAGCATCTATTCGTTCTCGCCAGGTGCCCTCAACGGGGCGCAGTTCAACAACCTGCAGCCAGTCGAAGATTTCCGGGTCGCCACTCCCGCTGACCTGCAGAGTGCCCGGGCGGCTGCCGCCGCTCAGTGACCCAAAGTAGCGCTGCCCATTACTTAAGCGCACCTCATAGTTGAAGCGACTCTCGAGGAGCGAGAGTTCCTGCCACTCGATATTAATCGTGCCCATGGCATCTGTCTTGACCTGGAGGTAGCCGGCGAACAGGCCTTTGATTTCGCCTGTCACACGGTCGCCGTTGTAAAAGGTAATGACGTCGACCTTTGCGTGTGCACTGGCGTGAACGCTGTGCAGGCTGAGCACTGTGAGTAAGGTGAGCAACAGCCATCCACGTAGGTTGCAGATCACGGGGCACTCCTGAGCATAGGGCATGTGCTAGCATTCTAGAGTATTTTCGCTCGCCCTGGCACGGCGGGACCGGGCTTCACGGGAGTTCAACGCAACAAATATGGTTTCGGCCTCCAACCTCCTGAGCTTCTCCTTAGTCTACGTCTGCGTACTGTTTGCGGTGGCTTGGTATGTGGATCGCAATACCGAGCGTGGCGCGGCTAATCGCCGCCCGCAGTGGCGTGGCATTGTGTATGCACTCACGCTCGCGGTGTACTGCACATCCTGGACATTTTACGGAGCGGTCGGCAGCGCTACGAACTCGGCCTGGAGTCATGCGCCGGTGTATCTTGGTCCAATACTGGTTTTCCTCTTGGCATGGCCCGTGCTTCGGCGCCTTATGAGCCTGGGCGTCGAACACCGGGTGACTTCTATTGCGGATTACATCGGCGCCCGCTTCGGCAAGCGCCAGTCCTTGGCGATCATCGTGAGCCTGGTTGCCACAGCTGCCGTATTGCCCTACATCGCGCTGCAGTTCAAGGCGCTTGCCCAGGCCTGGGCCATCGTCGGCGGCTCCGCGGAGGGCGTTGAGGCCATGGGCGCGGATAGTGCTTTGCTGATTGCCATGATCCTTGCCGTCTTTACTATCCTCTTTGGAACGCGGCGACTGGATGGGCGAGAGCGCCATCAGGGCATTATGACAGCGGTAGCGGTTGAATCTGTCGTTAAACTGCTGGCCTTTGTGGCGGTCGCCGTGCTGGCGCTGCGCTACCTGAATCGCGCACCGGTTGAACCCATGTCTGTGACCAGCAGTCAGGCCCTGGGCAGTTTCGCGCTCGACGCAGACTTTATCGCCAGAACCTTGATCAGCGGCCTGGCCATACTGTGTCTGCCACGGCAGTTTCACGTGATGGTGGTCGAAGCTCAGAGCGAAACCGATACACGTTATGCGCGCTGGCTGTTTCCGCTTTACCTGCTGCTATTCATGCTGCTGGTATTGCCGATCAGCCTAGCGGGCTCACAGATTTTCGCGGTGGCGGAAGACGTCAACCCGGATACCTACGTGCAGCTGCTGCCTGTGGCGCTGGAGTCCAGTTGGATCACAGGGGCTGCCTTTATTGGCGGTATATCAGCGGCAACGGGCATGGTTATCGTGGCCACCGTAGCCCTGGCCATTATGATCACCAATGAAATCGTCACGCCGCTGATCATGCGGATAAATGCGACATCCCCTGCGGGACTGCTTAAGCTGGGTGACAACCTGCGGCGCATTCGCCAGATTGTGATTGCATTGATTTTATTAGCGGCGTGGCTAGTGACCCAGCTGCTGGTTGGCATTCCCTGGCTGGCCCAGATTGGCTTTATCTCTTTCCTCGCTGCAGCGCAGTTGGCACCGGCACTGATGGCAGGGCTCTACTGGCGGCGGGCGCACGGGCTTGCGGTGACCGTAGGTCTACTGCTTGGCCTGGGCCTTTGGTTTTATAGTGGTGTATTGCCGGCGATTTTGCCCGACGATCATAGTCTATTGCTGCAGGGCCCGATGGGGGTTTCCTGGCTGCGGCCGCTGGGTCTGTTGGGGATCGAGGGCGATAGCCGCTTGCCCTATGCCACCGCCTGGAGTCTTGGGCTAAACGTCGCCTCACTCACCTTGCTCTCTTTGCTGCTGCGGCCGTCGCCTGCGGATATTCGGCAGGCGCGTGTATTCATGGACGAGGCGCCCGCGAATGCCGATGCTGACTTTGAGCTGAGCCTGATTCGCGTCAGCCAGCTGCAGGCGCTGCTGCCGCCGTTTATGGCAGAGGGAGAGCTGCGCGCGATGTGGCTTAGTTTCGAAGACCGCTATCAGCAGCGCCTGTTGCCGGGTGATCGCGCCCCGCAGTTTGTGGTCACACAGGTGGAATCCGTGCTTGCCAGTGTGATCGGAGCGACTTCTGCAGAGCAGGCAATGGAACAGTTGGAGACGGCGCAGCAACTGCAGTTTTCTGATCTGGCTGGCATGGTATCCGACGCCAGCAAGCTCAATACCTTTAATCGAGAGCTTTTGCAAACAACCGTGGAAAGCCTTCTTCAGGGCGTATCGGTGGTGGATGCTCAGCTGCGCCTCGTGGCCTGGAACAAACGCTATGAGGAGCTGTTCGCCTATCCAGAGCGCTTCCTTTATGTGGGCTGCCCGATAGAGCGAGTCTACCGATACAACGCTGATCGCGGGATACTAACTGGCAGCGGTACTGACACTGATGCAGAGATAGCGCGTCGCCTGGAGCACATGCGGGCGGGCAGTCCCCACCGCCTCGAACGCCAGTTGCCGGACGGCCGCGTGATCGATATTCGCGGAACGCCGTTGCCTCAGGGAGGCTTTGTAACCACCTTCATCGATATCACCGACTACCGAGAGATGTTGGCGCAGCTGGAAGATGCCAAGATCGAGCTTGAGGCCAAGGTTGAATCTGACAGTCAGGTTTTATCAGAGGCCAATGCGCGGCTGCGTCAGGAAAACCGGCTGCGCGCTCAAATGGAGTCAAGCCTGCGCGATGCACACCAGAGCAAAACGCGCTTCATGTCTGCCACCAGTCACGATCTATTGCAGCCTATCAATGCTGCGCGCCTGTTCGCCGCGGCGCTGAAGCCCCAGTTGGAGGGTGCAGTTGACCAGCGCGCACTACGCAACCTGGACCAGATCGACGCTTCACTGAAGCGGGCCGAGCAGCTGATTGCTGAACTGCGTGAAATCGCCCGCCTGGACTCCGGTCGCCAGCTGCCTCAGCTCAGTCATTTTGAACTCGGTGAGGTCTTCGGTAATCTGCAGCGAGAGTTTGAAGCGATGGCGGCGCGCTCGGGACTGCAGCTCAGGGTCATCAACACGCGCCTGTGGCTGCACTCCGATGCTCGTCTGGTCTTTCGTATCCTGCAGAATCTGCTGGCCAACGCCCTTAAGTATACCGACCGGGGCAGCGTTCTATTGGGCGTCAGGCGCGTGGACGGTAAAGCTCGTGTACAGGTGATCGATACCGGCCCGGGGATAGCGGAGCAGGATCGCGTGCGTATTTTTGAGGAGTTTGAACGCCTTAAGGTCAGCGCCGAAGGTGAAGAAGGTCTCGGCCTGGGCCTGGCTATCGTGCGGCGCTATGCTGACCTGCTCGAGCTGCCACTGAGCCTAAGCTCTGAGCGCGGTCGAGGCACGGTTTTCAGCCTGGACATTCCCCTGGGCGAGGCGCAACTGAAGTCGAAGGTTAGAGAGGCGACGGTTGCTGGTGATCTGGCAGGCCTGGACATCCTCTGTTTGGATAATGATCCGCTGGTGCTTGAGGGAATGGAACAGTTCCTCAGGGCAAGTGGCGCCTGCGTCACTGTCGCTTCGAATCGTGATGACCTCTTGGCCCGTAAGACACATCGCATCGATGTGCTGTTGGTTGATTACCACCTCGACGGCGGTGACACCGGCGTTGCCGCAGCGCGAGAGTACTTCGCCAGCGGTGCCGGCGACGCCCCCTGCATAGTCATCAGCGCCGACGATAGCCCGGTGGTGCGGGAAAAGGCTCGTCAGGCAGGTTTCCGCTTTCTGCCAAAGCCTGTAAATCAGAATCGTCTGCGCGCGCTGGTTCGAGCGCTCGTCCAGGCCTAGGGCGGCGGCTGCGTCAGCGCCTCGGGCGCGTCAACAGCCAGGCTGCCCAGCGCCAGCACTGCCTGCGTTCGCGAGTGTACGCCCAGCTTGCGGAATATCTCCGTCATGTGCGCTTTGATCGTCGCCTCCTTGACGTCGAGCTCGTAGGCTATCTGCTTGTTCAAGAGCCCCTCAACCAACATGGAAGCCACCCGGAATTGTTGAGGTGTCAGGCTGGCCAGTGCATCTGCCGTGTCCAGGGCCTGAAGGCTTGCGCCTTCGGGGGCAGCTTCAAGCCCGGGGTGTAGACCGGTTTCGCCGGCGAGGACTCGTGCCAGACACGACTCCATAGTTGTAACGTCGGCAGATTTGGATAGAAAGGCTGCAGCACCGTGATCGATGGCCCGACGAACAGTCTCAGGATGTGAATTGGCAGACACCATCACGACCGGAATGTGGGGGTAGTGGCCGAGGAGCCAGGACAGGGCAGACAGCCCGAGCGCGCCGGGCATGTGCAGGTCGAGTAACAGCAAGTCGGCAGTGCGCTCGGATTCCACCAGACCCTGCAACTCAGAGACATTGGCCGCACTCAGCAGCGTAGCTCCCGGGTAACACTGGGCCATGACCTGCTGCAGTGCAGCACGAAACAAGGGGTGGTCGTCTGCGATCAGGATTTTCAAGGTGGTTCGTCGCTGCGCCTTTTTCGTCGCATTATGTTGCCTGTGGCAGGTCCGGTAAAGCAGAAAATACCGGGCCGCGATGCCCGGCAATCAATGGCGTTCGAAAGACTTCTTGATCGACATTCACGGTGCTGAAGGTCTCGGTGCCAGGTGCGCGGTGAGGCATTAGACATTGGTCGAAGGGAGCAAGGGTTTTTGACCAAAGTCCAATGGGGTTGGCCTTGGCTTGGGTTTAAAACTGTGATGGCTCGATAAACACACCAGGTAGGGAGCATCACTATGATAAGCAAAAAGCCCATCGCAGCAGCTCTGTTGGCTCTGTCCGGTTCATGTGTAAGCAGCACACTCGCGGCAGGGGAAATGGAGGATCGAATCGCTGCTCTTGAAGCTCAACTCGCGGCGCTCAAGGCGGAAGTGGCGGACAATAAGACCAGCATCAGCTCAAACGCGGAAGACATCGAAGAGGCCCGGCCGATGGCCAAGGGCACCAAGTTTACCTATGGCGGCTTTGTCCAGATGGACGCCAACGTGACGAGCTATAGTGAGGGCAAGCCGGGCAATGCCATCATCGAAGACTTACTGGTAGCCTCGCTGATTCCGACAGAGACCACCAGCGGCGACAGCTCGCGCTCATACAGCTCAACCAATGTCCACGCCAAATCCTCGCGTTTCTTCTTCAAAACGGCGACCGAAACTGATGTGGGAAAAATCTCATCGCATATCGAGCTGGACTTTATTCTGTCCGGCGATGATGGTGATGAGCGCATCTCCAACTCCTGGAACTCTCGCCTGCGTCACGCCTATGTGAAGTGGGACTACTCTGACAAGAGCTCATTGCTGGCGGGCCAGACATGGTCGACCTTTTTCAATGTGCGCTCGCTTCCGGACCTGATCGATTTCGTGGGTCCAGTGGGTACGATCTTTGATCGACAGGCGATGTTGCGCTGGACAACGGGTGGCCTGCAACTCGCGATAGAAAATCCGGCGACGCGTTTGAACCAGTCTGTCGAGGGTGGACTTGTCACCAACTTTGATGATTTCCACGAGGGTATCCCTGATCTGGTTGCGCGCTATAACGGCAACACGGGAGACTTGAACTGGTCTATCGCCGGTATTGTCCGCGAGCTGAGTTTCGACCAGGGAGATGGTGAGGATGACTCAAAGCTGGGTTATGGCCTCAGTCTTTCTGGTAAGTGGAACCTGGGCCAGGATGACTTGCGTTTTCAACTCAACTACGGCGATGCGTTGGGACGGTATCTCGGTCTGAATGCGTTTAACGATGGCTACGTGGATGACGATGGCGAGATTCAGACCTTCAACCAGTATGGTGGATTTATCGCCTACCGGCATTTCTGGAGCCCGAAGTGGCGCTCTACACTTAGCCTTTCTGCAATCCAGGCGGACAACCCATCGGCGCGTGAGTTTGCACCCACAGAATCCTTGGCCAAGCGGTACGAGACACTGCATGCCAATCTGAACTATTTGCCCACGCCGAAGATGGCGATCGGCGGAGAGTTCATTTACGGCCATAAAGAGCTGGAAGATGGCCGAGATGGCGATCTGACGCGCCTGCAGTTTGCCGTTAAATACGCGTTCTAGTCCAGACGCATGCCCCGTGTTCGCGGGGATGACAGTCGACCAAAGTCCAACAGTCTGTGAGGTCGGGAGTTGCTAAGGTAATCCCGGCTCCACAATAAAAACACCAGGAGGTGTTCTATGTCCCCACTAAACGACGAGCAGGCAAAAGAGTACTGGCGCCGCAACCTTTCGCTGATGGTCAAGCTCATGGTGATCTGGTTCGTGGTCAGCTACGGCTGCGGCATTCTACTGGTTGATGTCCTCAACCAGATCAAGATCGGCGGCTACAAGCTGGGATTCTGGTTTGCCCAGCAGGGTTCGATCTACGTATTCGTTGGATTGATCTTCTATTACACGAAGAAAATGGCTGCGCTGGACCGCGAGTTCGGCGTGGAAGAAGAGGAGTAGGGGGCGAATTATGGATCTGCAAACGCTAACTTATCTCGTCGTGGGCTTTACCTTCGCCCTCTATGTTGGCATCGCCATCTGGGCGCGGGCCGGGTCTACCAAGGACTTCTACGTGGCTGGCGGCGGCATTCATCCGGTGCAGAACGGCATGGCTACAGCCGCGGACTGGATGTCCGCGGCATCCTTCATTTCCATGGCTGGCCTGATTGCCCTGAGCTACGGCGGCTATGGTGGCTCGGTGTTCCTGATGGGTTGGACGGGGGGCTATGTGATTCTCGCCATGCTGCTGGCGCCCTACCTGCGCAAGTACGGCAAGTTCACCGTACCCGAGTTTATCGGTGACCGTTTTTACTCTAACTCAGCGCGGGCAGTGGCGGTGATCTGCCTGATTATTTGTTCGGTGACCTACGTTATTGGGCAGATGAAGGGCGTGGGTGTAGCCTTCTCGCGTTTCCTTGAGGTTGATTACGACGTGGGTCTTTACGTTGGTATGACGATCGTTTTCTTCTACGCGGTCCTCGGGGGAATGAAGGGCATAACCTATACCCAGATTGCCCAGTACTGCGTTCTTATCCTGGCGTATACCATTCCGGCCATTTTCATCAGCCTGCAACTTACGGGCAACCCGCTGCCACAGCTTGGCCTGGGCAGTACCCTTGTCGGTACCGACGTCTACCTGCTGGACCGACTTGACCAGGTTGTCACGGACCTCGGTTTTGCTGAATACACAACGAACGTCCGATTATCAACGGTGAACATGTTTGCCTATACGCTGTCACTGATGATCGGTACCGCTGGGTTGCCCCACGTCATCATCCGCTTCTTCACCGTTCCAAAAGTGAAAGATGCGCGCTCGTCCGCTGGCTGGGCGCTGGTCTTCATTGCCATCCTGTACACTACCGCGCCCGCTGTAGCCGGTATGGCGCGCCTCAACCTGATCGATACCATGGAGCCCGCGCCCGGTGAGTATCTGGCCTACGAGGAGCGGCCCCAGTGGTTTAAAAACTGGGAAACGACCGGGCTGCTTCAGTTTGAAGACAAGAACGGTGATGGCCTGATTCAGTACAGCGCAGACCAGTCCGTCAACGAAATGGTCAAGGTCGATAACGACATTATGGTGCTGGCCAACCCGGAAATCGCCAAGCTGCCAAACTGGGTGATCGCCTTGGTGGCCGCCGGTGGGCTCGCCGCCGCACTGTCCACGGCGGCGGGATTGTTATTGGCTATTTCATCCGCGATATCCCACGACCTGATGAAGGGCATGCTGACACCTGACATCACTGAGAAGCAGGAGCTGATGGCCAGCCGTATCGCCATGGCGGTGGCTATCGCAGGCGCCGGCTATCTCGGCCTCAATCCACCGGGCTTTGCGGCCGGTACGGTGGCACTGGCCTTTGGGCTGGCGGCTTCGTCAATCTTTCCGGCGCTGATGATGGGCATCTTCTCCAAGACCATCACCAAGGAGGGGGCCATTGCCGGCATGGTCGGCGGAATCGGTGTCACGCTGTTCTACGTGTTCCAGCACAAGGGCATCATGTTCATCCCTGGTACCGCCTTCCTCGGCGACACGCCGGCAAACTGGTTCTTTGGCATCGAACCCAATGCCTTCGGAGTGGTGGGTGCCATCGTTAACTTTGGCGTTGCCTTCGGCGTGTCCCGCTTGACTTCGTCACCGCCCGACTCCGTGCAAGACCTTGTTGAGCACATCCGCGTGCCAGTGGGCGCAACTGCTGCCCATGACCACTGATCCATCCAGGTCCGTTTTAGGAGGATTCGCTTTGCGGATCCTCTTTTTTTTGTTTGTATATCCTCTCGACAGCACGTCTGTAGGACTGCGCTCTCCCGGAGTTTCCAGTGTTTAAAAATAAACACGTCATTATCGCGCGACTCGTGTCGCCCCTGCTGGCCATTCTGGCATGGTTTGCGGTCGGTCAACTAGCGGGGGAAAAGCCTGCTGTTGCGCAGCCGGGCAAGAGTTATCCGCTGGTAGAGAAAAGCAACTGTCGCTATGACAGTGGGGCCTGTGACATTGAGAACGAAGACCTGCGTTTGCGCCTGAGCCTGGGTGAAACGGCGGGAGCATTAGATCTACAGCTGAGTGCCTCGCATCCTCTGGATGGCGTTCTACTGGCCGTATCGATGGGGGATGCCGACAGTCAGCCCGCTGCGATGAGTTCAGCGGATGCTGGCGGCATGGAATGGCGCTTGCCGCTGTCGCAACTGCCGCCTGAGGGTGCTCGTCTGCATGTTGCCGCGCGCGCCGGTCAGAGTAACTTCTTCGCGGATACTGCGACAGCCTTCCTCGATAAGTACCGGGAAGGCCGGCCATGATGACCCGGGCTGAGGTTCTGAGCCCCGAGCTGTCAATCATTGCCGAGTTTCTTGGCCAGTCCCTGCCGTTTACCGATTTACCGGAGCTTGACCTGCACTATGCGGTGCGTCAGATACAGGTTGAATATCATCGGCATACGCATCACTTTGATAAAAAAACGCAGGGCGATGGCCTGCGAATCCTGCGCAGTGGCGCCGTCGATCTGCGAGACAGCGACAACAAGCTGCTGGACAGACTGGGAGAGGGTGAGAGCTTCCACATCGTGGGCCTGAATGCTGAACGGGGTGAGGTGCAGGCCACGGTCATCGAAGATGCGCTGATCTACCGCCTGCCAGACGTCCACTACCGAACGCTGCGGGAGCGTCATCGCAAATTCGACCGCTATTTCAGCGGCCAGCGCAGTCGTCGCCTGCGCCGCGCTGCGCGCTACGAACCGGAACCCAACGCCATGATGCAGGAAGTGCGTTCGATCATGAGCACCGACCTGCTCACGGTCTCTGAGCAGGAGACTGTTCAGGCGGTTGCTGAGCGCATGGCAGAGCAGCGAGTTTCCTCGGCATTTATCACCCGTGGAGATGCGCTGCTTGGCATCGTGACCGATCGAGATATACGCGTACGCTGCGTAGCGCGTGGGCTGTCGTTGGATACGCCCGTCTCAGATATTATGACAGCAGAGCCGCGGAGCATTGAGGGCAGTGATTCGCTGTTTGCGGCCACGCTGATGATGACGCAGAGTGGCTTTCATCACGTTCCCGTGTTGGAAGCGGGTTCGCTGTGCGGCATTGTGACGACCTCCGATCTGATCCTGGCGCGTCAGGATGATCCGGTTTACCTGGTGCAGCATATTTCGCGTAAGGACGAGCCGGCTGCCATCGCTGACCTACTCGCGGGTATGCCCAGCCTGATGGTGCAGTGGGTAAAATCAGGTATCCGCGTGCAGCAGGTCAGCCGTATCCTGACCGCTATCTCAGACGCTGTCGCTGTGCGACTGATACAGCTTGCAGAACGCGAGCTGGGGCCGGCACCAGTGCCCTGGTGCTGGGTTGGTTTCGGCTCCCAGGCGCGGGGAGAGCAGCTGCTAGGCGCTGACCAGGACAACGGTATGATTCTCTCCGATGACTACCGGGCTGAGCATGCCCCCTGGTTTGAGGCCCTTGCCAGACGCGTTTGCGATGGTCTGAACGCCTGCGGCTACGTGTACTGTCCTGGCGGCGTTATGGCGACCACGGATGAGTGGCGCCAGCCGCTTGCCAACTGGCAGGAGACCGTTCGACGTTGGACGCGCTCACCGACCCGTGCAGCGACGATGCGTGTCAGTATTTTTTTTGACCTTCGTGCGGTGTATGGCGATGCAGGCCTGTGCGCAGGCCTGCAGTCAGCCATGCTGGAAAGCGCATCCACGAACTCGATCTTTCAGGCGGCGCTCGCGGACAATGCGCTGGGCAGTACGCCTCCACTTGGGATATTCCGTCGCTTTGTCGTCGACCGTGACGGGGAGCACCGAGACGGTGTTGATCTGAAAAAGCGCGGGGTGCTGCCGGTGACAGAAATCGCACGCCTGCATGCCCTCGCCAATGCAATTCAAGCGGTGAATACCGACGAGCGAATCACTGCGCTGACAGACGCCGGCAACATGACCCTCGTTGACGGTCGCAACCTGGCAGACGCGCTGCACTACATTCAACGCTGCCGGGTAGAGCATCAGTGTGAGCAGATATTGCGGGGTGAAAGCGTGAGCAATTATGTAAACCCGCGGGACCTCCCCAAGATGGCAAAGGAGCAGCTACGAGACGCCTTCACTATCATCGATGAGGCGCAAACTGCGGTTCGTCACCGCTATCGCGCGGGCCTGTAGTGGCGGGCCCTCTGTGGCTGCGCAGGCTTTCCCACCGGCGTCGGGTCGCCGGCACCGCGTTAGCTGACTGCTGGCAAGAGAGCCCGCCGAGGCCTGGCAACAACTGGCGTCAGGGAGCTTACCTGGCCTGTGACGCGGAGATGTCTTCCCTCGACGTGGGCGAGGGCGAATTGCTCAGCCTTGGCTGGGTAGCGATCAACGAGGGTGCGGTGGATCTGGGCAGTGCAGAGCACCTGCTGTTGAAGCCGAGCGACTCCGTTGGCCAGTCTGCTGCGATTCATCAGCTGCGCGATTGCGAATTTGACGATGCGGTAGATGACAAGACTGCCATCGAGGCACTGCTGGCGGCGGCGTCTGGCAGGATACTGGTTTTTCACTACGCCGTGCTGGATCTGGCCTATCTCGATGTGCTGTGTCGCTCGGTATATGGTGCGCCACTTCTCCTGCCGGTACTGGATACGCTCGCCCTCGAGCGCCGCTGCCTCGAGCGCCGCGACCAGCCCATCGCGTCGGGGGCCCTGCGACTTCAGGCCTGCCGCGAGCGTTACGGACTACCCGCTTATCCGGCGCACAACGCGCTGGTGGATGCACTCGCAACCGCGGAGCTGCTCTTGGCCCAGGGAAGCCATGGTGTCGACCTGAGTCCGCAATAGGCTCATCAGGCAGTGCAATTTTCTGCATAGCGGCCATTGTGCGCTATGCTTAAGAGCCTGAGTCGGACTGGGAGGATGCGCGATGGCACTGCCACAGGCGATCATGACCGCACTGATTGACGACGATATGTCGGGTATCGACCTCGCTCGTTCGTTCGAGGCCTCTCTCGGGCTCTACTGGCGCGCCTCCCACCAGCAGATCTACCAGGACCTGCACAAACTCGCTGACAAAGGCTGGCTGAATCGGCGCGAAGTTGCGCAGAGCGGCAAGCCCCCGAAAATTATCTACGGGCTGACTGCTGCTGGCCGACAGGCCCTTGCGGAATGGGTCTATGCGCAGAGCAAACTGCAACCTGCGAAAGATGACCTGATGATCAAGCTCTACAATCTGAGCAGTGAGAATGTGACCCACCTGATTGCTGAGATAGAGGCACGCCGCGAACAGACTATGCAGAAACTCTACCTGTTCGAGAAAATACGCCGGGCGCATTACTTTGAGCCGCACACCCTCCCGGTTCGCCGGCAGGGTGTCTACCTGGCCCTGCTTGCGGCCATCCGCGACGGCGAGCAGCACCTGCAGTGGTGTGATGAGGCGCAGCGCCTGCTGGCGCGGGTCGAGGCGGGTGCCTGAGCGCTATTTCTTCTTTTTCATTAATTTATCCAGTCCCAGCTTCTCCGAGACTTTGTCTTTGGCCGCATCTATGGCCAGCGATGCCAGGTGCTTGGCGACGGCGTCCTGCACTTCTTCCAGCAGGGCGCTGAGCAAGCGCGAGCCCAGCTGCTCAGGTGTCAGTCCTTTGTCAGGGCTGCCGATATTCTTTCGGCGTACGTCCGGAACGTTGATCACCGCCGGCTTCTGCTCTGGGACAATCACCGTCGCCTGCGTACCCGCCAGCACGAAGCGTTTCAGATAAAGGCGCACGTCGGTCGGCTCGGAGGAGGGGGCCGGCGCTTCCGATTCCTTGGGTTCACTCGCTGTTTGGCGTTCAACCTCGTCGAGGATGTCTTTTAGATTATTGCCCGTGGCGGTTTGTTCGGCATTCAGCTCGCCGCCTTTTACCGTGATTTCAGACAGCGTGATCACCTGGCCTGCAAGGCTGGCAGGGTCGATGGCCACCGCAACTTTACTGAACTTCAACGCGTAGTCAGTGCTGTAACCAGGCGGATTTGCAAGCACCAGGCCGCGCAGTTCGCCGCGCCCCGCGCGTAGATCGATGCTGACCCCGTCCAGGCTGACCTGCGTGCCGGTCATCTCTGTGCCGACCTTTTCAATAACGCCTTCTACTATCTGGTCGAGATTGCTGAGCAGGTAGTAAACCGCGCCGCCGCCGATGAGCAGAACGAGGCCAAAGACGAGTGCAATTATTTTGGATGTTTTCATGATCTTTCTCCGAGGACGGCCTGTGGCCACTGTAGACTCACCACTCAAAAGCCTCAAGGGCCAACGCGCGGTGCTCGCAATAGCAGGCGAGTCGAATTTGAAGAAAGAATCTGCTACCTTCCTCGCCGTCAGCGGCCACCCGGTCTAGCGATACTGACGAGGTTCCATGCCCAACACCCTATGGCAAATGCGTCGCGGCGACTGCTGTGTCGTAGTCGGATTTGATCCGGCTTTGCGAGAGGCCTATCGCCGGCGCCTTATCGAGCTCGGGTTCCGCCCCGGCGTCAGCATATCCTGTGTCGTGGCGCCGAGCTTCGGTGCGCCCAAACTGTTCCAGGTAGCGAGTAGCGTATTCTCCCTGGAGCGCGACCTCGCGCAGCGCGTGCTGATCAATGAGGCACGGCCGTGACCAGCGCCGTGCTCGTGGGCAGCCCAAACTCAGGCAAAAGCCTGCTGTTTAACCGCCTGACGGGCTTGAATCAGAAGGTGGCGAATTTCCCGGGCGTTACCGTTGATACTTTGAGCGGGCAAAGCCGCAAACAGGCGTCTGTCAGGTTGGTAGATCTGCCCGGTGCCTATTCACTGGACTCGCTGTCCGGCGAAGAGGCGGTGGCCATCGATGCGCTACAGCGCGCGCTGCAGGAAGAGGAGACGGAAAAGATCCTCTTTGTTGTGGATGTGACGCGCCTTGAAAAAAGCCTCGTTTTTGCCCTCCAGGTGCTGTCCCGCGCGCGCAGGGCCGACAAAGCCGTGGTGATCGCGGCGAATATGATGGATAGCCTTGGTCGCCATGGTCTCAGTTTTGACGCAACAGGGCTTTCAGCAGCGCTGGGTGTGCCCGTCGTTCCTGTATCGGCGCGCACGGGGGAGGGGCTTGGTCAGCTTGAAGAGACCCTGCTCACTCACGACGGCGTCGGTGCATCAGCGGCGACTCGGTGGTATGACGGTGGCGATGCAGAGCGACGCCAGTGTGCCGAAAAGCTGGCAAGGGACTTTGGACCGCGGGGCGATGTGATTATTGCAGCAGCCAACCGCGCGGATGCGCTTTTTCTCCACTCAGTCAGCGGCGCCCTGTGTTTCCTGGTCATTATGTATCTGCTCTTTCAGTCGATCTTCACCTGGTCTGCGCCGCTGATGGATGCGGTGGAAGCCGGCCTATCCTGGGTGGCGGGTCTCGTCGTACCCATGATTGGCAATACCCTGGCACAGGACTTCGTGAGCGACGCCCTGTTCGGGGGGCTAGGCGCCTTTCTGGTGTTTGTGCCGCAGATCTTTGTTTTGACGCTGGTGGTTGGCCTACTGGAAGATTCTGGCTATCTCTCGAGAGCGGCTGTGATCTGTCACCGCCCGCTCAAGCTGTTCGGGCTCACTGGCCGCAGCTTCGTGCCCATGCTCTCTGGCGTCGCCTGCGCCATCCCTGGCATTTACGCGGCGCGGACGGTGGAGTCCCCCCGCAGGCGCTGGCTCACCTATCTGGCGATTCCCCTGATGCCCTGCTCGGCGCGCCTACCGGTGTATGCCCTGCTCATTGCAGCCTTTATCCCGGCGGAAACCGTGCTCGGCGGCCTCGTTGGGCTGCAGGGGCTAGCCATGTTTGGCATCTATCTCTTTGGCATCACTACGGGCCTGTTGGTGACGTCGCTGGTTTCACGTATGGGGGCACAACGCGAGCTGGATGAGGCACCCTTTGTGCTTGAGATGCCGCCTTACAGGATTCCCTCATGGCTGTCACTGCTGCGCAGCTCGTGGGATCGCAGCCGGCACTTTATTTACCGGGCAGGGCCAGTGATTTTCTGGGTTACCCTGGTAGTTTGGGTGCTGGGCTATTTCCCCAACCGAGGCGAGGATCTTGGCAGCTCATGGCTGGGCCAGCTCGGCCGCTGGATCGAGCCGGTGTTCACACCCCTGGGCCTCGACTGGACCTACGGTGTTGCTATTCTCGCATCCTTCCTGGCGCGCGAAGTCTTCGTGGGTACTTTGGGCACGCTGTTTGGTATCGAGGGCGCGGACGATGATGTTATTTCGCTGGCGGAGCGGGTACAGGCCAGCGGTTTGCCGCTGGGTTCCGGGTTTGCGCTGCTGGTGTTCTTTGCCATAGCGGCCCAATGCATTTCAACGCTGGCCGTGCTGCGCAGAGAGTCCGGTTCCTGGCGCCTGCCCGTGCAACTGTTTGTGGCTTATAGCCTGCTGGCCTACGGAGCCGCCTTTCTGACGTTTAACCTGGTCGAGTGGCTCGCGAGCTAAATGGCGTTGCCCCGGGGCATTGGGCATAATGCGGGCAACTGACGCGACCCCCTATTAGCGAAGCAGATGTACCATCAGTACTTTGGTCTAGAAGAGGCACCGTTCTCGATAGCGGTCAACCCTCGCTACCTGTTCATGAGCGCCCGCCATCGTGATGCGCTCGCACATCTGCTGTACGGCGTAGGCAGTGGCGGTGGTTTCATCCTGCTTACCGGCGAAGTCGGCACCGGCAAAACCACGATAAACCGTTGCCTGCTTGAGCAGATGCCGGACGACACGGACATCGCGATCGTACTGAATCCAGCCTTGGACGCCCGGGAACTCCTGGCCACCGTTTGCGATGAGCTTGGGATCTCGCTGTCTGAAGAGCAGCCGAGCCTGAAAACGCTGACTGACGCGCTGCACGCTTTTTTGCTTGAGAATCACAGTCGCGGAAGAAAAACCGTGCTCCTGATTGATGAGGCGCAGCATCTGGATTTTGATGTGTTGGAACAGATTCGTCTGCTCACTAATCTGGAGACCAATAGCGAAAAGCTCCTGCAAATCATTCTGATCGGACAGCCGGAGCTGGCGCAGCTACTGCAGCGCCCTGAGCTCAGGCAGCTCAACCAGCGCATCACCGCTCGCTATAATCTGCAGCCCCTGGATCTTGACGAAACGCGCGCTTACATACGCCATCGCCTGCGAGTTGCCGGCCTGGCGCCCGGACGCGAGCTGTTCCCCGACCGCGTTGTGCGTGCTCTGCATCGTCGAACGCGGGGCATTCCAAGGCTGATCAACCTGCTCTGTGACCGCATGCTCTTAGGCGCCTATGGGCGTAACCGCGAACGGGTGGACCCGGGTCTGCTGCGCGTTGCGGTTCAAGAGGTCATGGGGGAAGAGACGAACCTGCGGGGCCAGCGCGCGGCCGGGCCCTGGGGTTTAGCCCTGGCGGGGCTGGTATGTCTGGCGGGGGCCGCGTACTGGTGGAGCGAGCGGACACCGTCGCCGGTCGTCGACACCGTGGTGCTTGACGAGCGCGCCGAAGCTTTGCCGACCTTACCGGCGCCCCCGCCCGAACCTCTAATCGAGCGGGCTGAGACGCCCACGTCAGACTGGCTACAACCGCCAGCGGCTGCGTTTCGCCAGCTCTGGTCACTGGCGTCCAGCGTGCCTCAGCCTCTCGGTGAGTGCGCGACGCGCACGCCAGGCAAAGCCGTATGTGCTCAGTCTGAGGCGGAGACCTGGAACGATCTGGCGGACTTCGATCGACCTTTGTTGCTGCAGCTGATTACGCCCAATCGTTTCCCGGCCGCTGCCGTCCTGCTTGCGCTGGAGGAACGCGACGCCGTACTCGCCCTGCCAGAAGGTGGCGTAACACGCTTGCCACTGGTAGACCTGGCGGCGCTGTGGAGCGGGCGCTATGCTTTTATTTGGCATCCGCCAGCGGGCTTTGCGAAGCCCCTACAGCGCGGCGACCGCAGCGCGGTGGTGGCTGAAGTGGCCGAACGCTTCGCTCAACTCGATCAGCAAACGGAGCCGCTGTCCGGTGAAGCCTTCAACGACGCTTTGGAGACCCGCGTTCGACTGTTCCAGCAGCAGCAGGGCCTCCGGGATGACGGCCTGGTTGGACGCCAGACCTTGCTGCGTCTGAATGAACTGCTTGCGATTGATGTGACCCGACGAGTTGCACTGGGCCGCCTCGGGGCTGCTGCGCAGGCAGAGTCTATGGTGGCTCGCTGATGTCACTGATACTGGATGCCCTGAATCGCGCCGAGGACGAACGTCGCTCCGGCGGCAGCGTGCCCGGGCTGGATACCCAGCATTACCCGGCTCCCGAATCCGGGCGCCGCTTTGGCCTTCGGGCGGCCCTGCCAGCGCTTGCAATGCTGCTGGGCGCCGTGCTGGTCTGGTGGGTGCTTTCCGAAGGCGATGCAACAGCGCCCGAGGCTGTCCTGACTCAAGAGTCGGCGCCGATGCCGCCTGTGTCCAGACCTGGACCTGAGGCCGAGCCGGTGCGCACGTCGCAAGCTGTCAAGCCTCCCCCGCCTGAAGCTGCAAGCAGCCAGCCGCCCGTAGCACTTTCTGCAACTGCCCGGGCATCGCGACTGGAGCAAGCTCAGGTGGCGGCACTCTACCAGCGGCAGCCCATTGAGGGGCCGCAGCTTATCGAGCGAGACGCGCGCGTGGCAACAAGGCCTGCGCCGACCGCGAAACAGAGCAGGAACGAGCCCAGCGGCGCTCCAGCGGCCTCGCGAGCCTCAGATACCCCTCAGCGGTCTGAGGTGGTGGAGGCATCTGCGGCGCCAGAGCAGGCTATTGACCTTGAAAAAATGATCGCGATCGCAGAGCGCGAGATTGAAAATCAGCGGCTGGCAGAACATCCGGCCCCTTTCCTGACCGATCTTTCGCAGCAGCGCAAGGACGCTATTCCCACCCTGATGTACAGCCGGCACAACTTTGGCGGTGACTCTGGCCGCTCCACGATTGTGATCAACGGAAAAACCCTGCGCGCTGGCGCCCAGGTGCTGCCGGGCATTCGTTTGGAGGAGATACTGCCTGATTCCGCCGTATTCAGCTTTCGCGGCGAGCAATTTCGCCTTGCTGCGCTCAATAGCTGGGTCAATCTCTAGGAGCTTCTACCCATCATGCATGTGTTTGTGACCGGGGCCACCGGATTCATCGGCTTTCATACCGTGCTGGCGCTGCTTGCTGCAGGCCATAGCGTGCGTTTCGGCGCACGCAATCGCCGCAAAATGGAGGCGCTTTACGGCCCACTGGGCATCGACACCTCGGATCATGCCTTGGGAGAAATCACCGATCGCGAGGCAATTGAGGCTGCCCTTGACGGCTGTGACGGGGTGGTCCATACAGCCGCCATGGTCAGCCTCGATGCGAGTCGCGCGGATGAAATTTTTCACACGAACGTAACCGGGACGCGTCTGGTTATAGGCGGTGCGGTTGAGCGCGGAATGCGCTCTATAGTGCACGTATCCAGCGTAGCAGCACTATACAGTCCCCATCTGAGCGTACTGGATGAACACACGCCGCTCGCTGAAAAGAAAAGTGCCTATGGCCGCTCCAAGGCCGAATCTGAACGCTATGTCCGAGGACTGATCGCGGATGGAGCCAATGTTGCCATTACCTATCCGGCGACCGTGCTTGGACCAGACGATCCCGCCATGAGCGAGGGCAATCAGGGGCTAGCCATATTCTTTAACCAGACCTTTATCCGCACGACCAGTGGCCTGCAAATTATCGATGTTCGAGATCTGGCGCGCGCCCACGTCGGCTTGCTGGAGCGGGCGGCGAGCGGCCCCTATCTGGTCGCCGGGCAATTTCGTAGTTGGGACGAGATGGCTGTCTTGCTCGATAAAGTCACGGGTAAACGGCTTCGTAAGGTCACTGTGCCGGCTTGGCTGCTGCTTGCGCTGGGTTGGGTAATTGATTTGATCGGACGCTTTGTTGCCCTGGAGACGCCGGCTACGGGGGAGGGCATGGTCTATGCCACCCAGTGGGTTTATGGCGACGATCGCAAACTCCGTAAGGAACTTGATCTGCAATATCGGCCTTTGGAAGAAACGCTGGCTGACGCCGTCCGATGGCTTGCCAGCGCGGAAAAAATTGATGCCTGGTGGGCCGAGAATCTCAGCGCTGATCAGTAGCTGCGTCTATGCGCATCAGCGCTTGGCGCCGCTATCGAGCTGCAGATAGTCCGCCATGATGTTGTAGATTTCAGGCTGGGTGACGTAGGCGGGCACGCGGCCACGGCCTTCGCGGTTGGCGAACAAGGGCACGTTCGCGCCCGTGTGTTCGGCATAGGCGAAATTCGTGCTGGCGTAGTTGATAGCCATGACCTGCCCCTCCGGCGTGCGAATACGGGCGAGCTTGCCCGGCGTGTAGGTAGGGATGGGATAGCGTGCGAAAAGGCTCTGATCTGGAATGATCTGCGCGGCCTGGCTGTGGTCCGCAGTGACAAGGACCAGCGTATTGGGGTGCTTCCTGGCGTAGGCCAGGGCGCTCGCCAGCGCTTCCTCCAACTGCTCTAGTTCGCCGATGGAGCCGCAGGGTTTGCGCTCATGGGCCTGCTTGTCGATGGAAGCAGACTCTATCATGAGGAAAAAGCCTTTCTTGTTATGCAGGCGCGCCAGCGCCACTTCCGTCATTTCTTTCAGGCTCGGCAGATGCTCGACGAAGCCGGGGTTGCGCTGGCAGGCCATGGGTTCGGGTAGGGTGACGCTACCCAGGTAGGGATGAAACATGTGCAGGAAACTGGTCTGAGGAAACTCCGCTTTACGTCCGCGTTCGCCCCGCCAGCGGACCGGCATGGTGCTTGGGGAAAAGAGCCCGAGCAGCCGCCCCTGTTGGTTGGACGCCGCCAGCAGGGCATCGCGTTTGCGAACGACCCTGAACCCCGCATCGCGTGCGGCCTTGAGCACTGAGGTGTCCGAGCCTTCTGCCATAGGCCGAAAGTGCTTGGCGCCACCACCCAGAATCACATCCAGAGGCGACGCCGCGAGCTGTTCTGAGATTGAACCGGGCCCGCCATTTTCCTTCATATCCGCCCGGCAATTCCCCAGGTTGATCCCGCTAAAGAAGATGTCCGTCATCATGTCGGGGTTTTCGCACATGCGGAAGCTTATGTGGGCCGCGAAGGAGGCGGGAGTGGCGTCGGTAACACTGGCGGTGGTTACCAGGCCCGTGCGATACCCAGCCGCCGCAGCCTGTTCGACGATGGTTGGAATATCTTCATCGTTGCCCGGGCGTGTGGCCAGGCGGCCGCGGCTGGTAAGCTCGCCGGTCGCCATGGAGGTGGCGGTGTTGGCCGAATCCGAGACAAACAGCGGCACCGGATTATCTGATTCGCTCACGGTGAGTACTTGCGCGGTAGACCTCAGTGGCATTTTGTCCAACAGAAGCCTGCCGGAGACGCCGACGAGATAGTTGCGAGCCGCCGTAATTTGTTGATCGTCCATCCCATCGCCGATGATAAGAATAACCTGACGACTGGGCTCCGGGCCGGGCGGCAGACCGCCCAGACTCAGTTGCCGAACGCTGTCTGTTGCTGCGCCAGCGGGCATTGCAAAGAGCAGGGCACCGTATAACGCGGCTGTGATGAGTCTGAAAGTGGGCATCTATGCTCCGGGGCTTCCTGGGCGCGCGTATTGATAACACGCTCGCTGTGGCGCTGTATATGCTTAATGTTTTCCGCCGGCTGTGGCAGCATGCAGGGCTTGATCGGCGAGCAAGCAAGGTAGCTGCGCATGGACTGGGTGCATCATCACGCCACCGTTAACGGTATCTCAATGCACTACGTAGAGCAGGGCGAAGGGATGCCCGTCATCCTTTGCCATGGCTTCCCCCACCTGTGGTTCAGCTGGCATCGCCAGATCAGCGCCCTGGCCAACGCTGGCTATCGAGTGATTGCGCCGGATATGCGCGGTATGGGGCAGAGCGGCGTACCCCTGGAGGTTGAAGCCTACGACGTCGACCACATCACCGCAGATCTGGTCGGGTTAATGGATCACGCAGGTATTGAGCGAGCTGCGTTTGCCGGCCTCGACTTCGGGGCCTTTGCGATTTATGACCTGGCACTGCGACATCCCGAGCGAGTGCTTGCGGTGATCGGTCTCGAAAACCCGGCGGCGCCGCACAACCCGGAGGTACCGCCCCTGACGGAATACCGGGAGATAGGCGAGCAGCACTTCCTGCACATCGAATACTTTCGCGTGCCGGGCCGTGCGGACCGCGATCTTGCCGCGGAGCCCCGGCGATTCCTGCACAAGGTCTATCACACACTGAGCGGCGCCGGGAATTACTTCAGTGTCTTCAATTATCCACCCGATGCTACCTATATCGAGGCGATGGACGAGCCTCCGCCTATGCCCTGGCCCTGGCTGTCAGAGCTTGAGCTGGAGTATTTTGTTTCCGAGTACAGCCGCAGTGGCTTCACTGGCGGGCTTAACTGGTACCGTGCCATGGATTTGAAATGGGCCCAGCGTAAGCCCTTTGAAGGCGTTCAGAGTCGAGTGCCCGCGTACTTTCTCGGCAGCGAACACGACGTTGACCTGGAAGGTTTCCACGGCGATGACCCCATCAGCCAGATGCGTGCGATCTTTCCGGATTTGCGGGATGTGCGCATGATTCCCGGCGCCGGTCACATGGTGCAGTTAGAGGCTTCGGACGAGGTCAATGCGATTCTGTTGGACTACCTTAACGATATCGAAGGGGCGGCGTGATGGGGGTTCGTGGAGCAGGGCGACGCGATCGCGAGGCCTTGGTTGATGTCAGCAAAGTGGGTCTCAGCCTTGCACTCGCCGCCGCGCTACTTGTGCAGGTCTGTTTCCTGCCGGCGGTAGTTGCTGCACAGACTGATTCGGACGCGCGCTTCACGATAGCCGTGATTCCTGATACGCAAAATATGGTCGACTTCCGCTTTCAGCGCGGCCAAAAACTCAGGGGTTTCGGGGAGTTTCCGTTCAATGCCTCGGATCAATTCCTGAGTATGCTCCAATACATCGCAGACAACAGCGTGAGCAACGGCGGCGATATTGTCTTCGCGACTTCAGTGGGCGATATATGGCAACGTCAGAGCTTTCTCATGGACGAGGGACATGCCGAGCGCGGATTTGACTATACGCGCTTCTCGCCGATTGCGCTTTCCGGCGAAGTTGGATACGGCCCGGAAACACTGGAGTTTGAAATTCCAATGGCGATTTCGGGGTATCAGCGTTTGGCCCAGGCAAAACTACCTTTTGCTGTTGTGCCGGGAAACCATGATTTTGATGCGATGTGGACGGATGACCGTTACCCCGGGAGCCTGTTCAAAGCGCTGTTCTCGGACAGTGTTGATACCAGTGATCCAGCGGTTATCGGTGCACTGCACGCCGGCGGGCTAGATAACTTTCGCTTTGCCTTTGGCTCAAACAGCGATTTTTTTCGCGACAAGAGCTGGTATGTCAGCAGCCACGGCGGCGGTACCAGTTCGGCGCAGCTTTTTTCAGGCGGCGGGTATGAGTTTCTTCATATTGCCCTTGAAATGAGCCCCCCCGACGAGGCGATCAACTGGGCGAGACAGGTGCTAAGCCGTTATCCCGGCTATCCGACGATCGTTACCACCCATGACTATTTGAATCAGGACGGCGAACGGGTTGCCAACCCGATCATCGATCTCGCCGCACTGGACCCTGATCAGCATAACTCGGCACAGCAGCTGTTCGAAAAGCTGATTTTCCCCAACGACCAGATATTCCTGGTGCTGTGTGGGCACCAGCATGGCCAGGCAGTGCGTTTTGACAGTAACGCCAAAGGCTACGAGGTGATACAAGTGCTGGCGGATTATCAGGATCGGGGCCAGTCCCTACTGGATGTTGACCCCGACATTCGCGGCATAGCCGACCGCTTGATCGGTATAGGTGACGGCTGGCTGCGGCTTATGCAATTTGATTTCTCCGCAGAAGTACCAGAGGTATTGGTGCGTACCTACTCCAGTCACTATGGAGGCTTCTCGGTAGATTTCGAGAGCTATGCCAGCTGGTACAAGGCACAGGAGAAGCCGGGCGTTAGCGACGCAGAGTTCATGACCGCTGACCAGTTCTCACTCAAGTTATCTGACTTCCGCGAGCGTTTCGGGCCGATCGCCACGGCGGGAGGTACAGTAGCCGAGGCAGGAAGGGCAGACGCGTCAGCAGAGCCCAGCCAGTAAGCGCCGCTTTAAGGCATGGGCTGCGTCAGTCTGCCGCCACAAGGCAATTCATCAGCGCCGACTCCCACGCATTATCGATGTCCCTCGAGATGATCTCGATTCTGCTCTCCTGCGTCTCATCACTCAGCCTGTTCAGAGAAGCAGTTGCGTCGACCCGGTTATAGGCGATGGCGCCGCCGTTAGTGTTCAGGACGGCCTTCACCCGTTTGGCATCCAGCGTGTTGAACCAGCCGAACAGTTCATCCAGGTCGAACTGTTTTTCGGGCGAAAAACGCCATCCAACGCAGAAGAAACCCTCACCTTTGTTCTCTTTCTTCAGGTAGCCACAAGCAGGAATCGGCTCCTCATCCGCTTCAATAGTATCGTCAGTAGGTGGGAAGCGTTTGACGGAAAAATGCTTGTTGACCACCTCCGATGACCCCAGCAGTAAGGACGGATCGAGGTTGCCATGGTCGGTCAAGACAACGGGTGTCTCTGGGTTCTTCCTTTCAGCAACATAGCTTTTGAGCTGCGATTCCTGGTCCTCTTCGTAGAGGTCGGACTTGTTGCCAACGATAATATCAGCAATGTCGATTTGCTGGTTGAAGGTGGCATGATCGGTGTAGCGTGTGTCGGACAGAGTTCTGGCATCCACCAGGGTAATGGTTTTTTGAATATCGAGAACATCCCGGTAGTTTTCGGCGCACAGGATTTCCAGAACACCCTTGGGGTGCCCTAAACCGGTGGGCTCGATCAGCAAGCGGTCTGGCTTGGCCCGCTTGAGCAATTGATTCAGGGCGGTTGACATAGGTAGGCCGCCGGCGCAGCACATGCAGCCGCCCGGTACTTCCCTGATAAACACACCCCCACTTTCAGCGTGTTGGCCTTGAAAAATCGCGCCGTCGATGCCAATTTCGCCGAACTCATTAACCAGTACGGCCCAGCGCTCATCACCCTCCTTGTTTTCAAGTAACGAGAGGATCGTCGTGGTTTTCCCGGTGCCGAGGAAACCACTGATGATATTGGTGGGAATGGCTTTAAAAGCGTTTGCAGTCCGACTCATGATTGTCCGTGCTGGTGTTAGGTGAGTGTTAGGTGAGTGTTAGGTGAGTTTTAAGTAAGCGTTGAGTGAATGTCAGGGACGCAGGGGTGTTCAACCGAGCCAAACTGTCTAGGGGCAGCAGCTGCTGCTCTTGCAGCCGCTGCCCGTTGAACAAGAAGCGGCGCCTGACTCGGTTGACGATGATCCCGTCATCACGCCGCCGGTACGCAATAGCTTCGTTACCGCCGAATTCGCGGGGATATCGCCCGACTCGAGACTTGCTACCTTACACAGGTCTTCCCAGGTCACTACGGTCAGCGACATGGGGTGCCTGACTTCGTAGACCTGCCCATTGTGCTCACAGCGGTAGTCGTAGGTTGGCATGCTCGGTCCTCTTGACGCGAACCTCTAGTTTATCGGCGGGGAAGTGCGCTGCCAACCAGTCTGGCGCCGTTTTGCTAGCAGTGACAGTGCTTGCGAGTACGTGAAGCGGCCCAACGCCCTGGCCTGACAGATTTGGTTGAACTCAGCCCGCGATGGCCTATAAGTAGTTATGCAAGCTGCAAGTAATCGCAAGCTGCAAGTAGTCGACAGTGGAGGCATGCCGTGAAACAGTGGAAGACCTTAGTTGCTTTGGCGAGCGTTGTGCTAACAACCCAGTTGCAGGCGCAGCCTTATGAATTGGATGCGGCGGCCTCGGACCCGCGAACGCTGGGCTGGATGGTTGGCTTCCCGCCGCCACCTGAAAGGCTTATCGGCCCGCCAACCAGTGAATTCATGAGCTTTCCCAAGCTGCGTTGGACCTTTTGCCACATGCGAGAGATGGGGCCAACGCGGCGGGTGTCCAGAGGGTCAGGCCCAGCGTCTGCGCTGACTGAGGCGCCGGAGCAGGCAGCCATAGATGCCTTGCGCTTCACGCCGATCGGCGGGGAGGGTGAAATGACCTGGCGCGAATCACTCGATGCGAACTACACCGACGGCATCTTGATCATGCACCGCGGTAACATCATCTACGAGTACTACAGCGGCTGTCTCGATGATGAGGGCCGGCACGGTGCTATGTCGGTCACCAAGTCCTTTGTCGGGACGGTGGCCGAGGTGCTGGTTGCGGACGAACTGTTGGACGAGGAGGCCCCTGTGACCCAGTACGTGCCGGAACTGGCAGGTAGTGCCTTTGGCTCCGCGACTGTTAGGGAGGTCATGGATATGACCACTGCGCTGGTCTTCAGCGAAGACTATGCCGATCCGGAGGCCGATATCTGGGCCTACGCTGCCGCTGGCGACCCCACACCCAAGCCGGCGGATTTTGAGGGTGCACGAAATTTCTATGAATACCTGCAGGGTGTTAAACCGGCTGGGAAGCACGGTGAAGCCTTTGCTTACAAGTCGGTGAACACGGACGTTCTCGCCTGGGTTATTGCCAGAGCGAGCGGCAAGGATTTTGTGCAGCATCTATCTGAGCGGATATGGAAGCCGCTTGGCATGGAGCAAGAGGCCGACATGATGGTCGATAGCGTGGGCACGCCGCTGGCGGCGGGCGGTTTAAACCTCGGGCTGCGCGACGCGGCGCGCTTTGGCCAATTGATGCTGCAGGACGGCTCCTATGGGGGGGAGCAGATCATACCCAAGGCGGTGGTTGATTCGATCTCGGCGGGTGGTGATCGGGCCAGGTTTAAGCCTGCTGGCTACAAGACGCTGCCGGGAGGCAGCTATCGCAGCCAGTGGTGGGTGCTTCATAATGCCAATGGGGCCTATAGTGCGCGAGGCATTCACGGCCAGGCGATCTATATTGACCCAGCAGCGCAGATGGTCATCGCGCGCTTTGCGTCCTTTCCGGTATCTGCCAATGCAGCGATTGACCCGACCTCACTGCCCGCCTACCAGGCAGTGGCAGACTACCTGAGCGCGAAGACCGGTCAGGCCAGCGTGCAGCGGTAAGGCGTCGCGCGGCATGTTTCAAGGGTGCTGATACTGCAAGATGACGCCTATTTTCTGCGCTTGTCCAACTCACGCTGAATGGCTGCGCGTACCGCGTCGCTGACGCTGGTGCGCCTCCCGCTCGCGGCACTTTGCTCCTCAGCGAGGTCTTCAAGCTCAGCATAGTCTTCAGCAGATAGACGTACCGTGACGACTTTGCTGGTGGCGCTTGCTCGCCCGCGGCGACCGCGATGCGGTTTTTCTCCTGGCCTTGGCATGCGGCCTCCCCATTTGGCTGATATAGCGGCGACCGCGCAGGTACGGCGCGAGAAGGAACGTGGTACCAGAGGCCGGACGGGTTCGTTGTCTGTCAATGGTAGCTTGCGATGGTCCCCTAAGTGACTGCAATTTATGAAATTATTGCATTAAAGCTGAGTGCTTGAGCGCAGACCCGGCCGCGGATCACAAAAAACTACCACATTCTCACCAGGAGGTCGCTTCTAGATCAATGCGTGTGCTACCGGGCGCCTTGCTCGGCAATACCTTCTCGCAGTGCCGCCATCATATCGGCCATCTTGCCCTTCAGCGCTGCGCAGTTGATTTCCATCGTGTATCCATTCAGGAACACATAGGTCTTCGATAGCCCTAGCGACTCGCGGAAACTGGTATCTGCCAAGATGATTTTGATTGCCGATGTTCCGCGCCTGCGGACGTACTGAGCGTCATGAATTGCCTCCCAGGGGACAAAGCCGACGCCGAAGTGTTTTCGCCAAAGTTCATATTCAACCCCAGTGTCATCGATCACCAAGTCGCACTTTTCAATAGCGTAAGCCCTAACAGCGATGGCCAGAGGAATTGATAGACCCACCCACATGAATAATAGAAGGGCGGGGGCATCCGAGCTTGTTATGTAGTAGTCCGCTGTGAAGTAGGTCAGGCAAACTCCTATACTAAACACCCAGTAACCGATCCAAAAGTTCGTCTGTTTGAACCTCTTCAGTTCAATCCGCTGCTGGCGAGGCTCGCTCAAGCCTGCGTGCGCCTGGCGTCTGGCTTTGGTTCAGCTTCTATAACCTCGACCCGGGTAGATATTCCGTGTTGTAGGTATTCGTAGCTGGCTCCAGCAACGAAGCCAATGATCGATGCCTTGGCTATTGCTGGATTTGCGATGTGGCATGAGTTACGCAGACGTTGCTCCTGCGACAGCCGACACTGCTTAAGGTGGTCTATTAGGTCGAGGAGTGTTGTTGGTGGTGGTTTTTTGGTCATAGGCCAGAGCTTAGTCGACAAGGGTTGAAGTTCAACCTTCGGGCCCATAGGTGCAGGAATCAAGGGCGTATCAATACCGGTGGCATGCTGCGCGAAGCCTTTGCCATGGGTCCGCTATCACCTGTGAATTCAACTGGTCAACGCAACACCCTGTTATCTTCAATGAAAACTGGGAGAGCTACGATATGGCCAGGAAATCTAATCTACGGTACACAGATGAAATGCGGTCCTATATATGGGATCGGTACAAAGCTGGCGACTCAGTCTGGTCGATTGCCAGGTCCTTTGATCGATCCTCGTCGTCTATCCACGGTTACTTATCGCGAACAGGCGGCATACGACCACCAGTAAGAAAGCGATCCAATCGTAGCCTTTCCCTAAGCGAGCGAGAGGAAATATCCAGAGGTCTCGTAGCCGGTTTACCGATTAGAACGATTGCATCTGACCTAGGCCGAGCTCCTTCGACAATCAGTCGTGAGATCAGTCGCAACGGCGGGCCAGACCACTACCGTGCCACCCAGGCGGATCAGAATGCATGGAATCGGGCGCGGAGACCTAAACCCTGTAGACTGGTATTGAACCGGCCACTTGCCCGACGGATAGCTACAAAGCTGAAGCGCAAATGGTCTCCCCAACAGATCGCTGGCTGGTTGAAGTGGGAATATCCGGGGGACGATTGGAATCAGGTGTCGCACGAAACGATCTATCGTAGTCTCTTCATCCAGGCACGTGGAGCACTCAAAAAAGAGCTCCAGCAGTACCTTCGATCAAAGCGACATATCCGCCGTTCTCGCACATCCACACTCAAAGACGACGGCCTCGGTGGTATTCCGGGCGCAATATCCATCCGCGAGCGGCCGGCTGAGGTAGAGGATAGAGCGGTGCCTGGTCATTGGGAGGGTGATCTCATCGAGGGATCAAACAAGACCTGTGTAGCCACCCTGGTCGAGAGGCACTCCCGCTATGTCATGTTGGCTAAGATCGACAGGAAAGATGCAGAGACGGTTATTGATGCTCTCATCCGTCAATCGAGGAGGCTCCCAGCCGAGCTATACAAATCTCTGACCTGGGACAGGGGCACGGAGATGACGGGGCACAATCGCTTTACGCTGGAGACGGACATCAAGGTCTATTTCTGCGATCCCAAAAGTCCCTGGCAGCGAGGCTCCAACGAAAATACAAACCGGCTGTTAAGAGAGTACTTACCCAAGTACACCGACCTCTCAGTGTACTCCCAGGCAAAGCTGGACTGGATCGCCAGGGAGCTCAATGAGCGGCCTCGGAAAACTCTGGACTACGAAACACCAGCTGCTAGATTCAATGCGTGTGTTGCAGCGACCGGTTGAATTCACAGTCGTATCCAGTAGAGTTTTACCAGCATCTTTCGTTTTCCTGTAGGTATCTCGTAATTAAACATTTTTCCTGCTAGGCCTGAAATACTGACATCTTCAACTGTCGCACCAGGATAATTTCGTTCAAAAGTTATCAATTGGTTTTCGATTTGCTTCGCTAGATTATTAATATAGTTAGGCTGAACAGGGCGCAGCCGAAAATTCATACCAATGGCGCCTTGCGTGTCCTCGTAGCGACTAACAAGGTTGAACTCGCCGCCAGCCAAAACAGCAGGACTATCTTCAGCTAGCCACGAAACTGGCGTGAGCAATGAAAGCCCATAATTCGGGTAAACTAATTCTTTGAAACCAGGGTTAATCGATCTTTGGAAACTGATACGCTTGTCGACCAACTCAGATTTAGTGGTATTTACCTCGGTTGAATTTATACCTTGCATATACCCGAAAACAGCAGTCAAGACCGCTGGTACTATACCAATTAAAGCGATTATTACTTTCTGATTCACCCTAAGTCCCCTAGATTTATTGGTATTGCCTAACGCCGCCAGCACGGGCGAGCGACCGCAGGTTGCGAGTCCAGCGAAGCGGCGGGCCTGGCCTTGTTAAGCATTTTTCTAGCTGCCTTCTCTCCTAAGAACTCTTAGCCACATGGACTTTCTGGCTTTTGTATCGATCAATTGCATTAACATGTCGCCCTCGTTGAGATTCAACGTATCCAAGTGGGTATTAGTATTCACTCGATCTACTTTCCATAGCTCAGTCATCTTATAGTCTGAACGGACAATTTTCATGAATCCGTTTTCCAAGCTCCAAGTGACAGTATCAAAACCATCAGTACGTTCCTGCGGAATCTGGTTCCTACATTCGCCAAACTCAGATTGCTGATGCACTAGGTAGCCATCATCGTAGAAACTGATGAATTGGCAGCTCGCTGGCCACAAGCTTTTACCAACATTGCTACTCTGTAACTCTTGAGGTACTGGCACCACGCTCCACCTTCCGACTATGTCAGTCCACGAGGCTGGTATTGCTTTCTGTCCGAAAGCATTGCCACTAAAGATGAGTCCGATCATGAGTAATGTCCGAGCAAAATACATATACATTCCTTTGATATGCTTAACGCCTAGGGCTGGGGCGGCGGTAACGCCGTCCCAAGCCCCTACTTGTTATGAGTACGGTACTTTGAAAATATTTCACTGTATGTCTGCGCCTGACTCGGCTCATGATACTTAGTACTGTAATTCTCAGCAAAGTCCAAGGCCCCACGAAGATCCTGAAGATAAAGACTGTCGTCTGGCTCCTGATCAATAAGCTGTTCGATCTGACCAGTGGAATCCCAGCCGACGAGAGTCCCGTAGACATTGGCGTCGAGCTGGCCTATTGCGGTCAGTTCATTGCCTTCCTGCAATGCGTTCAAGACGCGAACATCATCAATCATGTTTAGTGAAAACCAACCGCTAGCCAGATATAGCTGAGTCTCTCGTTCGTGCATCAGGGCGAGGAAGTATCCCAAAGTGATACCTGCTGCCAGCACAATTAGATATCGCGCAAAGCCTTTGATCCTCATCGCCTTGCTAGTACTCATAACGCCTACGCTTGCAGCGGCGGTACGCCGTCCGTAACCCGCACTTGTTATTTGGCCGGTTCATTTGTGAACTCACCTTCCTGTGACGGAAACTCCGCATGATTTGGCTTTGGCTTCTCTTCGGGCATAGCCTTGGGTGAGCTGACGTCGTTCGCTCGTAGCTCAGCTGCTTTCAATCGATTCAGCTCATTGATCATATAACGAATCTGCGAGTGACCTCTGGGACCTTCGTATGTAAGAAAACCATTTTCATCCGAAGTGATCTTCCAGCTACCGCCAAAGCTGCCAGCCGAAAATAAGACGAAAGATAAAGCTATAGTTCTGGAAATCACTGAGGACAAATAACGCCTACGGCAGCGGGCGCACAGACCGCGTAGCGGTTTGGGCGTCCGGCCCCAAAGGGGCGCACTGCCGGCACTTGTATGGTCCAATCTCCATGGGGATCGTTACCTCGACTGGTGTAAGGTGAAGCCCGTAACTGGCACCACCCAGTTACCGGATGTGCAGTCCGTTGCCGGCCTGGTTCGAAAACCGTTAACAAGCTGGGACACACATCCGATCTGATTTTCAGCTCGAACAGTCGAATGGGCTTCAAGCCCGAATCTACCAAGTAGGAGTCACTATGACAAACTCACGCAGAGCAACGGGTGTCAACGTCGGCATCGACGTCGGCAAGTTCCAACTCGATCTCTATATCCTCGAACGAGATCGCTACTTCTCCGTCACCAACGATAACGAGGGTATCCAGGAGGCCATAACCACACTCAAGCGTTTTCATATCCA
>JBCDJG010000054.1:0-34249 GCA_038748065.1 Pseudomonadota bacterium
AAAAAACCAGCCGTCCTTAAAAAAGCCGCCCACATGCGTCAGGCTGCCGCTAAAAAAGCGCCAGCAAATAAACAGGCGCCTGAAAAGATAACCGCGGCTGTAAAGAAAAAAGCCCCCGCAAGGAAAAGGGCACCTGCGAAGAAGAAGGCCGCCTGAACTCGATCGTAACGCCAGTAGTGCCAAAAGCCCGACGTTTGCCCGTCGGGCTTTTTTATGGCTCTGTGGAAATTGCGTTGATATTCAGAAAACTATCGTTCGTTCCCTCGAATGCAAGCTCAACAGCGCCAATAGTGCCATACCACTCCCGCGCCGCTCTGCCACCCGTGGCGAGATAAGCGTCGAGCGACGCAAGCGCCTCCCTGCGCAGTACAGCGCACAGGTAGTGGCGCTTTCCACCGTGGCTCGCGTAGCTGACACCGGCGCCCGGCGAACGCTCAAGCGCTAGGCGCAGGCGCTTGACGAGGTCTCTTGGCAACTGTGGCGTGTCGCAAGGCGCTACGGCCAGCAGCGGAGTCTCGAGCAGCTCTAGCGCCGAGGCGATACCCGCAAGTGGGCCCTGGTAGTCGGGGAGTCGATCACCGATAACATCATTCGTATAGCGACGATAAGTGGAAGCGTTCCGGTTGCAGGAGACCAGGAGCCGGCCGACCTGGGGCTTGAAGCGCTCGATAACGTGTTCTACCAGAGGTCGCCCCTCCCAGTTCACCAGGCCCTTGTCGACGTTGCCCATACGGCGTCCCCTGCCGCCTGCCAGAATGAGTCCTGTAGCGGTTCGATGACTCGCTATCGGGCCTGTGGGATAATCACCCGGCATATGCCTTCTCTCCTGGCCATAGATACCTCCACCGACGCCTGCAGTGTCGCTCTCTCACATGAGGGTTTCGTCACACAACGACTCGTTGTGGAGCCCAGGCGGCACAATCAGTTGCTCTTGCCGATGTTGGAGGAAATTCTGGTGCCCGGCAAGTTGCGCGAACTCGATGCGATTGCTTATGGCTGTGGTCCGGGCTCCTTCACGGGCTTGCGGGTTGCCTGCAGCGCCGTGCAGGGGCTGGCGTTCGCGGCGCAGCGCCCCTGTATTGGCGTGTCAACGCTGGCTGCCTTAGCCCAGGGCGCGATACGTGATGGACTTGCCGCCGAGGGGCAGTGCGTGCTGGGCTTATTGGATGCGCGTATTGGCGAAGTGTATGCCGGCATCTACCGGGTCATGTCAGGTAGGGCCGAAGAAATCCATGGCCCTCGAGTCGCCGTACCAGATATCCTTAGCTTTGAAAACGCGGCCGAGAATGTGGTGGCCGTCGGCGATGGGGCTTCATTTGTGGAAGCAATGCCAGCTGCGCTGCGCAAGCGTGTCCTTGCAGTGCATGCCGATCGTCTGCCTGAAGCCAGGGATGTTCTCGAACTGGCGACCCATGCGCTTGAGCGTGGCCAGACTCAGTCCCCGGCTGAGGTCGCACCGGTCTACGTACGCGACGAAATCAATTGGAAGAAGTTATCTGAACAGGGCCCATCGCGTTGATTGACCCCTTGCAGGCGCTGATTCTTGCACTCATTCAAGGGCTGACTGAATTTCTTCCGGTCTCCAGTTCCGGGCACCTGGTCATACCCTCACTCCTGCTGGGCTGGCCAGACCAGGGGCTTGCCTTCGACGTCGCCGTACACGTGGGCACGCTTGCGGCCGTACTGTTGTATTTTCGCGGCGATCTCTACCGTATGGCAATAGACTGGCTGCGGGCGCCACTAGCACCGAGGGAGCAGTCACAGTCATACATGGTATGGCTGCTGCTCGCTGCGACACTGCCTGCGGTAGTCCTTGGGTTGCTGTTGGGCGATTGGTTGGAAGCCACCACAAGAAGCCTTCCGGTGATAGCCACAACAACGCTGCTGTTCGGCCTGCTCCTGGGCCTGGCGGACAGGCGCGCTGCAGCGCGACAGCAGGGGGCCGCGCTGACCTTGCGGGTCGCTTTGCTGGTGGGTCTTGGTCAGGCAACGGCACTGGTGCCCGGTGTGTCACGTTCTGGCGTCACTATCACCGTGGGCCTGCTGCTGGGAA
The DNA here is from genome assembly GCA_038748065.1 of Pseudomonadota bacterium. Classification (GTDB taxonomy): domain Bacteria; phylum Pseudomonadota; class Gammaproteobacteria; order Pseudomonadales; family Halieaceae; genus JBCDJG01. Next base: position 2,054 of record JBCDJG010000054.1, read on the forward strand.
TGGATCGGCAGTCTGCAGCGCGTTTCTCTTTTTTGCTATCGATTCCGGTGATATTGGGGGCGGGCCTGTTAAAGGTCATCGACTTGCTGCAAAGCGGCGTGTCCGTGCAGTGGCCGATGCTCGTGCTGGCGACGATTGCTGCGGGCCTTGTGGCCTACCTCTGTATAGACGTGTTTCTGCGTTGGCTGGATCGTATTGGCCTGATGCCCTTCGTCTGGTATCGGGTAGCGCTGGCAGCACTGCTCTATGCAATTTGGTTAAGCCAGTAGCCGTGTCGTTGCTAGCCGGCGGTGGCGTCCAGAATACAGGCGCTCCTGAATATGTAGACGCTATACGATAGCAATAGTGGCGGGCTCATTCGCTAAGCTGCAGCGTAACCACCGCGTAACGAGTGCGTAACGAGAGCGTGACGATGGACTAGCGAAGAAATTCGCATAACTGTGTAGAGAGGTCTTTATGAAATTAGCATTCCTTGGCCTGGGTGTGATGGGCTTCCCTATGGCCGGGCACCTGCAACGTGCCGGCCACACCGTCAGGGTTTACAACCGGAGCTCTGAAAAGGCTGAACGGTGGGTTTCCGTGTACGGTGGTGAGCTAACGGACACGCCGATGGCTGCCGGTGACGGCGCCGAAATTGCCTTTCTGTGCGTCGGCAACGACGATGATGTGCGCTCAGTGATGGTGGGTGAAAACGGCCTGCTATCGGGCCTTGCAGCGGGCGCTACCGTCGTTGATCACACAACGGCCTCTGCTGCTCTGGCGCGGGACATGGCGGAAGCAGCGAGCGAACGAGGCATCGCGTTTCTGGATGCACCTGTTTCCGGTGGACAGGCGGGGGCCGAAAATGGCGCGCTCACCATTATGGTCGGTGGCGAACCGGGCGACTACGAGGCCGTACGACCCGTGCTGGAGACCTACGCTAAATGCGTGCGCCACTTGGGCCCTGGCGGCAGCGGTCAGCTGGCGAAGATGGTCAACCAGGTATGCATCGCTGGTGTTCTGCAAGGGCTTGCTGAAGGCCTGTTGTTGGCAGAGCGTGCGGGCTTGGATGCCGCCGCCGTGGTCGAAGTCATCTCCCAGGGCGCTGCACAATCCTGGCAAATGGACAACCGGTTCAAGACTATGCTTGCAGGCGAATACGAACACGGCTTTGCCGTTGACTGGATGCGCAAGGACCTCGGAATTGTGCTCGAGGAAGCGGGACGCATCGGCCTGGACCTTGATCTGACCTCCCTGGTTGACACCTATTACGCCGATGTTCAAGCGATGGGAGGCGGTCGTTGGGATACTTCCAGCTTGTTTGCGCGCCTCAGGGCAAAACATGATGGAGCTGTCTAGCACTGCTCCGTTGAGCATTCTATGCTAGCTGCTTCAATAGTCCCTGCATGACGCGAGTCCTGCTTCTTTCCGCCTATGCCGCCGCTTCACACCGCTACTGGCGTCAGCGGCTTGCCGATATGTTGCCGCTATATCGGTGGCGCGTCGAAGAGCTGCCGCCTCGGCACTTCAGCTGGCGCGTGCGCGGTAATCCGCTGCACTGGCATCATGAAGGCATTGGAAGGCACGCTGCGCAGAGCGACGTACTGCTGGCAACGTCAATGGTAGATCTTGCCACCTTGCGCGGCCTGCAGCCCGAGCTGGCGCGGCTGCCAACAGCGCTGTACTTCCATGAGAACCAGTTCGCCTACCCCCTCAGCTCGCGGGGCCACGGCCTGCTGGAGGCGCAGATGGTCAGCCTTTACGGTGCCCTTGCAGCAGATCGGCTCTGGTTCAACTCTGCTTTCAATCTCGAGTCCTTTCTGGATGGGCTTGGCTCGCTCCTGAAGCGATTGCCAGACCTGGTTCCCGAAGGGGTAGTCGCGGTACTGCGGGCGAAATCGAGTGTACTACCCGTGCCCGTCCTGGCACCGACGTGGGAAGCCGGCATGCCCGATCGCTGGCCCCGGCGCGAGCACGCCTGCGAACTCCGGTTAATATGGTTAGGTCGTCTGGAGCACGATAAGGGCGGCGAGCAACTTCTGGCCGCGCTTTCCGGCCTCGAACGGGCAGGTATACGCTTTAGGCTCGCGGTGGTCGGCCAGACTTTCAGAGAGCTGCCCGGGTCGTTTGCGAATATCAAAAATCGCTTTGGATATCGTTTGGTTCACTTCGGCTATGCCGAAGCCGTCTCGGACTATCACGCCTTGCTGCGAGGTGCAGACCTCGTTTTGTCAACGGCGCTGCATGAGTTCCAGGGCATTGCAGTGATGGAAGCTGTTATGGCCGGATGCCGGCCGTTGTTGCCGGCGCGCCAGGCCTATCCAGAAATCTATGGCCAGGAATATCTTTATGCGAGCCATCCTGATGACCCTGAGCAGGAGGCATCCGCCGTCGTTGAAGCTGTCAAGGCGCTGTTGATGGCGCGCGATTCACAGCTCACGGAGGCTCCCTCCCTGGATGGGTATGAGCCGGACCAGCTGGGGCAACGCTATGCCTCAGCGTTCACCGAGCTGCGAGGACTGGCGGGATAGCCACTGACGAGTAATCAAAGTATCATCTGCGGCTTTTCGGACTGGGCTAGAGCATGGCCAAGCAGCGCGTACTGACCGGTATCACAACCACCGGCACGCCACATCTCGGCAACTATGTGGGAGCGATCCGGCCCTGTATCGCTGCCTCTAATCGCGACGATGTGGATTCCTTCCTGTTCCTGGCAGACTACCACGCACTGATCAAGGCGCAGGATCCAGAGCTTGTCCGCTCGTCCAGCCGCGAGATTGCGGCCACCTGGCTCGCGCTGGGCCTGGATACCGATCGAGCAGTGTTCTATCGGCAGTCAGACATTCCAGAGATTCCCGAGCTCACCTGGATACTGTGTTGCAATGCCGCCAAAGGCCTTATGAACCGCGCGCATGCCTACAAGGCCGCCGTGCAGGCTAATGAGGAGGCTGGAGAGGATTCAGATTTTGGCATAACCATGGGGCTGTTCAGCTACCCGGTGTTGATGGCGGCTGACATCCTCATGTTCAATGCGCACAAGATTCCGGTTGGCAGGGACCAGATTCAGCACGTTGAAATGGCGCGGGACATAGCGCAGCGTTTCAACCACAACTTCGCCGATGTCTTCACCCTGCCGGAGGCCGTGGTTGAGGACAACGTCGCCGTGCTGCAGGGCCTTGATGGGCGCAAGATGAGCAAGAGTTATAACAATACCATTCCGCTGTTTTTGTCGGAAAAACAGCTGCGAAAGGCTATAAACAAGATCAAGACCAATCTGCTGGAACCAGGCGAACCGAAAGACCCGGACAGCTCGACGGTGTTCCAGGTCTGGGCGGCCTTTGCCTCAGCCGATGAAACCCGTCGTATGCGCGAGGACTTTGCAGAGGGCATCGCCTGGGGCGAGGCGAAGAAGCAGCTATTCGAGCTAATCAACGCGGAGCTGACACCAGCCCGTGCGCGCTACGAAGAGCTCATGACTGACCCTGGCTACATCGAGACCGTGTTGATCAAGGGCGCTGAGCGAGCGCGAGAGCACAGCACTGCCTTGATAGCCCGCGTGCGCAACGCGGTCGGGATATCAAAAATCGCCTAGTGCGTACTCTCTGATCCGCATAGGCATCAACCACCGAGCTGATAGCTGACCTCGATATAGGCCCCGAGGGGCTGGCCTACGAAATAGCGGTAGCTGCCGAAACCAAAGTCGGCCCGTTCTGCATAATCTTCGTCAGTGAGATTAGTCACACGTAGCCCTGCCTCCCAGCGCTGGCTGAGCGGTGCCCTTATACGAAGGTTCAAGAGTGAGTGGCCTTCGTACTCGTGCTGATTGTCCGGATCGAGGAAGTAGGAATCCATGTAGACCCACTCGAGCTCGGCAAGGCCCATGCCGCCGGGGAATGCAGTGTTGCGGCCGATTCTGGCACTGCCAAACACGCGCGGCGCGGTATCGATGTCATTGCCGTCGATGTCTGTCTCGGAGCCGAGTAGACGGATAGTGCTGTCATACGTGTGGCGCGCAGCGGTAAACGCCACTGCGCTGTACCAGTTGTCGTCTAACTGATAGTCCATGCGCCCCTCGAGGCCGTAATGCCGGGTTTCGGCGCCGCTGACATTCTGGCGATCGGCATCCTGGAAGATGACCTCATCCTTATGCATATGGAATGCAGACAGCTGGTAACTGAAGCGGGCCGCGAGGCTGCCACGAACACCAATTTCCAGGTTGATGATTTCTTCTGAGTCGAGGTCGGCGACCCGCTGGCCGGCCTGCAGGCGATACAATTCCGTCGTCTGTGGCGCGCGGAAGCCGCTGGCGGCGCGAAGGTACAAACGGCTCCGGTCATTCAGGGCATAGGCGAGGCCGAGGTTGGCGGTCCAGTCGCTGAAGTGATCGCTGCGGTCAGCGGGGCGAAAGAAGCGGCAGGCTGTAGCCTCCGGCTCGCATGCGCTGCCATCGCCGGTATTATTTTGGTAGTCGTAACCCGTATATTCCAGCCGCAGGCCGCCGCTAAGTCGCCAGCGGTCGCTCAGCTCGTGTTCAAGCTGCCCGAAAGTCGCTGCGTTCAAAGCGTCAACATCGTAGTCGTAATGTACGCCAGCGGGTTGATTCGGGCTGAAGGGTTCGTCCTGAATCTCCTCCAGCCAGCCTTCGGTGTAATCCAGATCTACACCTACGATCCAGTCGCTGGAACCCAATGTCCCGCGCAATTCACTTCGCAGTCCGAGGCTGCGATGGCCATTTTCTTCGGTTGGCTGCCAAGGCAGAAAGTGCTGCAGGAACTCCATTTCGTTGTGTCTGAGGTAAGGGGTCAGACTGAGGCTTGTGCCATTGTCGAGCTCACGGCTCGCTCGAGAGTAGGCCAGCAACGACCGCGCGTCGCGATAGGCTTCCGGGTTAGGGTTTTCTCCTTTTCTGTCCTCATCCTTGTAAGCTTCGAAGCCGGTGATGAACCCTGATGTCTCCTGGTTCAGGTTAGCCACCTGCAGGGCGCTGGTAATCGTCCAGATATCGCCGCGATAGTCGTGGCGCAGGTTGAGCTTCTGTTGATCGAAGCCCGAGTCCTCCTTATAGCCGCCGTCGGTTGTGCCATTGAGTCTCAGGCTGAGGCCGTGGCGATCACCGCTGGTGCCAAAGGCATACTTGCCACGATAGTAATCATCGGGTCCGGCCTCCAGGGAGAGCCGGTGCGTTGAGCTCTCACTGGGTGCAGCGCTCAGGACGTTTATCACACCGTGCATAGCGTTGGAGCCATATAGGGCCGTCGCAGGTCCTTTAATGACTTCAATGCGCGCGGCCTGCTCGGTATTGGCGTCAAACAGTTGGTTGACATTGCAAAAGCCAGGAGCTCGTAAGCTGATACTGTCCCAGGCCATGAGGAATGCGCCACAGCTACCGGCCCCGGTCAGGACGGGCGAGCGCAGCGCAGTGAGGCTTTCCTGACCGTTGCCGCGGCTGATCCAGGCGCCGGCCACCCGCTGCATGACTTCGTTGACGTGGACATGGGCGGTGAGGTCAATGGCGTTTGAGTCGATGAGCGACCAGCTCAGCGGGAGGTCAAGGGCATCGCGGCTTACGCGATCTGCGGTGACTATCACGGTTTCTGTCAGCTCGTCGGCGCTGGCGGCGCTGGCCAAGTGCAGGGCTACAAGGACGCTTGCAGCGAAACGTGCGTAATCCATCAGCGCTCCCGGAGAGAAAAGCGTCGCATTGTAGCTAATGCTCGCCACCCGCCCAAGTGTGCTGTCGCCGGTCTCTGGCAAGGCCCTGAATCTGGGTTATACTGGCGCTCACCAAAATCTGAGGACTGTGGAATGTCGAGAACCGCGTCTCATAAGCTGATGACTGTTTCAGGGCTGATGGCTGCCGTGCTCCTGGTTGGAGGCTGTGCCCAGAGTGGCGGCCAACAATCGGCTGCACCTGAGCAGGGCGATAGCGCTTATTTGAAGGCTAAGAACACTCGTGCCGATGCCGTATACATTGCCGAGGAGCCTGGCGAAAATGCCAGCGGTTTCAGGGCTCTTTACATCGCACCGGCCGTGATCGATGGAGTTCAGATTATTCAGCCTGAAGGGGTTGAATCGGATGCCGAGTGGGAAATTTCAGATCTCGAGAGCGAGGTCCTGCGCAAGGCGATTAGCGATGAGTTTTCTACAACCTTGACCTACGAGTCCGCCTACAACCTCGTCGACTCAGAAGAAGACGCTGACATGGTGCTGCATACGACGGTGGTTGCTCTGCACCCCTACGCGACCAAGGCGGAAGTCGACGCTGGTGCGAGGAAAGGCGGGGCTGTAACCATTAGCCTTGCCCTGGTCAACGAGGGAACCGGTAAAGTCATGGTACGCTCGATAGATACCAAATCGACGGACGACATTTATGCCTTCCACCAGGTGGAGGCGGACCCGGCGTTTAACCTGATCTTTCGATCCTGGGGTAACAGCTTACGGCGCGGCCTGCTTTTCCTGCAGGGCCGCACCAGCGATCCCCTGGCGACTGAGTTACTGCTGAAAGAGCAGTGAAGCCTTTAGCCGGTCGGCGGTAAACAGCCTTAAGCCGGTCGCTTGTAAGAAGCCTTCAGCCCGCCGCGATAATATTGGGGTCGCCCTTTGCGACGCTGGGGCCCTCGCGGTTGCGAACCGCGTCTGCGACCCTGAACAGGGGCACCTTCAGCATTTCTCTGAGTTCTTCGCTGGCCTCGATTCGCTCCAGGGCCTGATCCATACAAAACAGCCACTGGTCACGTTCTTCCGGGCCAATGTGATAAGGCTCATGGGGTTCGGTCATGCAGACGCCGCCGTACTTGTCCGCATAGATAGGCGGCCCGCCCATCCAGCCGATAAGGTATTCAGCAAGCTTTTCTCTCACCGGAGTCAAATCACTTTTATGCATCTTGCGGATGCCTGCGGCCTCATGGGCTTCATCCATGACATCATAGAAAGCGCTCGCCAGCTCGCGGATGCCGTCCTCACCGAGAATCTGGTAGGGCGTGCGAGGTGTCTCCATTGTGTAGCTCCAGCTTTATTCAGCAGTACGGGATAGAGTGTAGCGCTGTCCCACCCATTTTACCTACTGCGGAGTGTGGCAAGGGGCGAGGCGGTGGTAGAATTCCGCCGGTACCGCTGCGGTACACATGACTCTCTTTCCATAACAATGGGACACGCCAAATGAGCCTGGCCGACAAGGTGCTGGCGATAAACAGCGATCTGCCTATCCGCACCAATGCAAAGGTGCATAGCGGCAAGGTCCGCTCCGTGTACTGGCTGACCGAGCAGGACAGCGCGCGCCTGATAGCCGAACGCCATTATCCGATAGCTGCAGACGCACCGCTGGCCATCATGGTCATCTCGGACCGCATCTCAGCGTTCGACTGTATCTGGCACGGGGAGGGGGGCTTGCGTGGCGTACCCGGCAAGGGTGCAGCGCTCAACGCTATTTCCAACCACTGGTTCCGGCTGTTTAGAGAACGTGGTCTGGCTGCCAGCCATATTCTTGATACTCCGCACCCCCTGGTCTGGATTGTGCAGAAGGCACGGCCGGTCATGATCGAGGCGATCGCGCGACAGTACATCACCGGTTCAATGTGGCGAGCTTACGAAAGCGGCGAGCGGGCGTTTTGTGGTATCGCTATTAGCGACGGTCTCAGCCGCGACCAGAAGCTCTCTGAACTGCTCATAACGCCTTCAACCAAGGGAATTCTCAAGGGTATTCCCGGCGTGCCTGAAGTCGACGATGTGAATGTCGCCCGGGATACTATTCTTGAGAACTACAGCGCATTCAGATTCTCGGCAGCGGCGGACGTGGCACGCTATGAGCAGCTCCTGCGAGAGGGCTTCGCCCTGATCTCGGCGGAACTGGCGAAACTGGATCAGATTTTTGTCGATACCAAATTTGAGTTCGGCTACGTCAGCGATGCATCCGGCGAGGAGCATCTGATTTACATGGACGAAGTCGGCACGCCAGACTCATCTCGCATCTGGGATGGCGCCGCCTACCGTGATGGCCGCGTGGTTGAGAACTCCAAAGAACAGTTTCGCAAACTCCTTATCGATTACTTCCCCGACCCAGACATTCTGCTTAACAAAGCTCGAATGCCGGAGCGTCAGGCCCTGGCTGCCGACAATGCGCTGCCTGAGACTATATTGGCGACCATCTCGGAAACCTACGTCGATATCGCTGAGCGCATCACGGGTCAAGCGCTGGTGGTTTCCAGCAACCCGCGATCGGAGATTATTGACATACTCGCTGGCGAGTATGGCTTGATCAGGTAAGCCACTTGCTGACGGAACCCGCCTTTTACCTGGTCAGCGTGCCGGCCGTTCTCATCTACGGCATCGCCAAGGGCGGCTTCGGTGGCGCCATGGCCGTCCTTGCTGTGCCGTTAATGGCAATCGCGATGTCGCCGACCCAGGCCGCCGCTATCCTGTTGCCGATCCTCGTGCTCATGGACGCTCTGGTTGTCAGGGCCTACTGGGGCGCCTTTGACCGCACCAGCTTGAAATTGCTGCTGCCTCCGGCGCTGCTGGGAGTCGCACTGGGATATGCGCTGGCCGATAGCCTGAACGATGACTTTATGCGCATTCTCATTGGGACTATCGCCCTCCTGTTTGGCCTGTACGGGCTTTTGGGTCGAGCAACCCGCCAGGTGCTGCCCCATCATCGTGGAAAAGCGAGCCTCTGGGGCGCAATGGCAGGCTTCACCAGCTTCAGTATTCACGCTGGCGGCACGCCCTTCACTATCTACGTCATGCCACGAGGGCTATCACCGGTGCAGTTTGCGGGCACGTCCGGGCTGTTTTTTGCTGTGGTAAACGCGGTCAAGCTGCTGCCCTATCATCTCTTGGGTCAGTTCAGTGCAGACAATTTGCTGTATTCGCTGGTCCTGGCGCCGCTGGCGCCGGCCGGGGTGTGGATCGGCCGATTTCTCGTCAAGCGCTCCGATCCGCGCTTGTATTACGGGGTGATCAGCTTCTTTCTCATGACCGTTGGAGGACTCCTTCTCTGGGAGGGGCTGGGCGTATGGCTACAATAGTGTCATCAGTGGTTCCAGTGTGACCTCGGCTGAGGAAGAGATGCGTTGGCGATACGCTTTGAACGATGAGGGATGTAAGACATGAGCAGCGTTGTATTCGAAAAGCGGGGCGCACAAGCGTGGATTCGACTCAATCGCCCCGAGCACGGAAACCTTCTGAATGGCGATATGTTTGTGCAGTTGGCTGACGCGTGGCAGACCGTGCGCGAGGATGACTCTATTCGTGTCGCCATACTGACCGGCACTGGTGAGCGTGACTTTTGCTGCGGCGGTGACCTGAGCACCGTTATTCCGCTTTGGACCGGCGCGCGCCAACCTGAAAACGCGGTTGAGGAGCGCCTGGTGACTGACCCCATGATCCCAGACAAGATCATGCTCAAGTCAGAACCGCTGTATAAGCCGGTTATAGCTGCGATAAATGGCCGCGCGCTGGGCGGCGGTACCGAATTGCTCCAGGCGACGGATATCCGCCTTGCTGCAGAGCACGCTGAATTCGCTCTACCGGAGCCGAAAGTCGGTATCGTGCCGGGCGCGGGTTCGATGGTAAGACTGGCGCGTCAGTTACCCTGGGCCCATGCCATGAAAATTCTCCTTGCAGGGGAGCCCATAAGCGCACGAGACGCGCTGGCGATGGGGCTCGTGTCTGAAGTGCTGCCGATGCCAGATTTGCTGGCGAGGGCGGAGCAGCTGGCTGATAATATCTGCCGACAGGCGCCGCTGGCGCTGCAGGCCATAAAACGCACCGCACTGGAAACGCACACCTCCCCCTGGGCGGAAGCTTTTAGCTTCGAAATGGAAGAGGCCGGCCGTATTATGATGAGTGAAGATGCGCGAGAGGGCCCCAGGGCGTTCAAGGCAAAGCGTGACCCTGAGTTTAAGGGTAGGTGACCCTGCGGGCGACTTCCTCTAATTAAGTCAGAACGGAGCTGTTATGAAGATTGTTGCATTAACGGATGAGATAGGCGTTTCCGAGCAAATTACAGCCGAAGATATCCCGGCAATTGCAGCGGCGGGCTACGCTGTACTCATCAATAACCGTCCTGATGGAGAAGTGGACGGACAGCCAGGCAGTGCTGAAGTGGCAGTGGCGGCGGCTGATGCCGGGCTTGAATATCACTATCTTCCGGTCACGGCGCAGAACTTTCCGGGACCTGATGTAGAGCAGATGGCCAAGCTTTTGGATGACCCCAATCGACGGGTAATGGCCTTTTGCCGCACCGGTACGCGCTGTGCAAATCTATGGGTGGCAACTCGTTCACAGGAAGCACGTGAAGAGGCCCGCGCCCACGCCCACGCACTCGGCTATGACCTTGCTATGTCAGATGCCCTGTGAGGCGCTTCTAGCTGGGCGGGGTGTACCAGATGGGAGAACTCCACGCGCGTTCCTGTACCGTCTTCTTGTGCTCTGCTGAACAGCACTGCGCCATGCCCTCGGGTACGGTAGCTGGATCATTGCAGCGGATGCCGGCATCGGTGCAAATGCGTTGGCTCCAGCGGCAGGAGGGGTTCTCCACGACCCTGGCGTAGTAAAATGCCTGGGCCCTGGGATTGAAGTCCTCATCTTGCCAAACGCTGCACAGCTGCTTGTGCCCCGGCCCATGCTGTTCGCAGCTATCCAGGTCAACCCCCGCCTCGTTATCGCCGCCGGCGACATCGAGGACGCGCTCCAGTAGCTCACCGTTTTCATACCAGCCCTTGATCAGCTGTATCCGCTGCAAATCATTGCCGGGATAGTCCGGCGTGCCGTCGTCGCGAACGGCTGACAGGATGAAACGGGGCTGCGCATTTGTTGATGGGGCCGGGGGCAAGTCGCCCCCCATGGGGACTCCGGCGGCATAAGCTTGGGCTACCATATCCGTTCTGCCGCAGCTGTCCTCGGCATAGTCCCAGCCGCCAAAAAAGCGCAGTGTCGGACGTGTGCCGCTGGTGGCGTAGGCCTCGCGCCTGCGCATCGCGGCAAAGAGTGAATCTCGGGTGTTTTCCTCCGCATAGAGCACTGCCAGGCCACCAGGCCCGTATTCCAGTTCATCGGGCAAGCCCACCGGGATGCCGTCGCGAGAGCCCATGCCCGCGCCGCCATGGCCGGGATGATTCTTCTCCATGGCCAGGCCCGGGGCCGCAATATGCGTATCGGTACTGGAGATGAAGCCATACTTAAAACTGTTGGCACCCAGGTCGGCCTGCTGTTTCAGGCCTTCCTTCAGCGCGTAGCGCAGGTAGTTTGTTTCGTCCGGGAGCTTGGTGACTGGCAGTGCCTCGTCGCCAACAAAAATGGTGAGCCAGTCGAGGTTGCCGTCCGCGGCCATGCCGGTATTTTTGCCGCCGAAGCTGTCGTAGCCCAGTTTCTCGAAATCGCAGAGTTCATCGCCAGACCACAAGGGCAGTCTGCTGTCGCATTCTGAGGAGCCCTTGTGCTGCATCATCTCAGCCAGCGGATTCCAGTGCGCGCGCCTTGCGGCCTCGTCGGCGCTGACAGGCCCCTCAGGCACGGTTTCGTCACTCACTCTGGCAGAGACAAACATCAGGCCTCCGCTGAGGTTGGAATTATGCGGAATCGCGATCGCATCGCAGTCCGGCGTTTGTGCCACACAATCCTGTTCCAGATAGTCCCAAAGCTGGACCTGAGAGGGTGTTTCGATCCAGCTCATTGCTTGGGCCGGGACGCGCTCGTTGCGAAACACCACATTGTGGTGGAGGTTCTGGCCGGAGCCGACGCTGGCCGTCCATTCATAGCCGTTGAAACTGGTGAAGCTGCAGGCGCTTGAGCGATCGTAGGCCTCCTCATTGTCTTGTTGAATATCCTGCCAGGTGCTGCGTGCAGCGGCGAAGCAGTCTTCATTGTTTTCACCGCAGAAACCCCAACGCTGTTTGCCTGCCAGGCCATAGGCAGCGAGCGTGCCAAAGCTCAGGGACGGCAGCCAGCGATGCGCAATGCACACGGGGTGCCAATAGCCGTCGTAGCCCTGGGTCATACACATGCGAATCTCGCCCATGAACTCCGAATGGTCGGTCACCGCGGTGAAGTCCAGAGGGCGATCTATTTGTATAGTCCGCAGAGGCCTGCCGTCGTCGTAGGGCTGGATGCCCATCGGTTCACCCTTGGCGAAGCGATAGGCATCCGCTGGCGTGTTGCGTGTATCCTGGCTGCTGGCGTCAAACGACCAGGCGGTATGGACGTGCATGTCACCAAAGTGTGGACGCCGCAGAGGCTCATAGTCCAGGCACGGCTCCCTCTGCTCGCTGATTTCATAAGGTCGGGCGGGAGTGGTGTCGGGGACGGCCTCTTGTGCCAGGAGGCCAGTACTGAAAAGCAAAATGCACACACCGCTTGTTATTGATTTCATCGTGTAACCTGCACGGGGGTTTTGATTGGGCGCACCTTAACAAAACCTTCAGTCTGAGTGGTCAATAACGGTAGCTGAAGTCCACACCCCAGGTGCGTGGTTCACCCCAGAGAACCGCGCGACTGGCATGGGGGAGGTTGTCAACAACGAATACGACGTATTCCTCGTCCAGCGCATTTTTTATCCAGGCTGAGCAAGTGATGCGGCCCGCGGGAACTTCGATATCAAGGAGGGATAACCTGCCGTTCAGCAGCTGGTAAGCATCGCGCACGGTGTTGCTGTTGTCACCGCTGCGCTCGCCCACGTAGCCATAATTTATGTTCAAGGCGGGCTGTAATGGTCCGACGGGAGGCAGAAATGCATCCATGTTGAGTGTAGCGCTGTGACGCGGCGCGTTCGAGAAGGCAAAGGAGCGAGGTTCCGCGGTGAAGGGGTCATCCACATCCTCAATGTTGGAATCGAGATAGGCGTAGTTGAGAGCCAGTACCAGGCCCGGGACGGGCATCGATACGACCTCTAATTCAAGCCCAGATAGCTCAGCGGTACCCGTGTTAAATACGCGTGTGTCGCTGATGGTATTGGGGAGCAGGAAATTCAGCTGCATGTCGCTGATGCGGGAATAGAACAGAGCGCCGTTGATGCGCAGCTGGTTATCACGTAGTTCACCCTTGAAGCCGAATTCACCCGTGCGATTGTTTTCTTCATCGAAGCCCTCTTCGAAGAACGCAGGATCTGGGTCACGGGTATTAAAACCGCCGCTTTTATAAGCCTCGACCACTTTTGCGTACACTCGGATATTGTCCGTCCAGTCGTAGGCCAGCATCACGTTCAGAGCGTTGTCGTCGAAATCGCGACGGGCATCTGCGCGGAAGTCTATGACCTCGAGTGGGCCCACCACGCTATCGCCTGAATCGATGTAGTTCTCTTGGCGGAATGAGCGAGTGACGCGACGCGTGTCCCTTGAGTAGCGCCATCCCAGGGTGAGATGAAGGTGTTTGTTCAGCAGATCGGGAGTCCAGGTTGCCTGCCCGAACACGGCCTTCGCTTCGTTTTCGATCTCGTTGTCCTCGCCGCGAATGTTTACCGTGCGTGCCGTATCGTCGGTCTCAATCAGTGGAAAGCTGATGATGTGACGATCGGGCAGCCAGTTTTCGCGTGCGTCCTCTCGGAAGTAATACAGTCCGGCAATGAATTCGAGGTGCTCGCCCCAATTTCCCAGCCACTGGAGTTCCTGTGAAAACTGCTCCTGATCGGTTCGCGTGGGAGCCGAATCGAAGGTAATGGGAAAAGCGCTATCGGCGGCGAGCGTGACGGCGCTAAAATCGACCCGGTACTCCTCAGATGCGCCGCTGGCGAATTCAATGTAGTTTGACTCCTGCAACTCACGCCAGGCCGTAATGGATTTAAAGGTGTTGTTACCCGAGGCCCATTCAAGGGTGAGTGCGTGGCCCTGTATGTCTGTATCGTTAGGCAGTAGCGGCTGGCTGGTCGACAGACTGCCTGCCCGGTCTTGTGCGTAGGGCACGAAGCGTCTCGAGCTGATGATAGCGACGTCTGCCGGCGTACCGCTGGTGACGCCCGGCTGCTGAGCCTGTGGCGTATAGTTGAAATATTCGATCTGCGATGTGTCCCAGGCATAGTCCAGGGTAAAGCGCTCCCCGTGCTGCCATCGCCAATCGAATCGATAGGCCTCGGCCGAGCGGTCGCCAAAATCGCCACCTGGCCCATCATTGGCCATAAAACCATCGCGCTCATCAAACAGGGCCGCGAATTTCAGAGCGTGTTGCTTGCTCACCGGCAGGTTGAGTGTGCTGCGCAGGCGCAGCCGGTCGCGGTTGCCGGCCCCCAGGTCCTGGCGGAACGACAGTGTCGATGGGTCAGGCCTGGCGGTGACAAGATTGAGAGCACCGCCTGTTGTGTTGCGACCGTAGAGAGTTCCCTGCGGGCCTCGTAGGACTTCGATACGGGCCAGGTCAGCGACTTCAGTAGCCAGGCCCGTTGAGCGCGCGATGTAGACGCCGTCCAGATACACGCCGACGGCGGGATCCTGGGTGATCTGGACATCGGTGATGCCAAGGCCGCGGATGAACAGCCGCAGGGTTTGATTGCTGGAAGGGAAGGGATCTGCAATAAAGTTTATAACCCGGGCATCGAGATCAGCGATGTTGGCGATGCCCAGGGTATCCAGGGCTTGCTGATCGAAGCTGGTCAGGGAAATGGGTGCATCCTGGGCCGATTCCACCTTGCGCTGGGCGGTAACGAGGGTTTCTTCGAGCCGCCAGGCATCCTGGCCAAAGGCCGCGAGTGATAGCGAATTGATTAGGATGATGTGGCAGAGCGTAAGCAGTGCGCCGCGCGCAAACGCGCGTAGACTTTGCTTAGCCATGCCAGCCCCTGTGCTGCGGTACGCCTGTGGTCATTTCGTTCTTGTTCTAGTAGTCTCGACGGCTTTCAGGCCGCGAGTCGCCTGCATAGAATACGCGCCCCATGACTGATATTCCACAAACCACTGCCGCAGAAAAACACGTTTTGTGGGACCTGCCCACCCGCATCTTTCACTGGAGTATTGCGGCCCTGATACCCTTGGCATGGTGGAGTGCAGAGGAAGGGGATTACGAGCGGCACGCCTGGGTTGGATACAGCGTGTTCGTGCTGGTGCTCTTTCGTATTGTCTGGGGTTTTGTGGGCAGTCGCCACTCGCGGTTTTCTGATTTTGTGCGTGGCCCCGGCGCAGTCATAAGCTACCTTCGCAGGGGCGTGCAGGCCTCGCCGGGGCACAGCCCTCTTGGCGCGCTGTCGGTGCTGGTTTTGCTGACCCTGTTGCTGCTACAAAGCTTCAGTGGCCTGTTTAACACCGACGAGGTTTTTTTCACCGGCCCCTTCCATTACGGTGCTCCCGGCTGGCTTCGAGATAACCTTGGCGCCTGGCATGCGACCGGTTTCGATGTATTGCTCGGCTTTATAGGGCTGCATCTCGCGGCGATCGCCTGGTATCAGTTTCGCCGCGGGCAGCCTCTAATTCAGGCCATGATCATGGGAGCTACGACGGGACGCAGAGGCTTGGCACCTGCGGCCTCACTATGGCGTGCCCTGCTAGTTTTAGCTGGCTGGGCAGGCTTGCTCTGGCTGGCGATAGAGGCTGCACCCAAGCCGCAGCCCATGTGGTAATCCGGGCTGCGCATCGTTTACCGCTCGCCGTCTGACACCCGGCAGCTTGCACCTGGTACAGCTTGAACCTGGTACAACGTGAACCTAGTACAAGTAGTCCTTTGACTTGTACTCGTCGTGACAGGCTTTACAGGTCTTTCCCGCGGCACCAACAGCGCCGGCGATCGCTTTGCGGTCGCCACTCTCTGCGGCATCTTCAATCGCGCTGATGGCCGCTTGCATATCGTCCATCTTGGCGTTGAAGTCTGCCATATTTTCCCAGATTTCAGGTTTGGCACGCGTGGTTCCCTTGTCGCTCCCCGGACCGAAAGCGCGCATGATGTTCATATCACCGAGGTCATCCAGATCCGAGGCGAAGCTTTCCGCCATGGCGTCATCCCATGGCATCTCGCCCTTGATCATAGAGACCAGCGGGCCGAAGTTACCGGCGATCAGCGCGAAGTAAGACTGGCGATAAGACTGCGGAATCTCCTTGTCGTCGAAGTGTGCGAGTACGAGGGGCGACATTGATATCGCCCCCACGAGGCTAAGGGGGATGAGTAGTTTGTGCATCAGTATCTATCCTTTTTTATGGCTCCAGCCAGAAACAGCATAGGCCAGCGCTGTAGCCCGATCAATTTATTGAACCTGAAATAGCAAAAAGCGACATCCGGCCGGGAAATAGCGACGGATTCAGTTACCATGCGCGGCCTGAGAGGGGAAAACTGCATGAGCGATCAGCCGCACTGGGATTACAGCTATGACGTGGTCGTCGTCGGCTCCGGTAACGGAGGCATGACGGCGGCGCTGTGCAGCTACGAAATGGGCGTCAAGGACGTCGTGGTTATCGAAAAGTCAGACCTGTACGGCGGCACCAGCTCCATCTCAGGTGGCGGGGTCTGGATTCCTGGTAACCGCTACGCACAGGCGGCCGGCGCCGAGGACTCGGCGGATAAGGCCAAGAAATACCTCAGGCAGCTGATCACCGAAGAGGAAGTGCCAGAGGAGCAACTCGATGCCTTCCTTGAGAATGGACCAAAGATGGTCGATTTTCTGCACGATAGAACACGTGTCCGCTACGTAACACTGCAACATTACCCCGATTACTACACTGATCTGGAAGGTTCCATGGAAGGGCACCGCTCGATGGAGCCCGAGACCTTCGCTGCGGACGAGCTGGGCGAGGAATGGCGCCGGCTGCGGCGCACTCATCCGATGATGCACCTTGGGGGCGTCATCGGGATCACCCAGGTTGAAGCCGCGGAGCTGGTGGGCCAGCAGGCCGGCTGGTGGAAAACCGCATTGAAGCTGTGCGTCAACTACGTGCTTGATATTCCCTGGCGCTTGAAGGATCGCCATCACCGGCGACTTGCCACTGGCTGCGCCGGCGTTGCCCGACTGCGCGCATCGATGATGGATCGCGATATACCGCTGTGGCTGGAAACAGCGATGACGCGGCTGGTGGACGAGGACGGTAAAATCACGGGCGTGGAGGTGATGCGTAAAGGCAAACCACTGCGTATCCAGGCACGGCGCGGCGTCATCCTGGCAGCCGGTGGTTTTGAGCACAACCAGGAGATGCGCGAGCGATACTTACCCAAGCCAACGAGTCACAGCTGGAGCGCGGGTACACTCGATAACACGGGCGATGCCATCGTGGAAGGTCAACGCATCGGTGCCAGGATGCATCGCCTCGATGAAGCCTGGTGGTGCAACACGATTAGTGTCCCGGGCGAGGCGATCCCAAGGCTCAGCGTGATGGAACGCTCCTACCCGGGATCGATCATCGTGAATCCCGCAGGTCGGCGCTTTAGCAACGAAAGCATGAACTACATGGCCTTCCAGCAGGAGACGTTCGCCAAACATAGCGAGGAAGATCCGACCTATCCGACCTGGCAGGTTTTCGATGCTAACTTTCGAGCGATGTACTTTGTCGGTCCACTGTACAACAGTCGATTCCGGCCCGATTGGATGGTGCCACTGAAACGCTATGAGCAGGAAGGCTTCATGGCACGAGGCGAGACGATTCGTGAGCTGGCGCAGAAGATCAAGGTCGATCCGGATGGCCTCGAAGATACCGTGCGCAAAATGAACGAGTATGCCCGCACGGGGGTAGATCTCGAGTGCCAGCGTGGCGATTCAGCCTACGATCGTTATTACGGCGATCAGCGGGTGACTCCGAATCCCTGCCTGGGGCCGGTAGATCAGGCGCCTTTCTATGCTGTGCGCATCGATCCCGGCGACTTTGGCACTCAGGGTGGCATGGTGATCAACGCCCATGCCCAGGTCTTGCACGAAGACGGGCACGCCATTGAGGGCCTCTACGCCTGCGGCAACTGCAGCGCGCCGACCCTGCCCTGTTATCCGGGGCCAGGCTCGACACTTGGGCCCTCCATGACGTTTGGCTATCAGGCCGCGAAAGCAATTAGCGGTTACCAGGACTAGGCCAGACCTCCAGCCCGGACTGATTGCCGGCTTTTGACAAGCTGGCTTGACAGGCGATTCCAGTTTCGCAAGAGTCTGCGCTGCTATCAGTCAAGCGGCAAGGGCTGCGCGCTCTACCGCACTTATCGATCAGGAGTTCATCGTGGACCAGTCTGCTCGCCCCTTAGAGGGCATTCGCGTTATCGAGCTCGGCCAACTGTTGGCCGGCCCATTCACCGGCACGATCATGTCGTACTTCGGTGCCGAGGTCATCAAAGTAGAACCGCCGGGAGGTGACCCCGTAAGAGGCTGGCGCGTTGTGAAGGACGGCACCTCCCTGTGGTATCGCAGCCTCGGACGTAACAAGAAAAGCGTCACCCTCGATCTGAAGTCCGAGAAGGGCAGGGAACTGGTGTTAAAGCTGCTCGAGACCGCCGACGTCGTTATTGAAAACTTTCGACCGGGTGCTATGGAGAAGTGGGGCCTCGGGCCGGAGGACGTAAAAGCGCGTAACCCCGGAATCATCTACGCCCGTATCTCGGGCTATGGGCAGGACGGACCCAATTCGGTAAAGCCGGGTTATGCGTCAGTGACTGAGGGCTTCGGAGGCTTTCGCTATATCAACGGCGAGCCCGGCAAGCCGCCCGTGCGACCGAACATCAGCCTGGGCGATACGGTTGCAGCGATTCATGCGGCTCTCGGGATCGCGTTGGCGATCATACATCGTACGCGGAGCAGCGAGGGTCAGGTCATTGACGTGGCTCTGTACGAGTCTGTGTTCAATTTGATGGAGGGTATCGTCCCGGAATACGACGGTGGCGGTGTCGTTAGAGAGCCTTCCGGCACAACGGTCACGGGCATTGTGCCTACCAACACCTATCGCTGTGACGACGGCAAGTACGTGATCATTGGCGGCAACGGTGATTCCATATTCAAGCGCCTGATGACGGCGGCAGGCCGAACCGACATGGCAGAGAACCCGGAGATGGCCGGTAACGCAGGCCGCATTGTGCATGAAGAAGCCATTGACCAGGCACTCTCCGACTGGTGTTCTGCGCACAGTAGCACTTTCATCATAGACACGCTGGAGGCCGTCAAGGTACCAGTAGGCCCTATCTACAACGTCGAGGACATGCTCGCGGATCCTCACTATCAGGCTCGAGGTATGTTTGAGAGTGTAGAGATCGACGGTGAGCCTCTGAAGATACCGGCGATTATGCCCAAGCTACAGGGAACGCCGGGGCGTACCGACTGGCCCGGCGTAGCGATTGGTAGCCATAACGAAGAAGTGCTGCAGGGTATCCTTCACTTAGGTGATGAGGACCTTGAGCAGCTCCGCGATGAAGGCGTTATCTCCCGAGCATAGTCCGTGCGACCAGCTCGCGCATAATCTCGGAAGATCCACCGTAGATTCGCTGTATGCGCGCGTCCACGTAAAAGCGCGAGATGGGATACTCGGCGGTATATCCGTAGCCCCCAAAGAGCTGCAGGCAGTCATCGATGGTACGGCACTGCATCTCGGTACTTGATAACTTGAGCATGGCCGCGGTATCACTAGACAGTTCGCCCCGCGCGTATTCTTCCGCGCAGCGCTCATAGAGTGCCCGGTTGAGGGCGATCTCCGTTTTCACATCGGCCAGCTTGAAGCGCGTGTTTTGGAACTCGCCAATGGACTGGCCGAAAGCCTTCCGCTCGCGTACATAGTCTACCGTCAGTGTCAGGGCGCCCTCTGCTGCGGCAATAGCCTGCGCTGCAATACCCAGCCGCTCTCGGGGCAGTTCCTCCATCATCACCACGAAGCCCCGGTTCTCCTCGCCCAGCAGCGCATCTGCGGGTAGCTGCATGTCCTGGAAGAAGAGCTCTGCCGTATCGGAGGAGTGCTGGCCAATCTTTTCGATCTTTTTCCCGCGCTCGAAGCCAGGCAGGTGCGTGTCGACGAGGAACAATGACGTTCCTTTTGCGCCTTTGCCCGGGTCTGTGATCGCCGCCACAATCACGAGGTCGGCGTGGTAGCCATTGGTAATGAAGATTTTGGATCCATTCAACAGCCATCCGTCGGCATTGCGCACGGCGTTCGTGCGTATTCCCTGAACGTCCGACCCGGCACCCGGCTCGGTCATGGCGAGTGCGCCGAGCGCCTCGCCGCTCACCATCGAGGGCAACCAGCGCTGTTTTTGGCTCTCTGTGCCGTAATGGTTGATGTAGGGCGCCACGATATTGGAATGAATGCCGTAACCTGAGCAGATGCCCCCGAAGCCCATGCGAGAAAGCTCTTCAATCATGGCCAGTGTGACTTCAACCGAGGTGCCTGCACCGCCGTAGGCCTCTGGCAGGTCCGGGCACAGCAGCCCCGCCTGGCCGAGAATGTGCCACAGTTCTCGGGGTACTTCGTGTCGCGCCTCCCAGCTTTCGATATGAGGGCTGATTTCCTGTTCAAAGGCGCGAGTCGCCATGTCTCTGAAAAGTGCGAGTGATTCGTGGTCCATGCCTGTGACGACCTCTGTTACGGCTATCTCTAGAGGGGCAATAGTGCTTGAGTCGAGTGCTCCAGACAATGATCGAATTGGACGGTAATTAATTTTAATGGCCAAATAATGGTGCTTGAATGGCAATATATGGCTCAAACAGCCCTTTGAAGTTGGCAAGTTAACTAAATATGACAACCGACGGACTACACAGCCCCGATGTCGCAGTACATTTCGCTCGGCAGGCTCTTGCCAGCGGCATAGCATTAGGCCTATCCCGCGAGCGACTGCTGGCCGCGGCAGGGCTGGGGGAAGAGCGGCTGCAGGACGACGTAACGCGTATCTCACCAGCCCAACTCGGCGCGCTTTTGCGCTACATCTGGGAGCAAGCGGATGATGAATTGCTGGGTCGGCTGGCGGCGCCTCACCGACATGGTCATTTCAATCTGATGGCGCGGTCCATGACGGCAAGTGAGACGCTCGGTCAGGCCCTGCGCTACGCGTGCCATTACCAGCGCATCACCTCTAACGCTCTGCGTTGGGAGCTCGAACACGCGCAGAACCGTGCTCGCCTGTCCCTGGTACTGGTGGAGCCTGTGACTGATCACGCTCACTTCATGGAGGAGTTCCTGCTCCTCATCTGGCACCGCTTCAGCGGCTGGTTGGTTGGGGAATGGATACCCCTGAGCGCGGTTGGCGTGCGCTGGTCGCCACCTCTGCACAGGGCGGAGTATCGCCTGATGTTTGCTACCGAGCCGCAATTTGGGCAGGCCCGGTCCTTCCTTGAATTTGACGCACGCTTCCTGCAGCAGCCGGTAGCAAAAAACAGCCGCAATTTGCGGCGCTACCTGCGTGGCTTGCCAGACGAGTGGTTCATGCGACAGCGCTTTGCAGATTCGGTAAGCGGGCGACTCAGCGACCTCTTACGGCAGGATGCGCCGCCACCCGGGCTTGAAGAGGCTGCTGCCCAGTTGGGCATGAGTGGCCGCACGCTGCATCGGCGGCTAGGAGCCGAGGGAAGCTCTTACCGCGAGGTGTTGGCTGGCGTGCGCAGAGATCGCGCCTTTGCCATGCTGCTGCAATCCAATTGCCAGGTACGTGAAGTCGCACAGGCTCTGGGCATGACCGAGCCGGCATTCAGCCGGGCCTTCAAGCACTGGACGGGCCGGACGCCGCTGGCCTGGCGCCGAGGACAGCGCTGAAGCCATCGCTAGCTCTCCCGCTAACCCCCTGGGGGAGGTGGTGTGCTGTGGTGGGAGTGCTACACTTCGGGCGTTTCTTTTCTCTTTCCGCTTGCACACACGAGGAGACCCGGCATGCGCGATTACCGTCAGTTTTACATCAACGGCGAGTGGGTGGACCCGGCCACACCCAAGGACCTTGAGGTTATCAACCCAGCGACTGAGGAAGTCTGTGGGCATATCTCTATGGGCTCAGAGGCAGACGTTAATCTCGCCGTTGCAGCGGCCAAGAGCGCTTTTGAGAGTTTCGGCCACAGCACTCGGCAGGAGCGCATGGAGATTCTCGCTGCCTGCGCTGAGGTCTACAAAAAGTACTACAACGATATCGCCGACGCCATTCGCGAAGAAATGGGGGCGCCACAGAAGTTGGCGGTGCACTCGCAAGCTGCCTGTGGGCTGGGCCATATCGAGGAGGCCCTGCGTGTCCTGAAGGACTTCGAATTTGAAGAAGATCTTGGCGAACACCGCGTGTTCAAAGAGCCCATCGGCGTTTGTGGCCTGATTACGCCCTGGAACTGGCCGGTAAACCAAATCGGCTGCAAGGTCGCGCCGGCACTGGCTGTGGGCTGCACGATGATACTGAAGCCCAGCGAGGTCGCACCGCTGTCGGCCTATCTTTGGACAAAGGTAATGGACGAAGCGGGCGTACCGGCGGGCGTTTTCAACATGATTAATGGAGACGGTCCGGTCGTTGGGACTGCACTGTCCAAGCACCCTGACGTGGATATGATGTCCTTCACCGGATCAACGCGTGCGGGTACTTTAGTGGCGCAGAACGCTGCGCCCACGGTCAAGAGAGTGGCTCAGGAGCTCGGCGGCAAGTCACCCAATATTATTCTCGATGATGCCGACCTCGAGGCGGCCGTCACGCGTGGCGTCATGCACATGTACAACAATACCGGCCAATCCTGTAACGCGCCTTCACGCATGCTGGTACCCGCCGACAAGCTTGAGCAAGCGGAACAGATTGCTGCGGCGGTTTCAGCATCTGTCATCGTCGGTGACCCGGCCGATGAGAACACCACCATGGGTCCCGTCGTGTCGGAGGTGCAGTTCAACAAGATTCAGGGCCTGATCGAACAGGGTATGGAGGAGGGCGCCAAACTGGTTGCCGGTGGCCCGGGTCGTCCTGAAGGCCTGGACAAGGGCTACTTTATACGCCCCACGGTCTTCTCCGGTGCCAACAACGACATGGTTATCGCTCGTGAAGAGATTTTTGGCCCGGTACTCACGATGATTCCCTACGAGAGTGAAGACGAGGCGATCAAGGTCGCCAACGATACTCCTTACGGCCTGGCCGGGTATGTCCAGGGCGGGGATATTGAGCACGCTCGAAAGGTGGCTTCGCGCATCCGCGCGGGCAATATCCACATCAACGGGGCCTCCGGCGGCTTCGACGTGCCCTTCGGTGGCTTCAAGCAGTCCGGTAATGGTCGCGAGTGGGGCGCCCATGGCTTTACGGACTTTCTTGAGATCAAGGCGGTGGAAGGCTTCGCCGGCTAACCGTGGCGCGCTTCATCCTGGCAATCGATCAGGGCACCACCGGCTCCACGGTGGCCCTGATGGATGCCAAGGGGCGCCTGCGCGCCAGCGTTAATGCCGAGTTTCCGCAAGTCTATCCAAAGCCTGGCTGGGTCGAGCACCGTCCCGCCGATATCTGGGCGTCCGTAAACAAGTGCATACGCAGCGTGCTGCGCAAGGGTGTTTGTAAGGCCGGTGATATTGCAGCGATTGGCATCACCAACCAGCGTGAAACAGCCTTGCTGTGGGACAGGCGCAGCGGTGAGGCGCTGAACAATGCAATAGTCTGGCAATGCCGGCGAACCACCGATTTCTGCGCGCATTTAAAGGCCGCAGGGCACGAGCCGCTGGTCACGCAGCGCACGGGGCTGGTGCTCGATCCTTATTTTTCAGCGAGCAAGTTCCGCTGGCTGCTCAAAAATACGCGCGGTGTTGGCAAGCTGCTAAGAGCCGGGCACGTTGCTGCCGGGACGATCGACAGCTATCTGATTTGGCAGCTCACCGGCGGCCGATGCCACGCGACAGACATCTCCAATGCCTCGCGCACGTCCCTGATGGATCTCAAGAAAGTGCGCTGGGACAGTCAGATGTTGGACCTGTTCGAGGTTCCGGCGGACATCCTGCCGCGCATTGTGCCGAGCTCCGGGGTCATCGGCGTGACGCGCGGGGTGCCCGGGCTGCCCGATGGTATCCCCATTGCGGGCGTTGCGGGCGATCAGCAGTCAGCGCTCTTCGGCCAGGCCTGTTTTGCCGAAGGGGACGCCAAATGCACCTTCGGCACGGGGTCGTTCATCCTCATGAACACCGGTAAACGCGCCTTGAGCTCCCGCTCAGGTCTGCTGACGACGGCGGCCTGGCAACTGGGCGAGACATCGGACCCGGTCTATGCATTGGAGGGTGGCGCCTTTATCTGCGGCGCGGCGGTGCAGTGGTTACGCGATGAGTTGAAGATCATCAAGCGCTCGCCAGATATTGAAGCGCTGGCCGCCTCGGTTGACGACAGCAACGGGGTGGAGTTTGTGCCGGCTCTGACCGGGCTTGGAGCGCCTCACTGGGCACCGGAAGCGCGAGGCGCCATTAGCGGTCTGACTCGGGGTGCCGGTCGGGGGCATATCGCCCGGGCAACGCTGGACGCGATGGCACTGCAAAATGCGGATATTCTCAGGGCCATGGAGGCAGACCTGGGTAAGCGTATGAAACCCCTGCGTGTCGATGGCGGGGCGGCGGCCAATAATCTGTTGATGCAGATTCAGGCCGACGTGCTCGGTCGCCGGCTCATTCGTCCCAAGGTCATTGAGACCACCGTGGCGGGCGCCTGTTATCTGGCAGGCCTCGGCGTAGGCATTTGGTCGAGCGCGGCGACACTTCGAGATATCTGGCAGGCGGAAAGGGAGTTTCGCGTCGCCATGCCGGCACGGGCGCGAGAGCGGCGCTTCGCGTCGTGGCGTCGCGCGCTCGATCGGGCCTTACTCTGACTGACCGTCGCTACCTTCACGGGGACTGCCGCGACGACGCCGGGACCGCAGCCCATGCTTGCGCAATAGACCCCTCAGCTGATCATAACTCAGCGACAGCGCATCGGCGGCGCGCCCCTGGTGATTGCCATTTTCATGGAGCGCTCTGAGCAGCAGCTGTTTTTCAAGCTCAGCCATCTGTTCGCTGAAACCGGGCATCGGCAAGACATCTGCATCTTCACTCGGAGCCTCTTCGGCCTTGGCGCGCCGCCCGGCGCTGCCGCCGCCTTGCAGTGCACCGTCAGGGTCAGCGCTGGCGTAAGGGGACCCAAAGGGGTCGGATGCGATGCTGTCCACCGCCCGCGTAGGGTCTGCCCAGCGATACAGCGATCGCTCTACCGTGTTTTTCAATTCACGTATATTTCCTGGCCAAGGCAGGTCTTCCAGGGTCGTCAGGGCCTTGGCTGAGAATCCGGGGAACAGGTCCCAGCCGAGTTCCGCAGACATCTGCACCGCGAAGTGCAGGGCAAGTTCGCCAATGTCCTCTCGACGGTGACGCAGCGGTGGCAAGTGGACGACATCGAAGCTGAGGCGATCCAGCAGGTCCGCGCGAAAATGTCCGCGCGCGGCCATGTCTCGCAGGTCGGCGTTCGTAGCACCCACCACGCGTACATCAACTTCCAGGGTACGCTGGCTGCCCAGGCGCTCGAATTCACCGTATTCCACCACTCTGAGGACTTTTTCCTGCAGCCGGCCTGACATCGTGCCCAGTTCGTCCAGTAAGAGGGTGCCGCCGTTTGCTCGCTCAAAGCGTCCTTCCCGGGCCCGCACTGCCCCGGTGAAGGCGCCGGCTTCGTGTCCAAAAAGGTCCGACTCCAGCAGCGTCTCTGCCATGGCGGCGCAGTTAACCTTGACCAGTGGCCCCTCCCAGCGGCTTGAGAGGTAATGCAGGCGCTCGGCGGCGAGTTCCTTTCCCGTGCCACGCTCTCCCAGAATCAGAACCGGTCGATTGATCGGCGCGAGTTGGGACAGGTGGCCCAGTGCCGCTGACAAAGCACTGGAATTGCCGATGATGCTTTCTCTGCTTCTCATGGGTCTATATTACCTTAATTTAAGGTATTTTAGCCCAATATATAGGTTTAAGTTACCTTAAATTAGTGACCGGCTCCAGCTAAAAATGAGTAAACCGTAATAAAAACAATGGCTTAGGATATCTGGCACGAATTCTGTATTAGGGAGAGAGAGCAGCAAAGGAAAACAAGGCTGGCGTGTCTGACGATGCCAGCGGCTTTAACAGGAGACGACCATGGGTATTTTTTCCCGCATGACAGACATCATTAACTCCAACATCAATGCTTTGCTTGATCAGGCCGAGGATCCGGAAAAGATGATTCGCCTGATTATTCAGGAGATGGAAGACACGCTGGTTGAGGTGAGATCTTCATCGGCGCGTGTTCTTGCGGAACGCAAGACGGCGGCACGCCGTCTAGAGCACGCCCAGTCCGAGGCAGCCGCCTGGGAGGATAAAGCAAAGCTTGCCATCTCCAAGGGGCGCGAGGACCTTGCTCGAGCGGCATTGCAGGAGAAACGTGAAATTGAAGAGGAAGTCGCGCTCGTCGAGGCGGAGCTGGTAGCGACCGATGAGCACATTGCTCAGCTCAACGAGGAAATTGCGCAGCTGCAGCAAAAGCTCGGGGATGCCAAGGCCAAGCAGAAGGCGATCGCCATGCGCACGAAGACCGTTGAGTCGCGCATCAAGGTCAAGCGCCAAGTGCAACGGGAGGCCCTCGATGATGCCTTCAATCGCTTTGAACAGTTTGAAAGACGTATGGATAACCTGGAGAGCCAGCTGGAGTCTATGGACATGGGGCGCGACGTGGCGCCTGACCTGGCTGCTGAGATCGATGCGCTGCAGGAAGATGAGCACATCAACGAAGAACTGCAACGATTGCGCAGCGAAATGGAATCAAGGCAGTGAGCGCTGGGCTATCCTGTGAAGCACGCGCAAAGATCATGCCCCCAGGGCATGGCAGCTAAGGAAATGACTTATGCAGTTTTGGCAATTTATGTTCGTCCCGACCGTTCTGTTTCTGGTGATCGTGGCGCCGCTATGGATTTTCATGCACTACCAGAGCGTCAAGCGATCCAGCCGCAGCCTGAGCACGGAAGACCGTGAGTCAATCGAGCATATGCTCGTGACTGTCGATCGCTTAACAGACAGGATCGGCACCCTGGAGTCCATATTGGACGCAGACCACCCGGAATGGCGGACACAGGTAGAGCGGGAAGACCGAGGAGAAGCAAATCATGGCTAGACATCATCACAGCAACGGCGGCCGCAGGCACAGGCGAGGAAGACGTCGCGAGTTCAACGCACGCAAGCAGTCCGGCTGGGGCATGAACCTGTA
This sequence comes from Pseudomonadota bacterium, assembly GCA_038748065.1. GTDB lineage: Bacteria > Pseudomonadota > Gammaproteobacteria > Pseudomonadales > Halieaceae > JBCDJG01. The sequence continues at coordinate 29,060 of JBCDJG010000054.1, forward strand.
TCGCAATACGCGCGACGGCAAGGTCGCGGGCGTTGCTGCAGGTCTTGCCGACCACTGGGACATCGCCCACTGGGTGATGCGCCTGATCTGGATTGGCGGTTTTCTGTTTACTGGCACCTTGGCGCTCTGGGCCTACCTGGCCTGCTGGATTTTGTTGGCGCCGGTGCCTGGCCGGCGCGCAGCGGATCGCTTTGCGGATCAGGCGGACTGGCACGATGCGGAAGAGGACGTCGCCATGGAGTACGACGAATTTCGCCACAGCTACCGTCCACGCAACGTCTTCCGCTACAGTGAAGGCAGCTCAGTGCGACTGAAGCGCGCCCGCGAGCGCCTGGACGCAGCCTTGCGGCGCGTCGAGGATATGGAGAGTTATGTCACTTCACGCCAGTACGAGCTGAACAAAGAGTTCTCGCGGCTGTAGCCTGCGTAAACGGAAATCACTGCGTAAGCTGGCGAGCGTGGAAGGCGACGTGGCTGCCGACAAAGCTGGCTATGAAGAAGTAGGAGTGGTCGTAGCCTGACTGGCGCCGAATGGTGGCCGGGTAGTTCATGTCCGCGCAGGCTTCTTCAAGCAGCTCGGTTTTGAGCTGCTCGGCAAGAAAGTCATCCGCTTCCCCCTGATCAATCAACATGGGCATCTGGGCTGCGCCGCCCCGTATCAGTTCGCAGCTGTCATAGGCTTTCCATTGCTCCCGCTGGGGGCCGAGATAGTTACCCAGGGCTTTCTCGCCCCAGGGGCACTGCGTGGGTGCGACGATGGGGCTGAAGGCAGACACCGAGCGATACTGCTCTGGATTGCGCAGGGCTATGCAGAGTGCGCCGTGGCCACCCATGGAGTGACCGAAAATGCTAGTGCGGCCCCTATCGACAGGGAAATTCTGTGCGACCAGCGCAGGCAGCTCCTGGCTCACGTAGTCATACATACGGTAGTTGGTACTCCACGGAGACTCTGTCGCATTAACGTAAAACCCGGCTCCCAGACCAAAGTCCCAGGCGCCATCGGGGACATCCGGCACTGATTCACCGCGCGGGCTCGTATCGGGTGCCACGATCGCTACGCCATGCTCGGCCGCGTAGCGCTGGGCTCCCGCCTTATGAACAAAGTTCTCATCTGTGCAGGTCAGACCTGACAGCCAGTACAGCACCGGCACGTCAGAGGTCTCAGCCTCCGGCGGCAGGTAAATGGAAAAACTCATCGCGCAGCCAAGGCTATCAGAGACGTGACTGAGGCGTAGCTGCTGTCCTTCAAAACAGCGGTTAGAGGCTATTTGTTCGATGGCCATGTTGATTCCTTATGCTGATCAGCGCAGCGCTGGGCCCGCGTCCTGGGAGACCGCGTATGGTACGGACCGTCCAGAGCCAACTCAAGTAAGTGGCAGCAATTGGTGGGCCTCATCGCGGCAGCCCCGCGCTGGTCCCGGCCCATAAGGGCCTACGATCGGCCAGGTCGGTAGAAGAAATCGTTCCGCCGCCGTGGGCCGCGGGGCGATTTTGCTTTAATCTGACCAGAAAACAACGGGGCGTGCATGTTACATCGCATCTGGTTGGGGTTTTTCCTGCTGGCCTTTGCCTGCGGCCTTGGGCAGTGGCTGCTGGCGGGCGATGTCGACGTATTTCAGCGCATGGTCAGCGCGCTGTTTGAGATGGCAACGCTGTCGGTGGAGCTGGCGATCGGCCTGATCGGGCTCATGGCCTTGTGGCTCGGGATTGTTGCCGTTGGCGAGCAATCCGGTCTCATCGACCGTCTGTCGAAGCTGTTATCACCCCTGTTCACGCGTCTCATGCCTGACGTGCCTGCGGGTCACCCAGCCATATCGTCCGTGACGCTTAACCTCTCGGCCAACGTTCTTGGGCTGGACAACGCGGCAACACCGCTGGGTATCAAGGCGATGCAGGATCTGCAGACTTTGAACCCTGAACCGGACACCGCCAGTAATGCACAGATTCTTTTCCTTGTACTAAACACGTCGTCCGTCACGCTGTTCCCGATGTCAATTCTGCTGTACCGGGCGCAATTGGGCGCGCCGGATCCCGCCGCGGTTTTTGTGCCCATTCTCATTGCCACGAGTTGCTCAACCCTGGCGGGCTTACTTGTGACCGGTATCGTGCAAGGCATCAGGTTTCGTGACGGCGTAATACTGGGAGCCCTGGCCCTGGCTTTCGCAACGCTGCTGGCGCTGGTGCTCTACCTGTCGACTCTGACGGCAGTTGAGCTTCAGCGACAATCCAGTCTCGCCGCCAACCTGTTGATCTTGTCCATTATCATGGTCTTTCTGATAGCGGCTCACCGCCGTTCGGTAAACGTTTACGAGGCCTTTATCGACGGCGCCAGGCAAGGCTTCGAAACCGCCATCGGCATTATTCCTTACCTGCTCGCTATGCTCGTGGCCATTGGACTGTTTCGGGCCAGCGGTGCGCTTGACCTGCTGCTGGCCGCCGTGCGCTGGCTTGTGGCTGGCGGAGGCTGGGATGCGCGCTGGGTAGATGCGCTGCCCACGGCACTCATGAAGCCTCTGTCAGGCTCGGGGGCCCGGGCGATGATGGTGGAGACCATGAACCACTATGGCGTGGACTCCTTCCAGGGGCGATTGGCGGCGACATTGCAGGGGTCGACGGAAACTACCTTCTATGTGTTGGCGGTTTACTTCGGCGCGGTCGGTATTCGTCATACACGCTATGCCATTCCCTGTGGTCTGGCCGCTGATCTTGCAGGGATGACTGCAGCGATTGCGGTCGCCTACTGGTACTTCGGCGGCGGCTCCTGATACGGTAGTTGATACCAGCCTATGGAGCCGCAATGAGCCGATCCAGCACAGTCCAGCATTCAGTCCTCGGAACGTTTATTTTGCCGATTGCCAGCGCACTCAGGGCCCAGGGTATTGATGCGATCGATGTCGTCACGGAAGTCGGTGTCGATCCGGCCAAGGCGGCTAACCCCGACTGGCGGGTGTCGCATGAACACATGAATAGGCTGATGCAGTACAGCGTCGAGCTGACCGGTGATGAGGCATTCGGTCTGTTGGCGGCAGACTACTTACAGCCCCAGGCGCTGCACGGCCTCGGCCTTGCGTGGCTGGCATCGGATACCGTTTATGATGGTCTCAAGCGCCTGGTACGCTTTGGCCGGCTCATCAATACTGGCCTGGATATGAGCCTTCAGGAGGAGGGCACACTCGCCCGCCTGGTGATGGCCCCGCTGCTACCCGAGGAGCAGGATTTCTGCCATGCGCGGCGCGATTACTACGTGGCCATGGTTGTACGCATGTGCCGGCTGACGCTCGGCGACTTCCTGGCGCCCGTCGCGATCGCCCTCGACCGTCCCACACCGCATGCGCCGGAACGTTGGGAATATCACCTCGCATCACGCGTCAGTTTCGACCACGCCAGTACCATGCTGGATTGGTCGCTGGCTGATATCGGTGAGCCCCTCATAACCGGTGATCCGGCCTTGGCTCGGGTGAACGATGAGCAAACCCAGATATATCTCGACAGCTTCCTTGCCCAGAGCACCTGCCGGGCCGTGGTGGCGAGGATTGTTGAAAGACTCCCCGATGGCATGCCATCTCAGCAGGATATTGCTGACGAACTACACATCAGCAACCGTACCCTGCAGCGCAAGCTGAAGGAAGAGGGTACGTCCTTCAAAGAACTCGTGCAGGACACAAGACTGCAGCTGGCGCGCAAGTATCTGCTGCAACCCAGTCGCTCCATTGTAGAGACCTCCTATCTTCTCGGATTCTCTGAGCCAAGCACCTTTTCCAGGGCGTTCAAGCGATGGACCGGGCAAGCACCAGCCGAGTTTCGCGACCGGCCTCAGTGACGTCTATGGTCATGCCGCTGTCGTGCGGCGCCATCCTGCACGCTTTGCCGCTCTTGTAGTGTGGATACTGGTCAATCGAGGTCGAGGGCCCGAGTGATCCAGACAACACGGGAGAGTGAAAAGATGCAGAATCCAGTTGTAACCATTACCGATAAAGTCATGCGTATGATCCGCTCCATGGTGTACTTGGCCATGTGCGTGGGCTGTCGCAGGGGTGCAACGCCCGAAGACATTGCCGCCTTTTTGAAGGTCTGGGCGCCTTCGGAAGAGAATCTCTACCATAGCGGGGTTATTGAGCGCGTGTTGGTTGATCTCAGCCACGATGGCCGGGTAGTGCAGGCGGGCGCGCGCTGGTACTTGTCACCGGCTGTCTGATACTGCTTACCTGCCTGTACCAAGACTGCGCCGAAACAGGGCCGAATCTGCCTACCAGCAGTGTGAGCGAGATCCGGTTTTTATCAGCAATATTTGAAATTTTTCAGAGGGCGTCTATTTTAGTAAATGCACGTCGCCGCCAGGCGCGTGCACACGTCCCCTGGCCGATGTTTCTGCCCCGAAACATACGGCTATTTTGGCCCGCAATCAGTTTCTGATTAGCGGGCTTTTTTTGATATAAAACATACCACTAGTCAGCCTTCTTAAAGTTAATTCTAGTCTAGCTCGACGCCTTGTCGCCCAATGCCACGTTGCTGTCGTTATGCGCCATGTTGCCAAAGGCCGCCTGGACGTAAATTACGCTCCGTACTGAACGCACGCGGTGCCATCCGCAGACCACGTAAAGGGAGAGCAGCTATGCACGACTTGGTATTACGCATCAAAGACCCCGAGCTCTGCTACGTCTTCGCCAGGAATGCCGTTGAGCGCGGCCATCCGGAGTTAGCCCTACAGGCACATCGCCGTGCGGTGGACCTGCGCGCTGCACAGCATGAGACAGAGTCAGAGGCGGAGTTGGCTGCTATCCGCGCTATCTACGCCTATGAAGAGGCTCTGAGTCAGAGCAAGGGCAAGCGCACACGGGCGACGGGTACCTGGCAGATGGTCAGTCGAAGTGGCGTCTTCGCGGCCATTAACAAGCGTCTCGAAGGCCGCCACGCGGGAGACCTTGTGGCAGAGCTTAAGGAACTTGGAATGGAAGACTACAGCTTCGAGGCGGTACGCAAGGCGTACCCGGACGCCTTTCAGTCCGCAGCTGCCTGACACCAGGCGACAGAATCCCTACCTTGGCCCGGCTTGATGCCGGGTCTTTTTTTTGCGCGCTTGTCATCTTTCTGTAAGATTTCTGTCACACATCTGCGATGCCTGCTCGCTGGGCAGACTGTGCTTGTCCCGCTGCTACGCGATGGTCTACATTGTCGGAAGCTGTAACGCCG
>JBCDJG010000055.1:0-33810 GCA_038748065.1 Pseudomonadota bacterium
AAAGGCCTGCGTGTCTTACCAGCACGAGATGATGGCTGATGACCTGTTTTATGTGGACAGCGCCTTTCTCAAGCTCGGCAACAAGTCAGTCACCGCCATTCATGAAATTCGCCGTAACGATGGACTGCTATTGGCCAGCCAGGAAGTGGGTACCGTGCAGTTTCATCTCAAAAAGCGGGAAGCCGTCCCAGTGCATCCCGATGTTCGCGCACAAATACAGGCCCAGCTCGACGCGCTCTAGCCGCGTCGTCAGTACAGGGCGACGCCGTTCCAGGTGTAGTAGCTGCCCGCTATCAGCAGCGGCAGTGAGGTCAGTAGATGCATGTGCGGCGGTGCAATCCAGCGCCAGACGCTGAGCGGCGCGAAGCGCTTGGTGGCCATGCACAGCTGCGACAGGATGAAATGGTTGATGAGTCCTACCCACGCCGGGAAAACCGTTTGGCCGGTGAAAACGAAGTAAGAAAACAACATCGATCCCAGAACCTGCAGCACGACAAGGCCGGGCATAAAAGCCGCCATATAGGCGAGCAGCTTGGCGTAAAAGGCATCGACACGCGCGCGCTCAGCCGATCCAACCGCAGTTTCTTCTCGCGTGTCGCTTAAATCGTCCACGATGCCGCACATGGTATGAGCAAAGGTGCCAAACACCATGATGCCCCCCAGGCAGCCCGCAGTGAGTAGCGCCCAGCCATGGCCCGCAGGTATCAGCCCTAGGTAGATCGTCACGAAGCCCAGGCCGCAGGGCAGCATTGCGAGCCCGCCAATGACTGACGCCCAGTAGCGACGCAGGTGGCTGATACCGTGGCCGCGGTCCTCCGGGAAGCCCCGGAACCAGTGGTCGACGGTCGACATGTCATGGCGCTTACCCGCGGAGGAGAGGGGCCGCGTCCAGCCGATCCAGTCGGTCACCATGATGGTAAATGACCCCAGCACGCCCAGTACCCCCAGTATGCGCACGACCTCGATGGCACCCTCGCTCATCCTGTTGACTCCCTGATCCCTTAACGCTGGGACGGTACGAAAAAGCCTCCGCTGAAGTAAACAATTTCTGTCGATAGGCGTGATGAAGTATCTCGATAACCGACAATTTCTATGCGTTTTTATAGACTCAAAGGTGCCTCGGGCAGCCGATGGCAGCCATCAACAGATATTGTTACTGCCCGCGGTTTGGCCTCTATATATTGCCCTGTAAGTGGAGAGCGAAAGAGAGTCAAACCATGTCCGCTGCCAAGCAGTATATTGTTGAATGTGATCACGTGATGCTCTGCGTGGAGCGCCTGGAAGATGCGTCGATAGCCTTTCGGCGACTGGGTTTCAACTGTGAAATAGCTGCGTTCGAGGGCCGCCTTGGTGAATCAGGGCGTGCGATGGACGCGCATTTCCCCTTCCGCAACGGGCACGTGAAGATGGCCGGCCCCGGCGGCAGTATGAACTATCTGGAAATCATGGAGATTCGCAGCTGGGCCGATGCGCCCGAGCAAATGCGTTTTGTCGGTGATTCTTCGGGCGTGGCGAGTATGGTCTTCCTGGTAGACGATGAAGATGGGTTTCGCGACGCGATGATTGCCGACGGTTTGCCGGTACATCCAACCTTCCGGCAGCTCGGCGAGGAGGCATTTACGGCGTCTACCCGTGCGCTCATCCCGGATTTGAGCGGCTTTCGCTTCTTTACCGAATATGTGCTCTGCCCGATTGTCCCCAAGTACGGTGTGGCACCGTTCATGTGGAATGCCTATCACATTAAGACCGACCTCGATCAATATACGGCGGGGTTCATGGCCGATGCCAGCGAGCATGCCAATGGCGCGCTGGAAGTCACCGGCGCTATTGGCGTGACGGATACGCCAGAGGATGACGCCGCGCGTATGGCCCAAATGCTCGGGGCCACGGTGGAGGCGAATGCCGATGGTACCTGGTCAGTCGTCCATAAGCGCTTTACGCTGCAAGTGGTCGACCGCCGGAATTTGTCTGAAGTGTTCCCTGGTATCCAATTTAATGAATTTCTCAATGGTTCCTATACGGCCGGCGTCTCGGTGGCGGTGGCGGACCTTGAGAAGACGCGCGAGCTGCTGGCGGAACAGGGTGTAGGCCATGTCGCTCTGGATAATAGCTTGCTGGTGCAGCCCTCCGAGGCCTGTGGAACGCTGCTGCGCTTTCACTGTGCTCCCTGAGACGCCCGGTGCGCGAGGGCCAGTGTGTCTATTGTGGGCGTCTGCGCAGCCCCGAGAAGCTTTCGGCCTGCCCGCTAAGGTAGGCCCAGTTTACCAATGTAACGGCATCGTAGACCGGTCGATCGAAAGCATACTGAAGGTCTGCTGCAAAGGGCGGCAGTTCTGAGCACTGCAACATGATTGCGCTGATATCGGGGTTTGTCGCGATCAGCCGGCCAACCACGCCAATCAGCTCTTCGCGCAGTGCCGCCTCATCGACTGCACTGCTGCCGCTCAGCATGCGGTCGAACTCTGGCTGCCCCTGCATTTCAGTTATGGCCAGTCGCGCACTGTCTGCGACACCGCACTCGCTGAAGATACGCTCATTCACAGAGCTGGCCTTCGCTGCAATAATCCCCAACTTGCGCTCGCCCAGCGCGTTTAGCAGAAAGGGAATCTGGACGAGCACAGAGGAAAACACGGGTATCGTCAGGGCCGATGCCAGTGCGCGCTGGTAATAGGCGAAAGAGCCGCAGGCGCCAACAATAGATCGCACGCCCCGAGCGGCGAGCCGTTCCCCGGCTGCAACAATGAGTGGTTCGAGGGCCGGGTCACCTCGCATCAGGGCCGCAAGGTCCTGTTGAGGTACTGCCTCGTAAGCGACCGGGAAATTAAAGGTCTGCACATGCTGTGGGTTCCCGGGCAGCAGAGGGTGCCGCGTGTCCAGATGCAGAACGCCTATCGTATATCCCTCGAGTGGCAGCCCGGGTCTGTTCATAGGGTTCACCTCTTCCTTTTGTCTTCGCAATTTCAAATCTGGCGGCTGCAGATAGCTTGCCATTAAGGTATTATCACATGCGTGCGGGCGGATACCCAATGGCGGTGGACAATGAATTTATGCAATGCGTCGGAACGGGCTGTTTCATGGTTGACCCGAGAGTTTGCAGGGTCGCTTGCTCTTAGCGCCATGCTGACAGTGGGCCTCTCACGTGGCTAACGTTACCGTGCTCGATGGCGCGATGGGGGACGTGCTGATAGAGCGCGCCGGGCCGGTCGAAAGCGGCTTGTGGTCGGCGGAGGCGCTGATCGAAGACCCTGAACTGGTGGCTGGCGTCCACCGCGACTATATCGCGGCGGGTGCCGAGGTCATCACGGTCAATTCCTACAGCACCGTGCCCAGCTACCTTGGCAAAGTAGGGCGACAGGACGAGTATCTGTCACTGGCGACCCGGGCCGGCGAGATAGCGCGTTCTGCAGCGTCCACGGCAACGCGTCATGTCCGGGTTGCCGGGTCGATACCGCCGCTGGGTGAAAGCTATCGCCATGACCTGGTGCCGCCCGACGAGGAGGCGGCAGTCGTCTATCCGGCTTTGGCTGCGGCTGCGGCGTTACTGCCCTTTGTCGACGTGTTCCTTTGCGAGACAATGTCGTGCATACGAGAAAGCGTGAATGCAGCAGGCGGCGTTCGCACCGCGCTGCGAGAGGCGGGCGAGGATCGTCCCTTATGGCTGTCCTGGACGCTGTCTGAGACCCCCGGCGCGGGCCTGCGCAGCGGAGAGAGTATCAGCGAGGCGTTGGCCGCGGTTGAGGAGCTCTCTGTCGATGCGTATCTGTTTAACTGCACGGACCCTGCGGCCATCACGCAAGGGCTTGAAGAGCTGAGAGACTTAACCGATAAACCAATGGGAGCCTATCCCAACCGATATCACGTTCCCGAGGGTTGGACACTGGACAACGAGGTTCAAACCCAGTACCGGGAAATGACCGAAGAAGAATTCCTCGGCCATTGCGCGCGGTGGCGCGACGCCGGAGCCAGCCTGTTGGGCGGTTGCTGCGGTATTGGCCCAGAGTTGATCGGGGCATTGGCGCACTGGTCGAAACACACTGAAAAGGCGAGATTTGATGCTTAAACCTGATTTTGATGCGGTCCAGGCGGCCGCAGGACGCTTGCGCGGCGCTGCGATCCGTACGCCGCTGCTGACCAACCCCTTTCTGGACGAAACAACCGGACGCCAGGTCTTTATGAAGCCTGAGATGCTGCAGGTGGCCGGCAGTTTTAAGTTTCGCGGCGCCTACAATCGCATCAGCCAGCTTAGCGAGGCTGAACGCGAGGCCGGTGTTATCGCCTGGTCGTCGGGTAACCATGCACAGGGCGTCGCCGCAGCGGCGGGACTGCTGGGCGTCCGTGCACGTATCGTGATGCCAGAAGACGCCCCGGCGATCAAGTTGGAGAACACACGTGCGCTGGGCGCCGAGGTTGTGACCTTTGATCGCTACAGCCAGAGTCGCGAGGACATCGTCTACGCTATGGCGGAGCGGGACGGTGGTGTGATAGTGCCATCCTATGACGACCCGAACATCATCGCCGGGCAGGGCACCGTCGGCCTGGAGTTGCTGCAGGACGTGAGCGAGCGAGGTGAATCGCTGGATGCCATGCTGGTTTGCTGTGGCGGCGGCGGATTGATAGCAGGTTGTGCGCTGTCTGCGCAGGCACTGAGTCCGCAGACCCATCTCTACAGCGTGGAGCCCGAGGGCTACGATGATCATGCCCGATCCTTGCAAAGCGGACAGCGCGAGTCGGCCGATACCACTCAGCGTTCTATATGCGATGCGCTGCTGGCGCCCACCCCCGGGGAACTTACCTTTTCGATCAATGGCGAGCGGCTCACAGCGGGTCTTGTCGTTACGGAGAACGAGGTGCTGGCAGCCATGCGCTATGCCTTTCGTGTTCTCAAACTGGTCGTGGAGCCCGGCGGTGCGGTGGCGCTTGCTGCGCTGTTGCATGGCAAGCTCGACGAACGCTACAAGCGCGTTGGTATCGTGCTAAGCGGGGGCAACGTTGACCCGGGATTCTTTGCCGAGACTTTGCAGCAGGGGTAACTACGATCGTCAGTTTTTGGGCGTTGACTGCAACCGTCAAATAACTTAACGTTAAGATAAATTGTTGCCGGCAAGCCCGGCTGGCGTTAGGCTTAGCGCCCCCGGGAGAGTTTCATGTCACTCAGCGTTTTCGATCTATTCAAGATTGGTATCGGGCCGTCGAGCTCACACACGGTTGGGCCGATGAAGGCTGCACTGGCCTTCGCGCAGCTGTTGCAGGAGAGCGGTCCGCTGTCTCGCGTCGAGTCTGTAAGGGTGGACCTCTTTGGCAGCCTCGGCGCGACAGGGGAAGGGCATGGCACACCAAAAGCGATCGTGCTGGGTTTGATGGGCTATGCACCGGAAAGTGTTGATGTCGCCGCGGTGGAAAGCCTGTTGCAGGCGGTTCGCGAGCAGGGCAGCCTGTCCTTACTCGGCCAGGAAAACATTCCCTTTGTTCTGGGCAGTGATCTTAAGTTGATCGGTGCCGAGTCCTTGCCGCATCACCCGAACGGCATGCGATTCACGGCGCGATTCGGCGATGGCTCACTCGTGGAGAAGGACTACTACTCCATTGGCGGTGGCTTTGTGCTGGATGGTGACGAGATAGAAAAGAGTGCGCCCCTGGAGAGCCCGGTGGCCCTGGCCAGGCCATTTTCCACTGCCGTTGAACTGCTTGCACAGTGTCGCGAAGCCGGTATGTCGATCAGTTCGCTAATGCTTGAAAATGAACTTGCCTGGCGAGAAGAGGCCGAGGTGCGCCGCGGCCTGCTCGAGATCTGGGCGGTCATGGACGAAAGTATCGAACAGGGCTGTCGCAATGAGGGCATCCTGCCGGGCGGTCTCGATGTGCCGCGCCGGGCAGGTGGGCTTTACCAAAAGCTGAAGGACCAACCTGGCAGCAGCGCGCCGGACTCCCTGGGCATGCTCGATTGGGTCACGCTCTACGCGATGGCGGTGAATGAACAAAACGCGGCAGGCGGGCGCATCGTTACGGCGCCAACCAATGGCGCTGCAGGCATCATTCCCGCCGTGCTGAAGTTCTTTCTCGATACCTGCCCCGACGCGACGGACGACGATATCTGCCGCTATTTGCTGACCGCGGGGGCTATCGGCATTCTGTTCAAGACCAACGCCTCAATCAGCGGTGCCGAGGTGGGCTGTCAGGGCGAGGTGGGTTCGGCCTGTTCCATGGCCGCCGCGGGTCTGGCAGAAGTCCTCGGCGCATCGGTGCCGCAGGTAGAGAATGCCGCGGAAATTGCCATGGAGCATAACCTCGGGCTGACCTGTGATCCGATTGGTGGCTTGGTTCAGGTGCCCTGTATCGAGCGCAATGCCATGGCCTCGATCAAGGCAATCAGTGCAGCACGCATGTCGCTGCGGGGCGACGGCGAACACTTTGTCTCACTGGATCAGGTTATCGCCACGATGCGCGACACAGGCAGGGACATGCAGGACAAGTACAAGGAAACGGCGCTTGGCGGATTGGCGGTGAATGTCGGCCATGTGCCCGTGGCCAATGTCGAATGCTGACAGCCTGAAGTGCCGGTTCAGCTCAACAGGGGCTTGGTGGCCTGCAGCACGGCCTTGAAGCACTTGGGGCTGCCGCAAACGATGTTACCGGAGGTCATGAAGTTGTCAGAGGCGTCGATGTCTGAGACCAGGCCGCCCGCTTCGCGAATCAGCAGGGCGCCCGCGGCGATGTCCCAGGGCGCGAGCCCGATTTCCCAGAAAGCGTCAAGGCGCCCCGCGGCGACGTAGGCCAGGTCGAGAGAGGCAGCTCCCGCGCGGCGGATGCCCGCACACTGGCCAGCAAGCACTTCTACACTTTTGCTGTAAGGCTCAAGGCGATCATCACAGTGGCCTTTGAACGGTATGCCCGTGCCCAGCAATGCGCCATCGAGAGAGTTGCGTTTGCTCACGCGAATGCGTCGACCGTTGAGTTGAGCGCCCCGGCCCCGGGAGGCGGTAAACTCCTCGCGCCTTACCGGATCGAGGATGACCGCATGTTCGAGCTTGCCACGATGCAGGCAGGCGATTGAAACCGCGTAGTGCGGTATGCCGCGGGCAAAGTTAGTGGTGCCGTCGAGCGGATCGATAACCCAGCGATATTCCGCGTCCTCGTCCCCCAGCAGGCCGCCTTCCTCACCGAGTATGGCGTGTTCCGGATAGGCTTTCTGCAGGTGATAGATGATCTCGTGCTCTGCACGTAAGTCTACTTCACTCACGAAATCGTTGAGCCCCTTCGATTTGAAGTCGACCAAATCGAGATCATCTGAGGCGCGTACGATATTCTCGCCCGCCCGGCGGGCTGCGCGCAGGGCTATGTTGATCATCGGTTCCATGTCGATCCAGAGGGTCAGCGTGAAGAGGCGCGCGATTATAGCAGACCCGTTTTTGACTGTAATCTGATACACTCTCGCGCCCTTTTTATCGCGACCAGTGGCCTGGCGTCTGACTATGAGCCCCGAGAATATTCGCATCGTCCTTGTTAACACCAGCCATCCGGGCAACATTGGCGGCAGCGCCCGCGCAATGAAGAACATGGGCTTGCACAGGCTGTTTCTGGTATCACCGCGGCAGTTTCCCGATGAACAGGCGACGTGGCGCGCCGCATCTGCTGCCGATATTCTGGACACCGCGGTGGTAACGCAATCGCTGGAAGAGGCGGTCGCCGACTGCCAGTTCGTGGTCGGTACCAGCGCCCGCTCGCGCAATATTCCCTGGCCGCTGCTGGACCCTCGGCAGTGCGCAGAGAAAGTAGCGGCTTATTCCGGGCAGGAGCAGATCGCGGTACTCTTTGGGCGCGAGGATCGAGGGCTGACCAACGAAGAGCTACGGGCCTGTAATCTACATCTGCATGTGCCGACGGACCCGTCCTACAGCTCACTGAATCTGGCAATGGCCGTACAGATTGTCTGCTACGAGTTACGCATGTTGCAGGTGGCGGGCGACTTGCCGGCTTCGCCGGAGGACGGTTGGGATACGCCCTTCGCTACGCGAGAAAACATGGAACGCTATTACATCCACCTGGAACAGACGCTGACCGATATAGAGTTTCTTGACCCGAGGGCGCCGCGCCAGTTGATGACTCGACTGCGGCGGCTTTACAGCCGCGTTCGAGTGGATGAAATGGAGCTCAACATCCTGCGCGGCATCCTCACAGAGACCCAGAAGTGGGTGAAGGCGGCGGGCCGCCGTCATTCGTGACGAGGCTCTGACCAGAAAGCGCCCTCAGTGTCCATCTAACGAGCCTCTATATCCTAGTACAATACTAGGTTATTTAGTTGACTGTTTTAGTCGGGTAGACCCTCATCTCCACTCAATAGAGCAGAGGTAATATCATGCGCCTGACGACTAAAGGCCGCTATGCGGTAACGGCGATGCTGGATCTGGCATTGCATGGCGATGAAGGCCCCGTCAGCCTGGCTGACATTTCCGGTCGGCAGGACATATCCCTGTCCTACCTGGAGCAGCTGTTCGCTCGACTGCGCCGCAATGAGCTGGTATCCAGCGTACGCGGGCCGGGCGGTGGTTACCGGCTCAGTCGCCGCGGGGACGAAATTTACGTGGCCCAGATTATTGATGCGGTGAACGAAGCTGTCGACGCAACAGGCTGCGGCGGCACCAGTGATTGCCAGCAGGGAGAGGTCTGCCTGACACATCACCTGTGGCTAGATCTCAGCGAACAAATACACGGTTTCCTGTCCAATATCAGCCTTGCACAGCTGGTAGAACGTCGGGAAGTTCAAACAATTTCCGCACGCCAGAACGCGCGCGTGGCCGGGGCTGAAGCCCTGACCCTCACAGAGGTATAAGCGGTAATGGAAACGCCAATTTATTTTGATTATCTCGCGACGACGCCTGTCGATCCCCGGGTTAGCGAAAAAATGATTGAATGCCTGACGATGGAGGGCAACTTCGGCAATCCGGCGTCTCGCTCCCATTTGTTCGGCTGGAAGGCCGAGGAAGCAGTAGAGACCGCCCGGCGTCAGGTCGCTGACCTGTTGAAAGCCGATCCGCGTGAGATTGTCTGGACCTCCGGCGCCACGGAGTCAGACAATCTTGCGATCAAAGGCGTCGCGCATTTCTACCAGAAGAAAGGCAAGCACATCGTAACGTCGCGCATTGAGCACAAGGCGGTGCTTGATACCTGCCGACAGCTCGAGCGCGAAGGCTTCGAGGTCACCTACCTGGACCCGGGCCCCGATGGCCTGATCAGCCCCGAGGCGGTGGCCGCTGTTCTGCGGGATGACACCATTCTGGTGAGCATCATGCATGCGAACAATGAGATCGGCACCGTTAACGACATCGCCGGCATTGGCGAAGTCACCCGCGCCGCCGGGGTGCTCTACCACGTTGACGCCGCCCAGAGCGCTGGCAAAGTGCCCATCGACCTTGAGAACTGGAAGATCGACCTGGTCTCGCTCTCGGGCCATAAAATGTACGGCCCCAAGGGGATTGGCGTTCTCTACGTGCGGCGCAAGCCCCGCGTGCGTCTTGAGGCACAAATGCATGGCGGCGGCCACGAGCGCGGTATGCGCTCGGGTACCCTTGCGACCCACCAGATTGTTGGCATGGGTGAGGCGGCAAGGATCGGTCGTGAAGAGATGGCTGACGAGGCTGTGCGCCTGAAAGCCTTGCGTCAGCGCTTCTGGAGCGGCATACAGGATATCGAAGAGGTGCATGTTAACGGAGATCCTGAGAAACGCCTGCCGGGCGCGATCAACGTCAGTATTGCCTTTGTCGAAGGGGAGTCCCTGATCATGTCGCTCAAGGACCTGGCGATATCCAGCGGGTCTGCCTGCACCTCGGCCAGCCTAGAGCCAAGCTACGTGCTGCGAGCACTTGGGCTGAACGACGAGCTGGCGCACAGCTCCCTGCGCTTCAGTTTTGGGCGCTTCACCACCGAGGAAGACGTGGACGTGGCGATCGAACAACTGCGCGGAGCCGTTGGCAAGCTGCGTGAGCTGTCTCCCCTGTGGGACATGTATAAAGATGGGGTCGATCTCGATAGCATCGAGTGGGCCGCACACTAAACCTGGAGGTTAAGCAACCATGGCATACAGCGACAAGGTACTGGATCACTACGAAAATCCTCGCAACGTGGGCAAGCTGGACGCGGATGACGACCACGTCGGGACCGGTATGGTCGGGGCACCCGCCTGCGGCGACGTAATGCGGCTGCAGATCAAAGTCGATGACGAGGGTGTCATTCAGGATGCCAAGTTCAAGACCTACGGCTGCGGCTCGGCGATTGCGTCCAGCTCGCTGCTGACAGAGTGGGTTAAGGGCAAAAATCTCGATGAGGCGGAGCAGATTCGCAACACGGAGATTGCCGAGGAACTGGCTCTGCCGCCCGTCAAAATCCACTGCTCCGTGTTGGCCGAGGACGCCATTAAAGCGGCTGTGAAAGACCTTCGCGATAAGCGTGGTGACGCCTGAAATGGGTGTATCGATCTCTCCGTCAGCGGCCGATCATGTCCGCGCTCAGCTTGAGGGGCGTGGTCACGGGCTGGGTATTCGCCTGGGTGTGACCACATCCGGCTGCTCCGGCATGGCTTACGTGCTGGAGTTCGTCGATGAGGATACAGGTGAGGACCAGGTTTTCGAGGAGCATGGCGTGCGCGTGTTCGTTGACCCGAAGAGCCTTGTGTATCTCGAGGGCACCGAGCTCGACTTCGTCAAGGAAGGCCTCAATGAGGGCCTGCAGTTCCGTAACCCGAACGTTACCGCCGAGTGCGGATGCGGGGAGAGCTTTACCGTCTGATGCGGTGTCGGCTTCCCCATGGTCTCCCCTGATTTCAAACAGAACTATTTTGAGCTGTTTGAGCTGCCGCAGCAGTTCGAGGTAGACCTCACCGCGCTGGGGCAGCGCTACCGTCAGCTACAGCAAGAACTCCATCCCGATCGCTTTGCGGGTCGTACTGACCACGAGCAGCGCGTAGCCGTGCAGTATTCGGCGCTGGTGAATGAAGCGCATGATACGCTGCGCCGGCCGCTGAATCGCGCGCTTTACCTCCTACAGCTACAGGGCATGAGCGCCGAGGAGGTAGCGGCTCAGCAGGTCGACGGCGGCTTTCTCATCGAGCAAATGGAGCTGCGCGAGAAACTTGAGTCTATCGATGATCTCGTCGACCCGGAGCTGGTGCTGGAGCACCTGATGGACGAGGTAGAGGAAGATATCGCGGCGCACCAGCGGGAGTTTGTGCACGCATTTGAAAAAGATGATGTGCCAGCCGCAGCCAGCGCCTGCGTAAAAATGCAGTATCTTGACAAGCTGCTCGTTGAAGCAGAGCAGCTCGAAGCCAGTTTGATGGATTGAAGCCGCTATGGCCCTACTACAAATTGCAGAACCTGGGCAGTCGCCCCGACCACACCAGGTCAAGCGTGCCGTTGGTATCGACCTGGGTACCACCAATTCCCTCGTGGCCACGGTACGCGGCGGCCGTGCTGCGGCGCTGCCGGATACGCATGGGGCAGTGATGCTGTCGTCCGTCGTCAACTACTCGGAGCCAGGCCACCCCGCAGTGGGCGAACAAGCCAGGGCCATGGCAGGACAAAGCCCGGGCGATACGCTGGTCTCGGTAAAGCGCTTTATGGGCCGCGGCCGACATGATGCTGCCGGGGATGCGGAGCGCGCGCGCTACCAACTCGCAGATGACGAGCAAGGGATGGTGCGCTTCGTCACGAGCAGCGGCGATATCACGCCGGTAGAAGCTTCCGCAGAGATACTCTCTGCCCTGCGGGTACGGGCGGAGCAGACGCTCAGTGGGCTGTTAGACGGGGCGGTAATTACCGTACCGGCCTACTTCGATGAGGCGCAGCGGCAGGCGACCAAGGATGCCGCTGCGCTGGCTGGCCTGTCCGTGTTGCGCTTGCTGAATGAGCCCACCGCTGCGGCGGCTGCCTATGGCCTGGACTCAGCCGAAGAAGGTGTTATCGCGGTCTATGACCTCGGCGGTGGCACCTTCGACATTTCTATTCTGCGCTTGCACCGCGGTGTTTTTGAGGTGCTGGCGACCGGTGGCGACAGTGCCCTTGGTGGTGACGATTTTGACCATGAAATAGCCCGCTGGGCTTTGGAGCAGGCAGGTTCTCCCATGCTGGAGGCCGGTCAACATCGACAACTGCAGCAAATAGCAAGGGCTGCGAAAGAAGCGCTGTCGGGACAGAACGAGGTGACGGTGCCCTTGTCAGACCTCGCCGGCGATCTGCCTGTTTTGACACTCACTCGGCCCGTCTTTGAGGCGCTGGTGCAGCCGCTGGTCAAACGCACTCTCCGGGCCTGTAAGCGCTGCTTGCGAGACGCGGGGCTCGGCGCGGAACAGGTCGAGAATATTGTAATGGTCGGCGGCTCCACTCGTGTGCCGCTTGTCAGGGCGGCGGTGTCCGAGCTGTTTACGCGCGAGCCGCTAGTGGACATCGATCCGGACCAGGTGGTTGCGATTGGCGCTGCGATCCAAGCCGATATCCTGGTGGGGAACCGCCCGGAAGGCGACCTGCTCCTGCTGGACGTCATTCCTTTGTCCCTTGGCATAGAAACCATGGGTGGCCTGGTAGAAAAGATCATCCCGCGCAACACCACAATCCCAGTGGCCAGGGCCCAGGAGTTCACCACCTTCAAGGATGGTCAGCTCGCCCTCGCGGTACATGTGGTTCAGGGCGAACGCGAGCTGGTAGATGACTGTCGCTCGCTGGCGCGCTTTGAGCTGCGTGGTATTCCCCCCATGGTAGCTGGCGCTGCACGCGTTGTGGTGACCTATCAGGTGGATGCCGACGGCTTGCTCAACGTCTCGGCCCGAGAGGAGACCAATGGCGTTGAGAGCCAGATTACGGTGAAGCCAAGTTTCGGCCTCTCGGAAGACGAGATTAGCGGTATGATCCGTGACTCGTTCAGTTACGCAGAAGCCGATAAAGCTGCGCGCCAGCTAGCGGAGTACCGGCTGGATGCGCGGCAGCTGATTGACGGACTCGCCGCGGCCCTCGAAGCCGACGGCGATGCCCTGCTGACCCCGGCGGAGCGGGCAGCCCTGTCCCAAAAAATGATAGACCTGGATGACCTGATGCACGAAACCAACGGCCAGGCCCTGAAGGAGGCCACCGAGCGACTTGGCCGTGCCAGCGAGGAATTTGCTGCCCGTCGCATGGACCAGAGCATCCAGCAGGCATTATCCGGCATCAGCATCGACCAACTCGGCCAGGAGACGCAGGAATGACGCAAATCGTGGTGCTGCCCAACGAGAACCTGTGCCCGGATGGCGCCGTGATCGAAGCGGAGCCGGGTGAGAGTGTTTGCCGGGCGCTGTTGCGCAATGAGATCGATATCGAGCACGCCTGCGAAATGTCCTGTGCCTGTACGACCTGTCACGTGATTGTGCGCGAGGGTTACGACTCGATGGAAGAGCCCGATGAGTTGGAAGACGACTATCTGGACAAGGCCTGGGGTCTGGAGCCAGACTCGAGGCTCAGCTGTCAGGCGATTGTGGCGGACGAGGATCTGGTTGTTGAGATTCCGCGCTATACGATCAATATGGTTTCCGAGCGTCACTGACGGAGAAGCATCATGCAATGGACCGATACTCTCGACATCGCCATAGAGCTGAGCGAAGCCCACCCTGACGTGGATCCGCTCACCCTGAATTTTGTCGATTTGCGCAACTGGGTCATGGCCCTGCCGGACTTTGATGACGACCCGGATCGCTGTGGTGAAAAGATTCTCGAGGCCATTCAAGCCGCCTGGATTGAGGAGCTTGATTAACCCGCTCTAGCGGTAGTTCAAAAGACAGAGTTTTGGCAGAATCTAGACGTGTCGGAAGGTCGTTTTCGGCGGTTTGGGCGAGCACCCAAGAAGAGGAGGTAGAACATGCTCAGAGCGGTAGCTAGTCAGATTTTCATAACGTTCGTGCTGTTGGGCAGCACCGCAGCTTTAGCTGTAGATGTTGATCTTGGTACCTTTCCGGGAACAAGCGACGGTGTTGCGGACGGGACTGTGCTCGCCGATCAGTGGCGATCTATCGGCATCCTATTCGACGCCTCGCCTTCTAACGTCAATCCGATCAAAGAGGATTTTGGTGGTTCAACCGCCAACCTGTTTTTCAGCCCGGATACAGCGGGCGTGGACGCGATTTTCGAGTTCGTTGTGCCGGGCACGTCTACCCCATCCAGCGCAACGGCCTTCAGCCTGAGGCCATTTTTTAACCCTGGGGAGAGCGCTGAGCTTGTTGGTCTCGACGGCTCGTCGAACGAGGTTGCCGTTGATACCGTTACGCCAGGCGATATCGGAAATTCAAGCCAGTCGATAACGATGAGCATATCTGGCACTTTCGAGCGCGTTGAGTGGCGGACGCAGGGCAATCCGGGCATTGCCGCCGGGCAGCTCAGCTTTGAGCTTGGTGATGCCATAGTCGTTGCTGAGCCACCCCCCGAGTCGGCGGCACCCATCAGTGTGCCGTTGCTGCCTGTGGGAGGCCTCTTTGCACTTGCCGCTGGACTGCTCATTGCTGGGCTCGCGTGTAGCCGTGGCCGCTGATGCTCTGACTCAGGCGAAGGGGCGAGTACAGCACTTAATCTCTCCCCAGACCGAAAGTCCGCTATTCCATCTCATCTAAACGCCTGATTTAAAAAAGAAATAAAATCGGCTCACAGGGAGCGCCGGGGTGAAACGGGTCGGTAAAATCCGTATAATTGCGCGATTTTCCGCGGCGCCCACTGGCGCCTGCCCTATTAGTTCACCTGGAGAAAGAACATGGCTGTAGAGCGTACGCTGTCCATCATCAAACCCGATGCTGTCGGCAAGAACGTGATTGGCAAGATTTATTCGCGTTTTGAAACCAATGGCCTGCGCATCGTGGCCTCCAAGATGTTGCGCCTGAGCGATACCGTTGCCGGTGGCTTCTACGCCGAGCACAAGGAGCGTCCCTTCTACCCGGCGCTGATCGAATTCATGACCTCGGGCCCGGTTGTGGTGCAGGTGTTGGAAGGCGAGGGCGCCATTGCCAAGAACCGCGAATTGATGGGGGCAACCAACCCGCAGGAGGCGGCCGAAGGTACAATTCGCGCGGATTTCGCCTCCTCGATTGACGCTAACGCAGTGCACGGTTCTGATTCTCCGGCCTCTGCCGAGCGAGAGATTGCCTACTTCTTCGCTGCCAGCGAGATCTGCGAGCGCGACTGAGTCCATGACTCCAGTTGCCAAGACAAAGGGCGAGGCCAGGATCAATCTCCTGGGCATGACCCGTGCGCAACTGGAGCAGTTCTTCCTGGAGTTGGGCGAGAAAAAGTTTCGCGCGCAGCAGCTACTGAAGTGGATGCATCACCAGGGGGTTTGCGATATCGCTGCGATGACCAACCTCGGCAAGGCTCTGCGCGAGAAACTGGCGGCCATTGCTGAGGTGCGCCCACCCGAAATCGTCAGCCAGCACGATTCCGAGGACGGAACGCGTAAGTGGGCGATCCGCGTAGAGGGCGGCGGCCTGATTGAAACGGTGCTGATACCGGACGGAAACCGGGCGACACTGTGCGTCTCGTCGCAAGTGGGCTGCAGTCTGGACTGCAGTTTCTGCTCGACCGGCAAACAGGGCTTTCAGCGTGATCTGAGCGCGGCTGAAATCATTGGTCAGGTCTGGCTAGCCATTGATTCTTACGATGCCTTTCAGTCCGGCAAGGGCCGGGTGGTGACCAATGTGGTGATGATGGGCATGGGTGAGCCCTTGCTCAACTTTGACAACGTTGTGGCCGCCATGGATCTCATGATGGAAGACCTGGCCTACGGCATTTCCAAGCGCCGCGTGACTTTGAGCACCTCGGGTGTGGTGCCAGCCCTTGATCGCCTGGCTGAGGTCAGCGACGTATCCTTGGCCGTCTCACTGCACGCGCCGAATGATGCATTGCGTAATGAACTTGTACCCATTAACCGCAAATACCCAATCGAGCAGCTGTTGGCGAGTGCGCGCAAGTACATCGATGCGCAGGCAGACAGCAAGCGGGTTGTGACTATTGAATACACCTTGATCGCCGGCGTTAACGATCAGCCCGAACAGGCACGTGAGTTGGCGCAGCTGTTGCGCGACTTTCCCTGCAAGATCAACTTAATCCCCTTCAATCCATTTTCCTTGTCCGATTATCAGCGGCCGAGTGGCAACGCCGTTTCCCGCTTCTGGCAAGTGCTGGTTGATGCGGGCTATATTGTTACCGTCCGGACCACCCGTGGTGACGATATTGACGCCGCCTGTGGCCAGCTCGTAGGGCAGGTGGTTGACCGGACGCGACGCAGTGAGCGCTACCGAACCAGTGGTGGCGCGGACCTAATACAGGTAAGTTGACGTGGCATATCGGGGAACAATAAGGCAGCGCTGGCTTTGCAGTGTCGCGACGGTCCTGGCGGCGATGACGCTCAGCGCCTGTGTCACCACCACCGAGCGCGTGTTTTCCAATGACCCTTCGCCGGAAGAGACGCTGGAGCGCCGCGTCGAACTGGCGCGACAGTATATCGGCCAGGGCGACTGGGCCAACGCTAAACGCAACCTGGCGCTGGCCGTCGAGATTGACCCGCGTAACGCTGAAGTGCACGAGGCCTTTGGCCTTGTCTATCAAAGCACTGGCGAGTACGAGCTGGCCGAGGACAGTTACGAGGAGGCCCTCCGTCTCGATCGAGGCTTCTCGCGGGCGCGCAACAACTATGCTGCCTTTCTTTATTCGCAAGAGCGTTTCCGCGAGGCGGAGCAGCAGCTGCAGTACGTGATCAAGGATACGCTCTACCCGGCGCGGCCACAGGCCTTCGTGAATCTTGGGCGCTGCCAGCTGCAGCTGTTCAAGCCGGTAGAGGCCGAAGCGTCCTTTATGCGAGCCCTGGCGATGGATCGCACCAATACTATCGCCATGCTGGAAGTCGCCGAGCTGCGCTATGATGCAGGCGATTATGACAGCGCGCTGCGTTACTACGGCACGTATCGGACCATTCTGAGACAGCAGTCCTCTCGAGGCCTGCTGCTGGGAATCAAGCTGGCACGGGCTACCGGCGACAAAGATGCCGAGAGCTCATACGCGCTGGCATTGACCAACTTGTATCCCAGCTCAGAAGAGTATGCCGCTTACCGCCGTTTGGTGGCTGATGAGTAAAGCCGAGGAGCCGGGCGCAAGCCCGATGAAGTCCGCCGGTGCCCAGCTGCGCACGGCGCGCAACAAGCTGGCATTGAGTGAACTGGAGGTTGAAGAGCGCCTCAACTGGTTGCCGGGTTACGTGCAGCTTATTGAAGGCGACCGCTACGATGCACTGCGGCGACCGACCTTTGCGCGCGGCTATGTGCAGGCATATTGCAAACTGCTGGGTATCAGCAGTCAGGGCGTCTTGCAGGCCTTTGACGATTTTCGCCCGGAGTGGGATCACAGGGTCACGCCGCGCAGGATAGAAACAAGGCCGCTCCAGCTGCAACAGACCGGTGCGGGTGTTGTCATTGGTGTGGTAGTGATGGTTGTCATGGTCGCTGGACTCTGGTGGTGGCAAGTTGGCGCCGCCGGGTGAGGTAGTGAGAATATGAAGACAGAATCCCCGATAAAACGCAGGAAGAGTCGGCAGATTATGGTGGGTCCGGTTGCCGTCGGTGGCGATGCTCCGATCAGCGTCCAGAGCATGACCAACACGGAAACCTGCGATGTCGCCGCTACGGTGGCCCAGGTCCAGGCCATAGCCGATGCCGGCGCGGATATTGTCCGCGTGTCAGTGCCCAGCATGGAGGCGGCGGAGGCCTTTCGGCAGATTCGCGACCAAGTCTCGGTACCGCTGGTTGCCGATATTCATTTCGATCACCGGATTGCGTTGAAGGTTGCTGACTATGGCGTGGATTGCCTGCGCATTAATCCGGGCAACATCGGGCGAGATGACAAGGTGAGAGAGGTGATTGCCAGTGCTCGCGACAAGGGCATTCCGATTCGTATCGGCGTGAACGCGGGTTCGTTGGGCAAGGATCTGCAGCGCAAGTATGGCGAGCCTAATGCCGCGGCGCTGGTGGAATCGGCACTGCGCCATGTGGATATCCTGGACAAGCACGACTACCCCGATTTCAAGGTTAGCGTGAAGGCATCAGAAGTGTTCATGGCCGTCGAGGCCTATCGCCTGCTGGCGACCGAGATCGATCAGCCGCTGCACCTGGGAATTACCGAAGCCGGGGGCCTGCGTGGTGGTACCGTTAAATCCGCCGTGGGTCTGGGTATGCTGCTGATGGAGGGTATCGGCGACACTATTCGCATCTCTTTGGCCGCAGACCCAGTGGAGGAGGTCAAGGTGGGCTTCGAGATTCTCAAGAGTTTGAAGCTGCGCACCAACGGTATCAACTTTATTGCCTGCCCGAGTTGCTCGCGGCAGAACTTCGATGTCATCGGCACGATGAATAGCCTTGAGCAGCGTCTTGAGGATGTGCGAACGCCGATGGATGTCGCGGTTATCGGCTGTATTGTGAACGGCCCCGGCGAAGCGCGCGAGGCGGATGTGGGGCTGACCGGGGCGACCCCCAGCAATCTGATCTATGTTAGCGGCGAGCCGGACCATAAGGTCAGCAATGAAGACTTCATCGACCACCTCGAGCAGGTCATTCGCAAGCGGGCGGCCGAGCTGGAGGCTGAGCGCGCGGCCGCTGACGAAGCCGTCATCGCCAAATCGCACGGTTGAGAATAGCAGCGTGAGTAAACTCAGAGCCATCCGGGGGATGAGCGACATCCTTCCGGGTGATAGCGCCCATTGGCAGTACCTGGAGCAAACTGTCGCGGACGTGCTCACCAGTTACGGCTACGGTCAGATTCGACTGCCGGTGGTTGAGTATACCGAGCTCTTCAAGCGTTCCATTGGCGAGGTTACCGATATCGTCGAGAAGGAGATGTATACCTTCGAGGACCGCAATGGCGACAGCCTGACGCTGCGTCCCGAGGGCACGGCGGGCTGCGTCCGTGCGGCCCTGCAGCAGAGCCTGCTGGGTGTCCCTCAGCGGCTCTGGTATTACGGCCCGATGTTTCGCTACGAGCGACCGCAGAAGGGTCGCCAGCGCCAGTTTTACCAAATTGGCATTGAAAGCTTCGGTTTTCCAGGCGCCGACATGGATGCGGAAATTATCATGATCACGGCGCGACTCTGGCAACGCCTTGGTATCGCCGACAGCGTGCGCCTTGAGTTGAATTCCATCGGTGATCCGGCCTCAAGGGCTAACTACCGGCAGGCCCTCGTTGACTATCTCAGTACCCGCCGGGAGCAGTTGGACGAGGACAGTCAGCGCCGACTGGATAGCAATCCGCTGCGCATTCTCGATAGCAAGAGCCCGCAAACCCAGGCGCTGCTCGATGAGGCGCCATCGCTCATCGACTATCTCGACGAGGATTCCAGATCCGAGTTCAGCTACCTGCAGGCGCTGCTGAAGGCCGCAGGCATTAGCTTCGAGATTAATCCGCGTCTCGTGCGCGGGCTGGACTATTACAACCGGACCGTTTTTGAGTGGGTTACCGATAGTCTCGGCGCACAGGGCACGGTCGGCGGCGGAGGTCGCTACGATGGTCTGGTGGAGCAGTTGGGGGGCAAACCCTGCCCAGGCGTCGGTTTTGCGATGGGCCTGGAACGTTTGGTCCTGTTGCTGGCCGAGGTGGGCGCACTACCGCCGCCTGAACCCGCCGCCGACATCTATGTCGTAGCGGTGGGCGATGCTGCCACGCTGGCAGCGGTGAATGCCGTGGAGCACCTGCGTTCAAGTTCACCGGCCTGTCGCATCGTGCAGCACTGTGGTGGCGGTAGCTTCAAAAGCCAGATGAAAAAGGCTGACAAGAGCGGCGCAAGCCTCGCTCTGATCTGGGGCGATGACGAGGTTGCCGCCGGCACTGTAGTGGTGAAGGACCTGCGCAATGCAGCGCAGCAAAGCGTGGAATTGAACAAGCTGGGAGGCGCAGTCAGTGAGCTGCTGGCTTCCCTGAATGTCTAAGTAAGGAAAGAGAACGTGGACGCATACCGTACCGAAGAAGAACAGGTAGAAGCCCTGAAACGCTGGTGGGATGAGAACGGCAAGTCGACGGTTGCCGCCATCATTATTGCCGTTTCCGGCGCCGTTGTTTGGCAAACCTGGCAGGGCCAGCAGGAAACATCGCAGATGGCCGCGTCGGATAGCTACCAGGCCCTGGTGAACAGTTTGTCGAGAGCGCAGCAGAGTGGCGACAATGCCGAGGTGGTCAAAATTGCATCGGAGCTCAAGGAGAGCTTCGACAGCAGCACGTATGCTCAGTTTGCGGCGATGCACCTGGCTCGTATAAAAGTGGAAGAGGGCGATTTGGCCGGCGCCGAAGCCGAACTGCGATGGGTGCTTGGCGAGGCGGGTCGGGGTAGTGACGTTGCGCGCATTACCGAACTTCGTCTCGCTCGTCTCGTCGCTGCACAGGGCGACGCGGATCAGGCCCTGGGCATTCTGGCGGCGGGGGAGCAGGGCACTTATGCGGCATCCTATACGCTGGCCCGTGGGGATATCCTGTACGCGGCGGGCCGCGAGGACGAGGCGCGAGCCGCCTATACGCAGGCAAGACTTCTGGCGGCCCAAGGGGGTCAGGCGGGCGGGCTTGCGAGCCTTGAGCAGAAGCTCGCCAGTCTTTCGCCAGTCCCAGCCAGGGAAATTCCCGCAATGATGCCCGTGGATGAGCTGGTCGAGACCGTGGACATATCACAGAGCAGTGAGGCTGAGGAATGAATCTCGATCGTTCACTGGCTCGGTGCCTACTGGTGCTGATCTTAAGTGCAAGCCTGTCCGCCTGCAGCACGGTTGCTGGCTGGTTCGACAGCGACGACGAGGACCCGACGGCGCCGGTCGAGCTGATCGACATTGATACCAGCATCAATATGAAGAAGATTTGGTCAACCGGCGTTGGCAAAGGCCAGGGAACCGGGCTTTATAAGATTCAGCCTGTCCTGGATGGCAATACGCTTTACGTCGCTTCCTCCAAGGGTCAGGTCTACGCCATCGGCAGAGAGCGCGGCAAGAAGCTCTGGGATGCGAAACTTGAGACTGACCTGTCCGGTGGCGTTGGCGCCTATGCCGGGTCGCTGTTTGTCGGTGGTGCCGACGGCTCTGTGATGCGCCTCAGCGCCGAGAACGGTGAGCTGCTCTGGTCGACGCGCGTGACCGGCGAGGTGCTGGCACCGCCACAGGGCGACGGCCGCATGGTGGTGGCGCAAACCTATGATGGAAAGCTGCATGGCCTTGATCACGACAGTGGCGAGAAAATCTGGACTTACGATAGCAATGTGCCCGTGTTGACAGTCCGCGGCACGAGCACGCCGATTTTACGGAGCAATGTGGTCTACGCCGGCTTTGCCAACGGCCGGGTGCTGGCTTTTAATGCCGACAGTGGCGATATCAAGTGGGAAGTGCGCGTTGCGATCTCCCAGGGCCGTTCGGAGATCGAGCGGATTGTCGATGTCGACGGCACAATGGCGCTGGTGGGCAATGAACTCTATGCAGCCAGCTACCAGGGGAGGATAGTTGCAATTGATGCCGCTTCCGGACGCAAGCTGTGGCAGAACAATGTGTCTTCCTTCTCCGGAGTTTCACAGGGCTTTGGCAATGTGTATGTTGCTGACGAAGATGGCACGCTATACGCGTTTCAGCGCAACGGCCAGGGTGAGCGCTGGTCACAGCCTTCGCTCGGCTATCGTGAGCTGTCGCGGCCAACTCCGGTGAGCAGCTATGTCGCGGTGGCAGACCTTGAAGGCATCGTGCACTTTATTTCCCAGGTCGATGGAGAGTTCGCAGGTCGCACCAAAATCGATGGCGATGGCGCCCGCGCGGATATGATTGCCGACGGCAACATCCTCTATGTGCTTGGAAATAGCGGCAAACTCGTTGCGCTGGAAATCACTTCTAAGGAGTAGGGCGATGCCTGAGGCAAGGCGCTCTTGAACCATGATCCCGGTTATCGCCCTTGTAGGGCGCCCCAACGTTGGTAAGTCGACCCTATTTAACCAACTTACTCGCAGCCGCGATGCACTCGTAGCAGACTTCGCCGGGCTTACGCGAGATCGCAAGTACGGCGAGGGCCGCATGGGTGACAAGCCCTTCATCGTCATCGATACCGGCGGTATTTCTGGCGATGAGGCGGGTATCGATGTGGAGATGGCAGGCCAGTCTATGGCCGCGATCGATGAAGCCGACATCGTCCTCTTTATGGTTGATGCGCGGGAGGGCCTGAACCCTACGGATGAAGCACTCGCTCGCCATCTGCGGCAAGGCGGCAAGCGCTTCCACTTACTCGTCAACAAGACCGACGGTCTTAATGAAGATGTCGCGGTGGGCGATTTCTTTGCCCTGGGCGTTGATACGATGCATGCCATTGCGGCCAGTCAGGGTCGTGGTCTGAAGCGCATGATCGAGGCGGTCCTTGAGCCCTTTCCGGATGCTGAGCAGATTGCTGAGGCGCGTGAGCGCTATGATAGCGTGCGTGTGGCCATCATCGGCCGTCCCAATGTGGGTAAGAGCACCCTGGTGAATCGACTGCTGGGCGAAGACAGGGTTGTTGTCTTCGATAAGCCCGGCACCACGCGTGACAGTATCTATATTGAGTATGAGCGCGATGACCGCAAGTACACGCTGATCGATACCGCTGGCGTCCGCCGCCGCAAAAACGTGCGCGAGACCGTGGAAAAGTTCTCTATCGTGAAAACACTCAAGGCCATCGATGATGCCCATGTCGTGGTGCTGGTGATGGACGGCCATGAGGGCATTGTCGATCAGGATATGCACCTGCTCGGCCACTGCATTGAGGCGGGTCGCGGTCTGGTGCTTGCGGTGAACAAGTGGGACGGGATCGAGGACGATCAGCGTCAATGGATCAAGACAGAGTTGGAGCGGCGCCTGCAGTTTGCCGACTATGCGGATACCCACTTTATTTCCGCGCTACACGGTACCGGCGTGGGTCACCTTTACCGATCAGTTCATGCTGCCCACGCCTCCGCGACCCGCAAGCTCAACACCAACACGCTGACGCGTATTCTCGAGGGCGCAGTGCACGACCACCCACCGCCAATGGTCAACGGCCGCCGCATCAAGCTGCGCTATGCCCACGCCGGCGGACAAAACCCACCGTTAATCGTAGTCCACGGGAACCAGACAGGCAGCGTGCCGAACAGCTACCAGCGCTACCTCGAAAAGACTTTTCGCCGACATCTGGAACTGCACGGCACGCCAGTACGGATTGAGTTTCGCACCTCGGATAATCCCTACTCGGACAAGCGCAATAAGCTGACCCAGCGTCAGGTCCAGCGCAAGCGACGCATGATGGCCCATGTGAAGAAGGCTAAAAAAGACAAAAAAAACAAGAAAAAGCGCTAGCTAATGGGGGGCAAGCTCGGCCCTATTCACACTGTCGCGTGGAGGTGGAGCCCCCGAGCGCCTAGCGTAAACGATCGCCGCCGATATGCAGGGCTGCCTGCTCCAGGATCAATTCACCTGTGAACACGGGGCGGGTTACGGCTCGCTTCCCCAGCCAATTAGGCCTTGTGTCTCGTCAGTTTAGTGTTATAGTTACCTATAACACCATATGACAACGGTGATCGCAATGATCGCACGACCCAAACGCAAGTTGATGAGCCGGGCAGACAATCATGTGCTTCTCTACGCCGCCCTCTTTCTCCTCTGTGCGCTGATAGCGGCACCGCTACAGGCCGCAACACAGCGCGTGGAAGGCCTGGAGTTTGATCGTGTGTTGATCTTCGGTGGTGTGGATGTCGAAATTTCTCAGGGGGATCGCAACGAACTCAGGATCCGCGACGTAGAAGAGGGCGCCGCTCAGCCCTTTTTACTGGACGGACGCACGCTGGTCCTGGGCCGCGACCCGAAGCGGCCCTCTCGCGATCTTTCAGATATCCAATACAAGCTGCAGCTTGTGAACATTACGGAAATTGGCGTGAAGGGCAGCGCCGATGTCTATATCCGCCCACTAACCCTATCCGACCTGAAGATTTCCCTTGCGGGCTCGGGTGAAGTGCGCCAGTTCGCCTTCCAGGGTGCCAGTCTGTCGCTGGGTCTCCAGGGATCAGGCGACATTCAGGTCGCCGAGATCGAGGTGGAAAAGCTGGACGTCAGCCTGAGCGGATCAGGCGATGTTGAGTTAGGCACGATTGCTGCGCAGCAGGTGGATATTGCCTTACGCGGTTCTGGCGATGTGGAAGCCGAGGCCAGCGGCAAGACCTCTCAACTGGACATTGCGGTCATTGGCTCTGGTGACGTGGACCTCGGTCGATTGGACGCGAGTAGTGCACGCGTCAGCATTATTGGTTCCGGGGATGCGCTTATCGGTGCCGCACAAGAGCTCGACGTAACGATCCTTGGCAGCGGCTCAGTCATCTACCGTGGCTCGCCCGATATCAAGCAGAGCGTCATTGGCTCTGGTGATCTGGAGCGCGCGCGCTGAGGTTGGTCTGATGGACTGGAACGACAACCAGCCAATTTACCGCCAGCTACGCGATCTGGTGTTGGCGCGCATCCTGGATGGCAGTTTCCCGGAAGGCGAGGCCGTGCCCTCGGTGCGGCAGGTAGCCGCCGAGTACAAGATTAATCACCTGACTGTGGGAAAGGCCTACCAGGAATTGGTAGACGGCGGCCTGTTAGAGAAGCGCCGCGGCCTTGGCATGTTCGTTTGTCCTGGCGCCCGGGCCGGGTTGACCGGCGATGAGCAGGCCAGATTTTTGTCGGAAGAGGTTCCGGCATTTGCTCAACGGGCGGCCCTTCTGGGGCTCGATATCGAGAAGGTCGTGGCGCTCTTGCGTGCCGCGGGAGAGAACGATGAGTAACACGATGATAGAGGCCCATAAGCTGAGCCGCCGCTACGGCAGCGTTCGAGCCGTGGATCGCGTCGACCTGAACATTCCTGGGGGCACAATTGTGGGCCTGGTCGGACCCAACGGTGCAGGCAAGACGACGCTGCTGCGCGCCTTGCTTGGGCTTGGCAGCTACGAGGGTCAACTGAGCGTACTGGGCCGAGATCCTGCGCGTGCGCGCTCTGACCTGATGGAGGATGTCTGCTTCATCGCTGACACCGCTACGCTACCCCGCTGGATGCGTGTCCGCCACCTGCTGGAGTTTACGGCGGGCGTTCATCCACGCTTTGATCGCGGCCATGCCGAACAAATGCTGGCATCGACTGAGGTGAGCCTCGATCGCCGCATACGTGAGCTTTCGAAAGGTATGCTCGTACAGCTGCACCTCTCCATTGTGATGGCGGTTGACGCTCGCTTGCTGGTGCTGGATGAGCCAACACTGGGCCTCGATATCCTGTTTCGCAAGCGTTTCTATGAGCAATTGTTAAACGACTACTTTGACGGCGAACGCACAATTATTATCTCCACGCACCAGGTGGAGGAAGTCGAGCACATACTCACCGACGTACTGTTCATGGATCGTGGTCGCATCGTGCTCAACCAGTCGATCGAGTCACTGCAAAGCGAGTTTGTTGAGCTACACGCACTGGGCGATGCTGTCGCCCGTGCGCAGAGCATTCCCGCCGTCGGCAGTCGCAGTATTCTGGGCGGGCGAGCCTTTATCTATCAGGGTATCAACCCCGATCTTCTGGTGGGCCTTGGGGAGTTGCGAGCGCCCTCTATGGCTGATCTTTTCGTGGCCGTTATCGAAGGAGGTCTGCACCATGACTAGCGTTGCTTTGAATCGTATGCGGGTGCTCTGGCAGCGTGAGCTGCGCGAGCATCCAGGCGCTCTGCTGTGGACGCCGCTGGTGCTTGCTGTGTCACTGAGCGCTGTTCTGGGAATCTCTGCTTTGCTGACTAATGAGCTTAGTACGGCAGGCGGCGAGGTATTGGAAGCGCTGGTTGAAGGTGGCCAGGGCAGTAGCATGAATATCAGTTTTGACCTCTCGGCAGCGGATCGCCAGGAAGAGGCGGGCTATCGCGTGATTGACGAGTCTGAACCGGTCGACGAGGATGCCTGGAACTTCTCCCGCGAGTGGAATTTTGCCCTCGCGGACGATGAGCCACGCCCCGCCGCGGTCGAAGAGTCAGTCGCCGATAAGCCCTATCCGCTCAATGCGCTCTTCTACGTGTTGCACAACGTTTTTCTGCTGGTTATGTTCTTCGTTAGCGCCTGGTATTTGCTTGGCAGTCTCTTCAATGACCGTCGTGACGCGAGCATCCTCTTCTGGAAGTCTATGCCAGTCTCTGATTGGGAGGACGTTGTCTCGCGGCTAGGGATAGTTCTGCTGGTCGCCCCAGCCATTTACATTGGTTTGTCTTTAGCAACTCAGCTACTCGGCTATGCCTTCGGTTGGGTGCTACTGGAGGAGGGCGAAGTGCGGGCGGCCTTTCTCGGCGAAGTGAGCCTGTCCAGAGCCTTTACGGAGCAGGTTGCCGCCTGGGCATTAACGGCACTCTGGATCCTGCCGCTCTACGCCTGGCTGCTGCTGGCCAGTGCTGGGGCGCGGCGCAGCCCCTTCATGCTGGCCGTCGTGCCGATCGTGGTGCTGCTGGTGCTCGAGCGGCTCCTGCTGGGCAGCGACTGGTTGGCCACCCAGCTGGGTGCCCATGTCCCTCGTGGCGAGGATGGCATCGGCGGACAGGGGATGGGCTTTTATCTTGCATCACCCGATTGGGCGAGCCAGGCCTGGCTGCAGCTGTGCATGGGCCTGGTACTCGCCGCGGCCCTGCTGGTTGCCTGCGTATGGCTCCGCAGGCAACGCTTTGAGCTTAATTGAGCCTAGAAATGCACGCCTTTCATGAGCGCGGCCAGCGCCACCTGTTCATTAGAGGCCTCGACCTTCTCCGCTTTCTTGTCACCGCGGGCCGCGGCGGAGTCATTGAACATACGGAATACGGTGTTCATGATCACCTCGGCGAACTTCGGCGCAATCGCATTGATCACCTGCAGCCATATGCCGAGCGGTGTGGCGATGCGCTTGGGTTTCTTGATGACAGCTTCCGCGACGAGATCAGCCGCTTCCTCCTGGCTCAGTACGGGCATGGAATCGTACACCGTGGTGGCCTCGATCATGGGCGTACGCACCAGTGGCATGTTGATGGTTGTAAATCGCACGTTGCGATCGGAGTACTCGACGGCGGCAGCACGTGTCCAGGCGTCCAGAGCGCTTTTGGAGGCAACGTAGGCGGAGAATCGCGGGCTGGGAGTCAGCGCGCTGATCGACGACATGTTGATGATGTGGCCTTTCTTGGCAGCACTCATTGACGGTAGCAAGCCCATTGTCAGGCGGATAGCGCCGAAATAGTTGATCTGCATCGTGCGCTCGAAGTCGTGGAAGCGGTCGTAGGAAAGCTCGAGCGAGCGGCGGATCGAGCGGCCAGCGTTATTGATCAGGATGTCAACAAAGCCCTGGTCTGCGAGCACGGTTTGTACAAGGCGATCGCAGTCCTCAAGGTCGGATACGTCGGCCTGGTAGATAGTCGCAGTGCCACCCTTGGCGGTGATCTCCTGGGCCGTTTCTTCAAGCTTCTCTGCGCTGCGTGCCACTAGCAGCACGTGGCCACCTGCTTCCGCCAGGCGAATGGCCGAGGTTTTGCCGATGCCGGATGATGCGCCCGTGATAAGGACCGTCTTGCCTGCGATGTTTCCCTCAAGGGAGAGGTCAACAAAGAGGTCCGGGTCGAGATTGCGCTCCCAGTAGTCCCAAAGCGCAGGTGCGTAGTCTGGTAGCCTGGGCACTTCAATGCCGGAGCCTCGCAGCGCTCGCTCGGTATCGCGATTGTCGTAGCGTGTGGGGTAGTTCATGAACATCATCACGGAATCGGGCAGGCCCATGTCAGCCAGCAGAGTGCTGACGATGCGTTTAACGGGCGGCAGCCCGGCGATGGTGTCTCGCACAAAGGTGGGTATGAAGCCGAACATGCGGGTATCCAGCCGCATACTCAAGCGCGGGGTATGACCTGCCTCTGCGAAGATGTTGATCATCTCACCCATGGAATAGTGCTCTGGGTTAGTCAGGTGAAAGCAGCGGCCGTCATAGTCACTTTGGTGCGCGATATGATCCATGGCGTCTACCACGTAATCTACCGGCACAATGTTGAACTTGCCGCCCTCTATTCCGATCAGGGGGAACCACGGTGGCAGCGACTGGCGGAGCTTCTGCAGGCTCTTGAAAAAGTAATAGGCGCCATCGATCTTGTCTATCTCGCCCGTTTTTGAATCGCCCACAACCATGGCGGGGCGATAGATGCGCCAGGGCACCTCGCATTCGGCGCGCACGATGCCCTCAGATTCATGCTTGGTCATAAAGTAGGGATGTTCGTAGTTTTCCGCCTCTTCGAACATGTCTTCCCGAAAAGTGCCTTTATACATGCCGCCCGCGGCGATGGAGCTGACGTGTTGGAAGCAGCCAGCCTCCAGCTCTTTGGCGAGTTGAATGGCGTTGCGCGTACCGTCGATATTGGCGCCGCGCTGCGCGTCTTCAGAAGCGGCGATGTCGTAAACGGCTGCGAAGTGGCAAAAGTGCTGTATCTTTCCCCGCAGTTTTTTTCGTGCGCCTTCACTCAGTCCCAGCAGTGGCTGTACAAGATCGCCCTCGACCGGTACCAGACGCTCGCCGCCGGCGCCCAGCCAGTACTTGAGCTGTTCAAACTTCGCCATGGATTCCGGTCGAGTGAGTACGTAGATATCGCCTTCGCGTGCCATTAGCCTGGCGATAAAGTTGCGGCCGATGAATCCCGTACCACCTGTGATGAAATACGCCATAGTGCAGAGCTCCTGTCTTTATGATTGTCATGAGTGATTCTAGTCGCTGTGGGCGCTGCGACAACGAGGCCCCACCCATGCCATATCCATGGCATGAATAGCAAAAATGGCTAGCATTTATTTCATTTATGTAGGGGCTCTGATTAGTATAGCCACGATTGGCAGCCGGACCTGCGCCGGCGATTCATGAACAGCACGCACCGAGGCACCGCAATGACCTACTCAGATGAAATCGCCAACGTCGCCGCCCTGCGCGAACAGAATGGCAGCCCCTGGAACGATATCAGCCCGGAGTATGCTGCCCGCATGCGCCTGCAGAACCGCTTCAAAACTGGCCTGGATATCGCCAAATACACCGCAGCGATCATGCGCCAGGACATGGCCGATTATGACGCAGACACCGCCCAGTACACCCAGTCTCTCGGCTGCTGGCACGGTTTTATCGGACAGCAGAAGCTTATTGCAATCAAAAAGCACTTTGGTAACACCGACAAGCGTTACCTCTACCTCTCCGGATGGATGATTGCGGCTTTGCGCTCAGAGTTTGGACCGCTGCCCGACCAGAGCATGCACGAGAAGACCTCCGTACCCGGCCTGATTGAGGAGCTGTACACCTTCCTGCGGCAGGCAGATGCCCGTGAACTGGGCGGCCTGTTTCGCGCTCTGGACGACGCCCGAAAGAGTGGCGATGACGCCTCGGCTGCCGATATCCAGAGCCAGATAGACAACCACCAAACCCATGTGGTGCCCATTATCGCTGACATCGACGCGGGCTTTGGAAACGCGGAAGCGACCTATCTGCTGGCGAAGAAAATGATCGAAGCGGGTGCTTGTGCCATCCAGATAGAGAACCAGGTTTCTGACGAGAAGCAGTGTGGCCACCAGGACGGAAAGGTCACCGTGCCCCACGAGGACTTTCTCGCCAAGATTCGCGCCGTGCGTTACGCCTTTATCGAGCTTGGCGTCGACGATGGCGTGATTGTTGCCCGCACCGATTCGCTCGGCGCCGGCCTGACCAAGCAAATCGCCGTAACCCACGAAGAGGGCGACCTTGGCGACCAGTACAACAGCTTCCTGGACTGTGAAGAAGTCGACGTATCGAACATGAACAATGGCGACGTGGTTATCAATCGCGGCGGCAAACTGCTGCGTCTGAAGCGTCTGCCTTCCAATCTGTTCCAGTTCCGCAAGGGCACCGGCGAAGACCGCGTCGTACTGGACTGCGTTACTTCACTGCAAAACGGTGCTGACCTGCTTTGGATCGAAACCGAGAAGCCCCACGTTGGCCAGATCGGCGCGATGGTTAACCGCATCCGTGAGACGGTGCCTGGCGCTAAGCTGGTGTACAACAACAGCCCCTCCTTTAACTGGACTCTGAGCTTTCGCCAGCAGGTTTTCGACGCCTGGAGTGAGGCAGGCAAGGACCTGACCGGCTACGATCGCGATCAGCTGATGAGTGCAGAGTATGACGAATCGGCGCTGGCTGCTGCCGCTGACGAGAAAATACGTACTTTCCAGGCAGACGCGTCACGCGAGGCAGGCATCTTCCACCACCTCATTACGCTGCCTACTTACCATACTGCGGCTCTGTCGACAGATAATCTCGCCAAGGAGTACTTCGGCGAGCAGGGCATGCTCGGCTACGTGGCCGGTGTGCAACGCAAGGAGATCCGCCAGGGTATCGCCTGCGTCAAACACCAGAATATGGCGGGCTCCGACATGGGCGACGACCACAAGGAATACTTCGCTGGCGACGCGGCACTGAAAGCGGCCGGCGAAGACAACACGATGAATCAGTTCGGCTGATTTCATCAAACGAATGCTGTAGGAGGCGTCAGTATTGCCTCCAACATCCTGAGGGCGGGTATTTACCCGCCCTTTTTTTTGCCTTGAAAGTCTAGCCGAAGACGTAAAACGCCAGCTTATTGCCATCGGGGTCGTGCACGTACGCGCCGTAGAACATATCCGGAATGCGCTGGCCGGGCTCTCCGTCGCAGGTGGCGCCCAGTGCGATAGCCTTGTTATAGAGCACCTGGGCCTGCTCT
This sequence comes from Pseudomonadota bacterium, assembly GCA_038748065.1. Taxonomy (GTDB): domain Bacteria; phylum Pseudomonadota; class Gammaproteobacteria; order Pseudomonadales; family Halieaceae; genus JBCDJG01. The sequence continues at coordinate 30,760 of JBCDJG010000055.1, forward strand.
TTGGTCGTTGCGGTAACAGCGAACATATTGCCATTGCCTGGGTGGGGGTCCTGTTCGTCATAGGGGACGCACACGGCCAGCATAGGTTCGTTCATGCTGGTGCCGATAAAAGCGATGCGCCCCATGTCGGCCAGGACAGATGCCCCGAGGTCTGCCAGTAGCTCCGTGTAAAAGGCCTTGGCCTTTTCCATGTCTTTAACACCGATAGTTGTATAGCCGATCATTGATTTGCCCTCTATTTTTGTGAGTGAACCATTGAAGTCCGGGAGACGGATTGTAACTCACTCGATCAGGCTTAGTCCTTGGCCGGGATTTCCGGCTGGCCTGTGGTAAGTTGTTTCTTTATTCGGCGAAGCTGAGGATATGGCGATAGACTGCAAGAGCAAGTGGCTTACTGCGGCATTGGGGCTGGTGATCAGCCTAAGCGTGCACAGCGCCCCGGCCAGTGCGGCCGACTCGGCCATAACCGTTGTTCCGGCTGCCGAGGTCGACTGGCAGGCACTTAACCCGGCTCGAGGCGAGGCAAGTCCTCGAGCTGCAACGCTTTGGGGCGACCGGCAGGGCAGTGCGGCCACGGGTTTTCTCGCGCGCTTTGTTGAGGGATTCTCTTCCCCGCCTCATATTCACAATGTGACCTATCGCGCTGTGGTGATCAGCGGGCTGATCCACAATGACGACCCGGGTGCCGCGAAAATGTGGATGCCCGCTGGATCATTCTGGACCCAGCCACTGGGCGAGGTGCATATAACCGCTGCCGGTGGCGAGGAAAACCTCGCCTTGGTGGAGACCGATGGAGGGCCTTACCTCGTCCGGCCAACGGCGATGGCCTTCGACAATGGTGAAAGGCCAATCAATCTCCACGCGAGGACTGTCGTCTGGGTGAACCACAATGATCATGACCTGGCTGAGCAAGGCGTGAAAATCGCTTATTTATGGGGTGATGAAGACGCGGGCGAAGCGCACGGTAGCTTCCTGCGCGTGCCTGGGACATTTTCAGGAAGCCTTGAAAGCCGTGGGCCTTACCTGCGCGCCGTCGTGATTGCGGGTCGCTTGCGGTATAAGGGCGCCGAAATCTATGAATTGCCGCCGGGCAGTTACTTCGGTTCAGTCAATGGAGGTACGCACCGCTTCGCACCCGAGACCGCCGAGGCGATTGTTTACGTGCATGCTGGCGGGTCTTTTGAGATTAAGGCAGGGGCAGATGAAGGCTAAGCCAGCACGAAGGAGAACCGTGCGTGACCGGCAATGAATCGTTAAACTAGCGAGTGCAGAGTGAAAAAAAGGAAGAGGCTGCACGTGTCATGAGAGAATACCAAACGATGTCCAAGGCTGAAGTCATCGGCGCCCAGCGTGCCTGGGCAAAAGCGGTAGTGGACCAGGATGTCGACGCGCTTCTTGGTTTGTACGACTTTGGTTCTCCGGATGAACCCCTGTTATTCAAGCCGACCCTGGCAGACGTCATTCGCCTGGACGAGGCCGGCGCGCGGTCCTACTTTATCGGCGGTAACGCAGACTATCCGGACGATAGCGGCTTTCTAAACCATGGATGGACGCATGTGGAGTTTCAGAGCGCCGTAGGTCCAATTTTGAAGGCCGGCGGGCTGGGCTACAAGGATATGGGCCACTACACCTTCGTTGCAGGCGACGGCGAAACAACGCGCGCGGACTATACCTTCGCCTATCACAAGCTGGAGGACAAGGTGCTCATTTCACTGCACCATTCCTCCATCACCTGGATGCCGTCGCCCGAGAGCCAGGCCGTCTAAGATCGAGTAGGCCCGCAGCGCGCGGTCCGCGCATTGGGTATTTTCTCGCTGCAATTCGTTTAGCTTCGATGGTATATTACCGCGCTTTTTTCAGACTGGGACTAAACCATGTCCAGCACAGATGATCTTCGGATACAGAAGACCAACGAGCTGATATCGCCGGACGAGTTGATTCGTGATATCGCCATTAGTGAGACGGCCGAAGAAACCGTGTCCCGCGCGCGTCAGGCGATACATCGGGTTCTTACAGGAGAGGATGACCGGCTGGTGGCCGTGGTGGGACCCTGTTCCATCCACGATCCCGAGGCGGCTCGGGAGTATGCTGCAGGGCTGAAAGCCGCCGCCGACAGACACAGTGAAGATCTGTGCGTTGTCATGCGCGTATATTTTGAAAAACCCAGAACCACCGTAGGCTGGAAGGGGTTGATCAATGATCCTGACCTGAATAACACCTTCCAGATCAATAAGGGACTGCATCTTGCTCGCCAGCTATTGTCCGATCTGGCAGATATGGGCTTACCGACGGGAACCGAGTATCTGGATTTGATCAGTCCTCAGTACTACGCCGACCTGGTCTCCTGGGGTGCGATTGGTGCCAGGACCACCGAGAGCCAGACGCATCGTGAGTTGGCGTCCGGCCTGTCCTGCCCGGTAGGCTTCAAGAACGCGACCGATGGCGATATCCAGGTAGCCATCGACGCCATTGGCTCGGCGTCGCAGCCGCACAACTTTTTGTCGGTCACCAAGCACGGTCGCTCCGCGATTTTTCAGACCAGCGGCAATGAGGACTGTCACATCATATTGCGCGGCGGTAAGCACCCAAATTACGATATGTTCTCCGTCGACGATGCGGGCAACATGTTAACAAAGGCGGGATTACCGGCGCGTATCATGATTGATGCCAGCCATGCCAACAGCCGCAAGATTCCGGCGCGTCAGGTGGACGTTGCGCGAGATATCGCGGTGCAGGTTGGCCGTGGCAGCCGCAGTATCTTCGGTGTCATGATTGAGAGCAACCTTGTCGAGGGCCGCCAGAACGTCGTCGACGGCCAGGCACTGACCTACGGCCAGAGCATTACCGACCCCTGCATCGATTGGGATGACACCGAGCAGCTGCTGGATGAACTGGCCGCCGCGGTTCGTCGCCGCCGCGGCTAGGCAAGCCCAGCGGGAGAACGAAAAAGGCGGCCATCTGGAGGCTGTGTGAAAACACCTCCAGGCTCTGACAAAATACCCGTATCGAGAGATGCGGGTATTTTTTTATGCGCCACCTGGATGGAGAGTC
>JBCDJG010000056.1:0-32947 GCA_038748065.1 Pseudomonadota bacterium
GGCTGGGCTCAAGGAAATTCTCGGCAACACCTGGCGGCCCAAAGCCGTGGAACTGAGGGATGCCCTTGCCGTTATTATCGGCAACCACGTCTTCAAGCAGTACGAAGGTCTCTCCATCAACGTCTATACCGTCATCGGCATTGCCACGCGTCAGAATGTTTCGGCCAGTAAAGCTGTTATTTGGGGTGCGCGGCCCGTCAATACCATCGCCGCTCGAAAGGTTGCCATTTCCCTCAGCGATCACGGTATCGAAGACTACATCACCATAGACATTCAGTTCGAAGCCGTCCTGGGAGTTGTTCACTGCGGAGCTATCGCTGATGTTCACGTCACCAATGGTGCAGGGGCCAGTGGGCGATGGGGCCTGAGTGTCACAGCTTTCGATCTGAAAACCATCGGCCATGATGGTATTGGGATAGTCGTTCAGGATTTCTTCAACCACAGAAAACTCTTCGCCGAGAGTGGGCAGATCGCCGCTGCGCAAGCCGTTGTTCATGGCGTGGCTGCCGGAAATCGTCACGGTGTCAATACGGCCATAAATGTGGCTGACGTCGTCGAACACCGGGTGAATCTCAAAGCCTTCGCCGCCGTTGCCATTGGCCTCAGAGTCGATAATCGTTACGTCGCCTGCGAGCACTTCAAGATTGAAACCATCGTGCCCAAGCTGGGCGCCCAGGGCGCTTTCAAACACTGAGCCAAAATTGCCATTGGCGGTACAGCGCGTGATGCTGATGGAGCCACCGGCGGTAATCTCGACGCCATCGTTGCCGTTGCCGTCGAAGTTCGAATCCACCAGCATGACATTGCCGCTGTTACGGATGTCAACGCCGTCGACACCGGCATCGATAGCCTGCACCTGATCCAGCACTACATCACCAGTGATGTCTTCAAGGTGGATAGCATCGCGATCTGGAGAGGTGACCGTCAGGCCGCGCAGCGTAACGTTACCCGGAAACGGCGTTAGGGCGTTCCAGATGCCTCTGCTGCCAGCCGTGGGTTCGATGGACACCGCGCCGTTACCGAAGGCTGTGATTTCAAGGTCCGCGGGCCCCGCAGCGATCGCCGAACCCATGCGGCTGATGTCGGCTGCAGCGTAGGTGCCCGCCAGCACCTCGACGGTCGCTGCGCCTGGGCCTGCATTATCGATGCCTTCCTGAAGCGAGCTGAAACAGCTTGTGCCGACAGTGCCGTTGCCGCCACAGTTGCCGCCGCTGGCATCGACGTAAACCGGGTTCGCGGCGAAAAGCGCGGGCGCATAGCCTAACGCTAAGGCGAGCCCTAAACGACGCGCTACTCGCGCAGGTGAGCCCAATTCAGCGCCCGCAAAACAATATCTCCACCTCATGAACCACTCCAGTCATGATCATTACCTGCCGATTTGCTTTATGGGAGCCGATCTTAATATCTTTGCCGACTTTGACATTCATAGGATGGGCTGGTCTGCCGCGGCACGTTTTGGTCTCGCCGGGCTGCCGGGACTATGTTGCCCCGTTACTCTCCTACTTGCAGTAGTTTAGCGTATTTGGCGTGGAATCAAAGCCCACACGAGTCTGGTATGAGTTAACCTCGCAAATTAGATAAGCCCTAGCCCCGCCCGCTACTTTGCGCGCTCAGGCGCAGCAATCGGCTTCACCTCGTAATCGATGTCGATAGGTGTGGGCCCCTCAGCCTCGCCGATCAGTTGCCTCATCTGGAGCCGAAAACGCTCGACCAGATCCCGCTTCATCATGAACCGGCGGAAGTCGCCTGGCGACGTATTGTGATGGAGCACCGATTGATAGCCGCCAGGGGCTTCGATGTCATAGCGCACTGGAAACTGAAGCCAGGTTCCCTGCATCTCCTCCGACAGCATCCAGTTCAGGTAGAGTTTCGCTGCGGCCTTGTTCTTCGCCTGACTGGGAATCGCCGCAGTCTGGAACCAGGTTAGGAAATAGTCTTCCTTGGGCAGTAGAAATTCGGTGTCGCTGCCGGGCATTGGTTCGAAGGCCCAGAAGGTGGTGAAACTGGCCGCGTACCAGCCGTTATTGATGGCGACGTAGGGCATCGCCGTGCCGCGCACCCAGACGGGATCATTGGCAACCAGTTTTTCCAAGTACTCCCAGCCGTACTTCTCCTTCAGGTTCCAGAACTGGTATAGCACTGCATCATCATCGTGGGGGTAGGTCAGGATGATCTTTTCTCGCAGTTGCGGATCCAAATAGTCGAGTGCATCTCGCGGGGGCTCGTCAACCATCCCGGTATTCACAAAATTACTGAACGTCACCCCATAGATACTGGTCCATCTACCGTGAGGGTCTTTGTGGTCTGGGAACACCTTGTCCCAGTGCTTTGGTTTATAGGCCTGAAGCAGCCCGCGCTCGGCGTAGTACTCGAAGTCATGCAGGGTCTGGAACTGGATGACATCAGGCACATTCTCTTCGCCACCCGACGCCCTGGCGTTATCGTATCGTGGCGCGTGATTGAGACTGACGTCGACCGTATGCTCGACGTTCAGCTCAGGAAAACGAGCCTTGAATCGATCAAAGTAGTAATCAATCTGGTCAGGTTTATCACCGCCCGCCCGAAGGACAAAGTTACCGCCCTCGGCCAGCGCCTCAGCGTAGAGCTGATCGAGAGACTTCGTTTCTATCTCAACCGCACGCGCGCTTCCCTGACCAACTATCAAACCGACTACCATGAATCCGAGCAGGATGTTCTGCATGCCGACTAACTCCTTTTGCAATGGCCCACCTGCGCACGGCAGGCTTTTCTCAAGCGTGGCGTAAACAACGAAAGGACGCACTTTAGATTATTTCTAAATAAGAGATAATGCGGCTATCGCGGGAATTTTTATCCCGTATTTGGGGATAACAAATTTGGACGTCATCGCATCCATGCGCGTGTTCGTTGCGGTCGCCCGGCAAGAGAGATTCGCCGCTGCGGCCAGGTCGCTTGATCTGTCGACCTCTTCTGTCAGCCGCCATCTAATGGAGCTGGAAGCCTGGTTGGGCATCTCACTATTGCGTCGAACCACTCGCAGGTTGTCACTCACGGAAGATGGCGCGCGCTTCCTCGCTGAGTGCGAGCGAATCGTTGACGATGTTGAACGACTGCGCGCCTCAGCCCAAAACTCATTAGAGCAGCCTTCAGGCACTCTGCGGCTCACCGCTCCACTTTTTCTGGCAAAGCACAGCACACAGCATGTAATCCCAGATTTCCTGGAGACTCACCCAAACGTAAAGGTCGAGCTGAAAGCCCTGGATCGCTTCGTGGATCTCGTTGACGAAGGTTTCGACCTGGCGCTGAGGGTCGGAGACCTGCCAGACTCCACGCTAATCGCGAGAGGCTTGGGCAACGTTGATCTGCAGATTTTGGCCAGCCCCAGCTACCTGGCTGCTCGTGGGCTACCCGAGACGCCCAAGGATCTCAAGAATCACAACTGCATTGTCGATAGCGCCGCCAGCTTTCTCAATCGGTGGCCCATGAAATCGGGAGGGAAGCGCCAAGCGATCACTGTGTCTGGCAACATCACCGTGAACAACGGTGAAATCGCTAGGGATCTTGCACGGCAAGGCCTGGGGCTTGCTCTGCTACCTCATTTCTTCGCAACAGAACAGCTGCAAACGGGCGAACTGGTCGAAGTGCTCGAGGGCCAGGTCGATAGCAGCATTGGCCTGTTTATCGTCTATCCCCAAAGCCGACATCAAGCGCCCAAGGTGCGCTCATTTGTGGAGCACGTTATACAGCATTTTGAAAGATAAAGAGCTTGGTTCATTACACGAGTCCTCCATTGTCAGAAATCAGCAGGATAAAGGAGCTGCACAAGCGGCGGGATAATCTGCAGATAGCTTTAAATTGTCGTCGTGGTCTCTTATCTGTTCGACGGGCTCTCAGCATGGGAGGTAATAGCTGAGTGAGCGAATCTCGATTGATTCAATATTCGGATTGTGGCCGGCCTCTCGACAAGCGGGGGGCATTAACACACTGCCCCCTTACACTCCTCCTGAGAACACAAGTCCTACCTGTAGATCGTGCTATCGTTTCACCCCCAATCCGATCAGAGAATCATAATGAAGTTGTTTGCTCGCATAAACCTCAGACTTTTCGCACTGATATCGATAGCCGCGTCTTACTCAACCTCCGCTGATAACTTCGACCCGGGCAGCGCGCCTATCAATGATCGCATGATCTACCATCGCGCCGTGGATGCAGCGGTATGGGCCATGCCGCTAATGAACTTCAAGTTCTACCGCGATGCACTCGAGGAGGCAGGCGTCGGCCCCAACGATGTCGGCTATTTTTCGCAGCTCCAGGACTGGCGCTTCCAGACGGCCACGCCCAATAACACAACACCTTACATCATGAACTACTGGAACATGGAAGACGGCCCAGTTGTGATCGACATACCGCCTGCCATTGAAGGCGTGGCCGTATTCGGTACGATCATGGATGCGTGGCAACGACCACTGGATGATGTGGGTGCAGTCGGACGTGATAGAGGGTTGGGCGCTCGCTATCTCATGGTACCGCCTGGTTACGACGGCCCACTCCTGCCAAATGCTCTGGTTTATGAGCAGCAGACTAACTACGGCTTCTCTGTGCTTCGTCCTATTCTGGCGGGCGGCGCGACCCCCGAAAACCTCAACAAGGCCGTGGCGCTGACCAAACAGATAAAAATCTACCCGCTGTCACAGGCGGGCAAGAAACCGAAAACGCGATATGTCGATCTGTACGGGACTCTATTGGAGATGACACCCAGGATGGACGCTGACATCTATGCTCATATCCATCAGATGATCAACGAGGAAGTCGTGCTGGAGCGTGATATGACGATGATGGGTCTGCTTACGAGACTCGGCATCAAGCGCGGTGAAGCCTTTGACCCCACGGCAAGTCAGCAGGCCATCTTCGCACAGGCGGCACCCGAAGCGCTCGAGTACATGATTGAGCAATACCACCGCGTGCTCAATCCCTTCGTTTTTGAAGGCAAAAAATGGTCGGCCCTGGTCCCGAATGGCTCCCGCGAAACCGAGTGGAGCTACGAGTATCCCTCCTACTACGATTACCATGCCCGCGGTGCGCTCTACTACGCCATCATCACCAGCGTGAAGAACTACGGCAGCGCCACCTACTATCTAGACCTTGCCGAGACGCCAGACAATCAATGGCTGGACGGCGGCAAGAACTTCAAGCTGACCATGCCCGCCAGCGTACCAGTCAGGGATTTCTGGGCGATTACGACCTATGACCTCGAAACCGCCTCCTACCTACGTGACATCAAGAAGAGCAGCATCGATTCCACCATGCCCGAGGTGCAAAAGAATGCGGATGGTTCCACCACGATCTACTTCGGCCCGAAACCGGCGGAGGGCAAAGAGAGTAATTGGCTAAGGACCGATCCCGAACGCAGGTTTTTCCTGCTCGGGCGCTTCTACGGACCCAAGCCTGCGCTACTGGACGGCAGCTTTGAGTTGAATGATATGGAGTACGCTGATTAGACAAGGTTTGCGCTCACGTTAAGCCCTCGCCTTCACCACCCGGTGGGGAGTGTGACCGATTCCGTTGCAATCAACCGATCACGGTGTAAACAAGTTCCACTGGAACCCAGCAATCATCGCGTATGCAAAGCTTCCCGCTACCAATAAATAAAGGGCCCTTTTTCGAGTGGTCCAGCCTTCTAATAAAACGGCGGGCAGTACGGTCACTATCATGAGTATGGACAGCGTGATGGTGACCCAAATGAACGAGAAGTACGGTTTCGTCACAGCGGCAGGCCAGCCATCAAACAGTGCGCCTGTGGGGTCGCTGGCAATCGAGGCGAAGCCCAACCCCAAAAACAGCAAAGCAATCAGCCAACTGGCTCCAGAAAGAATCGATATGAAGTAGGCTGCTGTGTGCAGCCGCCCCGCGGGTAACGCGGTACCCTTCCGCCACTCCACACAGCTCACTACCAGTAGAGCCATGCTCCCAATCACGGTTAACAAAAATGGCAAAGCAACTCCGGCTATCGAGGTTTTCTCGACCCGCTCATAGACATCGAGGCCATTGTCATCAGGGAACAGCCATCTAGCTTTCTCTCCAGGCTCGCCCGCGAAAGACAGCACCCGTCCGTTGTCTAACGAAGCAAACTGGTCAGGCGCTGTCTCGACGTATCGCCTGGCCTTTTCACCGCTGCCGAATACAAGGAACCCATCATCCGTGGTCCGCGCCGACATGGTTGAAAGTGTGCTGAAGAACTTGAGAAACCCGCTTCGGCTGCGTCGTGTCTGCAGATAGTCACCTTCGTATCTGGCGGCGCGGTCTTTGAAGTCTGATGGTGGGCTGGGGGGATCATAGTCAGCAGACGGAAAGAAGTGCTGCAAGAAGTATTCCGGCAAGATTCTCAAGGCAGAGCCCGATGCCGAGTTAGTCGCAATAAATATGCCCAGGCCCAACTCGGGAATCATGACCAGCTTGCTCTTCTGATTGAGCCCGCTACCGCCATGGCCAACAAGGGTGTGCTCCCCTGAGGTCCAGGACCAAAAGCCATAGTTATTGGTACCGCTGCCCGGCGCATGCTGATGCAATGGTTGCAGGAAAAGGCCCGCTGTTTGTGGAGCTAGCACAGTCTTGCCATCAAGGACCCCCCGATTGAGATACAGACGCATGAATCGCGCCATATCGACCGCCGTCGCTCGCAAACCACCCGCTGCAGATGTCGTTGGCATGCCGGGCGGGAAAGACTGGGAGCGGAACCCGCCGTCAGATAGCTGGTGGCTTTCTGCCAACCTTCCTCGTAGCGCGCGTGTTTCCTCGGAGTCGCGTTCTGGCCCCAGATGATTGATCTTCATGGTCGAGGACGTCATCTCCAGTGGTCCCAGAAACTTGCTCGAAATGTACTCGTCATAAGGAACACCTGAGACTCGCGCGATAATCTCTCCCAGAAGTACGTAGCAGAAGTTGCAATAGGCAGTGACCGAACCGGGCGGGTAGACATGTGCCTTTGGTGCCGCTCTTTCAATCTGTTCGCTCACAGGTGCCGCGACCATCGCAGCATACGGTCCAGTAAACGAGAAGGGCTCATCGAATCCTGCAGTGTGGGAAAGCAGGTGAGCCACTGTGACCGGTCCTTGGCTGGTATCCAGCGCGATGTCCGGCAGGTAGGTTCGGATATTGGCCTGCAAATCAACCTGGCCCCGCTCAGCCAGTTGTAGAATGGCACTGGCCGTAAACAGTTTGGTTATGGACGCAACGATAAACAGGTGTTTTTGTGGGTCAACACGCTCGCCGGTGTCCGCGTTGGCCCAGCCATAGCCTTTGAAGAGCAGGGGCCTCTCCGCCGAAACCACTGCCACTGCCGAGCCCGCGATACGTTCCTGCGCCATCAGAGCCAGCACAACCCCATCGACGAAAGCCTCTACGTCATCAGGATTTAAGCGGTCGGCGGGCGAGCCTGTGTCGGCTATGGGGATTTCTGCGACTTCTGCGCCATTTGTATACAGAGCGATGCTGAATAAGCTGCATATAGTGAGGAACCCAGCGACCAGACGAAGGCCATTTGTTTTCTGGGCGGTGGCGTGATCTCGACGGGTGCGCGGCATTTTGACTCCGTTGACGATAACTCAATATAGTAAATATATCACGATGTAAAGATATATAGCTCTACAGTGAGATACGAGAGACGGACTGTTGTTGGTTTTGTTTGGCGAATTCAGGGGTCAGCTACTGGACGGCAGCTTTGAAATGAATGGAACTCGCAAGCCTTAAAGGCATCACTCAAGAAAAGTCTCTGAATAGATAGCCTGATAATCATGTGCACTCTTGGCACCTTGATAACCAGCCATTCGCTCTTCAAAGAGACGCGTATCAAACGCCCGGGTGCTGTGTTGATAGGAATCAGCACCATTCATTGACTTCGCGTATTTCACCTGACCTGGCGTGTCTCTCTGCTCGTACAAGCTTGGAAGAAAGTTTTCAAAGGTGCCAACTTCAATGACGTTGTGCGTATGCCATGCTTCGAAAAATTCGGGGGAGAAATGGCTCTTGATCCGCTTATTAATCAACCGCGATACAGGATCGTTACCACCGACACCGATTACGATTTCGTAGTGATATTGAACCCCGATGAGCTCGCCCTTTTGGTACACATCCCGATAGTGAATTCGCAATGACATGACCTTGCCGAACAGGGGCAAATCTTTCCCCATCGCCCAACCGTCGCTCTCACAATAAAAAATGCGAAGCTTATTGTTCACAGGGTACTTCCAGCCGTAGCGGAGATACTGCATAGCCTCCTTGATCGCGATGAAAGCGCCCGCTTTAGCGGTGTTTCCGACTCCGAGGTCGCCGGACAGTGAGGCGCTGAGATGATCAGAGGGGTGCCAGAGTAAATAGGCGGGTACCTTCTTCCCTTCATAGCCCGCAATATCAACCAGTTCTACCAGCAGATTGGGGAAGTTCAGGAACCACCAATGTATCATTTCTGAGGACAGGCCCCTCAGTAGCGAGTGGTTCAAGACTACGCAGAATTGGCCATTCTCCCGCTCATGAATACCAAATTCAGTTGAACTGACTGGTTTAAGTTCCCACCCAAACTCTCTCTCGGCGGGCATTTTAAAATTTGTCATTGGGTACCGCTTGCGTATCAGCTCCTCGACCCGTCCATACTCAGCCAGCGTTCCGGCCTGAGAATGTAACGCTTCCATTCGCTCGGGGGCAGATTTTCGATGTAATCACGCCCCTCGGCCTCGCCCAGGTAGCGTATTGCCATGGGTATCTCGTGCAAATCGCGATCATCTTCCGCGATTTCAATGATGGGCCCTTCCACGCTGACATAGGCGAAGGGCGGCTCTTCGATTTGCACGCATAGACTGATGCGCGTGCCAATTTCAAGCAGCTTGCCCTTGCGGGAGTGCGGCTGGGTTTCGAACCACAAATCAGCACCCGCCTCATACCAATACCAGACGGGCACTGCCAACGGACCTCGCCCCTCCTGAGGAATAGCCACCACCCCAACCCTGGGCGCGGCAAGAAAAGCCTCGCGTTCGGCTTTATCCATTGCCGTTGTCATAGCGCGGGGCAAGCCTCAGGTATTATCGGCAATCGCGCCAGCTGGCCCGTTTGTCTTCACCGAGGCCACGCCGTTCTCCATACCGGCTACGCTGGCATACATCGCAGACTTGCCGATGACCTGGCTATTGCCTGACTTCAACACGAAATACGGCTGGCCTTTCTTGGATGTCTTGCGCTCGTAGCGCTTGTCGTTGGCCGCATTCTTCTGCACTGCTGCGATGCCTTTCTTGGCAGCTGGCTTGGAGTCGTACATTTCGCTAGTAAGAATGACCTGGCCATTGCCGGCCTTGAGGTTGAACATGAACTTGCCTTTAGGGGTTTTCTTTAAATCGAATTTGCCGGCCATAGGAATGCCTCCTGTTCGCTAGGAGGCTTCAGTATAGACACTGATTACTGTTCGAGGCGGTGGCTACTGAAAAATGACAGGGCTTCTTCTGCTCCCGATAGATCGCCGGCATTGCCGCCGAGCAGCGCTGCCAGCCAGTCAGGCATCCAACTTGTGAGGGTCGGCATGGTATGGCCAGAGCCTTCCATGGTGTAGAGCCGCACCTCATAACCCGGTGCCTCACCCCAGCGCTGTTCAACAATGCGAGTCGTCGTATCCCCATCGCGTTCGGGATGTACGAGTTCCCGAGCCGCTTTATCAAGGCCCGCCAGCTCTCGCCAATAGGCGGCGGTTTCGGCCGACGACAGCACCACCCCTCGGGAATCGTTGCCCATAACGGACACGGCTCCGCCCAGGTATGGGTTCACGGGGTCCTGCGTGCCATTAAAGATGGCCAGCGAAACGGGCTGGTTCAGTCGGCCACAGCCAAAGGTTTCCGGTGCCGGCAGGCTAGCGGCCATCGGGGCGTAGGCCGCAAACACGCCAGGCGCTTCCAGTGCCATGCGGTAGGCCATATGGCCGCCGTTGGATACGCCGGTTATGTAAACGCGCGTGGCGTCAATCGCATAGTCATTTGCAAGCGACTGAACAACCAGAGAGAGAAACCCGACGTCATCGATGTTCGAAACATTCGCCGTGTAATCAGCCGTGCTGCGGCAACCGTTCCAGTGATTCTCGAAGCCGTCAGGATAGACCACCAGCCATCCCTCGCGATCCGCAATCATGTCAAACTCGCGAGCGCTCATGTCCCGCATGCCCAGGCCAGAGCCCATGGAGCCGTGCAAGACGAAGACGACCGGCGCATTGTCTGGCAGGCTAACGGGCCGGTACACGTTGTAGCTGCGCTGCAGGCCAGCATGGCTGAGCGCAAAGGTCCGCAGCTCGCCCGCCGGCTCAGGTAAGCCGGCCTTAAAGCTGAAAAAAGTGAAGGTGCCGTAGCCGATAGCCAGTGTGATCACCAGCGCCGTGCCTAGCAGTACCCGCTTGATCATCTACTATCTAGCTCGACCGTTGAAACGGCCAAGCTTAGCAGATTCGCCCTTCTACGGGCGGCGGCCGCGAAAACTCAGGCGATGGTCGCGCTCACGAACCAGATGCCGGAAATCACCACACCCAGGCTGCCGAGTGCCAAGGTTGTCGCCGCCAGGATCTGGCCCAGGGGATCTTCCAGGAAGGCAACCATGCGCTGCTTGCGAGTCATGGGAACAGCCGTGGCTGCACTGTGGGATATCCGGTCTGACATTGTGTTCGCTCTCTCCAGTGTTGAAATCGAGCGGCACTATACGTCACGGGAGAGAGTGAACAATGCGCTTTTCGCTGCGCATTGCTTCGGCAAAAACTGAGTGAGAACTCGCGCGGAGGAAGTTGGCCTAATCGGCCACGCGCACCAGCTGTTTGCCGATGTTGCCGCCGGTGAAAAGATCCATCAAGGCCTGGGGCAGCTGCTCGAAACCATCGAGCACTGTCTCGTGGTGTTTCAGCTCACCGCTGCGCAGATGATCGACAAGATAGCTGCTGGCCTCAGGGAAGCGCTTGGCATAGTCGATCACGATAAAGCCTTCCATGCGCGCGCGCCGGTAAATCAAATTGAAGTAGTTTTTCGGGCCCGCAAGGGGACCGGTTTCGTTATAGCGAGAGATGCCGCCACACAGCACAACGCGGGCCCGGTCCGCGATATTCTCAAGTCCAAGATCCAGAATATCGCCACCCACATTATCGAAGAACACGTTAACACCGTCCGGTGCCAGCGCCTTCAGCTGTTCAGCCAACTCGCCAGCTTTGTAGTCTATCGCCCCCGCGAAACCCAGGTCATCCACCAACCAATCACATTTCACGCGCCCACCCGCAATACCGACCACGCGAGCACCAGAGAGATGAGCGAGCTGCCCCGCGACGGAGCCCGTCGCGCCCGCTGCGCCGGAGACGAGCACGGTTTCGCCCGCTTCAGGCTTGCCAATATCCATCATGCCAAAGTAAGCGGTCAGCCCGGTGATGCCCAGCACGTTCATAGCGGCCTCGGGTGTAATGCCCTCCGGCAGAATCGTAAGGTCAACGCCACGCGATGCCGCATATTCCTGCCAACCGAAGCCGCCCATCACCAGCGTGCCCTCGGGAAACGCCGTGTTGTCAGACTCAATAACCCGGCCGAGCCCGCGGCCGCGCATAACATCGCCAATCTGCATGGGTGCGACGTAGTCCACGCGCGCCTCCATCCAGCCCTTCATCGCCGGCTCCAGTGCTACTAACAGCACCTGTACGAGCACTTCGCCTTCATTGATCTCAGGCAGTGCGCCCTCAAACAGTTTGAAGTCGCTGTGCTTGATTGGGCCCTCGGGCCGCGCCTGCAGCAGAAACTGGCGGTTCACGCTCATCAATCAGGCGCTCAGGTACTTGTCCAGAGTCTGGTGGAAGTGTCGAATGCGCACCTCCTGATAATTACTCAGGGTCAAGGTGCCCTTTTTCGAGGCCTTCATGCCCTTCTGTACCTGAGGCAGATTAGCACCGTCTTGCTCAAATACCCGCGCGAGCCCAGGCCCAAGCACGTCGGCTGCGTTGGCAAACGGTTCATCAGCAGCCAGGCGCACAGTCGCGGCATCCTCGGGGGGCTCTTCGCCCTCCGGATAACGGGTCAGCAGGTAGATATCCATAATGCAGCTTTCATGGTCATCGCCGTTGGGGCGATGCCGATAAGTGATCACCGTGTTGTGACCCGCCCAGGGCGCGAAGTTCGGGAAAATGAAGTACAGGGTGGAGTCCATAAGCTCAGACATGGTGCTGACACCTGCCATGTCTTCCCCGGTCGCTGCGGATACGCCGGGCAGCGACATCTGCGCCAACAGTTCGCGCGCGGTCTTGCCGTCCTCCACTGTCGGCCGATCCTCTACGCCCGCCAGTTCCATCATGTGGTCCATGGAATCCTGCTCCGTAAAGCGCTCCGCGTCGGAAGGGTTAGCAACCCCATAGGGCGTGATGGTGCGGCTGACGTGATCGCCCCAGATGTCGTACTGGGAGTTGTCGATGGCCTGGAAGGAGAGTAGCTGCGGGTGCGTAGCGATGGCGTGGTAGGACTCAATGAACGCCTCCAGCACGGTCTTCCAGTTGGCGCTGATCACTTTCTCCACGTGGGAGGCCACGTAGCGCAGTTCGTGCTTCCACTCCTTAAAGTGCTCGGGAATGATATCCAGATACTCTTCAAAGTCCTGCGGATCGTCCGCCATATTGATGAACACCCAGCCGCCCCAGGTTGCCACGTGTACTTCGGGTAGCTTAAATTCCTCCTCGGTCACGTGGGGAAAATCCCACGCGCAGGGAGCCCCTTGAAACTCGCCCTCAAGGCTCCAACTCCATCCGTGGTAGGGGCAGCGGAGGTTATCTGCCCGACCAGCGCCACGCTTCAGCGCACGCCCTCGGTGCAGGCACGAGTTGTAGTAGCCCTTGAGCTCACCGTTCTCCGCGCGCGTCAGCAGGATGGAATCGTTCACAATGTCGTACACGAAGTAGTCGCCAGGCTTACGCAGCTGGCTCTCCCGGCAGGCCATCTGCCAGGTCTTGCGCCACATTTTTTCCACTTCAAGCTCAAAGAACTCCCGCGACGTCCAGCGCTCAACCGGCAGATCTTCTGAGCCGAGGTAGGTATCGGTCGTCTCACGCAGCGGTGCCGGTACGGGTACCGACTCTTTATCCAGCAACTCCTGGAAGCTGTAGGCGGGATCGCGAGCGGCGATTTGTTCGGGGGTCAGTTTCACTTTTTCGTTCATCGTCCTTCCTCCTGCTCAGCGCGACAGGATCGTTACGGCGCTGATACCGGGCGCGCCATAGACATGAGTGTAACCAAGCTGCGGATCGTTCGGCACCTGCCGCGCGCCGGCTTCGCCGCGCAGTTGCGTCACGTTCTCTACAATCTGCCTCAAGCCGGAGGCGCCAATCGGCTCGCCATTGGCGAGGCAGCCTCCGTCGGTGTTCACCGGCAAGCGGCCATCGATGCGCGTCTCGCCGTTCGCCAGCAGGTGCTCTTGCTCGCCGTGCTCGCAGAAGCCGTTCTCCGCCATGTGCATGACTTCAGCGCCGGATTCTGTGTCCTGTAGCTGCGCTACATCGATATCGGCCGGGCCAACACCTGCCATCTCGAAAGCAGCCTGCGATGCATCGACGGTGGGTCCACCAATGTGGTTAAGCGCCTGAGACGGTGCGAAGACTTCAAACGAACCATACTGTCGCGTCCGCAGTACGGCGCCTTTCAGGTAGACCGCCCTCGCACCCAGCTCCCTGGCCTTGGCGGCGCTGCACACAATCAAAGCGGCACCGCCCTCTGAAGGCGAGCAGAACATGAACTTGGTCAGCGGATCGTTGACCATCATGGAATTGGCGATCTCATCAAGATCAATTAGCGTCTGTCGCCAGGCCTTGGGGTTTAGCGATCCGTTGATGAAGGCTTTCTCTGCCACCCGCGCCAGCGTAGTCGACGTAATGCCATAATCATGCATGTACTTTTGAATCTTCATCGCGAAAAACTGGGTGGTGAGCATCATGCCGGTTTCGCCGTACCAGCGGCCCAGCCCCATATCTTCGGGGTCGGCGTTAAATGCGCCGCGCTCATGCTTGTCGAAGCCCGCAACGAGGCCGATATCGTATTCACCTGATTTAATTGCGTAATAGGCGGACATCAGGGAACTGCCCCCGGTGGCACAGCCATTAGCAACATTGGTAAAGGGTAAGCCCGTGAGGCCCAGTTCGTTAACCAGTGCATCTGCACTGCCAGACGAGGCACTGCCACCGTAGGCGAACTGCACGTCACTCCACTTCAGGCCCGCATCCGCCAGCGCCTCGCGCGCGGCGTAGGCGCCTTGCTGCAAACCGCTGCGGGCGGGCGTGCGACCGAAGGGGTGAAGGCCAACACCGATAATGGCGACCTCGCTCATGCGGCATCCTCCACCGGGCGGAAGGCAAAGGTCACGAGATCGTTGCCCTCCTCGTCCTGGGTCCATACGTCGAATATCACTTCCATTGCCATACCGATGCGGAGCTTGTCCGGGTCGTTCTCGGTGAGTCGGCCCTCTACGCGCACGGCGCCAGGCAGCTCGATGTAGCCGACACCGTAGGGCTTGAAGGTTTCCAGTGTCTCGCCGCTGTTGTAAGGGCTCTTCGGCAGGAAGCGTTGCACGGTCCATGTCCACAGCGTGCCGTGGGTGGGCAGTTCCTGCGGACCCACGCGCACGCTGCCGCAGGCCGGACAGCTGTCGCGCGCCGGAAATTCTGTGCAGCCGCAGTCGGCACACACCGAGCCAATCAGGCGGGGAGATTCAGAGGGCCAGGTAAACAGGCCGTCGGCAATAGGCCGTGGAGTGCCAGACACCGTACATCACCTCAGTATGGATTCATCGATTTTTTAGACCCCCAATCTTAGCAGGGGAGCATCCTAAAAAACAGTCAAGTCTGTTTCTTTTAGGACAAAACCCAGCTCAACACCCTAGCTGACAGCCATGGCCCCGCCATCAATCGCCAAGCCATGGCCGGTGATGAAATCCGCGTCACGCGATGCCAGGAATAAAGCGCCACTGGCGATGTCCTCGGGCTGCCCCCAGCGACGCAGGGGGCTCTTATTCTCCCAGAACTCGCGGAACTCGCTATCCACCTCGCGGAGCTCCCGGGTTATGCCTGTCACAATGGCTCCCGGCAGGATGTAGTTGGCCGTCACACCATCGGCACCCCATTCAGCGGCCAGGCTCTTGGTGAGGCCAGCCACCGCATGCTTGGATGCCGTATACGCGCCCATACCTGCATTCGCAAATCGCGCCGAAACGGATGCGATATTGACAACCCGCCCGGCTCCCGAGTCGCGCAGCAGGGGGTAAGCCGCGCGGCACAAGCGGAACATGGCAGACAGGTTGACCTCGAGGGTCTGGTTCCAGGTGGCATCATCCGTCTCCGCCAGAGGCGCAACCGGACAGATGCCTGCGTTGTTCACCAGCACGTCTAGCCCACCCAGGGCATCCTGACAGTGGCCGGCAAGAATGCCTGGCGCGTCCGCCGTGCTGACATCCAACTGCAACACGTCGAATCCCGGATCACTCTCCGGCGGCTTCAGGTCGGCACCCAGCACTCTCGCGCCGGCCTCGTGAAAGGCGGCAGCCGTGGCGCGGCCGATCCCATCGGCAACGCCGGTC
Organism: Pseudomonadota bacterium; assembly: GCA_038748065.1. Classification (GTDB taxonomy): domain Bacteria; phylum Pseudomonadota; class Gammaproteobacteria; order Pseudomonadales; family Halieaceae; genus JBCDJG01. The sequence goes on from JBCDJG010000056.1 coordinate 15,580, forward strand.
ACCAGTACGCGACGCCCGGCATGGCCTACGCGGCTCAAACGTCCTCCGCGATTCGCACGATCAGCTTGCCCTCATTGCGGCCATCAAAGAGCATATGAAAGGCATCCAGCGCGTTCTCCAGTCCGTCGACCACGTGCTCGCGGTGCTGAATCTTTCCCTCGCCCAGCCACTGGCCCATGGCAGCAATGCCTTCAGGAAACTGCGGCACATAGGACTTCACCACGAAACCCTCCATGCGCGCGCTCTTCGCCAGAAGTTGCCAGAGGTTCTTTGGCCCAGGCCGTTTTTCTTCGTCGTTGTAGGTAGCGATCCAGCCGCAGAATACGATGCGCGCGCGCTCGGCCAGGTTGAGCAACACAGCATCGAGAATCTCGCCGCCGACGTTTTCCCAATAAATGTCTACGCCGTCCGGGCAGGCGGCAGCAATCGCTTCGGTCACATCGCCGCACTCGCGGTAGTTGATCACCTCATCAAAGCCACACTCATCGATCAACCACTGACATTTGTCAGCCGTTCCCGCCATACCGACCACCCGGCAGCCCTTGATCTTGCCGATCTGGCCGACGATGGATCCCACGGCGCCGGCGGCGCCGCTGATCAGCAGTGTCTCGCCGTCCTTGGGCTCGCCAACATCGAGCAGCCCGAAATAAGCCGTCAGCCCGGTTGCGCCAAGCACGCTAAGAAAATTGGTCAGGGGCAGGCCATGGGTGTCCGCCACCTTCGTTGCGGCCTCAGCGGGTACACAGCTGAAGTCTTCCCAGGCGTTCATGCCAAGCGCGAGATCGCCAACCTCAAACTCCGGGCTGTTACTCTTAATCACCCGGCCGATGGTCGTCGCCCACACCTTGGTCCCCAGCGGGATAGGCTCGATATAGTTCGGTTCATCCGACATCCAACCGCGTATGGCTGGGTCCAGCGACATGTAAAGATTGCGAATGACAATCTCACCGGGGCCGGGCTCGGGTTCCGGCACTTCCTGGAAGACCACCTCTTCCGGGGTCGGCAATGCGACGGGGCGGCTGGCAAGTATGTACTGGCGGTTCACGGCGCTTGTCTCCTTTGACGCGTTTTGACCTGAGCCTGCACAAATCAGTCAGGCCTGTTTTTTTCTCTACGCCGCTGCTACCATCCCGGTTCTTTCGCCATCACCACAGAGGCACGTAGATGACAATCCTGATCAATGGCACCGTCGACTTCTCACCAGAAAACGCCATGAAAGCCGTTGAGGCGGCCACCCAACTCATGGCCGACACGCGTAGCCAAAAGGGGTGCCGCGCCTATGTCTGGAGCCTCGACCCAACCACACCCGGGCGCGTCTATGTCTACGAAAACTGGGAGTCAGTCGAAGATCTTGCCGCCCACCTGGCGGGGCCTTATTACAGCGGTATGTTGGGGCTGCTCAGTCAGTATGACATTCAGGGTACTGACATCCTCAAGTACCGCATCGATCACGAGGAGCCGGTGTACGACCCGGAGGGTAAACCCCGGGCCGATTTTTTTACTGGCTGACGTTTTTTTTCCAGCTGACGGCTCCTTACCGGCTGATTCTCTCCCCTACTGAAACTCGTAGGCGATCTGCGCACCCCATGTCAGCGGCGCCCGCTGCGCCTGGAAGGCAAACAGGCCACCCACCGCAAGCGCCGAGTTGGTGATGTCGTCTTCGTCCGTGAGATTGCGGCCAAATACACGGAAGTTCCAGGCGCCATACTGGTAAGCGATCGATGCATCCAGGATGCCGTGCGCATCCGCGATGCCGAAAGGCTCATTCAAGAAGGTGGTGGCCATCTCGTCCTTGTAGCGGTAGATCGCCTGTACGGTCGCGGTACCGCCACCGATATCCCAGTCATAGGTGCTGTTCAGCGCCCAGGTGTACTTTGGCGCGCGGCGCAGTTCGAGGAAGCTCAGGTCTTCCGGCGTTCCGTCGAGGTCCTGGTCGTTGAGGAAGTCGTCATACTCCGCATCCAGGTAACCCGCGTTCAGTGAGACCATCCAACCCTCCGCAACCAGCGCCCGCAGTTCAAGCTCTATGCCTTGCATTGTGGCTTCAGAGGCGTTCAGCGTCAGGGTCTGCTGACCCGCTGGCGGTGGCGCGGGCACAACGACCTCCTCTTGTTTGTCCTCATAGCTTTGATCGAAGATCGCGGCATTGAACTGGATACGATTGTCAAACCAGCTCGACTTCAGGCCGATCTCAAACATCTTCACGAACTCAGGGTCGTAGCTCCGTCGCGCGCCGTCTTCAGTGGCGGCACGGCCATTCAGACCGCCGGAGCGAAAGCCTTCTGAATAGGTCGCGTAGAGCATCATGTCGTCGGTGGTGTACCACTTGAGGCTGATCTTCGGCGTAAATTCACTCCACTCATCATCAGCGGGATCATCGAAGGTATTGAATATCGGTGCGATGATCGAACCATCGCCAAGTGCATCGACGTCATTCCTCAGCGCTAGCTCTTTTTCCTCAGAGGTGTAACGTCCACCCAGGGTCAGCGCCAGCTTCTCGGTAATCGCCCAATCGACCTCAGCAAAAAAGGCCTCTGCCGTCGTCTCTTGACGCGCATTGGCCGTGAGGTTAGTTGTCGGTATCGAGCCGGGCGCTACAAACTGCGCGAGGAAGAAAGTGGTCTGATCCAGCTCGTACTCGGCATCCCAGTAATACAGACCCGCCGTGAATTGCAGGCTGTCAGTCACGGAGCCCGCCAAACGCAGCTCGTGGCTCTCCTGCTCATACTCCTGCAGTCGGCGCGTCGAGAAGAAATCCAGATTGGTGGAATCAAAATCCTGATCCGTGCCCTCGTCCGATTCGCGGCTGCCGGAGAGGTAGGTCAGCGTGTAGCTATCGCTGATATCCCAATTCACCTCGAAGGTATGCGCATCAAGCTCGATGAACTGGTTGTTGCTGAAGTTGATATCAGAGCTGAAACGATCGATTTCCGGCTCGCTGGCGCTCTGGGCGCAGCGACCGAGGCCAAAGCAGAGCAGGTCGCCGGGCTGGCTAACGTTCTGGGTCTCACCGGTATCGGAGTTGTCTTCCTCGTACTGGTAGATGTACTCCAGCGTCAGTGTATCGGTAGCCTGCCAGAGGAAGTTCACGCCATAGGATTCATAATCCGTCTGTGGCAGGTCATCATCTTTCTCGATATTTTCGATATAGCCTTCGTCCTGCTCACGCAGCACATAGTTAATTTTACCGCCGAGCTGGTCTTCGATGATGGGGAAGTTGAACACGCCCTCAAGGTCTACGCGATCGTAGTTACCGGCGGTGGCTCGCACCTTGGCACCCCAGTCCATAGTGGGATCGGTGCGGGTCACGTTGATGATGCCGCCAATGGAGTTGCGTCCGAACAGCGTGCCCTGGGGGCCTCGCAGTACTTCGATGCGCTCCATATCAAAAATCTGTAATTCCTGGCCCGTATTGGTACCAAGGAAGATGCCATCCAGTACCACGCCGACGGCGGGGTCAAAGCTCTTCTCAACATCCTGGTGGGTAACACCGCGGATTGAAATCGAAGAAACGCCTGGGCCTGCGCCGATACGATCGATAACCAGGTTGGGCGCCATGCCCTCAAGATCACGGATGTCCCGGGCAAAGGATGCATCGATTTCGCTCTCAGACATTGCGCTCACGGACTGTGAGATATCTTGCAAGCTCTCGATACGCTTGCGCGCGGTAACGAGTATCTCCTCCAACACCAGCATGTCGTCCTGTGCGAGGGCTGTGGGGCTTTGGAATGTTGTGGACAGGGCGGCAGCAATTGCCAGGGGGAGTGCGTGTCTACGCGACATGCGTGCGTACTTCATCTGAACCTCCAGCCGGTGAAAATTCACCTTGGTTATTATCTCTATCCCCCAGTGCGGACGGGGGCGGCTAAAAATACAAGCTGTACTGCTTTTTTTAGTATGGACCGCACTTCGCCGATTTTGCAAGCCCACCCGATGAGAAATCTGCACACATCGCGATGGCATAGGAGAATCACCGGCGGTAAAGTACCCGAGGGCTAAAGGGATGCAGTCATGGGCGGGAAGCGAGACAAGGACGGCGAGAGCTGGCAACAGCAGAAGAGCGCGATGACGCGTGAGCGCATTCTAGATGCGGCGGTTGCCTGCTTCATCGACCGGGGCTATGGCAATACCACCACTGCGGTCATCGCAGATCAGGCTGCTGTATCGCGCGGCGCCATGCTGCACCACTTCCCCACAAAAACCGGTCTGATGCAGGCCGCCATCGAACACCTGCATGGCCGCATGGTGGCTTTGTACCGCGCAGAAGTCGAAGCCATTCCGGAAGGCCTGAGCGTCGATGAGCGCAACCGTCGGGGTCTGAAAGCCTACTGGCGCTATCTCTCATCCGACCTGTTCACCGCTTATCACGAGCTTACCGTCGCTGGACGCACCGACCAGGAGCTGAAAGACATTCTGAACAAGACTGCGACAAATTTCGCAGGCACCTGGGAGAAGGCCAACGACGTGCTGTTCCCGGAGTGGACTGCGCGGGGTGAGCTGTATTCACTGGCAATGGACATCACCCAGTTCGTGATGGAGGGCATGGCCGTGTCGCCCATCGCCACCAACCGCCAGCAACGCGTGAAGCGAATACTCGACTATCTCGGTGATCGCCTGGAGGAGATCTTCCACGAAGGCGACGACGACGCCGCTATCGCACGTCACGCACGAAAGTAGAAAGTAGGTCTCGCTAGACGTCGCGAGCAGGCTCAGGCGGCCAGGCGCCGGTAGCGGTCGAGGTGATAGTCCGGGTCGCCAAAGAGCGTGTTCAAGAGCATGAGTGACTTGAAGTGGTGGCTCACAGCGAGTTCATCACTCATGCCAATCCCACCGTGTAGCTGCACCGCCTGTTGAGATACGAAGCGCCCCGCCTCACCGAGCTTTACCTTGAGCGCGCTGGAGACCCTGCTCTTGTCGGGCCGGTCTTCCTCGTGGGCGATGACGGCCTGGTACAGCAGAGATCGCAGCGCCTCACAGTGCATGTACATGTCCGCCATACGGTGCTGCAGGGCCTGAAACTTACCAATGGGCTGGCCAAACTGCTCGCGGGTTTTCGTGTACTCAACCGTCAGATCCAGCAGTGCCTGCATGCAACCCAGGGCCTGCGAGCCCATCGCCACCAGCAGTTCATCAACCACCGCCTCAAGGTCAGGCACGCAGTTTGCCAACAGCAGTTTCGCGGGCGTGGAACGGAATGTGACGGCAGCACCAGAGCTGCCGTCCACCAGTGGGACCTGGCGACGCTCGGTTAGCGTGGGGTCTGCTACTACGTACAGGTTTACGCTGGCGTCCGCAGCGTGACGGGCGGTGACCAGCAGAAAGTCGGCCTCGGCGCCGCCTGCTACGGCAATTTTTTCACCCTCCAGCAGCACAGCTCCGCCCTCTGAGGGCTCGGCAAGTGTGGCCACCCGATCCAGGTGAAAGCGCCCGCGCTGCTCGGCAAAAGCCAGGGCGCCATGCACCTCGCCGCTGATAAGCCCATTCAGCAGAGGCCCGGCCACGGCCTGATCACCTCGCGCAAGCAAACCGCCACAGGCAAGCACCGACGTCAGGAAAGGCTGCGCGGCAAGGCCTTTACCCAGGCCTTCCATCAATACCATGATGTCGGCAAAGCTGCCGCCATAGCCACCCAGGTCTTCGCTGAACGGTAATCCGCACCAGCCCAGCTCAGCCATCTGGCGCCAGGTATCAGGATTGACCAGCTCACCCGCATCACGCAGACGCCTACGCTCGTCTACACCCCAGTTGTCAGCGACAAAGCGCTCGACGCTGTCCTTGAGCATCTGCTGCTCGGTATCAAGGGAGAGTTTCATGGCACCCCTATTTCGGTCTGAATTATTGGCGTTGCGGAAGCCTAGCAAAGCGCAGAACACAAAACAATCAGCCCTGCCGGTTTTCATGTTGGGCAAAAAAGGGCATCCTGCCCGCCGGGATTCATCACCGAGGCATCAGACCCTGAACATCGACAGCATCCCCGACAGTACACCGATCATTGCAGGCGCCGCCCAACTCACAGCGCGGCCAGATCCAGCGCGTGGTATCCCGGCACCCATGGACTTGTTCGCCGACGCCGGGCGCCGCGCCCTGGCCGACGCGGGCTGTGCAGCGGATCAACTGGACACTATTGCTGCTATTCGGCTGTTTTCCGATACGGTAAAAACCTGGGCTTCGCCTTTCGGTGGCAGCAATAACCCGCCGGAGTCTGTGGCCAGGCGACTGGGCGCAAATATTGAGCGCCGCATCTATTCCAATGCATCGGGCACCGAGCCGGTCAAGGTCATGGCGGAGCTGCTGCGCCGCGTGGCGGACGGTGAGATTGGCACCGCCTTGCTTGTAGGCGGTGAAGGCATCGCCGGACAACGCCTCGCACAGCGACAGGGCATTGAACTTCAGTGGCAGGAAGAGCTGAGCGCAGACCTGGATGATCGGGTCTATCTTAAGCGCGTCGTTTGCCAGGCGGAGATGGACAGCGGCATGCGCATGCCGGCGCACTACTACGCACTGATGGAAAACCATCAGGCCGCCACAAAAGGTCACGACTATGCGCAGCACCGACAGTTTATGGGAGCGCTGTTCGAACCCTTTTCGCAGGTTGCCGCGCAACATCCAATGGCCTGGTCACAGCAGTCATTTACCGCCGAGGAAATTGCCGAGCCCAGCGACAAGAACTTTCCCATCTGCCTACCCTACACCCGGCGATTGGTCGCCTCCGATGGCGTAAACCAGGCCGCCGCCCTCGTCATTACCAGCGCCGGCCGCGCCAGAGCGATGGGCATCGCGCCTGAGCTTTGGGTCGTGTTGGGCCAGTACGCCGTGGGGGAAGAGAATCCCCTGCTGCTGCGCCCCTCGCCGTCCCGCTCTGAGGTCATGGCCGAGGTATTTCGCCAGTGCCTGTCCGCGGATGGTCGACCAGCCAGTGCATTCCCCGTCCTGGATGTCTACAGCTGCTTCCCTATTGCCGTGTCCGCCGCGCTCGAGGCACTGAACCTGCCCAGCGATGGTAGCGTGACGCCTACGATCACCGGCGGCCTACCCTACTTTGGCGGGCCCGGAAATGCCTACTGCCTGCAGGTGCTGGCTGAAATGGTGGCCCGCGTCAGGGGCAGTAACCAGCACGCGCTCATCACGGCCAATGGCGGCAATTTATCGAGTCACGCGGCAGGCATACTGGTCTCGGCACAGGAGGCCTCTGAGGCAGCGCTACGCGAGGGCTACCTCGCCCTGCCCGTACCACCGCCGGAGGACTTCGAGACCCGCGAGATTTGCGAGCACCCGGATCGAGGTATCGTAATCACCCACACGGTAATTCACGATCGCAAACACCCCGACTTCGCCGTGGTAATGGCTGAAGACTTCGCGGGCCGTCGCTTCCTGGCCCGCAGTGAAGAGCCCGCCACCGTGGCCAGCATTCTGGCCCAGAGCCCAGTTGGGCGCAGCATAGCAGTGAGCGCGGCAGAGCGTGGTCACCAGTTCACTTTCACCTGATGAGGCTTGGCCGGAAGCGCCCTCGACCGCTGTAAAAAGCGGCTAGAATTTCGGCAGAGCCCCAGTGGCCTGGCCGCCTGACACGTCCAGTAGCTGGCCATTCACAAAGCCCGAGCGCTTGTCATCGGCGAGGAACAGCGCCGCTTCGGCAATATCATCCAGCGTACCCATGCGGCCTGCAGGCGTCGCGTTGATATGTGCCTCGACCACGTTGGGCATCTGGAACAGCATACCCGTCATATCAGTTTCAACGAGCCCCGCTGCAATGTTGTTGAAGCGAACATTTTGCGGCGCGTATTCATGTGCGGCGACCTTGGAAGCAAAATCGATGCCCGCCCGGGCGCCCGCATAAACTGCAAGGCCCGGTCCCGGCAGGCGCGCCGTGAGCGAGGAGATCGTGATAACCGAACCGCCATCACTCATCGCGGCGGCGGCGTGCTTGTAGAACAGTATGGCGCCAACGAAGCTCACTTCCAGAGTGGGCCTGATATCGTCCGCGCTGACCTCCGCGATGGGGGTACCCGCGTAGGTGCCGGCTGAGAATACGGCAACATCGACCTGGCCCGTTCGCTCGGCCGCAGCGCTGAACAGGGCAGCGATCTTCGCCTCATCCGTCACATCGCAGGCCACTGCCAGCCCGCCGATATCGGCAGCCAGTGCCTCAAGCGGTTCCTGTCGACGCGCTGCTACCACTACAAAGGCGCCCTCCTCGGCAAAACGCCGTGCAATCGCGTGGCCGAAGTTGCGCTCGCCAGAGGCGCCAAGCACGACCGCGGTTATTCCTTCCAGACTTGCCATGTCACTTCTCCCTTCCTGCGATGATTTCGCGTTTGTTATTGCAGCGTCAGGCTCTGCATCCAGTTGGCGTGGAAACCGTTGGGCACGCGCGCTGGTATGTGCACCTTCGCAATCGGGCCGTTACTGAAGTCACCTGCGCTCATAATCGACAGGAAGGCGCCCTCGCCCGGATTGGTGACGTAGCACATCAGCCAACCGTCTTCCTCGCGCTCACTGTCGGGATTGGGCACATGCACGGGCTCGCCCGCATTGGCGTCATCACCGTAAGCCCAGAACTGGGTTTCGCCCGTGTCAAAATCAAAGCGTCCGGTCCCGTTATAGCCGTGAGCGTCACCCCAGCTACGGTCCGTTGAGGCGGCGAAGCCGTAGCGATAGGGTTTGCCCATACGCCTCTCATCAACACGTGAGAATTCAGCAAACAAATCGGAAAATTGCTCATTCGTTACCTGGCCGGTCGCTGGATCGAGAGTCATGCGATACATGCGGCGGGGCTGCTTCTCGACCCCTGTGCCCTGCGCCTGCGTGAACGGTATGGAGTTGATCCAGATATAGTCGATAACGATCTTGCCGCCCTCTTCAAAGCCGTTGCAGAAGTGCCAACTGAAGAAGGGCTCGGTCTCGAAAACAATCTGCTCACTGACCCCATCCCGCGGAATCGCGATAATCTTTGTGCCGAGCTCCGGCTCCCACATAAACGGATCCTCGCCTTTCATCGCTTTCTCGAGGCTATGAAAGGCGGGGGCGTAGAAGATCACAACGTGATTCTCGGTGATCTGCATATCGTGGATGATGCCTTTGCGCTCAAAGGTCACCGGAATGGTCTGCTTGTGCCGCGCATGCTTATCAAAAACCTGCAGCCAGTAGTTGGGGCTGTCCCAGCGCTGGGTACAGGTAATGAGATCGCCGGTCTCGGGGCAGATTTTTGGGTGTGCGGTGAGGGCATCGCCAGGCTGCAGCGCACCGTCATAATCGTAAAGCCCCACCGTGCTGAGGTCACTGTTCAGCAGGTGTGGAAAGCCGCCTTCCCACATAGCAAGCAGCTTGTCACCGTGATACAAGATGTTGGTGTTGGCGGTGTTGCGAATCGGGCTGGGCTCACCGCCTTCGGCAACGACCTCCTCCGGCACTGGCAGCAGCTTGCCAACGCTGCCATAGATTGTGTGCCCGTGCTTGCGTTCGGTTTTGAGATGGCTCGTTTCCACCCAGCGATTGCGGTAGTGCGCCTTGCCGTCGGCGAGGTATACCGCGTGGATCATGCCGTCGCCATCCAGAGGGTAAACGTAATGATTAGGTTGGTAGGCCACATTCGGGCCGTCGCGCATAAACGCGCCGACCAGGTTAGCGGGAATTTCACCTTCTACCCGTAATTCGCCCGGGCCAAAGTCGCTTTCTTCACTGACAGGCGCGTAATTGCCCTGCAGGTAGGGGAAATCGCTCAGGTCCATATCTTATCTCCCAGCCTATCGGACTCTCAAAAGGGTCCAGATAGTAGCACCGGCATTTTCTGAAAAACAGTCTCGCCTGTTTCTTTTTGGCCTGCATAGAGCTACATTACCGGGATACCAATAAGCAACGAGGTGAAATCATGAGCGGCCCTCTCGAAGACGAACAGGCCCTCCGGGACCTGATGGCCACCTACCTGGACGCGGTATACCGCAACGATGGCGAAGCCTGGAAAGCCACCTGGACCGAAGATAGCGAGTGGAACCTCGTAGGCAATGCCGTGACCGGACGCGACAATATCTATGCCATGTGGCAGGGCGCGATGGCCAGCTTCGAGTTCGCCATGATGGTACCCAGCATCGGCAAGTTCGAGATCGACGGCGACGTCGCCAGTGGTTTCTGGTACCTGCAGGAGTTCACCCGCGACCACGACGGTAATACCAGCTGTATCGTTAGCCGCTACCTCGACACCTACGTGCGCGAAAACGGGAGGTGGCTCTACAAAAGCCGCCACTATGACTTCATTTACAACGGGCCAGCTGATCTCAGCGGTAACTTCATGCCACTGCCCGGGGCGGGGTAGTTCCCATGGCCAGCACAGAGATCAAGACCTACTGCCGCTTCTGCCACGCTTACTGCCCCATGATTGCCACGGTGGAGGACAATCGCCTGTTATCCGTAGCCCCTGATATCGATAACGAAGTCTACGGCGGTTATACCTGCATCAAAGGCCGGCAACTGGTTGAACAGATCTACCACCCCGAGCGCCTGCAGGAATCCCAGAAAAAACTGCCAGACGGCCGCTTCGTGTCTATCGATAGCGCCACCGCACTGGATAAAATTGCTGAACAATTAAACGAAATACTGAAGAAGTACGGGCCTCGCAGCATCGCCAGCTACAACGGCACCTACTCTTTCCAAAACTCTGCTGCGCATTCTGTGGCGCGCGCCTTTCATCGGGCCATCGATTCACCTTCCTATTACACCAGCGTCACTATCGATCAGCCCGCCAAGGTTGCCATCGGCGTCGCCCGCATGGGCTTCTGGAACGGCGGCAGTCACTGCTGGAGTGATGCCGACGTGTCTTTGGTGATCGGCAACAATACGCTGGTTTCGCACTTTTCTATTCCCGGCGGCATCCCCTCTTTCAGCCCGGCCAATGCGTTGCGTGAGGGCCAGAAGCGCGGCTTGAAGCTGATTTGCATCGACCCGCGCCGCTCCGAAGTGGCGAAGCGGGCAGACCTTCATCTTCAGGTGAAGCCAGGCCACGATGCGGCACTGGTTGCGAGCATGATTCAGGTGATCGTAGAGGAGAAGCTCTACGATGCAGACTTCGTGGCCGAGCATACCGAAGGCTTTGATCGCCTCAAAGCCGACGTGGCCACCTTTACACCTGAGCGCGTAGCGACAGCCGCGGGTATCAGCGCAGATCAGATTCGCGAAGCCGCCAGACTCTTCGGCGGTAACAAGCGCGGCGGCGCGTGCACCGGGACAGGCCCTGAGATGGGCCCGCACGCCAACCTGCTCCAGCATATGGTGCAATCCCTGAATGCGATCTGTGGGCGCTTCTATCGAGAGGGCGAGAAACTCCCGAACCCCGGCGTTCTGACCGGCAAAGGCCCGCGTCTAGCACAGGCCACGTCGCCACAGCCCCAGTGGTTGAATGACGGTGTACGTAGTCGTGTCTCGGAGGATATTGGCGAAGTCTTTGTACTAGGCCCCTATGGGCCTTTACCCGAGATGCCCACTGCGGTCATTTCTGACGAAATGCTGATGGAGGGGGAAGGCCAGATCAAAGCGTTGATCTGCGTCGGCGGCAATCCGCTGCTGGCTTGGCCGGAGCAAGAGAAAGCGCTGCGCGCGCTATCTTCGCTAGAGCTCCTGGTTTGCATTGACGTGAAAATGGCGGCGACCGCCGAGCTGGCCGATTACGTGCTGGCGCCCAAGACTTGCCTGGAACGCGAAGACGTTACCCTGCTCACGGATATCTGGTATGAAAAGCCATACAGCCAGTACACCGAAACTGTCGTAAAGCCCGAGGGCGACAAAATCGAGGAGTGGGAGTTCTTTTGGGAAATCGGACGACGCATGGGCCTTGCGCTAGAGCTGGAGAACGGGCCGATCGATATGGCCGACAAACCCAGCAAGTTCGAACTGCTGGAGAACATCACGCAGGGCTCGCGCGTACCTCTCGCCACGATTCGCGAGGCCGACGGTGGCCGTGTGTTCCCCACCGAAGACGTCATCATCGGGCCAGCAGACGAGGCCACCCGGGGCTTCCTGCAGCTTTATCCCGAAGGCCTCGATAACGAGCTGGCGGCAGCAGCCGCAGACCTGGATCGCAATACTGACCCGGCTTTCCCTCACCTCCTGGTAAGCCGGCGCATGAAATACAACTACAACTCCACCGGGCCAGAGCTGACGGCCCTGGGCGATAAACGACCCAACAACCCCGCTTATCTGCACTCAAGCGAGCTGGCCGCCCTGGGCGTTGCGGACGGTGACCTGATACACGTGCGCTCTGCCCACGGCGAAATTCCCGCCGTGGCCCGGGCCAGCGATGACGTGCGCCCGGGCGTGGTGTCCATGGCCCACTGCTGGGGCTCATCGCCCGCAGATAAGGGCGCAGCCGATGCCCAGGTGCGCGAACTCGGGAGTAACACCAATCGGCTGGTCAGTAATCGCGCGGAGAATGCGCGCTACTCGGGCATGGCCCGGCAGAGTTGCATCCCCGTCGCGCTGACGCCGGCCACGGAGCCCGGTGCAGGGGCTGCATGATGGGCGCACCCAGGCCGTTCCGATTCTCGCTGCAGAGTTTCAATACGGCATCCCCGGCACACTGGCGAACGCTCATCCAGAAAACAGAGGATCTGGGCTACAGTACCTTTTTCCTGGCAGACCACTTCCTGAGCGAGGGGCCTGCGCTTGAGAGCACCTTTCACCCGCCGCAAATGCTCGGCGCCGTGCCCGCTATCGCCATGGCCCTTGAGCAAACCACCACCCTGCGCGTGGGTTGCCGAGTTTTTTGCAACGACTATCGTCACCCCATTGTTCTCGGCAAGGAAGCGGCGACCATGGACTACCTGTCCGAGGGTCGTCTGGAATTCGGCCTGGGGGCCGGCTGGATACGCAACGAGTACGAGGCCGTGGGGCTGGCATTTGATGAGTTTCCGGAACGCTTCGCACGCATGGCTGAAACCGTTTCGGCCTACAAGTCCTTCATGTCAGGGAATCCCCTGGATATCAGCGGTGAGGCCATCCAGTGGTCCGGCTTCCACGGCACTCCGTCACCGGCTCAGCAGCCCTATCCACCGCTCATGATCGGCGGCGGCAGCCGCAAAATCCTGCAGTACGCTGGCCAGGAAGCTGATATTGTGAGCCTGAACTTCAACAACCGCGCTGGCATGCTCGGGCCCGACGGCATGAACTCGGGGCTGGCGGAGGCCACCAGGAAGAAGATCGACTGGGTACGCCAGGGCGCCGGCGAGCGCATGGCAGATATTGAGCTCGAGATCGGCGCTTACAACACAATAATTACCGACCAGCCTGAGCCCACGGCGGCGGCGATCGGCGAGATGCTCGGGCTCAGCGCAAGCGATATACTGAGCCATCCACACTGCCTGATCGGCAGTGTCGATTTTATCTGCGACGAACTGCTCCGGCGCCGCGAGGAATATGGCATATCCTACGTGGCGGTGCTGGACGACGGGCAGAACAACATGGTGGAGGTTTTCGCACCGGTAGTGGCGCGACTCGCCGGCAAATAGGACAGGTTGATGGCGAAACACCAGGCGGCTAACAAAGAGATCGGTTGGCAGGCGCAGAAAAGCGCCATGACCCGGCAGCGCATTCTCAATGCCGCCATCGACTGCTTTATCAACGAAGGCTACAACCGCATGACCACCGCCAAGGTGGCCAGCAATGCCGGCGTTTCACGCGGCGCGATGCTGCATCATTTCCCGTCGAAAACCGAGCTGATTCAGGCCACCGTTGAGTACCTGCACAAGCAGCTCATCGAAGATTTCTCCTCCCGGGTCAGTCAGATTCCCGGCGATCTTGCCGGCTCTGATCGCCACCGGGCGGGCCTTGCAGCCTACTGGGAGCATCTCACGGGCGACCTGTTTATCGCCTACCACGAACTGTGTGTGGCCGGCCGAACCGACGAGGAGCTCGGCGACATTCTGAAGAATTCCCAGCGCAGCTTCGAGCGGCATGTTGCCGAGTCCAACGGCGAGCTCTTTTCCGACTGGAACGAGCGCGGCGAACTCTTCCTGCTGGCCATGGACCTGACCAAGTTCCTGATGGAGGGGATGGCGCTGGGGCAATTGACCAGCAACCGTGACAAACGCATCGAGCGCATGATCGGCTACCTCGGCGACCGGCTGGAGGAGATTTTCGAGAGCGGAGACGATACAGCCGTACAGCGCCACAGCAGCGGCCCAGACTAAAGCGAGACAAGGCATGGCAAATCTCAACCTGAACGCAGATGAAGTCCTGACAACCACCCGAGCCGTGCGCAAGCGGCTCGATTTCGACCGGCCCGTGGAGATGGACATCCTGCGTGAGTGCCTCGACATTGCGCTGCAGGCGCCCAGTGGCTCCAACAGCCAGGGCTGGCAGTTCATGCTGGTGACCGATACCGCGAAAATTGCCACCATCGCCGAATACTATCGGCAGGCCTTTGCCGAGTACGAGGCCAGCGACCTGCAGCCCACGGCGCATCACAAGGGTGATCCCGTCATGGAAGCGACGCAGGAGCGTGTGCTGAGCTCGGCGCAATATCTCGCCCAGAACCTGCATCGGGTACCCGCCCTTCTCATACCCTGTGCAGGCGTCAGGCCAGACATCCCGGGCATGCCCCTCGGCGCAATCGCCGGCATTCTTGGCTCCATCGTGCCAGCGGTCTGGAGCTTTATGCTTGCCGCCCGCGAGCGCGGCATCGGCACCTGCTGGACCACCTTGCACCTGAACTTCGAAAAGGAAGTCGCTGCACTGCTGGACATTCCGGATGAGGTCGCCCAGGTCGCGCTGATACCGATCGCCTATACCCTCGGTACCGAATTCAAAGCGGCGCCGCGTACGGCACTGGACAAGTCCCTGCATATCAATAGCTGGTAAATGTCGTACACTGCTCGTCTCAAAAACGAGCAACAGGGACTCGCCCAATGTCCATCACGCAATCCCAAATCGCCTATCCCGCGCGGGACGTAACCTGCCGCGGTGAAATCTTCGCTCCCGCAGATGCCGCCGGACCGCTGCCTATCGTGCTTGTGGTGCACGCCTGGGACGGGCTGATCGACGAGGTCAGAGACAAATGCCGCAGGCTTGCGGACGAGGGCTACCTTGCCTTCGCCGTGGATATCTATGGCGAAGGCGAGACACACACGGATTTCAGTACGGTGATGGACGTTCTGGCACCTTATATGGAGAACCGCGAACGCATCCTGGCCCGCATGGAAGCGGCCATGGCGGCGGCAAAGACGCTGCCCGGCGGCGACCCCGCGCGTATCGGTGCCATGGGTTACTGCTTCGGGGGTACCTGCGTGCTCGACCTGGCCCGCGGCGGCAATCCTGATTGCCGGGGCGTGGTGTCGTTCCACGGCGGGCTGGTGCCGCACGATCTTGACACACCCAAGCACCTCGATTGCAGCGTTTTGGTCCTGCACGGTGAAGATGACCCAATGGTGCCTGGCGATGTGGTCAGAGCCATGATCGATGAGATGACGGCAAAAGGCGTCGACCTGCAGTTTATTTCCTACAGCCAGACCATGCATGCCTTCAGTCGGCCGGCGGCAAACGCCCCCGAGATCGGCGCGCAATACAACGAGCGCACGGACCGCCGCGCCTGGCAGCAGATGCTGAGCTTCTTCAAAGAGATCCTGTGACAGACGAGGGCCAGGACGGGAAGACGAGCATCATGAGGCACCCCTTAACGTGAACGTGGATCGAGAGCTTAGGCTGCGCGCATCTCACGAGCGTGAGACGGAAGCGGTGCGCATGCTGCATTTCGAGGCCTTCGATGAGGGGGAGCGAGACGCCGTGTCCCGCCTGGCAATAGCCCTGCCAGCAGATCCATCAGCCCAGCCATCGCTCTCTCTGGTCGCCGAATCAGGCGCCGAGCTGCTGGGCAGCGCCATCTTCAGCAAGGTAACCATCGAGCAGAGTGCAGGCACAACGATGGCCAGCATTCTCTGTCCGCTCGCCGTCCGGCCTGACCACCATCGGCAGGGCATTGGCTCGGCGCTGATTGCCCGCGGCCTTGAAATACTGGCTGAACAGGGCGTGGAGATCGTGCTGGTTCTCGGTGACCCCAACTACTACCGCCGCAGCGGCTTTCGCAGTCGCCACCGTCTCGCGCCGCCCTACCCGATTGATTATCCCGAGGCGTGGATGGCGATTGAACTGATTGATGGCGTTTTGAAGGATACCAAGGGCAAAGTTCGGTGCAGCGGCGTGCTAGACTCCGAGGAATACTGGTAAACAAGTGGCACCTCCGGGCGCTCTAATCAGCTGGGAGTAGGCTTTCTTGATCCCCGAGTTCATCAAACCACCTACCGCAACTTCTCCCTTCCGCCGCGCAGTGCTGGCTCCTTTACGCGGAATAATATGCGTTATTCTGCCGGTCTTGCTTAGTGCTTGTAACATCGAAATCACGACATCACCCAACGGTTCAGTCGTCGATGCCAACGGGCGGACCATTTGCCCAGCTGCAGGCGAGTGCGTGATTGACGTAGTAGATTCCAGCTACGAAGAGACCTTCATCGCCTCGCCCAACCCTGGCTACAGATTCGTCCGCTGGCAGCCAGTCAAGCGCGGGCTATGTGGTGGCTCATCAGAGTCCTGCGAAGTGTCGCTGGCTGATGTCGCAGACAATGATCAGCTGCAGGCCTTCCTCGATTCTGACGAAACCTTCCGCCTCGTGCCCCTGTTCCGCAAAAAAGCCATCGCCGATTCAGACAGCAGCCTGACCGGCCTTTGGACTTTTCGTTCACGCTCCAGGTACTTACGTGACTCTTTTGTCGGGATTTTTGAAGACCAACGAGATATTCGATTCTCGGTGGCGATCCAGGAGTACACCGATGGGTCGCTAGATGCCCTGCACTGTCGAGATAGCAACTATGTAGGCCGCGAGGAGATTCCTTCGAGTAAAGATGGCTTCGAACTCGTCTTTCGCAATGACGCTGCCGTGATGACGGTTTTGGACAGCTCGAATATGGTAGGAATGTATCGCAGCAACGACGGCGACTACTCCTTTATTTCATCATCTATCGAAGCTACCAAGACTAGCAATGCGCGCTTTTCAGACAAAGGTTTCTCGATGGGCAGGGCCAGCGTTGACATTACCGATGACGGTGAGCGCCGCCGCGGCACGGTGGACATAGCGTGTTATTCACAGGGCACACAGTCGGGTAGCACAACCGATCGGAGTTTCAGCGTCGACTTTCTCATCTATTACGCATTCAGAAACCTGAATCGGGTAGGCCCCGGGCACGGTGTTGAACTGGACAATTTCAATACCGGACCGGAGGTCGCCGTATCATATTCTGATATTGCAAGTGCCCCGGGACTCTCAACCACACATCGCGTCAACGGCGATGGAGAGATCGACGATATCATCGACTACACGCGTGACGATGAAGAC
>JBCDJG010000057.1:0-31840 GCA_038748065.1 Pseudomonadota bacterium
CCTCGGCCAGCTTGCGCAGGTAGGATGTCTAGATTATATTACATTTATACATGTAAATTTATATTAACACATGCGGAGTAAGGGCGATGGATAAAAGTCTGTTGGAATGCGAACAAGAACTGCAGCGCACCATTGCTATCGCGGGCGGCCGAGGCTGTCCGCCACAGCTGGCCAGCGCCCTGGAATACGCGGTATTCCCGGCGGGGGCGCGCGTGCGTCCGCAGTTGTGCCTGGCCGTCGCCGCTGCTATCGGCGGTGACGCTGCTTCGCGCGGTCTGGCGATGGCCGCCGCCACGGCCATCGAGCTGCTGCACTGCGCGTCGCTCGTGCACGACGATTTGCCCTGCTTTGATGACGCCACCCACCGCCGTGGCAAACCCACGGTTCATGCAGCCTATGGCGAACGCATCGCGCTTCTAACAGGCGATGCGCTGATCGTGACTGCTTTTCAGTCACTCGGGCGGGCGGTTGGCACCGCCGGCCAGCCCGAGCGCATGGCGCTGGTGCTCGCGCTGGTTGCACGCGGCGTAGGCGCCCCTGAAGGTATCGCAGCTGGCCAGGCCTGGGAGTGCGAGCCCCGCGTTGATGTGTCGCGTTATCACCGGGCAAAAACGGGTGCGTTATTCATCGCTGCCACCGCAGCCGGCGCCGCGGCTGCCGGCGTTGATCCAGAACCCTGGGAGGTGCTGGGCGCCAGCATCGGTGAGGCCTATCAGGTTGCCGATGACATTCAGGATGCGACCGCGGATGAAGCGACCCTCGGCAAGCCAACAGGCAGGGACGCAGCACTCAACCGGCCGAATGCGGTAGCGGAACTGGGCCTTGAGGGCGCGGTGGGACGCCTGAGGCAACTTCTGGAGGGTGGCATCGACACCATCCCGGAATGTCCCGGCCGGGAAAAACTGCAGGAGCTGGTGCGCCTGCAGTCGAGCCGCTTCATGCCACACTGCGCTGGTCGAGACGCTGCCTGACCAGCACCGTGCTTGACTCCACGGCAGTGGGCCCTGACAGCAGAGGCAGCCCCAAGCCCGGCGGCTGGCGCGAGGCCCTGTACCGAAGGCGGGACCGGCTCCTCAGCGACCCTGAATTCCAGCGGCGCCTCGCACGCATTCCACTTATCCGCCGGCTGGCTCGGAAACCCGCGCTGCGCCTGCATGCCATTACCTCTGGCTTCGTTTATTCCCAGGTGCTATTCGCCGGCTTCCGACTTGGCCTGTTCGAGCTGCTTCAGCAGGGCCCGATGAGCAGCCCAGACATTGCCGCGAAGATAGGTTTACCCGTGGATGGCACAGAACGCTTGCTCAAGGCTCTGACCGGAATCGGTCTGCTGCAGCGCCGCAACGGCGACCAATTTGGTCTCGGCGAACTTGGCGCTGCGACGCTGGGCAATCCGGGCATCGCCGCAATGGTAGAGCATCACCAGGAGCTCTACGCCGACCTGCTGGACCCGGTAAATCTGCTGCAGGCACGCAATGCCACGCGCCTGTCGGCATTCTGGACCTATGCTCGCGAAGAGCAGCACTTATCCAGCAACGGCGCAGCGGAGGCCCGGTACAGCCAGCTGATGTCAGTTTCCCAGGGCTTCGTGGCCGAGCACATCCTGACGACCTATTCACTCAAGCGCCATCGTCGCCTGCTCGACGTGGCTGGCGGTGACGGCAGCTTTCTCACCGAGGCCCTGTCACGCTGGCCACACCTCGAGGGCAGCGTATTCGACCTGCCGCCTGTAGCGAAACTCGCCGAGCAACGCCTCGCTGACGCCGGGCTGGCTTTCCGCGCGCGCGCGTTCCCGGGCAACATGCTGGCGGACCCTCTGCCTCAGGGTGCGGACGTGATAAGCCTCGTACGCGTCCTCCACGACCACGATGACGAGGCCGTCATGACCCTGCTTCGGGCTGCTCATGCTGCTCTGGCAGACGGTGGCAGGCTGCTTATTGCCGAACCTTTGGCGGGCACACGGGGTGCCGAGGCCATCGGCGACACCTACTTCGGCATCTATTTATGGGCCATGGGCAGCGGCGAACCACGCAGCGCCGAGAGACTCTCGTCCATGCTGCAGGCCGCGGGCTTCAGCCGCTGCCGAGAGCTGACCACCGCGATGCCCATGCTGGTGCGGGTCCTTATTGCAGATCAATGACAGTGTAATTTTAGATTGACAATATATAATGTAATTATAAACTGACACTTACGCGGTAAATAGATTAGATCGGGCTCCCCATCCCAGGGAGTAAGGCCCGTGGAGGGCAGCGACAGCCTGTTGATATGACATGAGTAGTGCACCCATCGCAGTGGTTTTCGAGCAGCCGGGGCAGATGAATCTGCGCCCGGTCGGGCTGCCATTGCCCGAGGCCGGAGACTGCGTTGTCGAGGTTGAATGGACCGGCATCAGCACCGGCACGGAGCGTCTGCTCTGGGATGGACGCATGCCGCCATTCCCAGGGCTTGGGTACCCCCTCGTGCCGGGCTACGAATGTGTTGGCCGGATTCAGAGCCGCAGCGGAGAGGCAGGCCCCGAACCAGGCACCCGGGTTTTCGTGCCCGGCTCCCGCGGCTTCACTGACGTCAGAGGCCTGTTCGGCGGCGCCGCTGCACAGTTGGTTGTCCCCGGTGAGCGGCTGGTGTCACTGGCGGACAGCGCCGGCGAGGAATCCGTGCTATTGGCCCTGGCTGCGACGGCCCATCACGCCGCCAAGCGCGCTGGCGACGCGCTGCCCCAGCTGATCATTGGCCACGGCGTGCTGGGACGACTGCTAGCAAGGTTGGTAATAGCCCTTGGCGGTGAAGCACCAACCGTCTGGGAAACCAGCGCTGCCAGGCGCAGCGGTGCCAGCCATTACCCGGTCATAGACCCCAGTGACGATACGCGCAGCGATTACCGGAGCATCTGTGACGTCAGCGGCGACGCCAACCTTCTCGACACCCTCATCGGCCGCCTCGGACCGGGTGGCCAACTGCTTCTGGCCGGTTTTTACCACGAACCACTGCACTTCCAGTTCGCGCCTGCTTTCAGCCGCGAGATTGATATCCGGGTCGCCGCCGAATGGCAGCCTGCCGATATGGAAGCGGCAGCAGCACTGGTGGCCAGTGGTGACCTGTCCCTAGCAGGCCTGATCAGTCATAGACAGCCTGCTACGCATGCCGAATCAGCCTACCGTACTGCTTTCGGTGACCCCGACTGCATCAAGATGATCCTGGATTGGAGAGACCAATGACCCCCATTTCCCCTGTTGTCAGCATTGACCCGAATCAGCTCGACGACCAATCCGACATCCTCGCGAGCAGTCAGGAGCCGGCGCCGAAAACCCAGATTATTGCCATCTACGGCAAGGGCGGCATCGGCAAGAGCTTCACCCTGGCCAACCTGTCTTACATGATGGCCCAGCAAGGCAAGAAGGTACTGCTGATCGGCTGTGACCCGAAGAGTGATACCACCTCGCTGCTGTTTGGCGGCAAGGCCTGCCCCACCATTATTGAAACCTCTTCCAAACGCAAAGCCGCGGGTGAACAGACCCGTATCGAGGACGTCTGCTTCAAGCGCGATGGCGTCTTCGCAATGGAGCTGGGCGGCCCCGAAGTCGGCCGTGGCTGCGGCGGACGCGGCATCATTCATGGTTTTGAGACCCTGGAAAAGCTGGGTTTCCATGATTGGGATTTCGACTATGTCCTGCTCGACTTCCTTGGCGATGTCGTCTGCGGCGGTTTTGGCCTACCCATCGCCCGGGACATGTGCCAGAAGGTCATCGTGGTGGCCTCTAATGACCTGCAATCGCTGTATGTTGCGAACAACGTTTGTTCCGCCGTTGAGTACTTCCGCAAACTTGGCGGTAACGTCGGTGTAGCCGGGATGGTAGTGAACAAAGACGACGACACCGGCGAAGCGCAGGCTTTCTGCGACGCAGCGGATATACCTATTCTGGCCGCGATCCCCGCACACGAGGAGATTCGGCGCAAAAGCGCGAGCTACGAGATCATCGGCCACCCCGATGGCACATGGGGGCCACTGTTTGCCGAACTTGCGAGCAACGTAGCCGAGGCGCCGCCCCACCGGCCACAGCCGCTGTCACAGGACGACCTGCTCGGCCTTTTCTCCGGTGACCAGGTGGGTCGTGAGGTCGTGCTGGAACCGGCAACGCTTGAGGACCTGTGCGACGCCTCCACGCTGAACAAGCCCTCGTTAGAGGTCGTTTATGACCAAGCCTGAGAATCCAGTCAACGGCGCCACCGAGCCGGAGCTCGTTCCACTCACCGACGTGGGTGAGCCAAGCGATGGTCAAGGCTGCCATGCCGGTGCCGGCAAAATGGCTGAGGCCGCCGCTGCTGCAGGCAAGCAGGCGGTGCTTGAGCAATACGCCAAGGACTATCCGACAGGGCCACATGACCAACCGCAAAGCATGTGTCCAGCCTTCGGCTCGCTGCGTGTTGGGCTTCGCATGCAGCGCACGGCAACTGTTCTGAGTGGCTCGGCCTGCTGCGTCTACGGCCTTACCTTTACGTCGCACTTTTACGGAGCGCGGCGCACCGTGGGCTACGTGCCCTTCGACTCAGAAACACTGGTTACTGGAAAGCTGTTTGAGGATATTCGCGAGGCCGTTGAGCAACTGGCGGACCCAGCCGATTACGATGCGGTTGTCATCATTAACCTGTGCGTACCCACCGCTTCTGGTGTGCCTCTGGACCTATTGCCGCGCGAGATTAACGGCGTGCGCATTGTCGGCATTGATGTTCCAGGCTTTGGTGTCCCGACCCATGCCGAGGCGAAAGATGTACTGGCAGGCGCCATGCTGCGCTATGCCCGACAAGAGGTACAGTCTGGCCCCGTGGCCCGCCCCGGGTCCTTGGCGCAACGCGAGGGCAAACCCGCTGTTGCACTGGCTGGGGAGATTTTCCCGGTCGATGCGATAACGATCAACCGCCTGCTGGAGCCTCTGGGCCTGGCCGCGGGCCCAGCCGTCCCGACCAGGGAATGGCGCGAACTCTACGCGGCGCTCGACTGCCAGCTCCTGGCCATGCTCCACCCCTTCTACGTGGCCAGCCACCGCGAATTTGCTGCAGCCGGCAGACAGGCCGTTGGATCAGCGCCCGTAGGCTACGAAGGTACCGCGCAATGGCTGGAGCAGGTGGCACAGGCCATGAATGTTTCCAATACAGCACTGGATGCGGCGAAGCAGGCGATCCTGCCGGCCCTTAAGGGCGCGATCGCCGGCTCCCCGATTAAATCCCGGATGACACTATCGGGCTATGAAGGCTCCGAGTTGATCGTTGCACGTCTGCTGGTCGAATGCGGCGCCGACTTGCGTTATGTCGGCACGGCCTGCCCTAAAACCCCCTGGTCCGCCGCGGACTGCGAGTGGCTGGAACAGCACGGGGTCGAGGTACGCTTCAGGGCCACGCTGGAAACCGATCTATCGGCCATAGAGGCCTTCAAGCCCGAACTGGCTATCGGTACCACGCCCGTTGTTCAGAAGGCCAAAGAACTCGCCATTCCGGCTATGTATTTCACTAACCTGATTTCTGCGCGCCCCTTGATGGGTCCGATGGGTGCAGGCTCCCTTGCCCAGGTCATCAACACAGCCGTAGGCAACCAACACCGCTTCGCTGCCATGGAAGCATTTTTTAAGGGTGTTGGCGAAGGTGCCAGCGCGGGCATCTGGACGCCCGAACTGGCCCATAAAGCTGGATTCGACCAGACCGCAGCGGAGGCAAGCGCCTGATGTTAGTGCTAGATCATGATCGCGCCGGTGGCTACTGGGGCTCTGTCTATATGTTCACGGCGGTCAAGGGTTTGCAGGTGGTCATCGACGGTCCGGTGGGCTGCGAGAATCTCCCTGTGACTTCCGTGCTGCATTACACAGACGCCCTGCCCCCGCATGAGCTGCCCATTGTTGTCACGGGACTGGCCGAGGAGGAGCTTGGCCAGCATGGCACGGAAGGTGCACTAAGGCGCGCCCACCAGACCCTGGACCCCAAGAAGCCGAGCGTGGTAGTGACCGGCTCCATAGCGGAAATGATCGGTGGCGGCGTTACACCGGAGGGTACCGGCATCAAGCGCTTTCTGCCGCGCACGATCGACGAAGACCAGTGGCAGAGCGCGGATCGCGCGCTAGTCTGGCTGTGGGAAGAGTACGGCCAGAAGAAAAAACGTCGCAAGTCAGGTGGCGACAAGCCAGAGGGTAAACGCGTACCGCGCGTTAACATCATCGGCCCGGCCTATGGCTACTTCAACACCTGGTCCGATCTGGCGGAGGTCAGGCGCCTGGTAGAAGGCATGGGTGCTGAGGTCAACCTGGTGTTCCCGCTCGGCTGTCCCCTCGAAGACATCCCACGACTCGCGGATGCAGATGCCAATATCTGCATGTACCGTGAATTCGGACGCAAGCTTTGCGAAGCATTGGACAAGCCCTATCTGCAGGCACCGATCGGCCTGCACAGCACGACCCACTTCCTCGAGGCACTTGGTGAGATTCTGGACCTTGATCCCACGGCCTTTATCGAGCGCGAAAAACACACCACGATCAAGCCGATTTGGGATTTATGGCGTTCCGTTACCCAGGACTTCCTGGGCACGGCCAGCTTTGGCATCTCTGCGAGCGAAACTTACGCCCGGGGCGTCCGTCACTTCCTCGAGGACGAACTGGGGCTGCCCTGTGCATTCAATTTTGCGCGCAGCGCAGGGGATAAGACGGATAACGAGGCCGTGCGCGCCGCGATTAAGGAGAAGGCTCCACTGATTGTTTTCGGCAGCTACAACGAACGCATGTACCTGGCCGAGAGCGCATCAAAGAGCATCTACATACCGGCATCGCTCCCCGGGACCATAATACGCCGTCACACGGGTACGCCTTTCATGGGCTACGCCGGTGCGTGCTATCTGCTGCAGGAGGTTTGCAATGCGCTGTTTGATGCGCTCTTCAACATCCTGCCTCTCGGCACCGAAATGGATAAGGCAGCCGCCACACCGGCGCGTATCGATCCGGCACTGGCCTGGGAAGATGAGGCGGAGGCTGCTCTCGAAACGCTGGTCGCCAGGGAACCGATCCTGGTACGTATTTCCGCAGCCAAACACCTGCGTGATGCCGCTGAGCGGGCGGCCCGCGGGACCGGTGCAGAACTGGTCGCCATGGCGCACTTGCGCCAGGCCAGCCAGGAAATGAGCGCGGGGAGCGCCCGATGAGAGTTTTGCAAACGGGGTATGACAGCCCCGCCACGGGGGAGTGTTCAGCCATGCTGAATAACACCGGTAAGAGCAAACTCGCCAGTAAACGCAGGAGTGAAAACCACGAGGTCAGGTTACTCGTTGTCATTCTCTTCCCCTGCTTTTTTCTGGTGGAAACATGCAAGCGGCTTCTTCATGTCGGCGAACGCCGGCAGAACAGCTGCTTTGAAGAGGCCAAGCGATCGACCTATAGCGTCATCCCTTACACGATGATGCAGTAAGTCAGGTCAAGGCCTCGCAAGATCTTTAAACCGGAGCAGGTGTAACACATCGCGCTGCGGCTTGAAGAGGCGGATACGGCAACACTTCGGTGCTGGCGTGGTCTGCTGGGAGCCGTTCGCAAAGTGGCTTTAGCCACGCGGCGAGCGGTGTTGTGTGACGTTCACAATGGAGGTAACTCATGAGTGAAGAAAGCCCTTCGGGTCTCACTAGCGATCAAGCCAAGGAGTTCCACAGCGCTTACATGCAAGGATTCCTGGGCTTTACCGCTGTCGCGGTAGTGGCTCACATCCTCGTTTGGTTGTGGCGACCCTGGTTCTGACGCCAGTCAGTCCCTTTAACCATGTGCCTAACCGGTTCGCCGGGGAGTGCACCTAACTATACGGAGATATCCTATGTATAGACTTTGGCTGTTCTTCGATCCGAGGAGGCTGATGGTAGCGAACGCGATCTTCTTGTTCACGTTAGCTATTTTCATCCACTTTATCCTGCTGAGTACTGCAAAGTACAACTGGATCGAAGGTGCTATGGGCGGTGACAGCATGGCCGCCGTGCACCAGGAAGCACTACCGCCGGGACGCAGTTAGCACCCCGGACTCCATGCCCCTTCGGGGGCATTTTTTATTTATTGGGCCGAGCAGCGCAACTGGCGTTATGTTTCGGCTGCCGCTATGCCACGAACGGGGAGATGATAGATGTTAGGGCAAGCGACCAACGGCAAGCGCGTCTCGTTTGATAACGAGTGCCTGATACTTGTAGATGAGGCCGACGAAGTCCAGGGCCACGCTAGTAAGGTCAGCGTGCACCGTGGCGACGGCAAGCTGCATCGCGCGTTTTCAATTTTCATATTTAACGGCGCCGATCGCGTCTTGCTGCACCAGCGCAGCAAACTCAAACCACTTTGGCCCGGCTTCTGGACCAACAGCTGCTGCAGCCATCCGCGCGAGGGCGAGAGCTATGAGCAATCGACGCGCAGACGCTTACAAGAGGAACTGGGCATCGACGTGCCGCTGACGCGGCTTTATCAGTTTGAATATCGCGCCCGCTACCTCGACGTAGGCACGGAGCACGAACTTTGCAGCGTGTACGTGGGTAACGTGAGCGAGGATTGGCATATTGAACCCAACAACCAGGAAATACAGGACTGGGGCTGGTTCGACTGCAACGTCCTCGATGACCTTATTCGGAACAAACCGACGCGATTCACGCCTTGGTTTCGCATGGAGTGGGAGAGGCTAAGGGGTGATCAGTATGCGCGCGTTCAGGCTATCTGCGGCGCATCTCCAGCAAACCTGCATGGCGCCCATACAGGGGCAGCTTAGAAACCCGCTGCCCAGCGGGCGACTGGCGAGGTATTACCCCACGCCTGATGCATGGCGAAGCGACCGCGTTCGGTGACGACCAGGTGCCCCGCTCGCGGCTGTTCGACGTAACCTCGCTCGATCAGGCTGGCAAGCGGTTCGGGCGCGTCATCACGATCAGCGGGAACATCGCCCGTGACCTCCATATTACACATTAAGTCACTCAACAGCGCGCGCTGCTGAGCCACCTCGGGGCTTATCCGGCAGCCGTCCTCGATAGGCAGGCGATCCTGCCATAGCGCATCGCTCCAACGACTGATATCGGCATGATTCTGGGCCACAATGCCGGGCATCTCGCTAATCGCTCCGGCACCAAAGCCCAGAACAATATCAGGCTCCATGGCGGTATAACCAATCCAGTTGCGGCGCACGAGTCGCTCGCGCCTGGCACTCCATAGCGGGTCTGTCTGCTTGGAGAAGCAGTCAAGGCCAATCCAGCTGTAACCAGCCTCCTGCATGGTGTCCGCGATGGCATTGAACATCGCCACTTTATCACCCAGGGACGGCAGCGACGCCGGGTCGAGTGAGCGCTGGTGCAAAAACGTTCCCGCCTGGCGAGAAAAAGACCAGCACAGCAAGCGATCGGGAGCCAGTTCAAGAATCGACGCCACACTGCGCTTCATGCTGCTCAGCGTTTGCTGCGGAAGACCATAGACCAGGTCCATGCTGAGGGCATCGAAATTAAAGTCGCGGGCATTGTCGTAGACGTCGCTTAGCACCGACATTGACTGAGAGCGGCCGATGGCCTTTTGCACCTCGTCATCGAGGTCGCGAACCTCAAAATTAATGCGGCGAAAACCGAGACCTCGCAGCAGCGCCAGCTGCGCGCGCGAGCTGCGCTTGGGGCTGACATCCAGCGATGTCTCTGTGTGCTCGGTAATTGTGAAGTGACGTTCGATGATCGTCATCAGCCGAATGATTTGGGTTTCACTCAGGTAGTTGGGCGTACCGCCCCCCAGGTGTAACTGCTGCAGCTCACGTCCATTCCCAAGGCGAGCCGTGACCAGCGTCATCTCCTGGTCGAGGGCTGCGAGGTATTGGTCGATTTCTGCAAGGCTGTGCGTAACGACGGTATTACGATCGCAGTTGAGGCAGCGCGATGGGCAGAAGGGTAGGTGAACGTAGACCGAAACAGGTTCATCAGCGCCACAGGCATGTGCGTGCTGATCCAAGGCCAGGGCGAATTCATCCCAATCGATTCGACCGGCGCTACCACCTTCTTCGATCGTCTTTATCGGGATAGTCTGAGGGCTGAACTTCAACATCGCGCCGCTCCGTGCAAAGCTGCAGGTGCCGGGCTGGCTGGGGCGTACCTTGGTCACATCACCTTTCGGCCTTTTATGGGAGGCCATGACAGGGTGTTTCCAGTCAGTCAGTGGGGTGGACAACATCTCCACACTAATGGGCAAAAGTAGCTCTAGCGTCATGCCTTGTCAAGTTTCTTTTACACAGGGGTCCGGGCTCTGATCCGTCGCGGACTGCGGTAAGGCCCAGCGCCACAGTGCCGCATCACCCAGCGGCAACATGAGAAACAGGTGTTCCAGAACGGCCAGCGATATCAGGGTGGCGACCAAAGTATTTGCGATCATGTCAAAGTCAGAGGCCCCAGCCGCCGCCGCGCCTTGAAACAGATGAAACGCAGCCAGCAAACCCATCGTCAGCGAAATGGGGAAGAGTGCATTCATACGCCGTCGGCGCGTATAGCTGTCCAGGTAGTGCAGATGATCGGGTAGCCACTGGCCATTGTAATTGCGCACCCCAAGAAACAGGTTGAGCTTCGCGCTCCAACGCATCAGCCAAAGCGTCAAGAAGCTGAGCGTCGCCACCTGGTTCGGCCCATCCCACGACAGACTGATAACCAGCGCCGCCAGGACCAGCACCGCAAGCTCGTGATACAAGCTGGTCGCGATCGCTAGAAAGAAGCGCTGAACTGGTGAGACAGCGGCCGGGCAAGGCTCACTGTGCGGCCCCGTGACGATGCCCATCAAGTAGCCCATCTCGAGCCAGCCCCAGATAACGAGCACGAGCAGAAAACCGACGATTGCGCCGGCCGCCGTATCATCGAGGCTGTTAGCGGACAGGCTGGCAAGACTTGCCAGCATGAGCGCGCTTGCACAGAGAAAGCTCCAGCGATAGGTGCCGCGCGGCAGGTGGTTGAGCATCAGTATGACACCCGTGCTGAACCACCAGCCGATCAGCGCTACCGCGATGGCGAGCAAATAATTACTCAAGGCTAACTGCCCGCAACCTGCCTCCGTGTGGTCGTCATATCACCGGGTTGACACGTTCCGCTGTCGCATAGAGGTGACCTCCGCCATAGTAGGCCGTAATCTTGTCCTCTTCCTGCAGCGTCACGTGGTCAGGGTTTGATAGCCCCGGGACCCCGGCAAACTGGTCCGCACGGATGGCTTTCACAGCAACGTGGTCTGTAGACGCACTGACGCCGGCCATGAAAATCGGCAGCAATACGCGTCGCTCGCCCGACTCCACTTCAAGATAGCGAACCAGGCTCTCTGGGCGGTCGATCCAGACGTCCACGACTGTGCCGGCGACTTCGCCGTCGCAGCCAATTACTGGCCGCCCGCGCGGGTCGGGGTCCTTTTCGTTAACGCCATGCCCTGTCGCGACACGCAACGGCACAATCTTGGGCTCTCCCTCGTGATCCAGTTCCGGCTCATCAGGCCGCAGGTTGTAGGCCGCGGGGCCCACCGCATCCGCCAGCGGATCCCCGGTAGGATGAAGTGGGGCACCAGGTGCAGGTGAGACGGGCGTAGCCGCCAGCGGGTAGGGTTCGCCTTCAGGTTCCGGCGCGGGCACTACGCGGGTGCCTCCCCCATGTGGCAGTTTAAAGACCTTCGCCGGGGGCAGGCCCGGGAAGCCCTCCTTGGTTTCGCCGGAGTCGGTCTGCAGGGGGTAGCCCTCCCGCTTGCTCTCCCGATGCAGCCAGAAGACCAGGACGAAAAAGAACCCCCAGAACAGGTACAAAAGTAATTGTGCAGCATCGATATAGCTGGTTACTTGGCCGGATATCATAGTGTCATCTCCGTGGTGAAAAATGCCTTGGTCATCCCGGGAACTCCGCAAGGTGCATGCCGGGCTTTGTCTCCATACTGTCACCGGGCTGCCGCGCCAGCGGGCCGATGGCCACCAGAGCAGCGAACAGCAACAGAATCTCCATGTGATAGACCACGCTATAGGCGGCAGCGGGTCCACTCAGAACTTCACCAAGCAGACCACTGCCTGCCCAGGTGGATACGATGTCACGCACGGCCCCGCCAGCGGCAACCGCCAGACCCGTCGCGGTCGCCTGCACCGCGCCCCATGCGCCAAGAGCCAGGCCGCGATGCTCCTGACGACCGGATACCATCGCAGACGTCAGTGTGCCCACGGCGAACAGCCCACCGCCAAGGCCAATCAGCGCAGTGCCCACCCTGAATAGCAGGGGGGAGTCCAGCGGCGCAGCCAGCGTAACCGCGGCGAAGGCGAACAGGCCAAGCACAGCGCCATAGCCCGAAATCCTGACTGGATCTGTGCCTCGCCCAAGATAACGGGAGGCCAATAGAAACGCCGCCAGCATGCCGCCGGCAAAGATCGCCGTCAGACCTGTGGTCTGACTGACTGACAGACCCAGCACCTCTGCGCCGTAGGGTTCAAGCAGAATGTCCTGCATGCTGAACCCGGCGGTTCCCAATCCGACCGCTAGCAGCAGCCGGGGAATGCGTTCTGTACCGGCAAACTTGCGCCAGCTTGCGCGAAAGGCAGGCCTTACCCGGTCTGGCAGCGTCAGGTGAGGCTGCCTGGCCTCCTGCTTCCACAGGGCGACGACGTTGAGCACCAGTGTGACCACTGCTGCTCCCTGTATGACCTTGATCAGGATCAGATAGTTGAAGTCTTCAAGTAACGAGGCAAAGGCCAGAGAACTGACGATCATACCGATCAGCAGCATGACATAGAGCAAGGCCACGACTTGAGGCCGCGTGCGCTCGCTAGCCAGGTCAGTTGCCAGTGCCAGGCCTGCGGTTTGCACGGTATGCAGCCCTGCGCCCACTAACAGGAAGGCCAGCATCGCAGCCGCCGGGCCCACCCAGAGCGGACCGGAGTGGGGCTCCGTCATAACGATGAGAGCAAAGGGCATAATCGCCAGCCCGCCGAACTGTGTCATCGTACCGGTCCAGATGTAGGGCACACGGCGCCAGCCCAGGAAAGAACGATGGTGGTCCGAACGATGGCCGATCAGTGCTCGAAGAGGCGCGAACAAAAGCGGCAGCGACACCATCAAGGAGACTATCCACGCAGCCTGCCCAAGCTCAATGACCATAACGCGATTCAACGTACCGCTAAGCAGTACGACCGCCATACCGACGGTGACCTGGAATAGCGACAAACGCATCAGGCGCAACAAAGGCAGTTCGCCCGACACGGCGTCAGCAAAAGGCAGCCAGCGTTCGCTGACGGTCTGCAGCTGCGCGCTGAAGTCAGGCAGGGGCAGCTTCATGATTTGACCAGCTCACAGGCTTGGGAGATATAAAAGCCACTATTAACACGCTGTGACCGGCCGCGCTGCCAGGCGTCGAGACCCCGATCCAGCCGCCGCCACAGATCGCTCTGCGCGATAGGCTCAATGGAGGGCGCTCGATTGCCCCGGGGAAAGAGGCCTCCCACCGCGTGCATAGCACCAAGCAGCGCCGTGCGCGGCGCGAAGGTAAATACGATGGAGCGAGTCACGCTCTCACTCATTTGGTGGAGGCTATTGACCATGTCCTCGGCCTGGTAGTGAATGAGCGAGTCCATAGCCACGCCGTAATCGAAGTGGCCAAGCTCGAGGTGGCGCATATCGCCCACCATGAAAGTGATGTTCTGCGCAGCTGGCTCGTTTTCCAGCCGTTCCTGCGCAAGGGTTACCAGGGTTGGCGACAGGTCAACCGCTACAACCTGCGCACCGCGCTGCGCCGCTTCCATAGCGAGCGCACCGGTACCGCAGCCGGCATCCAGCAGGCGAGCGCCACTCAGGTCCTGCGGCAGCCAATTGAGCAGCGTTGCCCGCATGCTGTCCCGTCCCGCCCGCACCGTCTGCCTGATGCGGCTAACAGGGGCATCCGAGGTTAATCGCGCCCAGGCATCCGCAGCCGTGCGATCGAAATAGGTGGCGATCTCACCGCGCCTGCGTTCGTAGCGTGCGCCGCTCATCAGTCAAACCCCAGAAAATCGAACAGGTCCCGATCTTTCATCGGATTTACCTCTAGCGGCTCGGTTCCCTGCCACAGGGCTTCTGCCAGGTCCATGTACTCTTGCTGCACTTCGGCGAGCCCGGGGGCATCCTCCAACTCGAACAGGGTTGACTTCTTCAGGCGACTGCGCCGAATCACATCCAGATCGGGAAAATGCGCCAGCCGCTTGAGGCCAACTTCCGCATTAAAACGATCGATCTCATCGGTGTCGGCGCTGCGATTCGCAATCACGCCACCGAGGCGCACGCCGTAGTTTTTCGCCTTGGCCTGTATCGCGCTGGCGATTCTGTTCATGGCAAAGATCGAGTCAAAGTCATTGGCGGTTACGACCAGGGCCCGCTCGGCGTGCTGCAGAGGCGACGCAAAGCCGCCGCAAACGACGTCCCCAAGCACGTCGAAAATCACAACGTCAGCGTCTTCCAGCAAATGGTGCTGCTTCAGCAGTTTCACGGTCTGGCCAACAACATAGCCGCCGCAGCCAGTACCCGCCGGGGGCCCGCCAGCTTCAACACACATCACGCCGTTGTAACCTTCGTACACGTAATCCTCGGGCTGCAGCTCCTCGGGGTGGAAATTAACCGTTTCAAGCACGTCGATGACTGTTGGCATCAGCGCCTTGGTCAGGGTAAAAGTGGAATCGTGCTTGGGGTCGCAGCCGATCTGAATGACGCGCTTTCCAAGGCGTGAAAAAGCGACCGACAGGTTGGACGAGGTCGTGCTCTTACCGATACCGCCCTTGCCGTAAACGGCAAATACCTTGGCCTGGTCGATCTGCGTGTCTGGATCGAGATGGACCTGCAGGCTGCCTTCGCCGTCCGGCGGTGTGCCGCGTGTCGGGTCGATCTGTTTGACTTCAATCGTCTCTGGCATATTCATGCAGCGGCCTCGCTGGATACACCTTCAAGCCAATCCTCAAGATCCTCACCGGCGCGGCGGAGTGCGTCGAGACACTCATCATCCGGAGCCCAGTAGTCACGCTCCTGAGCTTCCATGAGGCGGTTGGCGACCTTCGCGGCCGCCGTTGGATTGAGTTCGGCGAGTCGCTTACGCATGGCCTCGTCGAGAATGAAGGTTTCGGATATTCGTTGGTAGACCCAGGGCGACACGCTACCTGTGGTAGCGGACCATCCCAGGGTGTTGGTGACATGCTCTTCGATATGGCGTACGCCTTCAAAGCCGCTGTCGAGCATGCTCTCGTACCACTTGGGATTCAGCACGCGCGTACGCGTCTCCAGCGCCACCTGCTCCTGTAGCGTGCGGATTTTGCCATCACCGAGCGTCTGGTCTGAGATGTAAACCGAGACGTCTCGCCCGCTTTCTCGCTTAATGGCCCGACTGATGCCGCCCAGCGTATCGAAGTAGTGGTCGACAGTGGTAACCCCGAGCTCGACCGAGTCCAGGTTCTGGTAGGCAAGATCAACGTCGCCAAGCATCTCCTGTAGCTGCGCTGAGCGTGCTACGGATTCGCCCGAACGCTTATAAGCAAAGCCCTTACGACGCGTGTAGGCTTCGGCAAGCTCATCTTCATCATCCCACTGCCCGTTATCGACCAGCATGTTTACGTTTGCGCCGTAGGCACCTTCGGCATTACTGAAGACGCGCAGTGCAGCCGTCTCAAGATCACAATCATGCTCGTCCATATACGCGAGCGCGTGTTTGCGTACAAAGTTGTGCTGCAGCGGCTCGTCTGCTTCGGCCGCAAGATAAGCCGCTTCCGCCAGCAGTCGAGCCTGCAGCGGCAAGAGGTCACGAAATATGCCGGACATAGTAATGATGACATCTATGCGTGGGCGACCCAGCTGCGCGAGCGGTATCAGGCGCGCACCGGTCAAGCGACCATAGCCATCATGTCGCGGCTGGGCACCGAGCAGCGCCAGTGCCTGGGCGATGGGCGTACCGCCCGTCTTAAGGTTATCCGTGCCCCAAAGTACCAAGGCCACTGACTCAGGGGGCGGCGCGCCCTCTTCGGCATGCCGCTCAAGCAGGCGCTGAGCCTGACGCTCTCCCTCCTTGAGACAAAAGGCATCTGGCAGACGGTAGGGGTCGAAGCCATGTAGGTTCCTGCCGGTTGGCAATATCGCCGGGTTTTGCAGCAGATCTCCCCCAGGTACAGGGCGAACAAAACCGCCATCAAGCGCATGCACCAAGGCGCCAATCTCATCATTTCGCGACAGCAGCATGCCGGCTTCAGCCAGCTCCCCCAGCTTCGTGGCCAGGGTGTCTTCGTCCAGACCCGTGTTACCCACGAGCGGCAGTGCCTCTCGCACCGAGCAGCCATCGACCAGCGCCTCGACGCAGCCTCTTGGGAGCTCCACATCCAGGGCCGCACGGCCCATGGCGGCGAGCATGTCGAGGCGCTGCGCGCGCGGCATCTCCCGGCCAAGCACATGCAGGCCATAGGGGACCAGCGTGTCTTGCAACTCCATCAACTGCGCGTGCAGCGCAGTCACTCTTTTTTCATAGTCTCGCACTTCCCAGGGCGGCTCCGCGGCACAGAGATCGACCGCGCTCGCCTGGGCCTGCACCAGCTCCGCCAAATCACGCGCTGCTTCACCCTGCTGAGGCTGGCCGCGCCAGCGATCAATTGACTCGCGCAGGGCCTGCAGGCCCTGGTAGAGCTCGCAGTTAGCCAGCGCAGGCGTGAGATAGCTTATCAAGGTGGCCGCCGAGCGACGCTTGGCGATCAAGCCTTCCGACGGATTGTTCGCTGCATAGAGATAGAAATTGGGCAAGTCGCCTATAAGCCGTTCCGGCCAGCAATCCCTGGACAGCCCAACCTGCTTGCCCGGCATAAACTCCAGCGCGCCGTGCGTACCAAAATGGACAACTGCGTTGGCCTTGAAATCCTCGCGCAAGTAGCGATAGAAAGCACTGAAAGCATGGGTAGGCGCAAAGCCGCCTTCGAAGAGAAGCCGCATGGGGTCGCCTTCATAGCCCATACCCGGTTGGACACCTACCATGACGTTGCCAAAGCGTGCGCCGAGGATGAACAGACCGCCCCCATCGCTGAGCTGTTTGCCAGGTGCCGCGCCCCACTGCGCCTCGATGTCGTCAAGCCAGGGCTCGCGCGTGACATGGTCGTCCACACTGATCCGTTCAAGTACATTGGCGTGGGTACCGTAACGCTCGGCGTTGCCGCCGATGATGGCTTTGCGCAGCGCCTCGACTGAATCAGGAACATCAATGTCATAACCCTGACGCGACAGCTCCAACAGGGTCTCAAACAGCGACTCAAAAACGTTGAGGTGAGCGGCGGTGCCTGTATTGCCGGCATTGGGCGGGAAATTGAACAGTACAATCGCGACCCGGCGGGTATCGCGACCTTCGCGGCGCAAAGCGACCAGTTTGGCCACACGGTCCGCCAGCGATACGACCCGTTCAGGCTCCGGTCGCATATCATGCGTACCCTCTTCCCTCGCCGGCGATGCGTCAGCGCTTGTCTCGCTGCGACCGCCAAAAACAGACGGCGCGATAGCGCCGTCCAGCTCCGGGATGGCGACCATCATGGTCGCCTCAATCGGCATCAGACCATGCGGTGATGCCTGCCAGCTTTCGAGGCTTTGGAACTCCAGAGCCTGCGCTGCAATATAGGGTACATCCAGTTCAGCCAGCATTTGCTCTGCCGCGCTGGCGTCGTTGTAGGCAGGGCCACCAACGAGTGAAAAACCAGTCAGCGACAGCACAGCATCAACTACCGGCTTGCCTTTCGAAAGGAAGTACCGCTCTATCGCAGGGCGCGCATCGAGCCCGCTGGCAAAAGCGGGAATAACGCGCAGGCCACGAGCTTCCAACTGCTCGATCACTGCATCGTAGTGACTGGCATTACCGGCCAGCGCATAGGAACGCATCAACAGCAGGCCGACTCTGCCCTGACTGCGGCGACCATGCCCAGGCAGTTCACGCTCAGCCTCAAATATGCGCTGTGGAACCGCGGGGTGGTAAACGCCGACCTCGGGATAATCAATCGGCGCACCAATTTTTATACTTGCGCATGCACCGGCACGCTCACCCTGGCCGTAGCGGTCGGCGAGAAACAGCACCATGTTGCGCAGGTTTTCCTCTGACCCTGCAAGCCAGTACTGCAGAGTCAGGAAGTAGGCTCTGACATCCTGCGCAGTGCCCGGAATAAAGCGCAGTATCCTTGGCAAGCGACGCAGCACAGAAAGCTGCTGCGCGCCGGCACTCTTGCGTGAGCCACCACTTGATCCACGGAAACGTTTCAGCAGTGCCATGGGCCCGCTCTGCTCGCCGTTCATACTGAAGCGACCCATGCGCGTCAGCTGCATCACCTCACTGGCGGCCATGCAGCAAACCATGGCATCGCACTCATCCCGCCGAGCGCGCAGGTTGGGCAGCACTGCCTCAATGTGTTCCTCCATGAACAGCATCGTCACCACGATAATATCGCCAGCTTCGATATCAGCCCTGCACTGCTCAAGCTCTTTAGGGTTGGCCTGCCAATTCGATGCCGCGTGAACGCTTAACACCATCCCCGGCAGCTGTTTTGCCAGCTTGGCCTGCACCTGCTCAACCACCCGGCACAGATGGTTATCCAGTGTCACCAGTACCACCTTAACGGTGGCTGCCTCAGCGACTGTAGTGGGCTTTCGCTTCATACAGCGTCTCGACGTTGATTACGTTGATGCCCTGTTCCACGGCAAAGGTTTCGGTGTTTCGCCGCGCTTTGCCACGCACAAAGAAGGGTATTTTGCGCAGCTCCTGTTCGGCGGCCAGCTCCCACGCCACCGCTTCGTTTAAGCCAGGCGCAGACTCTGTATTCGAACCCGGCGCAGACTCTTTATTGCAACCCGGCGCAGACTCTTTATTCGAACCCGGCGCGGCCGCTACACTCATGCCGGACGCGGCCGTCAACTCTGGCTGCGCCACATCAGCCAGGACTTGAGCCGTATCAGACTCACAAGCGAGATGAGACGGCACTGCGCTGTCGGAAAACTCGAAGTCGTCCCGGAACATGGCCAACAGGTGTTCTTCGAGCCCCATCATCAGCGGATGCACCCAGCTGTCGAAGATGACATTGGCGCCCTCAAAACCCATCTGCGGTGAGTAACGCGCCGGATAGTCCTGCACATGCGCTGGCGTGGAAATAACCGCGCAGGGCACGCCCAGGCGCTTGGCGATGTGGCGCTCCATCTGGGTTCCAAGAACCAGTTCCGGCTGCAGCTCTGCAACCTTCTGCTCTACTTCGAGGTAGTCGTCCGTTATGAGCGCTTCAAGCTCATAGCGGGATGCTGTTTCACGCAGGGCACGAGCCTGTTCCCGCGAGTAAGTACCTAGACCCACCACCTTAAAACCCAGCTCATCGCTCGCTATGCGAGCCGCTGCGCTGGCATGCGTCGCATCACCGAAAATAAACACGCGCTTACCGGTGAGGTAGGTCGAATCAACGGAACGCGAGTACCAGGGCAAATTACTGTCGCCGGCTCGGCCAGCGTCTATCTCAATGCCGAGCACCTCGCCCAGCTCGGACAAAAATTCCTGGGTCGCTCCGCGGCCAATGGGCACCGTTTTCACGGTCGGTTGCTGGAAGTTTCGCTGTAGCCACTGGCACGCAGTGCCCGCCACTTCCGGGTAAAGACAGACGTTGGCATCGGCCTCAGGCAGGCGCAGCAGGTCATGGGGACTGGCACCCGCGGGCGCCACAACATTCACGCCAATGCCCACTGCATCGAGCAGAGAGCACACTTCCTTCACGTCATCGCGGCAGCGAAAGCCCAGCGCGGTCGGCCCCAGCAGATTCACCGTCGGGCGTCGTTCAGGCTCTCGCGCCGGGCGCTGCCAGCCGGGTGCAGGCACACATCTGCCGAGCAAGCCACGAACCAGCGCGTAAAAGGTCTCTGCGGCGCCCCAGTTTTCCTTGCGAGAATAAGCCTGCATCTCCAGCGGTATCACCGGGCAGGGAAGGTCGGCACTGCCTGCCAGCGCACCGGTCTGATCCTGCAAAAGTTCAGCCGTACAGGAGTCGGCGACCAACATCAGCTGTGGACGATGCACATCGTAAGCATCGCGAAGCCGGCCCAGGACCAGTTCTGCCGTGCTGCCGCCGAGGTCTCGGTCCTGAAACGTGGTGTAGGTGACAGGAGGCCTGTGGTCGAGCCGTTCAATCATGGTGAACAGAAGGTCGGCATAGGTATCGCCCTGGGGTGAATGCAGCAGCAAGTGCACATCGCGCATCGATGCGGCGATGCGTATCGCGCCAACGTGAGG
This sequence comes from Pseudomonadota bacterium, assembly GCA_038748065.1. GTDB lineage: Bacteria > Pseudomonadota > Gammaproteobacteria > Pseudomonadales > Halieaceae > JBCDJG01. Next base: position 20,247 of record JBCDJG010000057.1, read on the forward strand.
CGGCCCCTCATAGGTCCAGAAGGTCAGCTGCATATCAAACTCGCAGGCGATCCTGCCGCAGCAGGGGTCGCGTGAAGAGTTCGGCCAGGTCGCCCGCCTGGTCAAAACCCTGGATTGGGGTAAAGGTCAATTCGATGGACCACTTGGTCCTCAGTCCCTCCGCTTCCAGTGGGTTGGCAATGCCGAGCCCACACACGGTCAGATCAGGCCGCTCTGCGCGAACGCGCGCCAACTGCTGGTCGAGCTCCTGACCCTCTGTTACCGAGCTGCCATCGGGCAGCAGTTCCAGCTCGGCAGCCAGCAGGCTGCGATCGAAGAAGGGGGTGCCAATCTCTCCGAGCGACATCCCGCACTCACGGTGCAGGAAGCGCGCCAGAGGGACTTCCAGCTGCGAGTCGGGAAGAAAAGTTACTGAGCGACCCGCCAGTCGCTCGCGGTGTGCATGCACTGACTTGCGTGCGCGTTCGAGTGGCGCTCGCGTAACCTCATCGAACCTGGCGTCATCAACACCCCAGGCACGAGCGGCGGCCCGCAGCCAGGCCAGATTGCCCTCGGCGCCCAGGGGGAAGGGCGCTGATAATAACTGCCCTCCCCTGGCCTGCAAGGCGCGCATCGTCTCACCAAGGTAGGGCTGCGCGGCCAGTACGCGTGTCGCAGGGCCGAGGGCTGGCAGCTGACCGGCCCGTCGCGCGGGGAAAAAGTGCACAGGCCCAATGCCCAACTGTTCAAAGAGTCGAGCAAACTGATCCTCGACAACATCAGCCAGGGTCCCGACCACCAGCAAGGATGCTTCGTCAGCACTTGCCTCGGGCATATCCGGCACCATGTTGCGCAAGCAGCTATCTTCGCCCTGGGTGAACGTCGTTTGTATACCGCTGCCGGCAAACTCGAGAATGCGCAAGCGATCGCCGTAGCGGCCCTGCAAACGCTCTGCCGCGTTGCCAAGATCGAGCTTAATCACCTCAGACGGGCACGAGCTCACCAGGAACAGTGTCTTGATTTCAGGGCGACGCGCGACAACTTGCTCGACGATCTGATCCAGTTCTTCATTGCAGTCCGCCATACCGGCCAGATCACGCTCGCCGAGTACCGCAGTGGCAAAGCGAGGCTCTGCGAATATCATGACGCCGGCTGCAGACTGCAGCAGGTGAGCACAGGTGCGAGAGCCTACTACCAGAAAAAACGCGTCCTGCATTTTGCGGTGCAGCCAGACAATCGAGGTGAGCCCGCAGAATACGGCGCGCTGACCGCGCTCATGCTTAAGAACATAGCCGCCGCCGGCGGGCTCGACAGGCGCGTCTCGCGCCAGCACAGCGTCACTCACTCGCCGACTCCGGCCAGCTCCGCCTGAATTTGCCGTTTTGCCGGCCGCGCCTGCTGGAACTTGAACAGGAACTGCCCGGCGTTGATGACATAGGTGATATAAGCGACCAGCGCGAGCAGCATCTGCTGCTGCGGCGGTATCAGGTCAAACAGCCAGCTGGCGAGGTAGGCAGTATGCAGGGCAATAACCACCATGCTGACCATGTCTTCCCAGTAGAAAGCCGGCGCAAACAGGTAACGACCGAAGACTTCTTTCTCCCATATCGCCCCGGTCACCATAATCAGGTAGAGCACGAGGGTTTTAACAACCACCGACGCGGTCGCGGCGGCAAGCCCGCTGCCGTTGTTCAGGTAGTTCATAACGAGAACAAGGCTGACCAGAAAAATAAGAAATTGCAGCGGCGCCAGTATGGCCTGCACCAGCGTCCAGGACGTGGCATCCCGGCGTTTTCGTTCCTCGGGGCTGTAGATGTCCTGCTGATCGGCTGGGTTCATGAGTCAGCTCCCCGCAATATGTGGCTATTTCGGCGTTTATGCCTAGGAATTTAGCCCTCACACCGCAGAATGTCAACTTTAGATGACACCTGATAAGTCCATTTAATTTGACATTCACCCTTGCCAAGGGTATACCCCCTCGTTAAGTCAGGTAATTGGGCCGGGCCCGTGGTAGCATCCGCGGTTTTTTGCGCGTCTGCCTACCTCGGCTACTGCCATGAGTAGAGAGACGGCCTTTCGAAGTGAATCTCCAGATGGATGCTAACGCCCACACCCTTGCACTCCAGCAAGCTGCTGATTTCACGATGCTACTGGACGGGGACGGCATCATCTCGCGTGTCTACGTCGCCAGCGATGAGCTGCAAAGCAGTATCGACGCATCATGGGAGGGCAAGCTTTGGCTCGATACCGCCACGCCGGCCAGTCGCCAGCGCCTCGAAAACCTGCTCGCAGAGGCCGCAGCACAGCCGGGCGATGCCGCGCAAGGTGATGCAGTTCATCCCCTGCCCGACGGCAGCGAGCTGCCCATTCAATACCGCGCTATCTGCCAGCGAGACATCGATGAAACACTGATCTTTGGGCATGATCTGAGGCCCCTTGCCACCCTTCGACAGCAATTACTGAATGCACAGCAGGCGCTGGAACAGGACTACTGGCGTCTCCGCCAGGTTGAAACGCGCTATCGCAGGCTCTTCGACATGGTCGACGATGCTGTTCTCGTCGTAGACGATGCCAGCGGTCGAGTATTGGAGGCCAACCCCGCCGCGGACAAGCTACTTGGCGGCGGCAAGTCGCTGGTGGGCCGCCCCTTGCAGCAGGGTCTTGATGCGCGCAGCGTCCACTCTGTCGAGAAGCTATTGGAAGAAACGCGTTCACTGGGCAACGGCAGTCTGGCGGGCGTATTTGCCAAAGACAGCGGCCAAAGGCTATCGCTATCAGCCAGTTTTCTCAGGCAGGACGGCGAATCCCGATTTCTGCTGCGAGTAGCTGGCCCTGATGATGCGGAATCTGGCGTCACCCCGGGTGAACACTACATGCAGGAAACCCTGCGTATGGCACCGGACGCCGTGCTGCTCACGGATATCGATGGTCGCGTCGTGGCAGCCAATAAGGCCTTCCTGGACCTGGCCCAGCTCAGCGCCGAAGAGCAGGTCAAGGGGCACAGTGCCGATCGTTGGCTAGGCCGCTCAGGCGTGGATCTCAGCGTCTTGCTGACCAACTTGAGAGAACACGACGTCGTAAGACTATTCGCCACCACCTTGCGCGGCGAGTCGGGCACCCGAACTGACGTTGAAATTTCAGCACGCAGCCTCAGCGATCTGCAGGAGCCCATGATCGCTTTCTTCATTCGCGACATTGGTCGCCGTATCGGTATCGATCACCCCATGGGCCAGCAGCTGCCGCGCTCCATCGAACAGGTCACTCAGCGCGTAGGCCGCGTTCCACTCAAGGAATTGGTGCGTGAATCCAAGGATGTGATCGAAGCGCTTTGTATTGAAGCCGCGCTCAAGCTCACGCACGACAACCGCGCCTCCGCCGCAGAACTGCTGGGCCTGAGTCGACAAAGCCTGTATGCAAAACTGCGTCGACATGGCAGCGACGGCGTCGATAACCCGACGGGTGACAAGCACTAGCTCCCCGACCCGCATGAAGCGTCAAATTTAATTGACGTTATATAGTGACAAGCCTATATTACACTTCATGCAACGTGCCAGCCTGACCGAGCACCGCGGGCCGCTCCCCGAAGCCTCTGCACTGCTCCAACTCCTCAAGCCCATCACGTGGTTCCCACCCATGTGGGCCTTCATGTGCGGCACGGTATCCTCTGGCATCTCGCCGCTGGAGGAGCCCCTGTTGCTGATATTGGGCCTGATACTGACGGGCCCTTTGGTTTGCGGTGCCAGCCAGGTCATAAACGACTGGTTTGATCGTGAAGTCGACGCCATCAACGAGCCTGACAGACCCATCCCCTCGGGTCGTGTGCCGGGTTCAATGGGGCTTTACTTCGCAATCAGCTGGAGCGTCCTCTGCCTGGCCTGGGCCGCCCTCTTGGGTTACTGGGTTCTGCTTGCCACCGTACTCGGCCTGATTCTGGCCTGGGCCTACAGTGCGCCGCCGCTGCGCCTGAAGCTGAATGGCTGGTGGGGCAATGCCGCCGTGGGTTTCAGCTATGAAGGGCTGGCCTGGATTACCGGGGCCGCCGTCATGCTCGGCGGAAAAATGCCGTCTATCGAGGTGCTGTGCCTCGCTTTGCTCTACAGCCTTGGCGCGCACGGCATCATGACCCTCAACGATTTCAAATCCATCGACGGGGACCGCGCGCTCGGCATCCGCTCAATCCCCGCGCGCTATGGCGCCCGCTTTGCCGCCCGCCTTGCCTGCATCGTTATGGTTGTTCCGCAGCTCGCGGTTATCGCCTTGTTGTTCACCTGGTCATTTACGGTGGCCGGCTACGTTGTTTTGGCACTTTTGGCACTGCAGGTGCTGGCGATGATGCGCATGCTGCGCGACCCGCGCGCCCTGGCACCCTGGTACAACGCGACAGGCGTTTTACTCTATGTACTTGGCATGCTGTGCAGCGCCCTGGCCATCGGAGGTAGCACCCTGTGAGCACCTGTAGCCTGGGTTGGTGGGGCATCGTGAGGCTGGGCCTGGTGCAAACAGCGCTTGGCGCCGTCATTGTGCTCACCACTTCGACGATCAACCGCATCATGGTGGTCGAACTGGGACTTGCGGCCATGGTGCCGGGCTTCCTGGTGGCCCTGCACCATGTCGTGCAGATGAGCCGGCCGCGCTTCGGCTATGGGTCAGATATCGGGGGCCGACGCACGCCCTGGATTCTCGGCGGCATGTTCGTACTCGCCACCGGCGGCTTTGGCGCAGCGGTGGGCACCGCCATGCTGGCCAATGCAGTCAGCGGCGGCATGTTAGTGGCCATGATCTCGTTTGTGCTTATCGGCCTTGGTTCCGGCGCCGCTGGCACCTCACTGCTGGTACTACTGGCAGATCAGGTCGAAGCCAAACGCAAGGCCGCCGCGGCAACTATCGTCTGGATCATGATGATTGCCGGCTTTGCGATCACCGCCGGCGTCGCCGGCAGCTTCCTTGACCCCTATTCGCCGGGGCGTCTGGTCGCGGTCAGCGGCGTCGTCTCTATCGTGGCGCTTACCATTAGCGTGCTGGCTCTGCTTGGCGTCGAGAATCGCGAACGCCGGGTGCGTCCAGCTACGGCTCTGGACAGCGGAGTCACCGAAGGGGCAGCAAGCTTCAGGACAGCGCTGCGCCAGGTGTGGCAGGAATCACAGGCACGGCGCTTCACGATTTTCGTCTTCGTCTCGATGCTGGCTTACAGCGCACAGGACCTCATCCTTGAGCCCTATGCAGGCACCGTTTTCGACATGACGCCGGGCGAATCCACCAGCCTGTCGGGGCTGCAGCACAGTGGTGTGCTACTCGGCATGCTGGTACTGGCGGTCACAGTGACCATGACAAGCCGCGGCGGCGCCACGGTGCTTCGCCGCTGGACTGTTGGCGGCTGTCTCGCGTCGGCGGCAGCACTGGCAGGCATTGCCCTGGGCGGCCATCTTTCCTCGGAATGGCCCTTGCGCGCCAATGTCTTCCTGCTGGGACTTGCCAACGGCGTATTCGCCGTCTCAGCCATCGCCTCCATGATGACGCTGGCGAACCACGGCAGCGCGCAGCGCGAGGGCTTACGAATGGGCCTGTGGGGCGCTTCACAGGCCATCGCCTTCGCACTCGGTGGCTTTCTTGGCACTGTGGCAATCGACCTTGCCCGGGCGATGTTCTCGGATCCCGCCCAGGCCTACGCCCTTGTATTCGGAGCAGAGGCAGCACTGTTTGTAGTGGCTGCGGGCATTGGTGCCTACGCGCAGGGTGAAGAGATCGATACCGCGCGGCGCGATGCTCCACGTTTTGGCGATGTCGCGGTCGCACAGGTTTTGGGCGGGAGGTAGCCTTCAATGAACACGGAAATATACGACACCGTCGTCGTCGGTGGCGGTCCAGCAGGTGCCACTGCGGCAGCTGATTTGGCGCGCAGAGGGCACTCCGTTCTGCTCATTGAACGCGGCTTCAGAATCAAGCCCTGCGGCGGTGCGATACCGCCGGCGCTCATCGAGGAGTTCGAGATACCGCAACACCTGCTGGTAGCGAGGATTCGCTCAGCACGCATGATTTCGCCAGCAGGCGAGCGGGTTAACATGCCCATCGCCGAGAGCTACGTGGGCATGGTAGATCGTGAAACCTTCGACCCCTGGCTGCGCGAGCGCGCTGTGGCGGCAGGCGCAGACCTGGTGACGGGCAAGTTCCTGGCGCTGGAGTACCTGGAAGATGACACGGTAAGAGTCACCTACCGGGACAAGGATCGCGGTGGCGAGGCCCGCGCAGCGCTGGCTCGCTCAGTGATCGGCGCCGATGGCGCCAAATCGAGAGTGGCCCACCAGTGCATACCAGGAGCCGATAAACTGAAGTGCGTGTTGGCCTATCACGAGATTGTGCAATCACCCGAACAGGCTGAGGAAGAGAACTTCGATCCGAGCCGCTGCGATGTCTGGTACCAGGGTCGCCTGTCACCGGATTTTTACGCCTGGGTCTTCCCTCACGGCGGCCAGACCAGCATCGGTGTCGGCAGCGCCATGAAGCAGTTCTCGGCACCGAGCTCAGTGGCCGCCTTGCGTAAGGACGTCGGCCTTTCTGAGGCAAAAACCATTCGCAGGGAAGGCGCCCCCATACCGCTGAAGCCGCTCAAATACTGGGACGACGGACGCAAGGTGCTGCTCGCCGGCGACGCTGCAGGCGTCGTTGCTCCCGCCTCGGGCGAGGGAATTTACTATGCGATGCTGGCCGGCAGATTAGCGGCAGAGTCAGTCGCAGAGTTTCTGTTGAGTGGTGACCCTGCAGCACTGCGGCAGGCACGTAAGCGCTTTATGCGCCTGCACGGCCGCGTATTCTGGGTACTCGGCCTGCTGCAGCGCTTCTGGTACGGCAGCGACAAGCGGCGCGAGAAGTTTGTCTCAATGTGCCGCGATCCGGACGTGCAGTACCTGACCTGGCAGGCTTATACCAGCAAGAAACTGGTGCGCGCCCGCCCCATGGCGCATGTGCGTATCTTCTTCAAGGATCTCGCGCAGCTGATGGGCCTAGGGCCTAACTCCGCATGAGTCCGCATGAGTCCGCTTAGTCGCGCGCTTCGATAGCGGCCGTATAGTCGACCTCTACTGGCGCTACTACTGCTGGAATCCCTGATACTGGGGCTGTTGCGCCACAGGGGGCTTCGCGCGCCGGCTTACCAGGCAGGCACCATTCGCACATCCTCGGGCAAGGCGTGGTGTTTGACGGGCAGCAGGTAAAGCCGCGCAAATACAAGCCCCGCGCGCAGCGACAGGCCCGCGCGGCGCGCCAAACCCAATGCGCCCCCGCGCTCACGCGCGGCTTCAATTCGAATGCTGAATTCCCGCAGCTGCTCAAGCCCTGCGCGGAAGCGGGGGTCATCGGTATTCAGGGTGATCGGGAACACCTGACGGGAGATTGCCGTTGTGATGTCGAAAACCCGGAAATCAAACTCAGTCGGGTCCATCCCCATGGCCTCGTACATCGCCGGGCGCGTGTGATCGCGCACGTACATCGTGGCATATACCGCCAGTATGAAAAACCGAATCCAGAGCTTGTTGTGGCCTTTTAGCAGCTTGGGATTAGCGCGCATCAGCAGTGCGAAGGACTCGCCGTGGCGGAATTCATCGTTGCACCATTCCATAAACCAGTCAAAGATCGGGTGAAAACGAGCTTCGGGGTGGCGTTCGAGGTGCCGAAAGATCGTGATGTAACGGGCGTATCCGATTTTCTCCGAAAGATAGGTCGCGTAGTAAATGAACTTCGGCCGGAAATAGGTGTACTCCTTCTCCCGCTTGAGGAAGCCTAAATCGACCGCAACGCCAAGCTGCTTCAATGACTTGTTGATAAACCCGGCGTGCCTCGATTCATCCCGCGCCATGTACCCCATAAGTGCGGCAATATCCTCGTTCTCGACGTTTTTCTTGATCTCGTTATACAACACGCAGCCCGAGTACTCGGCCGTGATGGAGCTCACGAGGAAGTCAGTGAACTCTTCGCGCAGGCCCGGAATACTGTCCAGCTTGCTGCTGTCATATTCAAAGCTGCGCCGAAAGTGCTCTCGGTTCCGGTCCTCTTCATACTCGCGCATCATGGCGTCCCAGTCTTCGCGGACCGACGAGATATCGAGCTTGTCCAGCGCCGCGTTATCCGTGCGGTAGAATCGCGGGGCAAGCATTTTGCTTTGCACCGCCTGAGACGTGGTGTCGTTAGTATCGGGCCTGGCAAGTGCTTCGGTCATGTCACCCTCCTGCGCACGCTGCCGCAGATCACGCCAGAGTGTCAACTTTGCTTGATATATTGCGGTGTAAAGTATAATTGACTATAATCGATGCCTCAAGGCTTTCCCCGACTTTCGGTCCGTCTTCCACAGCGGATGACCGCGAACGAAATTGGGCAGCCAGATGCTGCAAGCGCCCGGGGGCGCACTGTCCATGGTATTACCGGACTCCAGCAGGCCAACGAACGATACCGAGGAACAGATGTCGCCAGGGGAGCTCTATCAGCTGGGCTATGTCAGCACCCAGTCGCGACCGATGGACTCCGCCGACCTGATGAACCTCCTCAATTTCGCGCGCGAACAGAACGCCAAGCTCGGGGTGACCGGCCTTCTGCTGCACCGTCAGGACTCGTTTTTTCAGCTCATTGAGGGTCCCAAGGACGTACTTGAAAGCCTGTTCGCAAGGATCATGGCGGACAGCCGCCATCAGCGCGTGGAAAAGTTGTTCGACCAAGAGATTGCCAGCCGCGAATTTCCCGACTGGCAGATGGGCTTCCTCGATCTCGACAACGTCGACCTGAGCCTGCTCCCGGCCTACTCCAACTTTCTTGTCGATGATTCCGAACCCAGGCGATTCCTGCGTGAACTCACCCGCGGCAAGCGCCTCGCCTTACTGTTCCGCGAAATGCCCTGATCGCGCTATCCTTGCGCTCATCGCCTTGGACAGGGCGATGAGACCGTGATGAGGCGCCGATGAGAAAGACCATGAAATTCCTGCATACGCTGGGCACGGTGGGCATGCTTGGGGCGCTCGCCGCCATGCTGATTCTGCACACGCTGCTGCCGCCAACTCAGGAACTTGCAGGCTACGTCACCGTTAGAGTGGCTATATCACGCATAGCGGAGTGGCTATTGCTACCCTCGCTGGGCATGGTTCTGGTGAGCGGATTGCTGGCCATGGCCGTTGGCAAGTACTTCCAGAATGCCGGCTGGGCCTGGGCCAAACTTGCCATGGGCGTGGTCATGTTCGAAGGTACCCTGCTCGCAGTACAAGGTCCCGCACAGCGCGAAGCGCGCCTGGCTGAGAGTGCCGGGGCGGGTGAAGCGTCGGTCAGCGACCTGGCTCTGTCCCTGTCCAGCGAGTGGTACTCGATCTGGGTGATCGCACTGCTCGCAACACTAAATATCGTACTCGGCATTTGGCGCCCAAAATTTGGCCGCAAGGCTCGCTGACGGCAGCAACCCGGAGCAGAAATCCAATCCCAGCACTTTCGCTGTGCACTTCGCTGTCTGTGTAGACGCTTTGCAGAACTGGGTGGCATACAGGCAGCACCCCAAATCGCTATAATACCGTGCGTAAACCTTAAGGCTCCGGAGATTGTAGCGTGGACCTTGATCCCATCGTGTTGGCTCGCATCCAGTTTGCAGCCAACATTAGTTTTCACATCCTTTTCCCAACCATCACCATCGGCCTGGCCTGGATTCTCCTGTTTTTCCGCGTTCGCTTTACCCTGACGGGTGACGAACATTGGGAATCTGCCTATCAGTTCTGGGTCAAGGTGTTCGCACTTACTTTCGCCCTCGGAGTCGTATCAGGCATCACGATGAGCTTCCAGTTCGGCACAAATTGGCCGGGCTTTATGGAGACCGTTGGCAATATCGCCGGCCCGCTGCTTGGTTACGAGGTATTAACCGCCTTCTTCCTCGAAGCGTCTTTTCTCGGGATTATGCTGTTTGGCAAGCGTCGCGTATCCAATCGCGTACATCTGACCGCCACCTCACTGGTCGCGGTGGGCACCTCGCTTTCCGCATTCTGGATTCTGGCGCTGAATTCATGGATGCAAACCCCCGCAGGCTTCAGCGTGCAGGGTGGCGAGTTTTTCGCTGAGGACTGGTCGCAGATCATCTTCAGCCCATCCTTCCCCTACCGCCTCGCGCACGTCATGCTAGCCAGCTTCCTGACCAGCGCCTTTCTGATCGCTGGCGTCTCAGCCTGGCGCGTACGCCGTGGTGTTGACGGCCCTGGCACCTGGAAGGTCATGAAAACCGGCGTGGTAACCGCTGCTCTGCTGATTCCACTGCAAATATTTGTCGGGGATCTACACGGCTTGAACACCCTGGAGCATCAGCCAGAAAAAATCGCCGCGATGGAAGGCATCTGGGAGACACAGCAAGGGGCGCCTTTCAAAATCTTCGGATTGCCGAATGAGGACACGCGGGAAACAGAGTTTGCCCTCAAGATTCCCCACGCTGCCAGCCTCATCCTGACACACGACCTGAATGGCGAGGTTCGCGGCCTCAACGACTTTGAGACGCATCCACCCGTTGCGCCCGTGTTCTTCTCATTCCGGGTCATGTTAGCCATGGGCGGCCTGATGCTGCTGGTCTCCTGGTGGGGCGCCTGGACCTACTGGCGCGGACGCAGGCCGGGTCCCGCGCTGGTAAATACACTCTCAGTCATGACCTTCTCCGGCTGGGTCGCTACCCTGGCGGGCTGGTACGTTACTGAGATCGGACGGCAGCCATGGATCGTGCACGGCTTGGTATCCACGGCTGATGTCGCCGCCGATCATGCCGCCGCCACATTAAGCGGCACGCTGATTGGGTACGTGGGACTCTACCTGTTTCTGCTCTACTCCTACATCCATGCGCTTCGCCACATGGCCACCAAGCCGGCTGGCTCCCTGAACCTCCTGCCGACACGCGTCGGCAACCCCTCGCCGGAAGCTGCCTGAGTGGAGAGCCTGCTGCCGGTTTTTTTCGTCGCTGCGATGGGCCTTGCGCTGCTCGTCTACGTCGTGCTCGATGGCTTTGACCTGGGGATCGGTATTCTGCTGCCATTCGCTACCGAACCGCAGAAGGACATAATGGTGGCGTCCATTGGCCCGTTCTGGGATGCCAACGAGACCTGGGTCGTACTCGGCGTGGGCATCCTGCTGGTCGCTTTTCCAAAAGCGCACGGCGTCGTACTTACGGCACTCTATATTCCGGTCACCATCATGCTCATCGGGCTTATCTTGCGCGGCGTCGCCTTCGACTTCAGAGTTAAGGCGGGCGATGATCGTCGTCACTGGTGGAACATGGCCTTCACGCTGGGCTCACTCATTGCCTCGATGGCACAGGGCTGGATGCTGGGCGCTTACATTACCGGCCTGCAGAACACACCAACCAGCCTGGCGTTTGCCGCGCTGATTGCGCTTACACTGCCGGCCCTTTACATCATGCTTGGCGGCGCCTGGCTTCTAATTAAAACCGAGGGCGATTTGTTCGACAAAGCGCTCGTCTGGAGCCGACGCGCCTGGCTTCCCATGAGCGTCGCATTGCTGCTGGTGTCGGTCGCCACACCGATTGTCAGCGAACGCATCGCGGAGCGCTGGTTCACGTTGCCGAACCTGATCGGCCTGTTACCTATTCCAGTCAGTTGTGC
>JBCDJG010000058.1:0-31728 GCA_038748065.1 Pseudomonadota bacterium
CGAGGAAATTGGCTACCCGGTCGTCGTAAAGCCGCTGGAGGGCAGTAAGGGTAAAGGAGTTGCCGTCGACCTCCGCGAGCCATCCTCGGTGGCGCAGGCGTTCGCCGCCGCCCAGCAGTATGGCGAAGGGGTACTGGTCGAGCGCTTTATCCCTGGCGACGATCACCGCATTCTGGTGCTGGACGGCAAGGTGCTGGCGGTGGCACGGCGCCAACCCGCTCACGTGATTGGTGACGGTCGCGCAACGGTGCAAGCGCTGGTCGACGCAGAAAACGCCAACCCCAAGCGCGGCGAAGGCTTCTTGCGTGTCATGCAGAAGATTAAGCTGGATGCCGACACACAGCGGCAGCTGGCCAACCAGAACCTGCGCCTGGACAGCGTTGTGGCGCCGGGCCAGGTTGTCAGGCTGAAGGGCACCGCCAATATGTCGACAGGTGGATCCTCACTCGACCTGACCGCGGTTATACACCCTGATAATCGCAGCGCCGCGGAGGCCGCCGCGCGTCTCTGTGATGGCAACCTCGTCGGCGTGGATTTCCTGTCTCCGGATATCAGTCGTTCCTATCGTGAGCTTGGCGGCGCCATCTGCGAACTCAACATGTGCCCAGGTCTGCGCCCACACCAGGCGGCCAACCCGGCACAGGATCTCGGTACACCCATCGTCGCTAGTTACATAAAAGATAGCGGCCGCATTCCAACGGCGTCCATCACAGGAACCAATGGCAAAACCACAACGACCAACATGGTCCGTTCCATCCTGTCACGCTCGGGGCTAAGTGTAGGCAGCGCAACGACGTCAGGCGTCTTTATCAACGGCGAGCAAGTGCGCAAGGGTGACTGTGCGGGCGGTCCTGCCGCTCAGCGAGTCCTCGACGATCCGGCGGTTGAGGTAGCAGTACTGGAGACCGCCCGCAGAGGCATTCTCAGTCATGGCCTGGGATACGATCGCTGCGAGGTCAGTGCCATTACCAACCTTGGGTATGACCATCTCGGCATCGACGGTGTTGAAACGATCGAGCAGCTTGCAGAAGTGAAGGGCGTGGTTGCACGATCATCGCGTGACCTTACGGTACTAAATGCGGGCTGTGCTTTAAGTTTGGCTCTGATCCCGCGCCTTCGTAGTCAGCGGCTCTGCCTCGTCTCCGCAACCCCGGTGATACCCGCAGTGGATGATTGGCCAGGCAGTCTGCTCAGCTGCACACTGGCGGGGGGCAACATTGTGCTCAGGGAGGGTGCGGTAGAGATTCTGCGCCTGCCAGCCAGCGATATACCTGCCACCTTCAACGGCTCGGCCGCCTTCAACGTTGAAAACGCCCAGTTCGCTATCGCTATTGCCCATGGCCTTGGCGCGCCCGCCGAGCAAATCGTGTCGGGCATCACCCACTTCGACACCAGTTTTGAGATGAACAAGGGGCGCTGCAACGTGTTCAGAGGCTTTGAATTCCCGCTGCTCATGGACTACGTGCACAATACTGAAGGCTTTTCCGAACTCGGACGTTTTCTCGAGACGCACTATCCAGGGCGGCGCCGGCTAATCAACATGGTGTTGGCAAACAACCGCTCGGATGACTTCTACCAGGCGTGCGTGGCCGAGGCAGCCAGGCAGTTCGACGCCTTTTACTGCTATCCCCTGACCAGACAGGACGCCCGCCTTACGAACATGGAGACGCGGGATAGAATTGTGGAGTTACTGCTCGATTCTGGCGTGCCCCAGGACAGAGTCTTCGCTTTTGACCGCGAGGAGGAGTCACTGAAAGCAATGACGAACGCGGCTCAACAAGGCGACGTGGTCATTGCGATCAACGAAGACGCTGACAAGACTCTCGCCTTGCTACGGTCCATCAATCCCGCCCTTCACTGAGCCGCAGGCGGCTCTACTCTACGGTCACAGACTTGGCGAGATTGCGTGGCTTATCAATGTCCGTGCCCTTTTGTACAGCGACGTGGTAGGCCAGGAGCTGCAGCGCCACCGTGTAGATAATCGGCATCAGTGGTTCCGGACAGCTGGGCATCGGCAGCACATGCACGCGCGGTTCATCGGTAAAGCCAGCCTCCTCGTCCGCGAATACATAAAGCTCACCACCGCGTGAGCGCACTTCCTCAAGATTGGACTTGAGCTTCTCGAGCAACTCATCGTTAGGCGCAACCGCGACCACCGGCATATCCGCATCTACAAGCGCCAGCGGCCCATGCTTGAGTTCACCGGCGGGGTAAGCCTCGGCATGGATATAGGAGATTTCCTTGAGCTTCAGTGCCCCTTCCAGCGCCACGGGATACTGAATACCGCGACCCAGAAAGAGTGCGTGGTGCTTGAGAATAAACGCCTCGGACAGTTTTTCTATCGCCGCGTCCAACCCGAGCGTTTGCTCCACTAGCGCGGGTAGCTGCTGCAGGGCCTGTCGCAAGGCACTCTGCCGCTCAATCATCATGCCGCGCCTGCGCCCAAGGCTCAGTGTCAGCATGAGAAAGGCGACCAACTGCGTGGTAAAGGCCTTAGTGGAGGCCACGCCGATCTCAGCACCTGCACGTGTCAGGAATACCAGGTCGCTTTCGCGCACCAGGGAGCTGTTATCAACATTTGCAACGACCAAAGACGCGATGAACTCACCTTCCGGGACGTTGCGCAGGGCTGCCAGCGTATCGGCGGTCTCACCTGACTGGGAAACGGTAATCAGTAGCGTACCCGGGTGCTGCACGCGCCGGCGATAGCGGAACTCTGAGGCTATTTCGACCTGGCAGGGGACACCGGCCAGTTCTTCCAGCCAGTAGCGAGCTACCATGCCCGAGTGATAGCTGGTGCCGCAGGCAACAATCTGAACCGCCTGAACCTCGTCGAATATCGCTGCGGCGCCCTGCCCGAACCGGCTGTCGAAATCTGCAGGGGAGCCGTACGTCGCCGCCAGCGCGCGCGGCTGTTCATAGATTTCCTTGAGCATGAAGTGCTCGAAGTCGCCGAGGTCGGTGCTCTCTACGGCGGCAGAAATGCGCTCGACGCGGCGCTCCACGGGCTCATCCTGCGCGGTAAATACCTGTACCCGTCCCGGTGTGGCAGCGACCAGATCACCCTCCTCCAGATAGATGAAGCGATCCGTTACCTGGCGCAGAGCAAGCTGATCGGAGGCAAGGAAGTATTCACCAATGCCCACGCCCACAACCAGTGGGCTGCCCTGCCGAGCGGCGACCAGCTGCTCGGGATTGTTGGCGTCGACGGCTGCGAGGGCGTAGGCACCTTCCAGCCGTTTAACCACCGCGCTCATCGCCGCCGGCAGGTCGACGCCCTGCTCCAAAGTCTGGTGCAGCAAATGTGCGACGACTTCACTGTCGGTCATGGACAAGAATTCGTAGCCAGCGTTGACGAGTTCCTGTCGCATGGCTTCGTGATTTTCAATAATGCCGTTATGTACCAGCGCTACCCGGTTGCCTGACACGTGGGGGTGCGCATTCGCAGCGGAGGGCTCGCCATGCGTCGCCCACCTGGTATGGGCAATGCCGACGCAACCCAGCACAGGCTGCATAGCCTGAGCCGATTCAAGCCGGCTGACTTGCCCGAGCTGCTTGTTCAATTGCAGGTTGCCGTCGTTATCTACCAGCGCCATGCCGGCGGAGTCATAGCCTCGATACTCCAGACGCCTCAGGCCTTCCAGCAGAATCTCCGACACTTCACGTCGCGCAGTCGCAGCCACGATGCCACACATAGCTAGTGCTCATCCTTGTTGGGTCGTTGCCAGCCTTGAATATTGCGTTGCCGCGACCGGCCTACCGCAAGTTCCTTGTCGCCGACGGGCTTGGTCGCCGTAGTCCCTGCTGCGACAAAGCTTTCTGCACCGATCTCCAGTGGAGCCACCAGCGTGCTGTTGGAGCCTACAAAAACCCCGTCGCCAATGATTGTCTGATGCTTGTTCACGCCGTCATAGTTGCAGGTGATTGTGCCCGCACCAATATTCACACCCGAACCTAACTGGCTGTCTCCGAGGTAGGACAAATGACTCGCCTTGCTGCCAGCTCCCATCTGCACGTTTTTTGTCTCGACAAAATTGCCTATCCGCGCGCCTTCGGCGAGTCTGGTGCCCGGGCGCAGCCGGGCAAAGGGGCCAATGGAGCAGCCAGGGCCGACTACTGCACCCTCCAAATGACTCGTGGCGTGAATACTCGCTCCCGCCCCAACATGGCTGTTGATCAATACACAGTTAGGACCGACGTGAGCGCCATCGCCGAGACTGACGTGACCTTCGATGACCACATTAACGTCGATGACGACATTCTCACCACAGGTCAGCTCCCCGCGAATGTCCAGTCGACCGGCATCCGCCACTGACACGCCCGCGAGCAGCAGCGCCTCGGCCTGGCGGCGCTGGTACTCCCGCTCCACCTGATGTAGTTGCAGTCGGTCATTCACCCCCAGTGTTTCCAGCGCTGATTGAGCCGCGAAGGACGCAGGCGCCCGACCTGCTGCGACTGCCAGGCCCAGAACGTCCGGCAAGTAATACTCGCCCTGGTCATTATCATTGCCCACCTGTGGCAAGTACTCTTTCAGGTCCGCGGCAGGAGCGGCAAGCACACCGGTATTGATTTCATTGATGCTGCGTTCATTACCCTTAGCATCGCGATCCTCTACAACGCCCAGCAGCTTGCCCTCGGCGTCGCGCAGCACGCGGCCATAGCCGCTAGGGTCTTGCAGCCTGGCCGTTAACAGTGCCGGTGTGTTGTGCGCTGCCTCAACCAGTGACGCCAAGGTTTCGGCCCGTATCAGCGGGACGTCTCCATAGAGCACCAGCACAACGGCGCCCTCAGCAATATCGGGCAGGGCCTGAGAGACGGCATGGCCGGTACCGAGGCGCTCGGCCTGCAACACCCAGTTGAGATCTGGCTGAGCTACCGCCTCACGCACCGCCTCAGCGCCATGGCCGACGACAACGTGAATAGCACTGGGCGAAAGCCCCCGCGCCGTTGCCAGTACGTGAGACAGCATAGGCCTGCCCGCGACGGGGTGCAGCACCTTGGGTAGCGGCGATTGCATACGGCTGCCTTGGCCAGCGGCCAGGATTACAACTTCTAATCTCATCAGGTGTCACTTATTCTTTGACAAAAGTTGCCCAGAAAGCGCATATTAATTTGACGGTTTTGCATTACAACGCCTTTTGTCACAAATAAATTGACAACAAGTGAAGCTCGATAGCCTATACCAGCTGGGTCTCGATAAACGCGAGATCAAGATTTACCGGGCCCTGCTGAAGCTGGGCCCGGCCTCAATACGCGATGTGGCTGCTGAGTCCGGCGTTAACCGTGGCACCACCTACGAGACTCTCAAGCAGCTCGCAACCAAGGGCGTCGTCAACTACTTCCCCAAGGGTCGCCGACGTGTCTTTCAAGCGGAAGACCCTGACCAACTACTGGTACTCGGCGAACGTCGTCAGCAGGCGCTCTCCCAGGCCATGGAGCAACTGCGCAGCGAGGTCATACCGGCTCTTAAACAGACCCGCACGGACTTCAGCCCCGGCAACGTACGCTTTTACGAAGGGGACGACGGCGTTGAGCTGGTGCTGCGCGACATCCTTGATAGTACAGCGGCCTCACCCGAACGCGGATATTCGGTGATCTCCACCCAGACCCTCAGGCAGCATCTATACCGCCCCTTTCCTAACTTTACCCGGCAGCGCGAAGCGCGGGGCATCAAAGTGAGGGTGCTTGCGGTGGGCGAGGGCGGCGACGAAGCCGAATACGCTGAGCGCAAATGGCTTCCCGCATCGGACGCTGCCGATGCTTCGTATATCGCGATTTATCCGCCCAAGGTGGCGATGATCACGCTGGTGGAAGAAAACTACCCGGTGGTCGTCATCATCGACTCCGGCGCTATTGCCTCTACGCAACAGCTCTTGTTCGACACACTGTGGCAGCTGCTCTGAGGGCTACTCGGTGGGCCGCAGGCTCTACTTCATCTTTTGCTTGTCGGTGCCCCGCGGCCACTTGTCCTTAAACAGGTCCGGGTTCAGATTGAGGTTACGTGCCATGTAGGTATAGGTCACCGTGAGAGTGGCGCCCTGTTGCGTCGAATCGATAATCTGCTGCGCCGGCATCCAGGAAGCCTGGTCAATCCACAGCTGGGCCCGGCCGATAACTTCACGCATCTTGCTGCTCTCGGGCGTCAGGTCCAAACCGAGCGTGCGCGTCGTACCAACGTCTTTTTCGCCCAGGGAGGTCAACAAGAAATCCTTCTTCAAGTCGTTGCCGGAGGTCGAAAAACCGAGCCGTAGGTAGGGTTCGAGCCGCCCCTTGTGCCGCGAAAGGTAGTACTCCTCTACGCGATTCTGGCGGGGGTAGTGAATATAAAGGTAGCGCCGGTACAGCAGGTAGGTGACCGGTTTATCACCATCAAAATCCACCCGGATGTCGCCTTTCTCACTCATGAACATCGTGCCCTGGGCACGCAAGGTTTCTTTCCCCTCCCGGTCGGTGCGCACGAACTCGGCGCGCGCCATCATGGTGTCAAAATTGTCGGACTGGCGGTCCACCTGCTTCAAGGCGTCTTTCAGATCCCAGGTTATTTCTGGGCCTTCTGCGATAGTCACGGGTGACAGGAATACCAGGATCAAGCCAGTTAGAAGGCTGCGTTTTAAATTGCCAGGTTTCAGGTTCATAGCCGTATCCTTTTCCTGTTTCGAGGGTTGCCGCAGCAGCGTGTGAATCGCGCGGCTGTGGCCCGGGCGGCAATGATGTCACAGCCGGCCACTTGTGGAAACACTGCTGAACTCTGCCTATGCTGCTGGCAGCTTTCGCTGCGGAATCATCGATGTACCAGGGCAAGTCTGCAGAAGTCTTCCGTACATTCCTCATCCTCGGAATGACATCCTTTGGCGGCCCGGTGGCTCACCTCGCTTTTTTCAGGAACCGGCTGGTACTGGAGCGACGCTGGCTCGACGAGGACCAGTTCGCTCAAGTGCTCGCACTATGCCAGTTCCTTCCGGGCCCAGCCAGCAGCCAGCTGGGTTTCGCCATTGGGCTCATGCGGGCGGGGTGGCGGGGCGCGCTCGCAGCTTCTGTTGCTTTCACCTTGCCCTCTGCGGCCCTGCTCTTCCTGTTTTCCGCCTTGCTGCCGCTGCTGCAAGGGGACATTGGCCTGGCAGCAATCGCCGGCCTGAAGTTGGTTGCTGTCGCTGTTGTCGCACACGGTGTGCTGGGTATGTCACGCCGGCTGTGCCCGGATTTGCAGCGGGCGGCCATCGCCTGCGTCGCTTTTGTCGCTGCCCTTGAAAGCAGCGCGGTGTGGGTGCAGATGCTGATCGTTGCAGCCGGCGCAGTAGCGGGACTCGGCCTTTGCCGCAGCGTGCAGCCTCTCTCGACTCGAGCTATGCGCTTCCCCCTCAGCCGGCGCGCAGGCGCCCTGCTTCTTGGCCTGTTCGCCGCTATTCTTATATCTCTGCCGCTACTGCCTGGGGGCACTTACTCTCAGCTGTTTGCAGCCTTTTATCGAGCCGGGGCGCTGGTGTTCGGGGGTGGACACGTTGTACTACCGCTGTTGGAAGAGGCCATGGTGGGTAGTAGCTGGATAGATGCCGATGCCTTTATTGCCGGCTATGGCGCCGCGCAGGCGGTACCGGGACCCATGTTCAGCTTTGCGGCCTACCTCGGGGCGGAGATAGCTCCAAACCCTGCACTGGGCGCCGCGCTGGGACTCATAGCCATATTCTTGCCGGGCTTTCTGCTAGTGGCCGCTGCACTGCCGCTGTGGCAACAGCTCGCCAGTTATCAGTCCGCGGCCAGCGTTATTGCAGGCGTCAATGCTGCAGTGGTTGGCTTGCTGGCGGCAGCACTGGTGGACCCGGTGTTTAGCAGCACGGTCCGCTCCCCCATGGACTTCGGCATCGCCCTGGTCGGTTTCACGCTGCTGCTGGTCTGTCGCGCATCGCCCCTGTGGGTAGTGCTGTGGAGCGTGCTCGCCAGTGTGGCAACAACGCTATAGGCCAAACACGCGCTGGGCGTTACCGCCCAGAAATAAGTCCCTGGCCTCGTCATCCAGGCCCAGCGCGCCAAGCTGATCGACGCAGATACCGGGGTCGATCATCGGGTAATTAGTGCCAAACAGGACCTTGCGCCGGCCATGGCCACGCAGGTAATCCACCAGTTCCTCCGGGTAGCGCTTGGGCACGTAGGCCGAAGTGTCGATATAGACATTGGGAAACTTGGTCGCCAGGGCAATCATCTCGACATGCCAGGGATAACCAATATGCCCGCCAACAATCACCAGGTCAGGGAAGTCCAGCGCGATCCGTTCGATGTGCTCAGGCCGACCGCTCTCGGAGCTGCGCAGGGGGCCCGTGTGTCCGACCTGTAAACAAACTGGCACATCCAGCTCCACGCAGGCGGTTAAGAGTGGATAATACAGCGGGTGCGAGCAGGGCAGCTCCCACAGCCATTGCACAATCCGCAGACCCTTGAAGCCGTGCTGCATCACGTACTCCCGCAGTGTTCGCACGGCTGCTACCGGGTCGCGCAGATCAACGGACGCAAGACCATGAAAGCGGCCGGGATATTCGCGCACAAGGGCAAGTACTTCCTCGTTACTGATCAGCGCCCCGGACGGCCCAACCCAGGCGGACATCATGGCCTGGTTGACGCCTGCGTTGTCCATGGCTTGCAGCAGCACTTGCAGTGGGATGTCATGCAGGTCCTGTCCGGTCCAGCGTTTCAGAGAGTCAAAGAATGGCTGAGCAAGGAAGTGGGCATTGGGCTGCTGGGCCCAGGCGTCGATGACCGTCACCGCTGGGTGCCGCTGTCGGCGTAATCGTCGAGTCGTCCTGCGTAAAGCACCGGGCTTGAAACCTGCTCGGGCAGCAGGTAAATCATCACTCGCTCGGCGCCTTCGGGGTCCAGATCGTCCGGCGGATACTCGCCGGTAAGTGCGTAAAATCGCTCGCGCATCATCGCGCCACCCGGGTCATCGACGAAGCGAACGCTGCCGCGCAGCTCAACATAGTTCATGTGATTGGCCGGATCGATGACACAGAAGGTAGCGCGCGAGTCTGCAACCAGGTTCTTGTACTTCATACGGTTTTTCAGCGTAGAAATTTCAACCTCTTCTCCCGTCCAGTGAAAGCTGACCGGGTTGGTGGAAACAAAACCATCTTTTTGCCTCAGGGTACTCAGGCACCCCAGAAACGTGGCGTTCAGCACCGCTATCTGTCGTTCTGTCAGCTCTTTCCTGCTCATTTCTCGTCCTCTGTGCGGGGCTGTACCGTGACTGCGGGACGCAGCTGCTGCCCGGCTAGTTCGTAGCCTTTCTCGATCAAGGCCTGCGCCTGATCGAACTCCATAATGCCGCAGAGGCTGCGCGGGACAGTCACCACATGGTCCGGTGGGTAGGCCGCGAGCTTCTGTCGACCAATAGCTCCCTCCATGGCATCAATCGCCTGCAGGGCCACATCGTACATACCTGTCAGACCATCGGGGCTCCCATCCTTGCGCAGTGATTCCACAAATTGACTGACCTTGCGGCTGAAAAAGGAGTCTTCGCTCTCATCGGCCGGGCTCGCGGATGGGAGCTTGACCGAGACGTCGACGGGCCCTGAAAGGTTGACCGCGATTGTCTGGTCAGTGTGATCGCGAAAGGTTGGTGCAATAGGCACAGGGTTTAGCACACCGCCATCAAGCAGGTCACGGCCCCGGTAGCGAACCGGCGCGAAAAACAGCGGGATAGCGATCGATGCGCGGATCGCATCAAACAGCGGGCCGCGGCTGATCCAGACCTCTCGTTCCTGGACAACGTCTGACGCGACTGCGGTAAATGGGATGGGTAGCTCCTCAATCAACGCCTCTCCAGTCAGCTCGCGCAGGCTCGCTATTATCTTCTCGCCCTTTACGAGCCCCGCCGAGCCCAGGGTGAAATCCAGCAGTCGGAACATCTCCGCATGATTGATCGCGGTCGCCCAGCTGACAAACTCCTCCAGCTTACCCATAGCATGAATGCCGCCCACCAGGGCTCCAATCGAGCTTCCAGAAATGGAGTCGATGCGATAGCCGTTGTCTTCGAGCCAGCGAATGATGCCGATATGCGTGAGACCGCGGGCGCCGCCAGACCCCAGGACCAGCGAGATCGAAACAGAGTCTTTGTCCATTGCTCCAGCATAGCGCATCCAAGAGAACAGCGAACTGTTCTGGGCTGCCAGGCATGTGCGCTGTCAGCGCGGTGTCCTTTCGGGATGCCGAAGCGGACGCGCGGGGTGACTTTCGCTTTCGACCTAATGAGCTTCGAGGATCAGTTGGGTCGGCCCCTGCTGCCGGCCTCGAGTGCAAGTTGACAAGCTGAGCACCAAGGTCGCGGGCCCACACTAACGCCCCCATTGGCTGAGCCTGTATTGCAGCTATACTTTGCTGCACTATCACAGGCTCGCGCGCTATGCAGTTTGTCGATCTACCCGTATCGTTTTTCGACCCGGCCTTTAACCTTAACCCGGATCATTACCTGGCTTCCTTATTTGCCGACGACAATATTGTCGGCTTTCGCAGCGAAGGCATGCGTTTCCTGTTTCGCTTCGAACACTGCCGCGAGGTGATTTTCAATCGTAGCTGCCAGCGCGCCACCGGGGACCCACAAGAGCTTGCCGAGCGCGAGGCCATCTATGCTGAACGCTACCCGGTCAGGGCAGCTTACTTCGCCGCAAGCTACAACCAGGGAGAGCCAGACCTGAAATTCAAGGCCGCGGTGGGGCGCTTCGTCGCGGATGTCACTGATGAAGCCACCTTTGACGGCACCGATGGCGTGTTCGAGAAGCTCTCAGGCGGCGGACGATTGGAGAACTATGTCGAGGAAGTCTCCCTGCTGCCCATGGGAGTCTTCTTCGACGCCTGTCGCCTCACCTATGATCGCGAGCAAATACTGGCCCTGCATGAATCGGGCTGCGCGTTTCTAAAGTCCCTCGATAACTTTCGCAATGAGCAGCTCATCGCTGCTTGCGAGGCCGGGTTATCACACATACTCGCCTACGTCGATGAGCAGCTGCCACATCTGCCTACAGATTCCCCTTTGCTGGCCCTGGTTGATGCTGGTTACGCCTGCGGTATGAATCGCGACCAGATTATCGCCAATATTGGTGGCACCTTCCTGACAGCGATCAGCAACACCGTGGGTATGTCGTCGGCCTTTATCCTGCGTTCGCTGTTGCGCGAGCGTGGCGCGCTAAATTTCCTGAAGGCACACCCAGACAGCACGTCTCACGAATCTGTGATTTGCGAACTCCTTCGGCGTGACAATCACGTGAAGGCGCTATCGCGGCAGTTCACCGTCGCAACGCAGATCGGCGAGATGGGCTTCGACGCAGGCGAGGTCATCCACCTGTTTTTCCCGGGCGTGAACCTGGATCCTGCGCGTTGGCCCGAGCCCACACGTCTGAACTTCGAGCGCGATTTTAGCGGCGTTAATAACGTCATATTCGGAGGCTCTGTATTTACCTGCATCGGCCGCAAGCTAACGATGAGCTTCCTCGACAAGATGGTCGCAGGCTTTTTACGCCAACTGCCTGAACGTGCCTACATTGACGATGAGGAGATAAAAATGGATGGTGACTGGACGGCTGAACGCATCATAACGCACATGCCGATCCACCTGAGCTAGTCACTGGGGCGCGGCAGCTTCAGCAGAATTTGGTCGATACGGCCGTCGCGGCGTTCGCGCTGATACTCAAGACCCAGTTCAAAGTCTCGGTGCTCGTCGAAGGGACGATGCTTCGCTGTGCCAAATACATAATCAAACCACGGCACAACGCTGCCATAGTTGCTGTTAGTGAAGTTTCGTTCGCTGCTGTGGTGAACCCTGTGGAAGTCTGGCGTCACCACCAGCAGGCGAAGCCAGCGCTCCCACCCTGCGGGCACAAGCATGTTGGTATGGCTGAACACCGTCAGAAATGCCGTAAACACGTAGTAGGCCAGAACCGCATTGGGGCCGACACCCAGTAACATGATCAGCGGTGAAATCACCGGCATAAATACAAGGGGCTCAAGCGGATGGTGGCGATAGCTGGTGCTAATGTCGACGTCGACATCGCTATGGTGCACCGCATGCACGGGCCACAGCCAGCTGATCTCGTGGAAGGCCCTATGCGTCCAGTAGCCAATGAACTGGGTTACCACGATCAGCGTGATAAATGGCAACCAGAAGCCGGCCGGGTAGCTCTGGAACAGGCCGACCTGGTTGATAACAGTCCACTGAGCGATAGCGAGGCCCAGGCCATAGCTGGCCAGGCGCGTTATCGTCCAGGTAATCGCCGCCAGAGAAAAATTGTTGCCCCAGCGCCATGCCAGTGACTGACTGGGCTCACGCCTTGGGACAAACATCTCCGCCGCCATACAGATAGCCAAGCATGTCGCCGTGACGAACAGCGTGAACTGTGTGCTTTGATCGAAGAGCTGTTGCCAGTCCATAAGGGGCCTGTCACTTGAGCTTGTGGGTCGGCTGGGTAATCATCTGCCGATAACCGGCGACGATCACCCGAACCCCAGTGTAGGGGCCCCTTTCAGAGACAACAAGGAGCGTACCATGTCTGCCCAGTTTCGCGTGCTCGTTTCAGTCGCGCTGTTTGTTGCCTCTGGGTTGCTGATTTGGCAGGTTTTCTTCGTAGATCGCTCCCAAAAGCCTGTTTTGGCGCAGCCTGCGGCTCCCTCGATGAGCGCGAAACCCTACGCAGCGCGTGACTGGGAGAAGCCCATCCCGAGCGTTCTAAATATCTCTGTATTCCTTTACTCCGACAGAGATCGCAACGGCGAGTACAGCACGGGTGATCTGCCCATCAGCGGTATTCGCGTTACCGCGACCGACGTCGATGGCAGGCAGACTCAAAATTCGTCGAACATCAACGGTTACGCCAACTTCAAAATGTCGACGTCAGACGCGTCCGCGCCAATTTCCAAGCCCGATAGCGTCTACAATTTCGAAGTGATGGCACCGCCGGGCTGGCAGGTTAGCAGTGGAAACACTGCCCAAGCGGTGCGCTTTGTGGCCATGCCGGGATCGGTCGCCGGCCTCGTTGCCGAAATGGCACCCGCGGCGGTGGGCCTGATGCCCGACCTCACCGTTTCGGGGGCCATACAATCCACGTCAGGCCAGGCACGCCCCACAGATCTCGCCTTACTCGCCACCGACCCCAGGGGTGAGTCCCGACTCATCGCACTGGATGAGGGGGGCGCTTTCCAGTTCATGGCATCCCCCGGAGACTGGTTGCTTCTGGCTAGCAGCGAAGGCCTCGATTGGCAGCTTGAGCGCAAGGTCGAGGTCAGGTCAGCACCCGTGCACCTCATGGACATCGTAGTAGGTGAAGTACGCCCGGAGCCGATGCCTGTCGCAATCAGCGAAGACTTCGACTGGCTCACACGGTCTGTTATCGACAAGCTGCCCAACGGCCACGCCGGCCTCAACTGGGATTACCTGCTCGCGGTACATAATCAGCAGTACCAGGGGCCGGGATACGTTAACGGCTTGATAAATGGCCACGCCGTGGGCTACAACAGTTCCGGACACCCGGTGACGGTCTCGGCGCGAGCCGGCGAGGTCTTCGATTTTGTCGGAGCCTACTTTTCCGTGGCCTGGCCCCAGGCGGCAGGGGAGACACTGGAAATCGTTGCCTGGCGCGGCGGGGAACGTTTAAGCCGCAAGCTAATCACCCTGTCGTGGATAGGCCCGATCTATCTTGACGCTGACTTGCGTGGCATCGATAAGCTGACCCTGACCGCGAGCCATTACTGGCAGTTCGTTGTCGACGAAATGCGCTTCAGGCTCGCCCAGGCGCCACTCCCAACCCGCCCTTGACCAGCTCTGCGTTCAGATCATTTTCCCTCGCAGTGGGACTGTGCCTTGCCGCGTGCACGCCGCAAGCGCCGCCGCCTTTGCCCGACATGGTCTTGAGTGATATCCCCGACTTGCCCCAGCAGGGCCCGGATTTCGATACCTGGATGCAGCCGGACGTGCTCTGCGGTCCCGTCGCAGTCTCTAACTCTTTAGCCGCGCTGGAAGGGCTGGATGAGAATGCACAGATTGCCCTGGTCGCCAGACTCGCCAGGATCATGTTCACGTCTTATCGAGGCGGCACCGCACCGCGCGGAATCACAGCGGGCGTGTGGCGCTACCTGCAAGAACGGGACGTTGATAATTTCACCCTGAGGTATCGGGGCTGGCGCAGGGTGAATGAACGCTTCCAGGACATGGGGCACCTGTCACTCGAATGGCTGCATCAAGGCCTGGGCGAGCGCTCGGCGGTTTGGCTAAACCTGGGCTTCTACTCGGAAATCGTACCGGGCTACCTTAAAAGGGAGTCGGGGCATTGGGTCACCCTGCGCGGCTACGCGGGCGGGCGACTCATCATCAACGACCCCGGCCCCTGGGTAGCCGTAGAATCGCCGCTGCCAGTGACGGCACGGCGCCCCCTGCTAACACGCGACGCCTTTGATCAACACACCTTCAGGCCGGAGCTGTTAGAACTGTCAGGCTATCCTGTCCCCCACGGGGAGCGGGCGCTGATCGATGGCGCGGTGGTGCTCAGACTGGCTAGCTCAGGTGAACCTGACAGCAAAGGCTCCGCTCCTACTCGCGATTAGCGGCGCGCGGTCAGGCCTAAAACTCATTCAGAAAGCAGGCGTTGATATCCCCGCCGTTCTCGCCGAACTCAGGGTCGCAGCAGACATCCAGATCACACTCTCCGCCGGAGGGGTCTAGCACTGTGCCTTCCAGGCACGAGGAAGTTAAACTAACAAGCCCTCCGTTCAAGGAAACGCCGCCATTGACCTTATCGACGGGCACCCGTGTCAAAAGAACACACTCATTATTTAAAGTGATGCCCGTAATACGAAGCCCGATCCCACTGGTATTACGCACCACGAACGTGCCATCCATGGGTATGGGAATCTCGCCGCCGATATCGCTCATCAGGCTAATCAGCGGCGGGCCGGCATTCACGTCGCTGATCAGTTTGAGGCCGCTGCCGCCGCTGGCAAGCGCCGCGCTGACTGTTGCCGTGATCAGCCAAAGGCTGCCGCTGCGCTTGCGGTCGCGAAAGAAACGGATCGATACCAAGCCGAGCAAGACAGACAGCATAACCAGGGCCGCGCCCCCGAAAAGCGGGACACCGACCGCCCCGTCTGCGATGCCAACGCTCATCAGTAGGGGCTCGTACTCAATCCGGCCGACACCCATAGAACCGCCGTTACCGCCGTTCCCCGCCATAGCGGTCATGGATGCGACAAAAAGCGAGCTAGAATACAGGCCGTGCTTGAGCACATGAGAAAAACGGACGGACATGGATGACTAGCCTCTGCATTGATGAAAGTTTATTCGATGCTAAGGCAGATCGGTT
This sequence comes from Pseudomonadota bacterium, assembly GCA_038748065.1. Taxonomy (GTDB): domain Bacteria; phylum Pseudomonadota; class Gammaproteobacteria; order Pseudomonadales; family Halieaceae; genus JBCDJG01. The sequence goes on from JBCDJG010000058.1 coordinate 15,333, forward strand.
ACTTTTACAAACGAAGATGGCCGGGCTAAAAAAAACCCCGGCATGCCGGGGTTGTCGCTATCTTGATACGGGACGGTCAGCCGCGTCCGGCGCGGTTCTTTAGCTTGCGCAAAGTCGCCAGCTGGGCCGCAGCCTCGGCCAGCTGCGATGACGCACGACCGTAGTCGAAATCACCACTTTGGTTAGCGAGGGCGTTTTCCGCTTCCTTGCGCGCTTCTTCCGCCGCAGCCTCGTCGACGTCGCCAGCGCGCAGCGCCGTATCCGCCAGGATGGAGACCACGCCAGGCTGCACTTCGAGGAAGCCGCCGGACACGTAGTACACCTCTTCATCCCCACCCTGCTTGACGATGCGCACAGGTCCAGGAGTCAGTGAGGTCAGCAAGGGCGCGTGGCCGTAGCTTACGCCCAGCTCACCGACATTGCCGGTCGCAACAAGCATTTCCACCAGGCCAGAAAAAATCTCTTCCTCGGCGGACACGATGTCGCAGTGAATGGTCATTGCCATATCAGGGCCTCACTGAATCCTTAGAGGTTCTTCGCTTTCTCGACGGCTTCTTCGATGCTGCCGACCATGTAGAAAGCCTGCTCGGGCAGTTCGTCGTATTCACCTGCGAGGATGCCCTTGAAACCAGAAATCGTGTCTTTCAGGGAGACATACTTACCGGGTGAGCCGGTGAATACTTCCGCCACGTGGAAGGGCTGCGACAGAAAGCGCTCGATCTTCCGGGCGCGATCTACGGTTTGCTTGTCTTCTTCAGACAGCTCGTCCATACCCAGGATGGCGATAATGTCTTTCAGTTCCTTGTAACGCTGCAGTACGTTCTGCACGCCGCGGGCGGTGTCGTAGTGCTCGGCGCCAATCAGCAGCGGGTCGAGCTGGCGCGAAGTAGAGTCCAGCGGATCTACAGCAGGGTAGATACCCTTTGCAGCGATATCCCGGCTCAGTACCACGGTTGCATCAAGGTGAGCAAAGGTGGTGGCCGGTGAGGGGTCGGTCAGGTCATCTGCCGGTACGTATACCGCCTGGATAGATGTGATCGAGCCTACCTTGGTCGAGGTGATGCGCTCCTGCAGAACACCCATCTCTTCCGCCAGGGTCGGCTGGTAACCCACCGCCGAGGGCATACGGCCCAGCAGTGCAGATACCTCGGTACCCGCCAGGGTATAGCGGTAAATGTTGTCGACAAAGAGCAGTACGTCACGACCTTCATCGCGGAACTTCTCAGCCATGGTAAGGCCCGTCAGCGCCACCCGCAGACGGTTACCGGGCGGCTCATTCATCTGGCCGTATACCATGGCCACCTTGGATTCTGTGAACGTCTCGGTATTTACAACACCGGATTCCTGCATCTCGTAGTAGAAGTCGTTACCTTCACGAGTCCGCTCTCCGACACCGGCAAACACGGAAAGGCCCGAGTGCTGAATCGCTATGTTGTTGATCAGCTCCATCATATTCACGGTCTTGCCAACGCCGGCGCCGCCGAACAGGCCAATCTTGCCGCCCTTAGCGAAGGGACAAACCAGGTCGATCACTTTGATGCCGGTTTCCAACAGCTCTTCTGCAGCGGCCAGCTCTTCATAGGTAGGCGCAGCGCGGTGAATCGCGGCGCGCTCTTTCTCGCCGATCGGACCACACTCATCGATGGGGTTGCCGAGGACATCCATGATCCGCCCAAGCGTCTCGGGGCCCACGGGCACAGAGATCGGCGCCTGCGTGTTCTCTACTGACAGCCCACGGCTAAGGCCCTCAGACGAGCCCAGCGCGATGGCGCGTACCACGCCATCACCCAGCTGCTGCTGCACTTCCAAGGTCAGGTCCTTCTCCGTCACCTTCAGGGCATCGTAGACCTCAGGAACTGCGTCGCGCGGAAACTCCACGTCGATAACCGCGCCGATAATTTGTACGACTTGTCCGCTACTCATGTTCGGATCCTCTTCAAAAAATTCAGTTCTTGCCTAGCTGATCGCCGCAGCGCCGCCGACAATCTCGGACAGCTCCTGAGTGATCGCCGCCTGTCGCGCCTTGTTGTAAATCAGCTGCAGGTCATCAATCAGTTCACCGGCATTTTCCGTGGCGTTTTTCATTGCCAGCATGCGTGCCGCCTGTTCGCAGGCGCCATTTTCTACTACCGACTGGTACACCTGCGATTCGATGTATCGCGTCAGCAGGCCTTCCAGCAACTCACGTGCGTCGGGCTCATAGATGTAGTCCCAGTGGTGCTTCATGTCGTCGGACTCTTCCGCTTCCAGCGGTAACAGCTGCTCCACCGTTGGGTTCTGCGTCATCGTATTGACGAACTCATTGCTGACCAGGAAGAGTCGATCAATCTTGCCCTCTTCATAGGCGTCGAGCATGGTCTTCACGCTGCCGATAAGGTCCGCAAGCGCGGGTTCTTCGCCGATATCGCGTACCGCAGACACCACGTTGCCGCCGTAGCTGCCAAAGAAGGCAGCGGCCTTGGCACCGATCAGCGACAGGTCGATCTCGATATTCTGCTCGTTCCACGCCTTCATCGCCCTGACACAGGCTTTGAAGGTGTTGATGTTCAAGCCACCACAAAGGCCACGATCGGTGGACACCACGATGAAGCCAACACGCTTGATCTCGCGTTGCTCCATATAGATGTGGCGATACTCTGGCGCAGAGTTGGCCAAGTGGCCAACAACGGAACGCATACGACGTGCATAGGGCTTACCCAGCTGCATGCGATCCTGCGCCTTGCGCATTTTGCTCGCCGCCACCATCTCCATGGCGCTGGTGATCTTCTGCGTGCTCTGGATGCTCGCGATCTTGGTGCGGATTTCTTTTCCGGCTGCCATTCAAGCGTCCTCGGCTTTACCAGGTTTGCGTTGACTTGAAGGTTTCGAGTGCTGTCTTGAAGGTGCCCTCGATCTCGTCGTTCCAGTCGCCGCTTTCAACAATGCTGCTCATCAGATCGCCGTGTTCGGCGTGCATATAAGACAGCAGCGCCGCTTCAAAGTCGCCGATTTTGTCCACCTCGACGTCTGACAAATAGCCTTCGTTAGCGGCGTACAGCACCAGGCCCATCTCGGCGATGGACTGGGGTGAGTACTGCTTCTGCTTCATCAGCTCAGTCACGCGCTCACCCTGATCGAGCTGGGCCTTGGTAGCGTCGTCGAGGTCAGAGGCGAACTGCGAGAAGGCCGCCAGTTCGCGATACTGCGCAAGCGCGGTACGAATACCACCGGAGAGCTTCTTCATGATCTTGGTCTGGGCTGAACCGCCCACCCGTGATACTGAGATGCCGGCGTCCATAGCCGGCCGAATGCCAGCGTTGAACATGCCGGACTCCAGGAAGATCTGGCCGTCTGTAATAGAAATCACGTTGGTCGGTACGAAGGCGGAAACGTCACCGGCCTGCGTTTCAATAATCGGCAGTGCCGTCAGCGAACCGGTTTGGCCCTTAACAGCACCGTCGGTGAACTTTTCAACGTAGTCGGCGTTAACCCGTGCCGCACGCTCCAGCAGGCGCGAGTGCAGGTAGAAAACGTCACCGGGATAAGCTTCACGGCCCGGCGGGCGACGCAGCAGCAATGATATCTGGCGGTAAGCCCAGGCCTGCTTGGTCAGGTCATCGTAGATGATCAGCGCGTCTTCACCGCGGTCGCGGTAGTACTCGCCCATGGTGCAGCCAGCGAAAGGTGCCAGGAACTGCATGGCCGCAGGATCAGAGGCGGTCGCAGCGACTACGATGGTGTGATCCATAGCGCCGTGCTCTTCCAGCTTACGTACCACAGCCGCAACCGAAGACGCCTTCTGGCCAACGGCCACGTAGACACACTTAATGCCGGTGCCTTTCTGGTTAATAATGGCGTCCACTGCGATAGCGGTTTTACCGATCTGGCGGTCGCCAATAATCAGCTCACGCTGGCCGCGGCCGATCGGTACCATAGAGTCGATCGCCTTCAGGCCAATCTGTACTGGCTGGTCAACTGACTGACGGGCAATAACGCCAGGCGCTACTTTTTCCAGCGCGTCTGTCATATCTGAATTAACCGGGCCTTTGCCGTCGATCGGGCTACCCAGCGCGTCTACAACGCGGCCTTGCAATTCGGGGCCAACGGGCACTTCCAGAATACGGCCTGTGCAGCGGCACGTCTGGCCTTCTTTCAGGCCCTTGTAGTCACCCAGGATCACGGCGCCCACTGAGTCGCGCTCCAGGTTCAGGGCCATCCCGTAGATACCGCCCTCGAACTCGATCATTTCACCGTACATCACCTCGGCAAGACCGTGGATGCGGATAATACCGTCGGTCACCGAGACCACGGTGCCTTCATTGCGAGCTTCAGATGACACATCGAGCTGGTCGATGCGCTGCTTGATGATCTCGCTAATTTCAGATGGATTCAGTTGCTGCATGCTCTGTTCCTCTATCCCGATTCTGTTCCTAAAGTCTTAGGAATTCATTGCTTCGGCAAGCTTGTTCAGCCGGCCGCGCACGGAGCCATCGATCACCAGATCGCCGGCTCGAATGACGATACCGCCCAGCAGGCTGGCATCGGTGGTGGAGCTCACCTTGATATCGCGCTCGAGCTTTTTACTGAGCCCGGCGGACAACTTGTCCTGTATCGTTTGTTCAAGATCAAAAGCTGAGATGACCTCGACGTCGACCGACTTCTCCTGGTTCGCCTTGAACTGCGCGAACATCTCGTAGATTTCCGGCAACAGGGGCAGACGCTTGTTGTCGGCGAGTATGGCAACGAAGTTGCGCTTCTCACCGGTCAGGCTATCGCCACAGACTTCGTCCATAACTTCCGCCTGCCGCTCTGCAGTCAAGGCCGGGTCATTCAGCAGAGCCTGCATCGCATCCTGTTGGGTGACCGCCGCGGCGGTAGCCAGTTGCTCCAGCCAGGCATCCAGGTCGCCTTTATCGCGAGCGTATTCAAACGCTGCACGGGCATAGGGCCTGGCAAGTGTGCTCAGTTCAGCCATAGGTGCTTACCTTCACAGATCGTCAGCCAGTTTCTCAACCAGCGCCGAATGTGCATCTTTATCGATGGCAGCGCCCAGCACTTTTTCAGCGCCAGCCAGTGACAGGGCCGCCACTTCGCCGCGAAGGTGTTCACGAGCACGGTTGGTCTCTTGCTCGATGTCCGCCTGCGCTGCCGCCTTGACCCGATCCGCCTCAACAACAGCGGCGTCCTTGGCTTCCTCAACGATCTGGTTGGCGCGCTTGTTAGCGGCATCGACAATGCCGGCGGCCTCAGACTTGGCTTCCTTCAGGCGCTCTACGGCCTTTTCCTGGGCCAGTTCCAGATCGTGGCTTGCCCGGTCGGCAGCGGCCAGGCCGTCAGCGATCTTTTGTTCGCGCTCGTTCATTGCCGCCAGGATCGGTGGCCATACGAACTTCATGCAAAACCACACAAAGCCGATGAAGGCGATCATTTGACCGACTAGCGTAAGGTTGATATTCACGCTGAATTCCTCATAGGTTGCAGGACCCCAGGGGCCCTTTTAGAGCCTATGCCTTAGGCGCCAACGCCGGGGGCAACAACGAAGATCAGGTACATCGCGATACCAACACCGATAATGGGGATAGCGTCGACGAGGCCAGCGCCCAGAAAGAAGGTCGTTTGCAGTTTCGGAGCCAGCTCGGGCTGGCGAGCAGAACCTTCAATCAGCTTACCGCCGAGCATACCAACGCCGATTGCGGCGCCCAGTCCACCCAGACCCATCATGATGGCGGCAGCGATAATTACGAGTTCCATGCGTTTCTCCTAGAGTGTGTAAACAGTGTGTTAATTCAACAGTGGATTAGTGATCTTCATGGGCCATGCTGAGATAAACGATCGTCAGCACCATGAAAATAAAGGCTTGAAGGGTGATTACCAGGATGTGGAAAATCGCCCACCCAATTTGCATCAGGCCTGCCGGAAGCATCCAGAACAAGCCGGCGCTGAACAGCGCCGCAATCAGAATAAAAATCATCTCGCCTGCATACATGTTGCCGAACAATCGCAAGCCGAGAGAGAAGGGCTTGGCCAGCAGGCCAACCACTTCCATAAAGAGGTTCACCGGAATAAATACCGGGTGATTAAAGGGATTCAGTGTCAGCTCTTTGACGAAGCCGAAGCCCTTGATCTTGATGGAGTAGTAGAGCATCAGAATGAAGATACCCACCGCCATGCCCATGGTGATGTTCACATCGGTAGAGGGCACGATCTTGTGATACTCGACGCCCATCAACATCAGGCTGTGGGGAACAAGGTCAACCGGTATCAGGTCCATCAGGTTCATCAGGAAAACCCACACAAAAATGGTCAGCGCCAGCGGGGCCACCATCTTGTTATGGCCGTGGAAGGTATCGCGCACGGTTTGGTCGACAAATCCAACGATCATCTCAATGGCATTGACCATGCCGCTAGGTACGCCGGCGCTTGCCTTCTTGGCAACTGACCGGAACAGCAGGCAAAAGACGATGCCCAGACCGACAGACCAGATCATCGAGTCGACGTGTATGGCCCAGAACCCCATGTCTGCGATCTCGTCGCCGCCGTGGGCGAATGTCCATTGCCCGCCTGCGGGTACCACGGAGACGACGTTACCGTCGTAATCCAGACGCTCATAGCCTTCGGGAAGCTTGCCGTAGGTAAGATTCGTCAGGTGGTGGATGATGTATTCGGAGACTGTCTGGGTTTCGCCTGCCATCTATACGACTCTTGCTCTTTAACTCGCGTCCTGTGGGTTCAGCTCTGCCGCAGCAGGAGCCAACTCCCGGTGATCTGTATCGCCAGCATCAAAAGATAACCGACGAACACGGCGCCCCCTGCGATTGGCCTGACGCCAACAAACACAACGGCGAACCCCGCGGCAGCCAGCAAGAACTTGCCAACCTCGCCTGCGTATGCCGAGTGAGCTGCCGATTTTGCGGAAGCTGCACCACGCCAGCGAAACGCGCGGGATGCGAAGTAAACCTGGGGCAAAATGGCTATCAGGCCACCGCACAACACTGAGTAGGCGCGTACTGGATCGGTCGCCAGATAAGTGATCAGGCAAACCGGGACGATTACGGCAATCTGCGCCAGGGTGATGCGGTGGACGGGAGGACGCGCTATCTCAGCACCGTTCACGGATGCCTCGCAATACTCCCCTCGCCAAGTGCCACACGGGTTTCTTCCTCGTTTCGGGCGCGCGCATTATAGGGGGATTGGTAGTGAGGTTCAACACACGGAACGTGGGTGTAACCCTTATTTTTCGCGGCCATTGGCGGCACGTTTACCGCGTTTTCAGGGACGTTCGCTATAGGCACAGCATGTTGTGTTGCACCGTGCTGTAACCACTATATGCGGTGGTTTTAGGCTTAACAGCCCCCGTCACTTGATATGCGACAAAATCCCGTCCAGCTCGTCCAGCGAATTGTAATTCAGGACCAGCTTTCCCTTGCCAGCTGAGCCGTGCTTGATCTCGACCCTGGCGCCAAGTTTTTGCGACAGATCATCCTGGAGTTGACGGATGTTGGGATCCATTTTGCGCGGCTGTTTCGGCGCCTCTACCTCGCTGAGTAAGCGCCTGACGAGGGCCTCGGTCTGTCGCACCGAAAAGCCTTTCCCGACGACCGAGCGAGCAGCCTGCGATTGCTCCACGCCAGCCAGTGCCAGTAGCGCCCGGGCGTGACCCATTTCGAGATCGCCATGCTCAACCAGGGTGCGCACGTCAGGCTCGAGGGTCATCAGGCGAAGCAGGTTAGTCACGGTCGAACGTGACTTTCCGACGGCGTCGGCTACCTCCTGCTGAGTCAGTTCGAACTCTTGCTGTAGGCGTTGCAGCGCCGCGGCCTCTTCAATGGGGTTAAGATCCTCGCGCTGGATGTTCTCTATCAGCGCCATAGCGATTGCGGCCTCGTCGCTCACCTCTCTAACCACGGCTGGGATGCTGTCGAGACCGGCCAATTGGGTTGCTCGCCAGCGTCGCTCGCCGGCAATAATTTCATACTTATTATTGGAGATCGGGCGTACCACAATCGGCTGCATCACGCCTTGTGCCGTGATGCTGTCGGCGAGTTCCTGCAGTGACTCCGGTTCGATGTCTTTTCGCGGCTGGTACTGACCACGCTGCAAAAGATCGACCGGCAGATCTCTCAGCAGCTGCCCGGCCGTATCAGCATTATCGACCTTGGCCTCGGGCGTCGCTTGGGTGCTACCTGCTCCCAGTAGCGCATCAAGACCCCTTCCGAGATGACGTTTCTTTGCCGACATAGGTTCACGCCCCGTTCTGTGTCGTTGGCTCTGTGCTTAACTCACTGGCAACTGAAGACTTTTCATGGCGCCGTATGATCTCGCCCGCCAGAGCCATGTAGGCCTTGGAGCCACGGGAGTACCTGTCATAGTGCATCGCTGGCACACCATGACTGGGCGCCTCCGCCAATCGGATATTGCGTGGAATTACCGTGCGGTAAACGCGCTCACCAAAGTGGCTGTGCAACTGCGCGGACACTTCGTTCGTTAAGCTGTTCCGAGGATCGTACAAGGTCCGCAGAATACCTTCGACCTGAAGGCTGTCGTTAACCGTCTCAGTAACCCGGTTGATCGTACTGATTAGGGCCGATAGCCCCTCCAGGGCATAGTACTCGCACTGCATCGCTATGATAACGCCATCGGCAGCAACCAATCCGTTCAGGGTGAGCATATTCAGAGAAGGCGGGCAGTCGATCAGCACATAGTCGTAATGCCCGCTCACCTCGGCCAGTGCATGACGTAGACGCCGCTCCTTGCCATCCACCTCGAGTAGCTCAACTTCAGCGGCAGTTAAGTCGCCGTTGGCGGGTAGCAATTGATAACCCGCCTGGCCGGCATCCTGCACTACCAGATTAACCGGTGCACGGTGTACCAATACGTCGTAGACAGACCTCACTACTTCGTACTTGTCGATACCACTGCCCATGGTCGCGTTACCCTGGGGATCGAGATCAACCAGAAGAACGCGTTGCTGCATGGCGGCCAGGGACGCAGCAAGGTTGACACAGGTCGTAGTCTTGCCCACCCCGCCCTTTTGATTCGCTATTGCGAGAATTCTTGCCAAGCTTCCCCCAGGAGACTAACGCTTGCCCGCTATAGTCGGGCCAGTTTCACCACGTGTCTTTGTTCTTCAAGCGCCGGTACGGTCAGTGAATGAACCTTTTCCAAGCGGCACATAGCGGCGGGCAGCACTGCCAACTCCGCTTCTGGCAGCCCGCCCTTCATGGCCATGAAATGCCCCCCTGCCGGCAGCAGATGCCCACACTGGCTTACCATGTCGGACAGTGAGGCAAAGGCCCGTGACAGGACGACATCAAAGAGCTGCTCCGGCTGGAAGGTTTCCACACGAGCGTGGTGGACCGTCATGTTATCCAAGCCAAGGGCAGTTTTCACCTGGAAAAGAAATCGTGTCTTCTTGCCGTTTGAGTCGAGTAGGTGAAACTCCCTGTCGGGGCAGGCAATCGCCAGTGGCACACCTGGGACACCACCGCCCGTACCCACATCAATATAGCGATGTGCGTCAATTAGAGGCAGGAGTGCCAGGCTATCCAATAAGTGACGCACAACCATCGCTCGCGGCTGTCGTACGGCGGTCAGGTTGTAAGCCCCATTCCACTTTTGCAACAGCGCCAGGTAATCAAACAGCTGGCGACGGGCGTATTCGGGAATCGAGACCCCTAGCTGCCCAAGCCCCCACACAAGCAGGTCTTCAAGCTGATCTGGCACTCAGGCGGTCTGCCGCGTCGGGTCTGAGCGCTCCAGCAGGCCACGTTTCTTCAGGTAGATCAGGAGCAGACTTTGCGCTGCCGGGGTTACACCCGGTATGCGACTCGCTCGGGCGAGCGTCGTCGGGCGAGCCTCACTCAACTTCTGCTTGACCTCGTTAGACAGGCCATCAACCCGCTCATAGTCGAGGTCGAGTGGTAGCAAAGTGTCCTCATAGCGGCGCAAACGTTCTATTTCGTCCTGTTGCCGTTCGATATAGCCGGCATACTTGGCCTGTATAGCAACCTGCTCCGCAGCCTGCGGATCCGCTGTAGCCTCGCCCTTTAAATCTGCCAGATCGCCATAGTTCAGTTCCGGGCGTTTAAGCAGATCCGCCAGCGAGTACTCTCGACCCAGCGGTTTACCCAGCCGCTTTTCCAGGTGTTTCGCCTCAGGTGTCAATGGATGTACGAAGGTCGCGGCCAGACGAGCTGTCTCGCGCTCTATCGCTTCGCGCTTGTTAGTGAAGCGCTGCCAGCGCGTGTCGTCGACAAGGCCAAGCTCCCGACCTTTCTCTGTGAGCCGTAAATCCGCATTATCTTCCCGCAGCAGCAGTCGGTATTCGGCACGCGAGGTGAACATTCGATAGGGCTCCAACGTGCCCAGTGAGATCAGGTCATCCACGAGTACACCGATATAAGCCTCATCACGGCGCGGACACCAGGGTGCCTCGCCTCGATGCGACAGCGCTGCGTTAAGACCCGCCAACAATCCCTGAGCGGCGGCTTCTTCATAGCCGGTGGTGCCGTTAATCTGCCCGGCGAAGTACAAACCTGGCAAAGCTCGTGTCTCCAGAGAATGTTGCAAGTCTCGTGGATCAAAGAAATCATACTCAATGGCATAGCCCGGTCGCGTAATGTGCGCCTTTTCGAAACCAGCAATAGAACGCACCATCTCGACCTGTACATCGAAGGGCAGGCTGGTTGATATGCCGTTGGGATAGAGCTCGCTGGTCGTGAGGCCTTCGGGTTCAATAAATACCTGATGGGCGTTCTTATCGGCAAAGCGATGAATCTTGTCTTCCACGCTGGGGCAGTAGCGCGGCCCTGTGCCTTCAATCACCCCTGAGAACATGGGCGAGCGGTCGAGACTTCCTCGGATAATATCGTGTGTGCGCTCGTTGGTGTAAGTGATCCAACAGCAGCGCTGCGGCGGGTGTTCTTCAGCACGGCCCATGAAAGACATAACGGGCGTTGGCGTATCGCCCCACTGTTCCGCCAGGGCACTGAAATCGACACTTCGCGCATCAATGCGCGGCGGCGTGCCTGTTTTGAGACGCTCTACACGAAACGGCAATTCACGCAGGCGATCCGCCAATGCGATGGAAGGCGGGTCCCCGGCGCGACCGCCCGCTGTGTTGTCGAGACCGATGTGGATTTTACCGCCGAGAAAGGTCCCAGTGGTCAGGATGACGTGGGGGGCCCTGAAGACCAGACCCATCTGTGTCACAGCACCTGCTACACGCCCCTGTTCAATCAGTAGGTCATCAACGGCCTGCTGGAAAATCGACAGGTTGGCCTGGGACTCCAGAAGTGCGCGAATCGCGTTTTTGTAAAGTACGCGGTCGGCTTGCGCCCGCGTCGCTCGCACAGCCGGCCCTTTGCGGGCATTCAGAGTGCGAAACTGAATGCCCGCACGATCGGTGGCACGCGCCATTGCGCCGCCGAGGGCATCGACCTCTTTCACGAGGTGACTTTTGCCAATACCGCCAATTGCGGGATTACAGGACATCTGGCCGAGCGTGTCTACGCTGTGGGTTAGCAGTAAGGTGCGACAGCCCATGCGAGCTGCAGCCAGGCTTGCCTCGGTTCCCGCGTGGCCACCGCCGATCACGATAACGTCAAGTGCTTGTTTGTATTCCACGGGCTGTCAGCTTGGGTCACGATGTTTTCGGGGCACGCGATTATACGGTGAGCGGAGGAGCTGATCAAAAATTAAACCAGTTACTTGAGTTACATAAAATATCGATATGTCTTTAGAGATAGTATTTTTATTGTTGTAGTTATTATTAAGCGACCTGGTCCGCGTGGATATCCCCGAATTGCGCATATAAATCAGTGACTTGAGCAGATAGTAAGCCTGGGTAGTAGCACTGATCCTAGCCTGATCAAGCGGTGCAAGCTCAGTTGACGAATTGTGAACAGTTACGAGCTGCCGGTTATCCTGGTTGGGCCTTGTGGATAAGGGTTATGCTTGTCCCCACCTCGGCCCCTGCTTACACAGTAGGAGTTAAACGTGAGGACAAGCCTGTGTAAGGCCTGTGACGCGCGGTGTAGAAACTCCCTACTTACCGATGCAGAAACTGGAAAAAATCTCTCCGAGCAGGTCGTCTGCGCTTAGCGCGCCCGTAATTTCACCCAGTGCGTTCTGGCACTGCCTGAGGTCCTCGGCGAGCAGTTCACCTGCGCCGTGACTGCCCAGTTGCCTTTGTCCCGCATGAAGGAACTCTTCTGCTTTCTCTAAAGCATCAAGATGCCTTCGTCTCGCTGAAAAGCTGCCGATGGCTTCGCTGTTGAAGCCTACGCAGGCTTTGAGATGGTGGTGCAAGATGTCGAGTCCATCGCCCGTTTTTGCAGACAGGTTAATAACGGTCATACCGTCGCGCTCTTCAATGCCGGGCGGACGGCCCGTCAGGTCGCATTTGTTGTGGATAACGGACACAGGAATGTCTTGGACCACATGGTCTTGCCCTTCTGGCCATATCAGGTCGATCTGGTATGGCGCTGCTACAGGATTGCCGCCGTCGACGACCAGCAGGATGTGATCTGCCGTCTCGATTTCCCGCCAGGCGCGCTTGATCCCCTCTTGTTCGACCGCATTGGCGCTGTCTCTGAGCCCCGCTGTATCGACGATGTGCAGCGGCATACCGTCGATATGGATATGCTCGCGCAGGACGTCGCGGGTTGTGCCCTCTATCGGAGTAACGATGGCGCTATCTTGCCCGGATAGTGCATTTAATAAGCTGGATTTTCCGGCGTTCGGTCTGCCGACGATGACTAGTTTCATACCCTCCTGTAAGACAGTGCCCTGCCTGGCTTCAGCGAAGACGGCCTCAAGATTCCTGCTGATCTCGGAGAGCCTGGACTGCACCTGGCCGTCGCCTATAAAGTCGATTTCTTCTTCTGGAAAGTCGATGGCTGCTTCAACATAGATGCGCAGCGCCGTGATGCTGCTGGCGAGTTCATCAATCCGTTTTGAGAAATCTCCCTGCAGAGACCGCATCGCGCCAAGCGCAGCCTGCTGCGTTGTGGCGTTAATCAGGTCGGCAATCGCCTCTGCTTGTGCGAGGTCGATGCGATCGTTGAGGAACGCCCGCTCAGAAAATTCGCCGGGTCTTGCGAGCCGCGCGCCGTGTTTTGTGCAGGCTGCCAGCAACATGTCCAGCACCACCGGGCTGCCGTGTCCCTGCAGTTCCACTACATCCTGGCCCGTGAAAGAAGCCGGGGCGGGAAAGTAAATGGCAATCCCTGAATCCAGAATGTCATCTGAATCGCGGAAAGAACGAAAGTGCGCCTGCCTGGGCAATAAGGTCTCACCGGCTATGGCCTCGCCGATGGTACGAGCCTTGTCCCCGGACAGTCGAAGTACCCCGATACCGCTGCGGCCTGGTGCCGTGGCCAGTGCGACGATGGTGTCGCCATCCATGGCTCTAGCTCACGCCTGCCTTTTCGATCTGGCGCGTGATAACCCACTGCTGTGCCATGGATAGCAGGTTGTTGACCACCCAGTAAAGAACCAGGCCGGCGGGGAACCACAGGAAGAAAAAGGTAAAAATCACTGGCAGCCATTGCATGATCTTGGCCTGCATGGGATCCGGGGGCGGCGGGTTGAGCTTTTGCATGAACCACATACTCCCGCCCATCAATAGGGGGAGTACGAAGTAGGGGTCCATCACAGAGAGGTCGTCAATCCACAGTATCCAGGGCGAGTGCCTCAGTTCGACGCTTTCCATTAGAACCCAGTACAGGGCAATGAAAACAGGCATCTGCACGAGAATCGGTAGACAGCCACCCATGGGATTGATCTTTTCTTTCTTATAAAGATCCATCATGGCCTGGGACTGCTTCTGCTTATCGTCAGCAAACTCCTCGCGAATAGAGACCATCTTGGGCTGTACCCTACGCATATTAGCCATTGATCGATAGCTGGTCGCCGACAGGCGGAAAAAGGCCAGCTTGATCAAAACAGTAAGCAGCACGATCGACCATCCCCAGTTTCCAACCAGGTCATGAATTTGGATCAGCAGCCAGAACAGAGGTTGCGCTATCCACCAGAGCCAGCCGTAGTCGACACTTAAATCGAGGTAGGGGGAAATCTCTTCGAGGCGATATTGGTCCTTTGGCCCCGCGTAAAACTGCGCACTGATGGTCACGCTCTGGCCGGGATCAACGACGGTCGCGGGACTGGTAAAGCCGGCGATATTGAAGCCACCGCGGGTCACCCGGGTGCTGTAAGTGTGGGTTTGCGACGCGCTGGGAATCCAGGCGGCAAGGAAATAGTGCTGGATCATCGCTATCCAGCCTCCTGGGAGCTGCCCTTTGAAGGGCTCCTCTGCCATGTCACTGAAGCTGAATTTGGTGAAGCGCTCATCGGGTTGCGTAATTGCGGCCCCCAGGAATGGTTGCATGCCCATACCACCGGTGTCTCCGGCGGGAGCGGGGCTGGAATCGCGCTTCAATTGGCCAAATAAATTAGCCTGCCAGCGAGACTGGCTGTTGTTGCTGATGAGGTAATCAACCTGTACAAGGTAATCATCGCGCTGCAGCGTAAAGCGCTTGATGATCTCGACACCCTGCTCTGTACGATAACTGAGATCTACTTCCAGCGTGTCTTGGCCCTGGCCCATCTCATACCGCGTTTGGGCGCTGGAGAACAGTGCCCGCCCGGCACTGTCGATGCCATCGGGCCCAATTAATCCGCTTTGAGCCACATAGGTGCGGCGCTCGTTTTGCTCAAGGAGCACGAAGGGCGTATCAGGATCGTCCAGCTTGGCCAGTTGCCGTGGCATGGCCAGCTCGATAATGTCACCGCCGCGCAGGTCAATCGCAAGCTGCAGCGTGTTGGTGAAGACCTGCACAATCGGCGCGGGCTCGGTGCCTGTGGCACTGGCTGCGGCAGGTCCCGCGGCCATATCGGGGGCCTGAGGAATCTCATCGTTACTTAAGGCGTCCGGAGTGGCAGGTGCCGGTGGTACTTCCAGGTCAGGTGCTGTAGGCGTCTCTGCGGTGCCTGTAATGAGCCTTGATTCAGCCACCGGTGGCGCTGTACGAGCCTTTTTGAAGGCGACCCACTCTGTCAGCAGCATGAAAGAGAGCAGGGCGATGGCGCCTATAAGCAGGGTGCGTTGCAAATCCATAATCGGGTCAGTGTTGGTATGTCAGTGCTCGTGGCGACAGCAGGAATTAGGGGCATCTGGATCAGGAACCGGGTCTAAACCCCCTTCGTGCCAAGGATGACAGCGGCCGACGCGTCGCAGCGCTAGCCAGGTGCCGCGCAAGGGCCCGTGGAGCTCTATGGCTTCCTGGGCGTATGCGGAACAGGTTGGGTAGAAGCGGCAATGGTTGCCCAAGAATGGGCTGATGGCGTACTTGTAGCAGCCGATCATAAAAATGAGAAAACGTCGCATCAGGTGTCTCTGCCGGTGATCGGCTCCAGGGTGGAGGCGTGGCGTGTTAGCTTTTGCCACTGCTGCTGCAATATAGATGATAGGTCTGCATTATCCAACTCGCCGAGGCCTCGCCGCGCTAGCAGAATAACGTCGAGAGTTGGCGCGCTAGTGTGCTGCTGGCGGAAGAACTCGCGTGTTAGCCGCTTGATGCGATTGCGTTGTACAGCGAGCCGCACGTGCTTTTTGGCGATAACCAGTCCCAGCCGATGGTCGGCAGCCTCATTGCGTCGAGCCAGCAGCAGGAGATGGCGGTGAGATGCACGAGCCTCGGCCTGGTCAAAGACCCTCCGGTAGTCAGCTGCCTTTAGGAGCCGACGGGAAGGCCCGAACTGCTGGCTCGGTGCGGCGTCGGTCACTCAGGAACGCTGCTCAGGCAGACAGGCGGCTGCGGCCCTTGGCGCGGCGGCGATTCAGTACTTGTCGCCCACCCTTGGTGGCCATGCGAGCGCGGAAGCCGTGGGTACGCTTGCGTTTCAAAACGCTGGGTTGGAATGTTCTCTTCATGTCACTACCTATATAAGAAGGATGCGAGAGGCGCGGTACGCTTGTCTTGGGCGCACCAGCCAGCAAAAAAGGTCGGGTATTCTATGTAAACGGCCCCTTGAATTCAATCGTTGGTGCAGACGAATTGTAATTCGCACGCTTATGGTTGGGCTGCGAAGCTGGGGCATCTTTGAGCCAACATTTACCCGCCGCTCAGAGGGTAGCATTGATGCCAGCTAACACGCGGTCTACAGCCATTGGCACACACTTTCTCCAATTTTTACTAACAGTTTATCCACAGATAAATCCATCCCAAAGACTTTTCCGAGCACTGGTTATAAAAGCATCAATTTATAACTAACTAATTGATTTGTAAAAGGAAAATATATTTTTATCCCAGCGATATTTTTGTGGATAAGCGTGTTTGACGAGAGTATAGTTGCTGAGTTGGCCGAGACCACGGCATTACAAGAACGAATCAAAGCAGCACATCTCAGTAACAAC
>JBCDJG010000059.1:0-31427 GCA_038748065.1 Pseudomonadota bacterium
CTGTTGGAGTGGGGTGAGCGCTGCCGGCATCAGCTTACTGCCTGCTCGATGACGCCGCCACCAAGGCAGCGCTCGCCGTCATAGAAAACCACTGACTGACCTGGGGTCACTGCTCGCTGCGGCTCTAGAAAATCAACGCGGTAGCCGTCTGGCGTCAGTGATAATTGGCAGGGCTGTTCTGGCTGCCGGTAACGTATCTTTGCACTCAGCTTTGAGGGGAGATCGGGCGTCTCGCCGGCCACCCAATAGATTTGGCGAGTCTGCAGGCTGGAGCAGAAGAGCGCAGGGTGCTCATTGCCCTGTGCTACCAACAGCACATTGCTGTCGAGCTCCTTACCTACGACATACCAGGGCGCATCCGGATGCTCTGCCAGGCCACCGATGCCGAGTCCCTGGCGTTGGCCAATAGTGTGATACATCAGCCCCTGGTGTCGGCCGAGGTGCTCGCCGTCCAGGCTTTGGATATCGCCAGGCTGGGCGGGTAGGTATTGGCTTAGAAAGTCCTTGAAGCGCCGTTCACCGATAAAGCAGATGCCCGTGGAGTCCTTCTTCTTCGCCGTCGCGAGCTGCCAGCGCTCTGCCAGCTCACGGACCTCAGGTTTTTCGATCTCACCCACGGGGAACAGGGTTTTTTCGAGTTCCTTGTAGCCTACTGCATGCAGGAAGTAGCTTTGATCCTTGTTATCGTCCAGGCCCTTGAGCAGCGTGCCTCGGCCGGCTGAATCCGTGCCGCGTCGCGTGTAATGCCCCGTAGCAATGTAGTCGGCACCGAGCATCATTGCATAGTCGAGGAAGGCCTTGAATTTAATCTCCCGGTTGCACAGGATATCCGGGTTTGGTGTGAGACCAGCGCGGTATTCCTCAAGAAAGTGTTCGAACACCCCATCCCAGTACTCCGCCGCAAAATTGGCGCCGTGCAACTTGATGCCCAATTTGTTGGCGACCGCCTGGGCATCGGCATAGTCAGCCTTTGCGGTGCAGTATTCTGTGCCGTCATCCTCTTCCCAGTTTTTCATGAACAGGCCTTCCACGCGGTAGCCCTGCTCCTGCAACAGCAGGGCAGAAACCGAGGAATCGACGCCGCCGGACATGCCGACAATGACTTTGCTGGCGCTGTTGAGGCTCATGGATAGATCAGGTCCAGGGGGTAACGGTGCCCTGCCAGGTATCGCTCAATAGTGGCAATAACGAGGGGGCTGCGCATTCTATCAGACCGCTCGATAATTTCATCGTAGGTGAACCAGTGCCTGGCCAGGATATCGGGGTCCAGTTCCAGGCCCTGCAATTCAGTCTCGGGCGAAGCGAGAAAGCTCACGCGACAGTAGGTCACGCCATTGCCCGGGGCAGTGTGCAGGCTGACGCCGAGGCAGGCCGTCAGCGTTACCTCCCAACCCGACTCTTCACGCGTTTCACGCAGGGCCGCCTCTGGCAATGATTCGTCGGCTTCCAGATGCCCCGCAGGCTGGTTAAACACTGGCATCCCGGTAGTCTTGTCGTGCTCCTCGACCAGCAGGAAGCGACCTTGATCGTCAATTACGACAGTCGCTACAGTGACATGGGGCTGGAAAACGCTCACGTGGCCCGCCACCGCTTTGGCCGCAGACCCTCAGGCATGTTGATTTTCAACTGACGAAATGAGCCGGGGGCGATATCTTCCACTGACCAGTCACCGACCCGGGTGCGGACCAGCCGTAGGGTCGGCAGACCCACCGCCGCGGTCATGCGCCTGACCTGGCGATTACGGCCCTCGCGTATCGACAGCTCCAGCCAGGTATCGACAATGTGCCGACGCGTGCGGATGGGCGGCTGGCGCGGCCACAGCCATTCAGGCTCGGGCAAACTGCGCACCCGAGCGGGCAGTGTGGGGCCATCCTTCAATTCGATGCCGGCCTTGAGACGGGCTAGCGCTTCCTCGTCAGCGTGGCCCTCAACCTGCACCAGGTAGGTCTTCCACCGCTTGTGACGAGGGTTGGCAATCTGCTGTTGCAGGCGCCCATCACTGGTTAGCAGCAGTAGGCCTTCTGAGTCATAGTCGAGGCGGCCAGCCGCCTTATATCCCGGGGCGTCAACGAAGTTGGCGAGGGTCTGGCGGCCCTCACTGTCGCTGAACTGGCTCAATACCTGGAAGGGTTTGTTCAATAGGATCAGGTTCATTGCTGTAAAAATACGACAGGCGAGGCCGAGAATCGATCAATTCCTGTCCAAAGTTGTGCAGCTAAGCAGTGTCATGCCGCTGAAGACGCTAATTGCACGAAAAAACGGTAAATCTGCTACAATACGCGCCGCTCTCTCAGGGGCCGCATCATCGGGATTTCGGCGCCTTTTCTGGAAACCACTAACACGGAGTACATTATGGGCTACAAGCATATTCAGGTGCCTGGCGAAGGTGAGAAAATCGTCGTCAATGAAGATCACAGCCTGAACGTTCCCAACAACCCCATCATCCCTTATATCGAAGGCGACGGTATCGGCGTCGACATCAGCCCGGTTATGATCGACGTGGTTAATGCGGCGGTTAACAAGGCCTACAGCGGTGAGAAGAAGATTTCCTGGATGGAAATCTACACCGGTGAAAAGGCAGCTGAGCTCTACGACGGCGACTGGTTCCCGGAAGAAACACTCGATGCCATCAAGGAATACTCGGTGGCCATCAAGGGCCCCCTTACAACGCCAGTCGGCGGCGGCTTCCGCTCGCTAAACGTCGCTCTGCGCCAGGAAATGGACCTGTATACCTGCCTCCGGCCGGTGCGCTGGTTCGAGGGCGTGCCCTCACCGGTAAAAGACCCGGGCGCCTGCAATATGGTGATCTTCCGTGAAAACTCTGAAGACATCTACGCCGGCATCGAGTATCAGGCGGGCACCGACGAGGCCCAGAAAGTTGTCGACTTCATCATAAACGAGATGGGCGCGACTAAAATCCGCTTCCCTCAGGACGTCGGCATTGGTATCAAGCCAGTCTCCTCTGAGGGCACCAAGCGACTGGTGCGCAAAGCGATTCAATACGCCATCGACCAGGATCTTCCCTCCGTGACACTGGTCCACAAGGGCAACATCATGAAATTCACCGAGGGCGCCTTCCGTGACTGGGGCTATGAACTTGCCCAGGAGGAATTTGGCGGCGAGCTGCTGGACGGCGGTCCCTGGGTGGCCATCAAAAACCCGATTACCGGCAATGAGATCGTCATCAAAGACGTGATCGCCGACGCCATGCTGCAGCAGGTACTGACGCGTCCCAAAGAGTACAGCGTGGTCGCCACGCTGAATCTGAACGGCGACTATTTGTCAGACGCTTTGGCAGCCCAGGTCGGCGGTATCGGGATTGCCCCGGGTGCCAACCTGTCTGACACCGTGGCGCTGTTTGAGGCGACTCACGGCACCGCACCGAAGTACGCGGGTCAGGACAAGGTCAATCCGGGCTCCCTGATCCTGTCCGCTGAGATGATGCTGCGCCACATGGGCTGGAATGAGGCCGCCGACCTCGTGATAGACGGCATGAATGGCGCCATCCAGGCGAAGACCGTGACCTACGACTTTGAGCGACTGATGGACGGCGCAACCCTGGTTAGCTGCTCCGATTTCGGGAAAGCCGTTGTTGCGCATATGTAAGTGATCCGCAACTGAGCCTGAACTCACGCTGTGACAAAAAAAGGCCCGCCAATTGGCGGGCCTTTTTCGTATCCCCAAAGCATACCCCAAAGCTGTGGGCCTGGCGAGACTGCCAGCCTCCCCTTGAATTCCTCTATACTTACCGCCATATCCGATAGTCGGTAACCACCTTAAGAGATTGATCTTGGAAAGCATCCATAGTGGCTCTCCCTGGCGTATGTCTGATGAAGAGGAGCACCGCGACGGCGGGCTGGCGCTGCAGGAGTCCAAGCCTGAGCTAAAAAAGCCGCCGCTGTTCAAGGTGGTACTGATCAACGACGACTACACCCCGATGGAGTTCGTCGTGCATGTGCTCGAGAACTTCTTCCGCATGAATCGCGAGCAGGCTACACACGTCATGCTAACGGTGCACACCAAAGGCAAGGGAGTGTGCGGCATTTACACCCGGGATATCGCCGAAACAAAGGCGGCCCAGGTCAACCAGTACGCGCGGGAGAACGAACACCCGCTACTGTGCGAAATCGAGGCCTCGGAGGGTTGAGGTTTGCAAGCTTGAAGAGAGTGAGGGTTATGAGCGTAAGTGTTAGACGGGTCAAAGGAGGGCGGCATGCTCAGTAAGGATCTCGAACAAACCCTGAACGATGCGTTTCGCAGCGCGCGCGCGAAGCGTCACGAATTCATGACCGTGGAACATCTTTTGCTGGCCTTGCTCGACAATAATGATGCCATCCGCGTGCTCAAAGCCTGTGGCGCAGACATCGGTGGTTTGCGCGGTGACCTTGTCGAGTTCGTCGATGCCACAACGCCTCTAATCCCCGAGGAGGAAGAGGATCGTGATACCCAGCCGACCCTCGGTTTCCAGCGGGTCTTGCAGCGCGCGGTCTTCCACGTTCAATCCTCAGGCAAAAGTGAGGTGAGCGGCGCCAATGTGCTGGTAGCGATCTTCAGTGAACAGGAAAGTCAGGCCGTTTACTTCCTGAAAACCCAGAGCATCGCGCGCCTGGACGTGGTCAATTTCATCACCCACGGAATCTCCAAGGTGTCTGATGATGACAGCGGTATGGAAGAGCAACCCGGTAGCACCGCGGAGGAAACAGAGGGCGAAGAGGGCGAGTCCAACCCGCTGGACAGTTTCGCGACTAACCTGAATGACGAGGCCGCCGCGGGCCGTATTGACCCCCTGATCGGCCGTATGCCCGAGGTAGAGCGCGTAGCCCAGATCCTCGCACGGCGACGCAAGAACAATCCGCTTCTCGTCGGCGAGTCCGGCGTGGGTAAGACGGCGATAGCCGAAGGCCTTGCGAAGATGATCGTGGACGGCGAGGTTCCCGAGATGCTCGAGAACAGCGTCGTCTACTCCCTGGATCTTGGTTCCTTACTCGCTGGCACCAAGTACCGCGGCGACTTTGAGAAACGTTTCAAGGGCCTGCTTGCACAGCTCAAGAAGCGCGAGGGCGCCATTCTCTTCATAGACGAGATTCACACGATTATTGGCGCGGGCGCGGCGTCTGGCGGCGTAATGGATGCGTCCAACCTGTTAAAGCCTCTGCTGACCTCTGGACAGATGCGCTGCATCGGGTCTACGACCTTCCAGGAGTATCGCGGCATCTTCGACAAGGACAAAGCGCTCAGCCGTCGCTTCCAGAAAATCGACGTGATGGAGCCGAGCGTTGAGGAGTGCTACAAAATCCTCAAGGGCCTGAAGTCACGCTTCGAGGAGCATCACGGGCTGCGCTATACGGATAAAGCTCTGAAGGTCGCAACGGATCTTTCGGCCCGCTATATCACTGACCGTTTCCTGCCGGACAAGGCCATTGACGTTATCGACGAGGCGGGTGCGTATCAGCAGCTGCAGCCGCCTTCCAAGCGCAAGAAGACGGTTGGTGCCGGTGACATCGAGGCGGTTGTCGCCAAGATCGCCCGCATCCCGCCAAAGACCGTGTCCTCGGACGACAAGGAAGTGCTCGAAAAGCTGGAGCAGAACCTGCAGATGGTGGTGTTTGGCCAGGACAAGGCCATTACCAGCCTGTCGACCTCAATCAAGCTCGCCCGCGCTGGCCTGCGGGCCGGTGAGAAGCCGATTGGCTCCTTCCTGCTGGCGGGCCCCACCGGTGTAGGCAAAACGGAAGTCACGCGACAGCTGGCCCGCATCCTGGGCCTGGAATTGATCCGCTTCGACATGTCTGAGTACATGGAGCGGCACACCGTTTCCAGGCTCATTGGCGCACCGCCGGGCTACGTGGGCTTCGACCAGGGTGGGCTGCTAACTGACGCGGTGACCAAGAACCCACACGCCGTCGTATTGCTGGACGAGATAGAAAAGGCGCACCCCGAAGTATTTAACCTACTTCTGCAGGTGATGGATCATGGCACGCTGACGGATAACAACGGTCGCAAAGCTGACTTCCGCAACGTAATCCTTGTAATGACCACTAACGCTGGCGCCGAGAGCATCTCCCGGCGCACCATAGGCTTTACCCAGCAAGATCACAGCTCCGATGGCATGGAAGCGATTACCCGCATGTTTACACCAGAGTTCCGCAACCGGCTCGATGCCGTGGTTCAGTTCGAGCCCCTCGGTGAAGACGTCATACTGACCGTGGTTGACAAGTTCCTGACCGAGTTGCAGGGGCAGTTGGATGAAAAGCGTGTCACGCTCGACGTCGATGAAGATGCTCGCCTGTGGCTGGTAGAGAAGGGTTACGACATGAACATGGGTGCCCGACCCATGGAGCGCGTGATCCAGGAGCACATCAAAAAGCCCCTCGCAGAGTTGGTCTTGTTTGGTTCACTGGCGAAGCAGGGCGGAACGGCTCAGGTCAGGCTGAACAGTACCCGCGACGGTCTGGATGTGCTGGTTGAGGAAGAGGCCGGTGCCGAGGCACTGGCAGACTAGGTGAACAGCCAGGGCGCCCAGCGCCCATTGGCGTTAGAAACGCTCAGCGCTCGCGATAGGTGATACGCCCCTTGGTCAGGTCATATGGGGTCAGCTCGACGCGCACCTTGTCGCCTGTGAGGATGCGGATGTAATTCTTGCGCATTTTGCCAGAGATGTGCGCCGTGACTACGTGACCGTTTTCCAACTGTACCCGGAAAGTGGTATTGGGAAGGGTATCAATGACCTCACCCTCCATTTCAATCTGGTCTTCCTTCGCCATGCGGCAGCGATCCTCGCTGTAAAAAGAGGGCGCATTTTGCCTTAAATGCGCCCCTCACGCCAGCGTAATGGTGCTGAATTACTCCGCTGCTGCGGTCTCCAAAGGCTCGAGGCTCAGTGCGAGTGCCTCGCTGTAGACCATCACAATGCTTTGGCCGAGCGTCACACCTTCCATCTTTTCCGGTTCCACGTCTTCTATCAGGTGCAGTTTGCCGCGGGGGTCCATCACCGTCACAGTACCGAGGATGCGATTCATGCCTTCGATGGTGCAAACGGCACGAATCATGCGCGCGGCACCGACCGCAGGCATACCCTCCGCCTGCCCGGCTTCTTCAAGCACGACCCAGGGGTTTTCTTTCTCCTCTTCGGTCGGCTCGCGGACCTCGCCTTCGAGCGCGGAAAGATAGGTTGCGCGAATACGATCACCGACGCTCACGTCCTCGAGGCTGACAACCTCTTCAGTGGCAGTCAGCGTTTGGCTCTGACCGAGCGGCCCCTCGATAGTCACCTGTTTGGTTTCGAGGTCAATATCCGTAATCACGGCCTCAATGACCATAGCCATTGCACGTCCGCCGCCTTCCGGTGCATCTGCGTGCGCATCGGCCAGGGCGAACTGCGGCAGCATTATTGCCAGCAGTGCTGCAAGGGAGCGAAGGCCGTATTTTGCGAGTAGTTTCATGAGTATTCTCCGGTTTGTGTGTCTTGCGTGATATTAGCTTATTAATATTGCCGATTTTACCTTAGCCACCGGCCACGTAGAGCGTCAGCTTCTGGCCTGGCTGCAGATACTTGGAGGGGTCGAGCCTGTTCCAGTTAATGATCTGGTCGATCGTTACGTTAAAGCGGTCCGCGATAACGTACAGCGAATCGCCCTGGCGTACGCGGTAGCCCCGGCGCACGCTGTTCTGCTCGCTGCTGCGAGCGAGAGCGAGACTCCGCTCCCAGGCAGCCCCGTGGGGAATCATCATGATATCGCCTGCTCGAATCATATTGCCGCGAATATTATTCACCTCGCGCAACAGGCCGACCTGGGTGTCAAACTTGCGGGCTATTCGAATCAGACTATCACCCCGCTCAATGCGGTAGCGCTGCCAGCGCACCCGATCATCAGGCGACAGCGTTGCGATACGGTCTTCGAAGCGGGCGCCGCGGCCGACGGGCAGCAGCAGCTCAGGCGCCTGATTGGGGGCGGTTGCCCAACGTAGTTGCCCGGCATTCAGTTTGCGTAAATCGCGCAGTTCCATGTCCGCCAGCTCAGACGCGCGCAGCAGTTCCAGCTGACCACCGGTTGCGGCAACCTCAAAGGCTGGCTCGTTGGGGACGGTGGGCAGATCCGCATTCAGGCCCTCGGTATAGCGAACAATAGACGCCATGGCGATCAGCCTTGGTACGTACTGGCGTGTTTCCCGTGGCAGGTCCAGAGCCCAGTAATTGGTCGGACGACCCCGCTTTTCGTTAGCGGCCTGCGCCCTTGCCACTCGCCCTTTACCCGCATTGTAGGCGGCTAGCGCCAACATCCAGTCATCATCGAATTCGGCGTGCAGCGCTTCAAGATAATCCAGTGCCGTCTTCGTCGACTCGCGCAGATCGCGCCGTCCGTCGTACCACCAGTTCATTTCCATACCCAGGTATCTACCGGTCGATGGGATGATCTGCCAGAGGCCGGCGGCGCTTTCAGAAGAGGTCGCAAAGGGGTTCATCGTGCTTTCAACCATCGGTAGCAGCGCGATCTCGATTGGCAGTTCGCGTTTTTCCACCTCTTCGACGATGTAGTACAGGTAAAGCTTGGAGCGCTCCGCGATGACGGGCAAGTAGTCTCGCTGGTCGAGGTAGTGATCGCGGGCGGCGCCGATCTGGGCATTGTGAACGTCGTGCCATCGTAGCTGACGGCGGATGCGTTCCCAGAGGTCCTTGGGTGGTGGTAGCACTTCAACCGGGGGAACTGGCTCGGGGAGGCTCGCGACTTCTTCCGCAGCAACGGCCGCTTCGGTGCTGAGCACATCGGCAACGGGTTCCTGCTGCGGGATCGACTGACAGGCGGCCAGCAATAACGCGCTAGAAACAACTAGAATTAGTCGCTTTAACATATTGAAAAGTTGGCTAATTTATATGATTTTCTTGTCGTTTTCGCAGCGCGATCCCACCCCCGGGGCTAGCGCTGTCAAAAGTTGTCTTTCCACCCTCGCACTGTAGCGAATACCTCGGGGCCTGTCTGCCCCTCAAGTCGACCTTGTTCGCGCAAACTGTCAAGCAACACGCTTTCCTCGCAGCGTAGAAAAGGATTAGTGGCAAGCTCCGTCCCGATATCCGAGGGGACGGTGGGTATATTCTGCTCGCGCAAGGCCCTGGCATCGGCGATACGCGACTGCAGCGCAGAATTCTGTGGCTCAACCGCCTCGGCGAAGGCAAGGTTTGCCAGCGTATATTCGTGTGCACAGAATACGCGGGTGTCGGGAGGCAACAAAGCAAGCTGATGTAGCGAATTGAACATCATCTCAAAGGTGCCCTCGAAAACGCGCCCACAGCCACCCGCAAACAGTGTGTCACCGCAAAACAGCAGAGGCGATGGGCCCTCGTGCAAATAGGCGATATGGTCCAGCGTATGGCCAGGCACCTCCAGTATCCTGAAGGCGGTATCCAGCACCTCCACGGTATCGTCGGCCCTCACGCGGTGCGTGATAGCGTCAATAGCGGGGTTTTCAGGCCCGTAGATCGTCGGCCCGTAGCGCGATACCAGTGACGCCAGGCCACCAACGTGGTCGAAGTGATGATGGGTAATCAGGATGTCGGTCAATTCGAGGTTGCGGGCCTCAAGAGCAGCCAGCACCGGGTCCGCGTCACCCGGGTCAACCACGCAGGCCTTGCCGCCCTTGCTCAACAGCCAGATGTAGTTATCAGAGAAAGCGGGGACAGGTGTGACTTGAACCATGGCGAGGTGATCCGGGTATCCATTGTAGCTACAAATACAGTAATATTGAGCGCGTCTACAGAAGCCAGCGTGAGCGCCCATGCAAGGCCAGTTTAGCGATATTTCTGACCGACTGGAATCCTGGTACGCCCGTGACAACGGCCAGTATCTACTGGACGGGCTGACGCGCACACTCACCGGTCTGCTCGACACTACCTTCGGCTACCACCTCCTGCAGCTCGCCCCATTGGGCGTGCCTGGCCTCGGCAATGCGAGCCCAATCAATCACCGTACGCTCTGTTCACCGGCTCAACTTGACGGGGTCGGCCTGATCGCGAACTGGGAAGAGCTGCCACTTGAGAGCGACAGCGTAGACGCGTTGATTGCCATGCATTGCCTTGAGTTCACCGCCAAGCCACACCAGGCCTTGCGCGAAATGCAGCGCGTTCTGACACCGCAGGGCAGGCTGGTGATCATCGGTTTTAATCCCTATAGCCTACTCGGTATAAGCAACCGCGTTCGCGGCCTCGCCGCGAGCTCACTTTGGCATTGTCATCGTCCCCTTGGCGAGAGCCGCGTAGCTGATTGGCTGCACCTGCTCGGCTGTGAGGTAGAGAGCCGCCAACGCTTGTACGCGCTGCCACCCTTTGGCGGGCGCCGACTGCGTCGCTATGTCGAAAAAAGCGATGGCTGGTGCAACCGCCACAACCTGCCCGTGGGTGGCCTTTATCTGCTGCACGCAGTGAAGCAGGTCGGCGGCCTCAATCGCCCACAGGCCGCACGCCGGCGCGCCCGGCTCATAGACCTGGCCGTACCCAAACCCGCAGCGGTGCCCACACCGACGCCGGTGAGCCCCGCTCGCCGCGATGGCGAGGGGAACGACGCCGCTTGAAGCATGTGGAAATATTTACCGATGGCGCCTGCCGCGGTAACCCGGGTCCCGGTGGTTGGGGCGCATTACTACGCTACAACGGCAAGGAACGCGAAATCTACGGCGGGGAGTTGGAGACAACCAACAATCGCATGGAGCTCAGGGCCGCGATTGAAGGACTGCGCGCGCTGAAAGAGCCCTGCCAGGTAACGCTGACCACCGACTCCACCTACGTCAAGAATGGCATTAGCAGCTGGCTGGCTAATTGGAAAAAGAAGAATTGGCGAACGGCGAGCAAAAAGCCCGTTAAGAATGAGGACCTGTGGCGCGCGCTGGATAGCGAAAACCAGCGTCACGAGGTCCGCTGGGAGTGGGTCAAGGGCCACAGTGGCCATCGAGAGAACGACCTTGCGGACGCCCTGGCGAACCGCGGTATTGATGAACTGTAAAGGACGCAAAGGGCTAGCGTGAGACAGATAGTATTAGATACAGAAACCACGGGGCTGGAGGTCAGTCAGGGCCACCGCATTATCGAAATTGGCTGCGTCGAAGTCATGAACCGCAAGCTGACGGGCAGCCACTACCATCAGTACATCAACCCGGAGCGCGAGGTTGATCAGGGTGCGATTGAGGTTCACGGAATCACTAATGAATTCCTTGAAGACAAACCGGTGTTTGCCCGGGTAGCCAGAGAGTTCTATGCCTTCGTCGAAGGGGCCGAGTTGGTCATCCATAACGCTCCCTTTGACGTCGGCTTCCTCGATGCGGAGCTACAGCGCCTGGACGAGGGTTTCCACCCTCTGGCTGAGATTTGCAAAGTCACCGACACCTTGACCATGGCACGCACCCGCCATCCAGGTCAGCGCAACACGCTCGATGCGCTGTGCACGCGTTACGAAGTTGATAATTCCCAGAGGGACTTACACGGCGCTTTATTGGATGCAGAGATCCTCGCTGATGTCTACCTGACCATGACCGGCGGGCAGACCACCTTCCAGCTGAGCGAAGCCAGCACAGAGGAGGGTACGCGTGGCAGCGGCGGCCAGATAAGACGCGTCACCCGACAGCGCCAGCCACTGCCGGTCGTCCAGCCGAGTGAAGCAGAAGCCGCCGCCCACCAGGCGCAGTTGGCCGCTATCGCAGCAGGCGGCGCGGAAGTGATATGGAGCAAGTAGCTGGCCAACGCTAAACGAACAGCGTTACACAGAGCAGGCCCACACCGGACAGTACCAGCGTGTAGGGCAGAGCCATCATGACCATGCGCCCATAGGAGAGGCGAATGAGCGGTGCCAGCGCAGATGTCAGGAGAAAAAGAAACGCCGCCTGCCCATTAGGGGTTGCTACACTCGGCAGGTTCGTTCCCGTGTTGATGGCAACCGCCAGCTTCTCATATTCCTGCGCGCTGATGCTGCCTGCATCGAAGGCGTCCTTCACCTCGGTAATATAAACCGTGGCGACGAAGACGTTGTCAGAGATCATGGACAGCGCGCCGTTGGCCAGGAAGAACATCGCGGGCCGTATATCGGCCTCCATCGCCAGCACGGCGCTGATCACCGGGGTGAACAAGTGCTGCTCGTGAATGACGGCAACGACGGCAAAGAAAACGACCAGCAAGGCCGCAAAAGGAAGGGCTTCCTCAAAAGCGTGCCCGATTTGGTGTTCCTCGATAATGCCGTTGAAAGCGGTTAGAAGCACGATCACCGTCAGACCTACGAGGCCTACAGCGGCCCAATGCTGCGCCAGCGCCATAACCAGCAGCAGCGCCACAATGGCCTGGACGATCAGCCTTGCGTTAGTGCGGGCGCCGCGATTCGCTTCCGACCTGGCCTCGAACTCTGCCAGCACAGCGCGCACGCTGTCTGGCAAGGGGTCGCCATAGCCGAATCTGCCAGAGGATTCGAGCAGCCAGCAGGTCAGAAGTCCACAGGTGAGAACGGGGAGGGTGACTGGCGCCATGACAGTGAAGAACTTCATGAAATCCCAGCCCGAGATCGTGGCAATCAGCAAGTTCTGGGGCTCACCGACCAGGGTGCACACGCCGCCCAGCGCCGTACCGACGGCGCCGTGCATTAACAGACTGCGAAGGAACCCACGGAACTGATCCAGATCCTGCCGATTGGCGTCTTCAACGCCTCGGTCATCTGCGTGATCGTGTCCGTCGTGGCCCATCTGTTTGCCCGAAGCCACCTTGTGATAAACCGCATAAAAGCCGACGCCTACGCTAATAAGCACCGCAGTCACCGTGAGAGCGTCAAGGAAGGCAGACAGGCAGGCCGCCACTAGCGAAAACATGAGCGCCAGCGCTTTCTTTGAGCGAATGCGCAGAAGAATCTTGGTGAAGGTGTAGAGCAAGAGCTCCTTCATGAAATAGATGCCCGCTACCATGAACATCAGGAGCAGCAAGACCTCAAAGTTAGCCAGCGCCTCCTCGTAGACTCTCTCGGCGCTGGTCATACCGAGTGCCACGGCCTCAAGGGCCAGCAAGCCACCGGGCTGCAAGGGGTAGCAGCGAAGCGCCAGGGCCAGAGTGAATATGAATTCTGCAATCAGAATCCAGCCGGTAACGAAAGGCCCGAGTATGAGCAGCAAAAATGGATTGATAACAAGAAATGCGACGATGGTCTTCTTGTACCATGACGGTGAGTTGCCAAGAAAGTTGCGCCACAGTGCTGATGCAAAGGATTCGCTCATAGTCGGGGAGACGCCTGGATTTGAGGAACCGAAATTCTACGTGAATAGGCTGTGACTATGTAGCGCGCAGTCGCACAATGCGCCAGCCGTCCAGCTTGCTCCAGCGCCTGCGCGCGCATACTATTGGCGACCCCATCAATGGAGCTTAAGCAAGCCTATGTTCACACCCGGCATTACGGCACCGGACGATATCAGCCAGGCCCTGCACATCGTTTTTCAGCGCAGCGAGCTGATTACCGATATGCGTGCCCCCGAGGCCTGTCTGATTGCTGGGGCAGATATCCAATCGGCCGGATGGCGGCCCAGGAGCCGCCACTTCATGGGCTTCTGGCATAGCAGACCCTGCTTCGCACTGGAAATTGATGAACCCGCCGACGTGGATCCCATGCGTTATCAGCGCGGTAGTCTCTACCAGATACTGGGACGAGTGGAGGAGCCATTGTTCGCGCTGGCGGGACGCGCTTCACAATTATTGAGCTGGGAGCGAGACCATCAGTTTTGCGGCCGCTGCGGCTCGCCCATGGAGGCTGACGGGGGTGAGCGCGCTATGCACTGCCCTTCCTGCGGCTTCATCAACTATCCAAGGATTGCACCTTGCATAATCACGCTGGTCACGCGGGGCGAAGAAATGCTGCTGGCGCGAGCGGCCAACTTTCCCATCGAAATGTATAGCACGCTGGCGGGCTTTATTGAGGCGGGCGAAAACGCCGAGGAGTGCCTGGCCCGGGAGGTCCAGGAGGAAGTTGGTATCGAGGTTGGCGGGCTACGCTACTTTCAATCTCAGTCCTGGCCCTTCCCGAATCAGCTGATGCTCGGCTTTTTTGCTGAGTATCGCAGCGGTGAGATCAAGGTTGATGGCGAAGAGATTATCGATGCCGGATGGTACACCGCCGATAACCTGCCGACGGTACCGCCGCCGGCATCCATATCCGGACAACTGATCCGGGCACACATCCACGGCTGCTAGGCCGCGCGAGGAAGACTCTTGGAATATATCTATGATTACGGGCTATTCCTGGCCCAGGCCGTAACGCTGGTTGCCGCCATTCTGCTGGTGATCGGCGTTGCCGTGAGCCTCGGGCAAAAGCAGCGCCATGAGCATGAGGGCCAGATTGAAATCCGGCATATCAACGAGAAGTACAAACGTATCGGCCACAGCCTGCGCGACGTCATCGAGGATTCAGACGGGGTCAAAGCCGACCTCAAAGCCGAAAAAAAAGCTGAGAAAGCTGAGGCAAAGGCACGGAAGAAGCAGCGTAAGAGTGGTGATGAAGATGAGGCGCAGCGCCCCCGGCTCTTTGTTATCGATTTCGACGGCGATATGAAAGCGAGCGCCGCAGATAATCTACGCGAAGAGATATCTGCGATTCTTCCGCGAGCCACTGACGCCGATGAAATCCTTGTCCGATTGGAAAGCCCTGGAGGCCTTGTCCACAGCTATGGCTTTGCTTCCAGCCAGTTGCAGCGCGTTACCGACGCAGGCGTCACACTTACCGTAGCCGTAGACAAAGTCGCCGCGAGTGGCGGGTACATGATGGCCTGCGTGGCCGATCGTATCGTCGCCGCACCCTTTGCCGTTATTGGCTCTATTGGCGTGCTGGCGCAGCTTCCGAATTTTCATCGTCTGTTGAAAAAGCACGATATTGACTTCGAGCAATTCACCGCTGGGGAGTACAAGCGGACGGTGACGCTGTTCGGGGAAAATACCGATAAGGGACGCGATAAGTTCCAGTCCGAGCTGGAGGATACGCACGTGCTGTTCAAGGAGTTCGTTGCCGCAAATCGGCCTGAGCTCGATGTTGCGAGTGTGGCTACCGGTGAGGTCTGGTATGGCCAGCGCGCTCTCGATGTTGGCCTGGTCGACGAGCTCAAGACCAGCGATGCGTTGGTGCAGGAATCCCTAGAGGACCGCGAGGTGTATGAGGTGCGCTATGCGCACAAGAAGAACTGGCAGGAGCGGCTGGGCATGGCTGCAGAGGCCGCGCTGGAGCGCACTTTCATGCGCCTGCTGCAAGAAGGTCGCCGCCTGTTGCCCTAGGGTTGCGGCTGCAGATAGCCCTCGTAGCGATTCAGGTCAAGGATACCCCAGGCCACGGGCTCCTGGGCCTTAAGCACAGCGTGAAGCTTGTCACTGATACGCCAGAAGAAGGGTGAATTGCGCTGAACGCCAAAGCGTTCCACCAGAGCCGCGTAGTCCTGTAGGGACTCCATGGCAAGCAGGTCATCAGCAAAGGCGGTGATATCCTGTTCGTTAATTTGGAAAAAACGATTGGGATAGGCCCCGATGAAGCCCGATACCACCGTCAACCTGTCCTCATCAGGCAAGCGCCGCTTTTCTTCCTTGAATAGCTGCGCGATATTGCTGTAACCCGAGTTGCGCAGCAGGGTGAACACCTGGTCTCGATCGCGTCCGATGATATTGATGTAGTTAACCTGCGGCAAAAAACTGTTATGTTCGCCCTGGGCGGCCTCCAGGCGGGCAAAGGCTTGTGCGATGTCATCGCTCACTCTCTCCCGGTAGCGATACCGATGCGCCCGGGCGCCGGGCAGCATATCACTGACGGTTTCCAGGAACTCACGTTTCGGATCTTCGCTTTCGTAGACGATCGCCGGCTCTCGTTCGATCACCACGTTAAGATCGAACAGGTGGGTTTTAACTGACTCCCGAGCATCGCGATACCAGAAGTCATGCATCTCTCTGCGCTTTTCGGCAGGCATGAACATGAGAAAATTCAGCTCACCCTCCATGCGCAGAAAATCCATGTACAGCCGCGATTCCAGCTGGTGCGATAGCGAGCCATAGACATCGAAGCCGGCGACCAGCAGGTAATGGATGCGCTCCAGCATGGGGTAATCGATCACCCAGGCAGTCTTCGGAATATCGCCGACAAAGCCCTTGACCACAGAGGCGGTATCGAAGTGACGGAATATGGTCAGCGCGGCATTGTCATTGCTGCCGTCGCCGTCCCATAGAACGTCATAGCCGAACTCGTCACCGCGCTCATTCATAATGCGTTCGATATGTTCCCACTTCGCTACCTGATAGCGTTCCTGAGCCTTTGAGTACCGACGCCAGTCCACCAGGTCGATGACCGTGCCCCGGCGCGCCTCCGGCAGCGCCAGATTGACCGCCTCTTCTGCAAGGAACAGCTTATCGTCGTGTGGCGTGCCACCATCCGGGTCGACAAACATGACCCAGAAGCGATCCTCTATGACATTCAGGGCGACGCGGCCGCGGCAAACAGGGCCTTTGATGTAATTCATCACCGTGAACTGGGCTTCATCCAGCATGAAGCGGTAGCGTGAACGTTCCGGGATAGCGTGAAAGACGCTAAAGGGATTAGAGGTGCTGTAGTCAGGTAGCTCATCGACCGCGTAGTCTGGCGAGATGAAGAGTTCCTCGTAGCGAGACATGCGCGCGGCATCGAAGCGATAGGGCATATGAATCTTGCGCAGCGGTGTCGTCTGCATCGCCTGTAAACGGTAGTGGACACGATCCACGCCAGGTGCGTCAAAGGGCCGGCGTGTCGCAATCAGTTCCAAAGGCTCCCCAGGGGGAGAGGCAGAGCGAACCAGACGGTACCAGGCAGGCTCACCCTGTGCATCCAGCAGGTACAGAGACCCGATAAACAGATGCTCATAGATATAGCGCGCCATCAGGCGCTCTTTGTGGCTGCCGCCGTTAAGAAAGCGCTCCCAGTTGTCCACCTGGGCCGCGAGTTCAGCGTCAGCTTGGGCAAGGGGCACAGCACTGGCGCCAGCCATGATCCAATCGATCATCGCCTGGTGTTCATCTTCGTTCAGGCCAGGTAGTCCGTAGGGCATTCCCCACAGTGGGTAACGCTTTTTATAGCGGCTGAACTCCTCAGGTTTTGGACACTGCTCCTTGCGATCCAGTGCAAAATCAAAGCCCTCTGGCATGGGGCCTTGTGTTGGCAGGGGGTGCTCGCGCTTGAGATCTAACATGCGTTTGACCAAACCACGCCCCGGCTGCTCATCATCCAGTACCGGGTAAAAACCCATCTCGCGCCAGGCCTGCTCCGTCTGTGCATCGTCGAACAGGCGCGTGAGCGGCGCTTCCCGCAACCTGCTGGCTTCATACACTTTGGCCTTCGTTGCCCCGCGGCGCAGCCCTTCGTGCGCTTCCATCTTCAACTGGCAGGGCGCATCGTAGCAGCCGTGGCAAACCAGGCAGCGCTGTTCGATGATGCGATTGGCCACCTGTGCCTTCGGGTCTGCAGCCTGCGTTGAGGTCAGCGCGAGCATGATTAGCATTAGGGCGGTGGAGCCGCGGGAAAGCGTGTTCAAATCAGTCTTCCTGTTGTCGGCCTTCGCATTCAGCGCGCACGAGCATAGCGCGATTGATCATGGCATCTTGGTCCTGCTCATCAGCCAGGACTGCGGCAGAGATATCCTGCTGGGGCTCAGCACAGGGATCGGATTCCTGGCCGGTGCGGGTCAGTGTCGCCGCCAGTGCCGCGACGCCAACCACGGCAGCTAGGGCGAGCATCCATGTCTTGCTGCTTTTTGTCACATTACATGGCCTGTATAGCGCTTGGGCTGCAAGCAGCAGGAAGTATATTATGATTCGCTTCCGGGCACAGTGACGGAGAGAGAATAATGAACGACGCAAGCCAGGGCCCCATGCAGGGTGTGAGAATTCTGGATTTGGGTAACATGGTGGCGGGGCCCGTGGCGGCGACCATACTGGCCGACCAGGGTGCGCAAGTCATCAAAGTGGAGCCCCCCGGCTTTGGTGACGTGATGCGCTACCTTGGCGCCATGTGTAATGGCGTTAGCGGGCTGTTTCACGCGAGCAATCGAGGCAAGCGCTCATTAGCGCTTGATCTGAAGAACCCAGAGGGTCTTGCGGTTATTCACCGCCTGGTCGCCGACGTGGATGTGGTCCTGCACAACTTCCGTGCGGGGGTAGCTGAGCGACTCGGAGTCGACTATGCCACGCTGCGCGCCATCAACCCCGAACTCATTTACCTCTGGGTGAATGGCTTTGGCGCCAGTGGACCCATGCACCGTAAGCCAGCTTATGACAGCATCATACAGGCCTTCGCCGGGGTATCTCAGAGTCAGGCCGATGGGCAAACCGGCGAGCCCATCCAGTACTACCAGCTGTTCTCTGACAAGCTCACGGCTCTGACCGGCGCGCAGGCAATTTCCGCTGCACTGTTTGCCCGCGGTCAGGGCAGAGGGGGCCAGGAGATCAAGCTGTCCATGGTGGAATCAGTGGTGAGTTTTTTATGGTCGGATGCTTCGGGTACCGCCACCTTCCTCGAAGAGGGCGCCGTGGAAGGTATCAGCGTTGCCAGGCATAAACTGATCGAGTTCAGGAATGGGTGGGCTTCGCTGGCGCCGGTGACCGATGATCAGTTCCACGGCTGTTGCGCAACCTTCGGCGTCGATTCCTCTGACTCGAGAGTCGCCACGGCGGCGGATCGCAATGCCAACGGTGAGTTTGTCGACGCACTGTTCAAGCAATTACGCGCTGTTATGCTGGAGACCGACATTGACGAGGGCATCGCTAGACTGAACGAGGCAGACGTCCCCTGTGCCAAGGCCATGCACCTGGCAGAACTGCCAGACCATGAACAGCTCCAGGCGACCGGGGCCTTCGCCGAGACGACACATGCGCTAGCTGGTCGTATGGTAGAGCCACGCAATCCCCCGAATTTCTCGGCAACGCCCTCCGGTGTTGGAGGCAGCAGCGCCGCGTTGGGTGAGCACACAGATCGGATTCTTGAGGAACTCGGTTATAACAGCGAGGCAATCGCCGCACTTCGCAGCGCGGGGGCCGTCGCCTAGGCGCCAGCCCGACCCGTGCAAGACTTAATCACAGCGCTCGATTATCTCGGCCTCACCGTCTTTGCTATCAGTGGCGCGCTGGCCGCGGCGGAGAAGCAGCAGGACATCCTTGGCTTCATTCTGTTTGGTATCATCACTGGCGTCGGCGGCGGTACCTTGCGCGACTTACTGCTGGGCGCAGACATCTTCTGGATCATCAGTCCGGTGTATATCTGGATATGCATTAGCGCGGCCTGCGCCACATGGTTTCTGGCCAGACGCTTTGCCACCCTGCAGAGACCTCTGCTTTGGGTGGACGCGATGGGGCTGTCACTGTTTGCCGTACTGGGGACACAAAAAGCACTCGCCTTCGGCGTGCCCGCCGTCGTTGCCATTGGCATGGGCATGATGACGGCCAGTTTCGGCTCTCTAATACGCGATACGCTACTGAAACGCACTGTCGTCCTGCTGGAGCCTGATATCTATGTGACAGCCGCACTGCTGGGTGCGCTAAGCTTCGCCGTGCTGCCGCAGCTCGCCATCTCCGAGGAGATCAGTCTGTGGATCGCCTTACTCGCCGCATTCAGCCTGCGCGCGGCAGCGATCATTTTCAGTTTGAGACTACCCAAATACCGTGCTTAGGTTCGTCCTGATTCCGCTTACGCTGATCGTCCTTATGGTCGCCGGTGGCGTATTTGCGCTGCGCAGCGCCATGGACTCTTTACCGCTTGCGGTTGACGCGCACGATGGACTGTTACTGGCACCGGCTCAGTCTCCGGACTTTGTCGCTCGCGAGCGATCACCCTGTCGTGACAATTACCCTTCGCGAAAGGCGCATTTCGGCGGCTTGCACATTCACACCGGCCTGTCGGGCGATGCCGGGGCCTGGGGTGTCACAGTACAGCCTGCTGATGTGTACCGTTTCGCACAGGGTGAGGCTATCCCGGTTGCTCTCAGGAGTGATGCGCCGGGAGAATCGCCGGCAATAAGGCTTCCGATGCCCTTGGACTTCGCCGCGGTCACCGACCACGCCGAGTACCTTGGTGAAACTTCCCTGTGCTATGACAGCGATACCGAGGCCTACGGCAGTTTCCTGTGCAGCGTTTACCGGGGAGATACGACCCTGCCGCTGAGCGCGGATATGCAGCCACTTGGCCGGCTGGCCTCTTTTGCCATGGTCAAGCAACGCGTGACGGCGATCTGTGGTGATGACGGGCGTGACTGCCTTGAGCGCGCCCGCGACATCTGGCTGTCGATACAGCGCGCTGCCGAGCAAGCCTATGACCGCAGTGAGAACTGCAGCTTCACCAGTTTTGTTGGCTACGAGTACAGTCGCGCCGTCGAGCGCAGCAACCTCCACCGCAATGTCATATTTGCCAACGGCACGGTGCCACCTCATGCACTCAGCTCGCGCGAGGCGACAGAGCCAGAACAGCTATGGCGGTGGCTTGAAACTACTTGCAATCGCACTGATACGGGCTGTCAGGCGCTGGCTATCCCTCACAACAGTAACTGGAGCAATGGCCGCATGTTTTATCCTTACAGCCTGCAGGATATGCCCCAAGAGGAGCGGGAGGAACTAGCCGCTCTTCGCCAGCGTATCGAACCCCTGGCAGAAATTATGCAGGTCAAGGGCGACTCTGAATGCCGCAACGGGTTGGCGCGGGTCATTGGCCTACCGGATGAATACTGCGACTTTGAGAAGCTGCGCCATCCCGGGGAGCTGGCTGAGGACTGCGGCGACGGGGTTGGCAGCGGGGCAATGACCCTGGGCGGCTGTATGTCACGCTATAGCTACGTGCGCTATGCCCAGATAGAAGGTCTTCGGGAGGAGCAGCTGGTGGCCAGTAACTCGCTGAAGTTGGGCGTTATCGCTGCGACGGACACCCATATTGGCGCGCCGGGCGCGGTGGCTGAGGATGCCTTCCCGGGGTCCACCGGGCTTGATCGAACGCCGCGTGGCCAGCTCAGGGATCCAACCTCCATACCCGGGCTCGCCAAGGCAGATATCACGCGCTACAACCCGGGCGGTCTTGCGGGTGTGTGGGCTGAGGAAAACTCTCGAGAGTCGCTATTTGCTGCGATGCAGCGTCGCGAAACCTTTGGTACCAGTGGGCCACGGATAGAACCTCGCTTGTTTGGGGGCTGGAATCTGGACCCATCGCTGTGTGGTTCACCGGACATCATTGAAAAGGCCTACGAGCAAGGCGTCCCCATGGGCGCAGACCTACCTGCTGCGCCAGAGAGTGCGCAGGGCCCCACCTTCCTGGTTACTGCCCGCATGGATCCGGATGAGACCGCTACGCCTCTACAGAAAATAGAGCTGATCAAGGGCTGGATAGACGAAGAGGGCGATATGCATCAACAGGTCCTGACCGTTGCTGGGGATGAGGAAACGCTGGGCAGCGTGGACACCGCGACCTGTGAGCGCAGCGGGGCAGGGCACAGACAACTCTGTGGACTCTGGCAAGACCCGGCCTTTAACCCCGCTAGTTCTGCGGTGTATTACGCCCGCGTGATAGAAAACCCCAGCTGTCGATGGACCACGCACCAGTGCAATCGCCTGCCGGTCGACGAGCGCCCTCTCGTCTGTGCCAGCGTCAGTCTCGACCAGACCGTACAGGAACGTGCCTGGACCTCGCCCATTTTCTACTCCGCTGTCGCAGATAAGCCATAAGAAAATATCCGCCGTGATGGCCTGAGCGGACATGTTTTCTGCAGGCCGGACGACTACCATTTCCCCCTGAAACCTACGGGAAGTTGCACGATGAGCAAACTCAATTACGCCGCGTTCGACGCGGACAACCACTATTATGAGGCCCCAGATGCGTTTACGCGTCATGTGCCCGAGAAAATGCAGGCTCGCTGCGTGCAGTGGGCCACCATCGACGGCCGGCAGCATCACCTCGTCGGCGGGAAGCTGGCGCGGGCAGTTCGTAACCCGACCTGGAATCCGATCTCGCTGCCGGGCTCCATTGCGGCCTTTTTACGCGGAAAAGCGCTGTCTGAGGAAGATATCGCGCTGATGAAGGCAACCGAACCCCTACCGGACTACTACATGGATCGTGATGCCCGAGTGGCAAAACTTATCGACCAGGGGCTTGAAGGCGTCTGGCTGTTCCCCACGCTGGGCGTCCTGTATGAAGAGCTGCTACGGCATGACACCGAGGCGGTAACGACCCTGTTTACAGCCTTTAATCGCTGGGTCGATGAAGACTGGGGCTGCAATTACGAAGGCCGGATTTTTGCTGCGCCCTATATCAGCCTTTGCGATGTAGACTGGGCCTGCAGCGAGCTAGACTGGGCACTGTCGAGGGGCGCCACGGTGGTCTGCATGCGCCCGGCTGCGGTGCA
The DNA here is from genome assembly GCA_038748065.1 of Pseudomonadota bacterium. GTDB lineage: Bacteria > Pseudomonadota > Gammaproteobacteria > Pseudomonadales > Halieaceae > JBCDJG01. Next base: position 22,384 of record JBCDJG010000059.1, read on the forward strand.
GCTGGCTGATGGCAGCACGCGGTCCCCGGCAGATCCGATGTTCGATCCATTCTGGGCGCGGCTAAATGAGTCCGGGATTACGCTTGTTGTGCATGCTGCGGACTCTGGCTACACCACCCATGGCTACGTAAATGACGGCTTCAGTTCAGATTTCAGCGGCGGCGTCTTTGCGCCCAATATCAAGCATTTCAACATCGAAAGGGCGGCCTACGACTTCCTGATCACGCTGGCCTTTTCGAAGCTATTTGAACGCTTTCCGCGCCTGCGAATCGCCTCCATTGAAAATGGTGCGGAATACCTTCCAGACCTGTTTCGCAAGTTGCGGCAGTCCGCGAACCGCATGGGCGGCTACTACAGCGAAGACCCGGGAGAACTCTTTCGTCAGCACGTTTGGATTAATCCCTTCTGGGAAGACGATGTAAACGAAGTCGCGCACTACATGGGTACCGATCGGGTCATATTTGGATCGGATTGGCCGCATATCGAAGGCATGCCAAAGCCGCTCGACTACCTGCCAGAGCTCGATCAGTTCAGTGCAGAGGATAAGCAGTTGATTATGCGAGATAACGCGAGGCAGCTGAATACGCCACTCGGCGGCTAGCGGAACGGCAGCCCCGCCGCATCGAAAACCTCGACGGCGGGCTTCAGCAGGCCCTCCAGCTCTCGCCAGCGTTGCACCGAGCTGGTGTAAAGGGGCTTACGCACCTGCACCGCGCTTGCCGTTGCCACCGGCGCCGCGTCCTCGAAAAACCTCAGACACTGCGGTTGCCACTCCAGGCTCAGAAAATCGAGCACCCGTCGAAGCACGGGCTCGGCGTCATCGACCAACGCTTCATATTGCACCTGCAGGAAGGCTTCAGGCGGCAAAACGCGCTGCCAGTGCGTGACCAGTCGATCAAAGGCCAGGTAATAACGGGCCGTGTCCGCGAGGTCGTAGTTGTAATGAAATTGTCTCGCCCGCGTAGCGAACAATTGCCTGAAGTTGCTGACCACTGAATCCATAGGATTGCGGCGCAGGCACAGCACGCGCGCCCCAGGCATGGCCCGCAAAATCATCCCACTGTAGAACACGTTGAGCGGCAGCTTGTCGGTAAAGCGCGGGTGTTCCTCAAGCAGATGCGCCGTGCGCTCACGATAGGCCCGGCCGAGTGCGACCGGATCGATAGCCGCCGTCGCTGCCGCCGTCGCCTCGTCCGCCGGATTGGGACCCGGGGTCCCGGCGAAGCGCATTACCAGTGCCGGCAGATCCTGTAACTCGCCGCCAGCATTGACATCGGTGTGTGCAGCAATAATGCGTTCAAGCAGCGTCGTCCCGCTGCGCGGCAGGCCGACAATGAAAATTGGCGCGTCGCAGCCCTCCACCGCATGGGGAACCGGGCCTGCCATGAGTGCATCAATTGCGCGATCAACCGCCGCCGGATCGTAGTCGACGCCAGCGCGCTTTGCTCGCTTGGCCGGCAGCAGCGATTCGAAGGCAGCGCGGGCCTGTCCAGATCGTTCAAGCAGACGCGCTGTGCCATGGGCCAGGCTGAGAGCCGCGTCGACGTCGCCATTGACATCAGGCCGGCGCGCTTCGAAAGCCTCTAACAGTTCGCCTAACTCATCCTCGTGACAAAGCTCTGCCACCAGGGGGTAGACATCGTGACGCTCCGCGTGCTGATGAAACAAGGTAAGGCTGTGCTCGCGCGCTTCGCTCAGTTTGCCGTTAAATCGCAGCGAGGTCAGCAGGTTGAAGCGGAGTTCGGGGTTGTTCGGCTGCCGCGCGAGCCCCGCGCGAAAAAAGGGCTCGGCCCGCACGTGGTCGCCCAGGCGACTCAGTACGACGCCGATCGTATCCTCGGCCAAAGGGTCCGCGGGCGCCGCTTCGATAGCGGCAGAAACAGCTTCCCGAGCGGCCTGCGGCTTATCGAGCAGACTATAGGCTCGGGCCAATTGGGCCCAGTAGCGACCGTCGCTGGGTTTCAGGGCCGTGGCCTCCCGCAGTGCCTCGGCCGCCTCAGCCGGCCGCTGACGGGAAAGGCAATTGATCCCCAACCAGTAACGGGCGTCCGAGTGCTCGGGGGCGAGCCTTAGGATCGCCAGGCAGTGATCGTGGGCGTTTCGCAATTGGCCGCGCGACAGGGCTGTCGCGGCCGCTTTTTCCAGCTCGGGCAGGGTCATGGCTGACATGATACGTTATCTGGCTTGCCCTATAATTCCGCCATGCACTTCATCTTCGAAATACATATGAAACCCGGCTACCCGCCCGAGCAGTACGCCGAAGGCTGGGTCAGAGCCAGTAAAATCATCCAGACCTTCTCCGGCGCCCAGGGCACTCGCCTACACCGTAAGATTGGCGAACCGGATGTTTTGCTGGCCATCGCCACCTGGGAATCCAAAGCGATCCGGGACGAAATGGAGGGCAGGCTGACCGACGCCGTGCGTGCCATCATCGATGAGCAGTCGCCTTTCGTAGACATCCGCTTCATTGGCGAATACGAGGCGCCGGAGTGGCAGGTGATCCCTGAGCATTTACAAGCTGCAGATCCGCCGCCCGGGGGCCCGGCCTAGGGCAGGGCGCGCGACTATCAATACCGCCAGAATCTCCCCGGGCTTCCTCTCGCGCTTGTGTGCCACTTTCGCTGCGCTTTTGTGGCTCTCGATGGGCCAGGGTCACGCCGCCGAGGCCCAATTGCGCGTTGCGGTGGCCTCGAACTTCAGTCTGGCTGCCAGTGAAATTGCCGAGCTGTTCGAACAGTCTGCGGATGTCGAGGTGCAGCTATCTTTCGCTTCAACCGGCAAGCTGTATGCGCAGATCCTGCATGGCGCACCTTTCGACGTGTTCCTTTCGGCAGATAGTGACAAGCCCTTGCGCCTCGAAAGCGAGGGCAGGGTGGTGGCCAACAGCCGTTTTACCTACGCGACGGGTGCACTGGTGCTGTGGTCTGCCGATGAAAGCTATATTCAGGATGGCCCGGCCCAGCTTCGAGCGGGTGAATTCAGGCGACTGGCCATGGCGAACCCCCGGGTCGCGCCCTACGGTCTTGCAGCGGAGCAAGTGCTCGACGCCCTTGAGGTGCCGGCACAGGTCGCGTCACGCCGCGTGCTCGGCGAAAACATCTCGCAGGCCTATCAGTTCGTAGCCAGCGGTAATGCTGAACTGGGGCTGGTCGCGAGGTCTCAGGTCATGATCGGTGGGCGTTTACAACGCGGTTCCGCCTGGCCCGTACCGCCGCTTATGCATACGGCCATCAAGCAGGATGCGGTGCTACTGACGAACGGCAGCAACGAGGAGGCGGGTAGGGTCTTTCTCGCGTTTCTGCGCTCGGAACCGGCCTTGCGTGTCCTCGAGGACCACGGTTATGTCACGGCGCAGGAACAGCTCTTACAGCCGGGCATGGTGATGGCGCCATGATGCTCTCTGCAGAGGACTTCGGTGCGCTGTGGCTAACCTTGCGGCTGGCAACAACGGTCACCCTGGTTCTATTGCTGCTGGGCACTCCAATCGCGCTGTGGTTGGCCAGAACCCGCTCCGCCTGGCGGGAGCCGGTCGCCGCCATCGTCGCCCTACCGCTGGTACTGCCCCCCACAGTGCTGGGCTTCTATCTGCTCATCGCGATGGGCCCAGAAGGACCCGTGGGCGCGCTGACCGAGGCCCTGGGCCTGGGGCTACTGCCATTCACTTTCTGGGGGCTGGTGGTGGCATCTTCACTGTATTCCATGCCCTTTGTCGTGCAGCCGATCTACAACGCGATTGCCGCCATGGGCGAGCGCCCCCTGGAGGTCGCGGCGACCCTTCGCGCGAGCCCCTGGGATGCTTTCTTCACCGTGGTGCTGCCTATGGCGCGGCCGGGATTCATCACCGCTGCGGTGCTCGGTTTCGCCCATACTGTCGGCGAATTCGGCGTGGTATTGATGATAGGCGGCAACATTCCGGATGAGACCCGCGTGGCCTCAGTGCAGATGTACGATCACGTGGAGGCGCTGGCCTACAGCCAGGCACATGGGCTGGCAGCGGTCATGCTGGCCTTCTCCTTCATCGTGCTGTTCAGCCTGTTACGTTTCCAGAGGAGCGGTGGGCCCTTGGCGGCGCGGCACGTTGATTGATGTGAGTAAAGACACCGCCGACAAGTTGGGCATAAAGGCCCGCTTCCTGCTGCAGCACGGTGGCGAGGCGGCCGGCCGCTTCACACTCGACGTCGACCTGGAGCTACCGGGTTCGGGCATCACCACGGTCTTCGGGGAGTCGGGCTCAGGCAAGACCAGCCTCTTGCGCTGCCTTGCCGGACTGGCGCAGCCACACGATGGCAAGCTTTCGGTACACGGCGAGACCTGGTTCGACGCGTCGACCAACCTGCCCACCTGGCAACGTCCCCTGGGTTACGTTTTCCAGGAAGCCAGCCTGTTTCCACACCTCAGCGCTGGCGACAATCTGGCCTACGCCGTGCGCCGCGCCAGGCCGCCAGTTGACCCTGCACAACATCAGCGCATCCTCGACATCATGGGCATTGAACGCCTGCTGGACCGCGCCCCTGCGGGCTTGTCCGGCGGTGAAAGACAGCGCGTCGCCATCGCGCGGGCCCTGCTCGCCAATCCGCGTCTGCTGTTAATGGATGAGCCTCTGGCGTCACTGGACCGCGGCCGGCGGCTGGAGATATTGCCCTATCTTGAGAGGCTGCGCTCGGAGCTGCAGCTGCCTGTGATCTACGTCAGCCACGATCTGCAGGAGGTTTCGAGGCTTGCAGACTACGCCGTGGTGCTTGCCGCGGGCAGCGTACTCGCAGCGGGCCCTGCGCAGTCTGTTTTCAGCCGCCTGGATCTGTCCATAGCCCGGGACAGCGAGGCGGGTGTCGTTCTCAGTGGCAAGCTGATCGACAGTGACCCGGCCTGGCAGCTTTCGCGGATCGCCGTCGCCGGCGGCGAGCTCTGGGTGCCGGCCCTGACTGCGTCGGCGAACGAGCCCGGTACTGAGGTTCGCTTACGCATCCTGGCCCGCGATGTCAGCCTGACGGCGAAGCCGCACGACGACAACAGCATCCTGAACCGCCTGCGCGTCGAGGTGCTGGAAGTCGCTGAAGAGGCGGAACAGCCCATGGCGCTGGTTCGACTCGCCTGCGGCAGCGATCATCTGCTTGCGCGTGTTACCCGCAAATCAATCCACCACCTGCAGGTTCATCCCGGGCAGGCGCTGTGGGCACAGATCAAGACTGCCGCCGTCGTAAGCTGAGCGTAACCCGTGATCCGCGAATAGATTGTCGTTCTTGACAATTTAAAGGTACGGGCCCAATATTATCATTATTGACAACTTTGGAGGCCGGAGATGGCCAGAGCCAGTCTGAAAGCAGTTCGCAGTGAACAGATTCTCGATGCATATGAGCGTTGCGTAGTGCAATTCGGTGTCGAGGGTGCAGGCCTGCAAAAAATTGCGGATGAGGCGGGAATGACGCGTTCTTTGCTGCGCCATAACATTGGCAACAGCGAAGACCTTCTCAAGGCCCTGGTCGAGCGTTTTCTCCAGCGCGGCATCCAGGCCGCCGGAGAGTTTGATCGCTATCTCCCGCAGGAGGGACGCATTGATGCGCTGCTGGAGCTCTTGTTCAATCCCCTGTATCGAAGCCGCACGGAAGACATACTGCTCTACCAGGCGCTCCTCGTTGCGGGCCAAACGCGCCCCGGCTTGCGTAGCGAGCTGACTCAGTGGTACGACGACTATGTTAACTGGGCCCTGGCGGAACTCAGCGCAGCATTTCCAGAGCAGACGGCGGCAAAACTGCGGCCGACGGCCGTGGCCATCATCGCGCTGTATTTCAACTGTGACTCAATGGCGACGCTGACTGCCAGTGACGCGGATACTCTCTTTGCCGACGGCCTTGCGGCGGCGCGCACGCTGGTGGGATGCCTGTGAGAACAATACTGATGTACGGTCTGTTGTTGGGTACTTTGCTGGGCACTCTGTTGGGTACTACAGCCTGCAATGCCAATGTGAGCGCCGTCAGCGAAGCGGTGCCCGACCAATCCCAGTTGGCCCTGGCTGATGATGCATTGCCTCGCGGTCCGTTTGTCAGCTTCGAATCAGGCCCGGTGCGGCCGATCGCGGCCAGCGCTGATGGCACAACGCTATTCGTTGTTAACACGCCTGATAATCGCCTGGAGATTTTCACGATCCAGGCTTCGGGCCACCTGACGCACAGCGATTCGGTGCCCGTAGGCCTGGAACCGGTCGCAGCTGCGCGTGCTCCGGACGGGCGTATCTGGGTTGTCAATCACCTCAGCGACTCGGTCAGTATCGTTAACGTCGAGTCATCAATACGGGGTACTAGGGACATCCCCGCCGCAAATAACAGTTCGCCCTGAAACCCAGGCCTGGCAAGGCTTTCAGGAGTGCCTTACTTTCTGATCTTCCCCCGAATTGGCTGATTTTTAGCCGATTAGGCTAAGATCGGGCGTTTTGGATTTCCGAATGAGCCGTAAAAGCAAGCGCCGCGCCATCCTCCTGGATTCTGAGATTCAAGATCTATATGGCGCACCGAAGCTCGCCTTCGAGCAAAAGCGATACTATTTCTCCCTGAATGATCCCGAACTCGATGCCCTTCGCTCAATCCGTGACCGCTACAACAGGGTCTACTTTATCCTGTTGCTGGGCTACTTCAAGGTCAAGCCCGTTGTCCTGAACATCCGCTATAGCGATGTGCGGGATGACTTGCAGTTCATTGCAGGCGAGTTCTTCCCCGGCATGAAACTCGGGCGTAAGAACTTGTCACCCATGCAAAAGGTGCGAATCTACCGCCGCATATTTCAGCTATTAGACTACCAATCGTTCGATGATGACAGCGAAGCGGCTTTAAACATGCGTGCTGGAGTGGCGGCAGCAGCCTCAATCGAGGCGCGATTCCTCTTCGATGAATCCACCGATTATCTTGCCAAGCACCGCATTGCCATCCCGAAATATACCGTACTACAGCGAGTAGTCAGCAGAGCTATTGCCAGTGAGCGCCAGCGCCTGGCGGATATTCTTTCACAGTCGATGAGCCGGTCACTGTGTGAGAGCGTGGACGCAATCCAAGATGAAGATACAGCAACGACACTAAACAGTGTTCGGCAATCAGCCAGGAATTTCTCCCTATCAGAACTGGAAAAGGAACTCAGAATACACCAGCAGATCGAGCCGCTGATCGATGATATCGATGCAGTTATTCAGCAATTGGGGCTATCACTCAGCAACCTGGAACATTTTAGTTCCATGGTCGACTATTACACCCCGACCAAGCTTCGTCGTTTCGACAAAATGACTCGGTCCTTGTACCTGATCTGTTATCTTCACCTCAAACATCGACAGGTTACCGAGCACCTGGCAGACGCTTTTATCCACCACTGCCGCAAGCTGCAGCAGGAGGCCAAACAGTACGCTGACGACACCGCCTACCAGGAGTGGAAAGAAGCCGTTGCGAATGTCGGCAAGGGCGCCACACTGTTACGTTTGTTTATTGACGATTCCATTGACGGATCTGTGCCCTTTGGCGAGATACGCCAGCGAGCGGCCGGCGTCATGCGCCCGAAACAGATCGAGTCGCTGTGTCGGTACCTCACCGACCAGAAACAATCACAGGCGTTCTACATCTGGGAATACTATGACCAGCAGACGGAACTGATCGAGCAGACACTGCGGCCGATATTCCTCGCCCTCAAGTTCCAGTCGTCGACAACGACTCGCGCCCTGGGCGCACAGATCGAGCGGAGCCAATTTGACCTTGATACCTGCGGCAGTATCAGGGAAATCGACCGGCGGTTGATCAGACCGAGACACCTGCCCTTTGTCGCTACCGGCGGCGCCATCAACCCTGCTCGCTTTGAAGTGCTGCTCTATCTACTGGTTCAAGGCAAACTCGACGGGCACCTGTTCATCCCGCAATCGCCTAAACACTGCAGTTTGGCGGATGATCTGGTCGATGACGACATCTGGAAGCAGAGACGGAAGCTGATCAAAAGCTCGTTGCTGAACCGGATTAACACAGCCCCGAAACAACTGATGCGTTCGATGCAGAAGGAGTTGTCCACGACACTGGAGCAGGTGGGGACCGCATCCGGAAAGGCGACAACCGAAACGTCATACTGCGCTCTCGCTCCGGGAAAACCCAATGGCGACTTCCGTCATCGGGCGCCAAGAGCCTGCTCAACAACCCGTTCTTCGAACAGCTGAGCCAGGTCAATATTGCCGATCTCATGCGATTTGTCGACCAGGAAACCGGGTTTCTGGATACCTTCGATCATGTCAGGCAAGTGCAAGCCAGGCAGGCGGTGAACGCCAACAACCTGATTGCTGCCATCATTGCCAATGGCACCAACTACGGCCTTTACCGCATGGCGCATATCTCTGATCGTTCCTATGAAGAATTACGCTCGACGCAGGCCAACTACCTGCGCATGGAAACACTGAACCAGGCCAACGATGCCATTGGTAATGCCATTGCCAAACTGGAGATCTTTCAGCATTACAATATCCAGGAAGGTGTCCTGCATGCCAGCGCCGATGGGCAGAAATTTGAGTCTCGGCTGCATACGTTCAAAACGCGTTACTCGTCCAAGTATTTTGGCACCAACAAGGGCGTTTCTGCCGTCACCCTGGTCGCCAACCATGTGCCGGTGAACGCCCGGGTTATCGGTGCCAACGAACACGAGTCCCACTACATCTTCGACCTGCTGTTCAACAATACATCGGAGATCAAGCCGGATGTTTTGTCCACGGATACGCACGGGGTGAACCACGTGAACTTTGCACTACTCGATCTCTTTGACTATACCTTTGCGCCGCGTTACGCCCAGTTCGGGCGGGTTATTGAGGACATGTTCACGGTCAACGTCAGTAATGACGATAAGCCCGTGTTGTCCCTGAAAAAGCCGATCCGCGCGGACGCCATTGTGCAGGAATGGGAGACTATCCAGCGCATTGTTATCTCGCTTCAGCGCAAGACTACATCGCAGGCTGCGCTGATCCGAAAACTATCCACGTACAGCAATACGCACCCACTGGTGCAGGCCCTGACGGAGTATGACCGGTTGGTTAAGGC
>JBCDJG010000060.1:0-30460 GCA_038748065.1 Pseudomonadota bacterium
CCCGCCCGGTGTCTGGATACTGCTCACACGACCGGCAGCCAGAAGCCCGCTGCCTTCGCCAAACAAGAGCTGCTGCACGCCCTCATTAAAGGCCTTATCGCCTGCCGCGGGCAGGTACGCTTTGGTGCCCTCTTCCGAAACAAGCGCTTTCTGCGCCTGCTTCACAGCCTCAAATACGGGACATTGCCCGTCGTCATCCATATACACGCCAACGGTCAGATCAACCTTGTCGGGGTTATGGTCTGCAGCGGCCTTAGCTGCAAGGCCGAGGATCGGGTCGTCGGGAAGTTTCTCCAGCGTATCCAGCATGATCGTGTCTCTCTCGGTATCTTTCTCGGTGTCTTGTCGATTGAATAAGTGGGTGTGACCGTATTGCCTGTTCTGACCGTTTAGCTCTGGCGACTCATATAGCGGCGAGCGTGGCCTTGAAATAACGCCAGAAGGGCTCAACCGTATCAATCTGAAGGCGCTCCGTTGGTGAATGCGCGCCGCGAATCGTTGGCCCGAATGACAGGATATCTACGTCGGGCTTTTTACTCTTCAGTATGCCGCACTCCAGGCCAGCATGAATGGCCTTGACCTCCGGCTCAAAGCCAAAGAGTTCCTTATGCAGCGCCTTACCCTGCGCCAGAAGCTTGCCTGAGAAGTCGGGCTCCCACCCGGGATAGCCCGCATCCGCCTCAACTTGAAGCTCAAAGGCCCGGGCCAGCGACTCGACAGACTGGATCAGCGGCTCCGCCTGCCCGCGATTGAAGTAACGGTAGCTGCTTTCGATAAACAGCGACCCAGCCTCGAGGCGCAGCACCGCGAGATTGATACTGAGATCAACCAGATCGGCGGGCTGGGCAAAGCTGTAAGCCTGGGCGCCATGAGGCATGGCGGCGACGATATCCAGCACAGCCTGGCTATCAGGCTCTGACAAGGCAGGCAATGCCGGCACCTCTTCCAACAGCCAGGTCATGTCGCGATCCGCTTCTGGCAAATAGCTTCGAGCCTGAGACGCCAGCACGTCAATGATGGCGTGAAGGTCCTGCCCCGGATCACAGCTGAACACCGCCTGCGCCTCACGCGGAATAACGTTGTGTGCGACACCGGCATCAAAGGCCGCCAATCGAAGGCCGTCAAAACTCGAAAGACACTGGGATACCAGCTTGATGGCATTGCCCAATTGCTCATGAATCTGAATGCCCGAATGACCGCCTGCGAGGCCCTTCAGACTCAGCCGCCAGGCATTGCCCTCGGGTAAAGCGGCTTCAAACTCTCGACGAAAACACCAGCCCGCACCCCCGGCACAGCCGATATAAAGCTCGTGCCAGTCTTCGGTATCGAGATTCAACATGAGGCTCCCTGTGAGCATGCTGGAGTCCAGCCCCAGTGCACCACCGAGCCCGGTTTCCTCATCCACCGTGAACAGCAGTTCCAGTGGCGGCCGCTCAACTTCCGCATCCGTCATCGCAGCCAGCGCCGCGGCACAGCCGACACCGTTGTCTGCGCCGAGGGTTGTCCGATCGGCCAGCAGCCAGCCATCCTCGACCTTCAGCGCCAGCGGGTCGCGACTGAAGTCATGAACCTTGTCATCCGTTTTTACCGTCACCATATCCAGATGGTTCTGCACAATCACCGTGGGTTGATTCTCGCGACCGGCAGAAGCCGGCACGCGCACCACGACATTTCCCACCCCGTCCATCTGCCACTCACAGCCTTGCTGCTCTGCGCAATCAATGACGTAGCGCCGAACAGCGTCCTCCTGCCGTGACGGCCGGGGAATCTGGGTAATCTGGTAGAAGTGCTCCCACAGATGCGCTGGAGAGGTGGGGTACAGCTGGGGTTTCATAGCGGCTCCTTTGACGCTGGCGATTATACGCCAGCCGCAGCAGGAGCGGCATTATTCACGCCAAAAGAGCGAACTATTCACGCTGGCGCAGGTCACAGGGAACGTAGACTACGTCCCTTAGGGGCTACATATCAGCGGGCTGAAACCCATGAACGACGCCATGAATACGAAGCAAAAGCGCAAAGTCACCCTGGTGGAATTTCTCCGCAGCATCAAGTTCGCCGATGGCGCCACGAGCAGCGAACGGGTGAAGTGTACGACGCACTTCGCGGCCTTCGATCCCAAAGCGCGCACCGGCGCCACACGCTCAGCAGAAGATCAACAGCTGGTTCGCAGCGCTAACTGATCGCACACTGCAATTCCCTGACTCTGCGCCGCTTGCAGGCATTCCTGGCCGGGCGCCCCTAGCCGGCCGCCCCTGGCCGGGCGCCCCTACACAACCCTGGCTAGCGATTTGACGCTGGCACTCCTGCAGATCCCCCAGCGCCTTTGTCTTTCTACAAGGTGATTGCCGATGACGGCAAAGACCACCGGGTTGAAAGGGAAACCGACATGGCTCGCCAGCACGGCCATATTCGTCACATACTCAGGGTCGGCTTCGCATCGCGCGATGCCAGCACCGACGACTCCGTCTGATTCACTGAACAAGGCCAGTACCGGGACTCGCAAGTCTCCGCCCCGGTAGGTGTAGTCGACCCAACTCTTCAGCATCGCTTCATCGACGTCGACCTGCTGGTTATACAGCCGCCCCATCACTGAGTAGAGCGCCGTGCCCCGTGGGTCGCCATAGGGCGTGCCCAGGGTAACCACCCGACGAATCCAATGGGGGAAGCGGTGAGCTACGCCAACCGAATACAGGCCACCGAGGCTCCAGCCAATCAGCGTGACTTTGCGCCCTGAGCGCAAGAATTCCTGCTCAGCCTGCTGGGCAACCCGATCCTCCACCTCACCCCTGTGCGAAATAAAGTCTTCCAGGCTGCTGGCTCGAACCTCAGAGGCGTTGCGGCCAAGCTCCCAGGGGATGGCGTTATACCCCGCTTCACGAAGAAACTTACGCAGCCTGGACGTAGAGCCATCCGCCCCCATAAACCCAGGGATGACGATAATAGTATGCCCGTCGCCGCGAGGAACGTTGCGCAGCACAGGGTTTAACAGGACGCTCCACCCGAACTCAGCAACGACACGTCCGAGTTCCGCGACACTGTGCCCCAACTTAGGCGGACGCAGATCAGCGTTCATAGGGCTTGCGGTAGCCTGCATGGTGATACCTCTTTATCATTTATAGTTAGAGGGATCATTCTGCACGTTTGCCGCCAAACAAGCCATGTGCCGTTGCGAAATCCCTGCAAATATTACGGGTACTTGCCGATGATGGACTATCAGCCACTGATCGATCGCTGGTTCGGCACCGGCCTCGGCTCCTGGGCTGAGGCCCTGCCTGACTTGCTGGCAAGCGGCCTGTCAACCCAGCGATACGGAGATCTGCCTCGCTGGCTGGAGGCCCTGCAAGCCCTGCCAGAGGTGGAGAGTGCCAACGTAAGGCTCGATCAAGCCCGCGTCGGCGCCGACAGCACAGCCACCCTCCCCGACCCCACCCGCCACGCCCTGCGGACGCAACTGATGGCGCTGCACCCGTGGCGCAAAGGGCCCTTCGAGCTCTTTGGCGTGCACATCGATACTGAGTGGCGCTCGGACTGGAAATGGCAGCGCCTGGAACCGGCACTGGAAAGTCTGGCAGGGCGCCGTGTGCTCGACGTCGGCTGCGGCAGCGGCTACCACTGCTGGCGCATGGCCGGCGCCGGGGCTGCAGAAGCCATCGGCATCGACCCGACGCCGCTATTCATCATCCAATTCTGGGCCCTGCAGAGGTACCTGCAGGATGAGCGGGTCTGGGTCCTGCCACAGGGCATAGAACGTGTTCCGCCGAAGCTCGGAGCCTTCGACACCACCTTCTCGATGGGCGTGTTGTACCACCGCCGCTCCCCCCTGGACCACCTGCAGGAACTCAAGGACACACTGCGACCCGGCGGGCAGCTGCTACTGGAGACCCTCGTGATCGAGGGTGGCCCCGGGGATACCCTGGTGCCTGAAGGACGCTACGCGCGGATGGGCAATGTCTGGTTCCTGCCTTCCTGCGAGACCTTGCTGGGCTGGCTGCGCAAGCTGGGTTTTCGCCGGCCCGAAGTCGTGGACGTCAATGTGACCTCCACCGAGGAACAGCGCAGCACCGAGTGGATGACCTTCCACTCCCTCGCCGATTTCCTCGACCCCACCGACCCAAGCCTCACCATCGAGGGCTACCCGGCGCCGCGTCGAGCCATTGTCACAGCTTTCGCCTAGTTACTGTTTAAAACTAACCACCGGCCGGGGATACGAGGAGCCCTTCCAGGACCCGCCGTGAACCCGTCCATGGGGGCTTGTGGTCGCCTTCCATGGCTCCCACAGTCCTGGAAGGGCTCCTCGCACCCCCGTCCTCAAGTCAACAAATCCGGCATCGCCATGCCAATTGCTCTGCATTGTCATGCGAGAACGGTCGGAGCGTTGGTGTCCGGTATTCTGTTTTTGGACCGTGTGAGCCATGGAAGGCGAACCCGAGCGTACACGGACGTATTTACAGCGTGTCCAAAAACAGAATGCCGGATGCTAGCGCGGCCAGATGTCACCGCGAACAGAAATTAGTGCAGTGATTTATCGCGTCGGTGTTCGTGGAATACGAACTCGAAGACTTCGCGGTAGTTGCGCGCAAAGTGCACGTTGATACCCTCGCGAAGATAATCCGGCAATTCCTCGAAATCACGCCGATTCGCATGCGGCAAAATCAGCTCCATGATTTTTGAGCGCCGCGCCGCGATCACTTTCTCGCGAATACCGCCGACCGGCAGCACCTGGCCCGTCAACGTCAGTTCACCCGTCATCGCCAAGGGCCGCTTGATACGCTCCTTGCGCGCGAGCGAGACCAGAGCAGTGGCCATGGTGATACCGGCGCTGGGGCCATCCTTGGGTGTCGCACCCTCGGGCACGTGCAGGTGCACCATGCTCATGTCGAAGAAATCCGGGTCGCAGCCATAATCCTTGAGGTGGGCAATAACGTAGCTGTAGGCGATCTCAGCAGATTCGCGCATCACCTCGCCCAGGCGGCCGGTTAACTTAAAGCCGCGATTCAGGGTATGAATCTGTGAGGATTCGATGGCAAGCGTCGCGCCGCCCATGGAGGTCCAGGCGAGTCCGGTGGCAACGCCGAGACCCCGCACCGGCTTGTCAGCGGCAAAAGGTGGCTTACCAAGCAGGTCGTCGATGTCTTTTTTACCGACCCGCAATTTGTCGTCATCGCCCTCTAGCAAGCGCACGATGGACTTACGCATGATACGCGCCAGCTGTTTTTCCAGCGTCCTGACCCCGGCCTCGCGGCAGTACGAATCGATGACATATTTCAGCCCCGCATCGTTGATCTTCAGCTGCTCGTCCTGCAGGCCGTGGCGCTGCAGAAGCTTTGGCCACAGATGGTTCTTGGCGATGGCCAGCTTCTCCTCGGCGACGTAGCCGGATAGACGAATCGTTTCCATGCGATCGAGCAAAGGGCCGGGAATGGTGTCGAGCTGGTTGGCGGTACACACAAACAGAACCTTTGACAGGTCGACACGCAGGTCCAGGTAATGATCGAGGAATTCGCTGTTCTGTTCCGGGTCCAGTACCTCTAGCAGCGCAGAAGCCGGGTCGCCCTGGTAGGAGGCGCCTATCTTATCGATCTCATCGAGCATGATGACCGGGTTTGATACCTTCACCTCTTTCAAAGCTTGCACGAATTTGCCCGGCATGGCGCCGATATAGGTGCGACGGTGACCCTTGATCTCGGCCTCGTCACGCATGCCGCCTAAACTGAATCGATAGAATTCCCGCCCGAGGGCATCAGCCACAGAACGGCCGATGCTGGTCTTGCCGACACCGGGCGGGCCGACGAGGAGCAGGATCGAGCCAGAAATCTCGCCTTTGAAGGCGCCCACGGCCAGGAATTCGAGGATGCGTTCTTTAACATCCTCGAGTCCATCGTGGTGCTCATTCAGCACCGTTCGTGCGCCATCGAGAGCCAGCTTGTCTTCGGAATGCACGCCCCAGGGCACCTGGGTCGCCCAATCGAGGTAGTTGCGGGTCACGCCGTATTCCGGTGAGCCGGTTTCCAGCACACCCAGCTTCTGCAATTCATCACGAATGCGCTTTTCTACCGCCTCTGGCATATCGAGGTCAGCGATGCGCGCCTCAAAGAGCTCCGCGTCCGAGGTGCGATCGTCCTTGGAGATACCCAGTTCCTTCTGGATGATTTTCAGCTGTTCGCGCAGGAAAAACTCCCGCTGTTGGTCAGATACCTTCTCATTGACCTGGCTGGTAATCTGGCCTTGAAGTTCGGCGACTTCTCGCTCTTTACGAAGTAATTGAAGGACTTTTTCGATGCGCGAGCGCAGCGGCAGCGTGTCGAGAATTTCCTGCAGTTGCTCACCGCTAGCCGTCGTCAGCGCAGCAGAAAAGTCTGCCAGCAGGCTGGGCTGGTTGGGACTGAAATTGGCCAGATACTGCTTCAACTCTTCGCTGTAGAGCGGGTTGAGGGGCAGCAGCTCCTTGATTTCTTTGATCAAGGCCATGGCGTATGCCTTGATCTCGTCAGAGTCGCGATCGCCCTGGCTGCGCGGGTATTCAACCTGCACAAGGTAGGGTGCCTTATCGTTGAGCCAGCGCACAATCCGGAAGCGTTTCACCCCCTGGGCAAGAAACTGCCCCGGGGCTTCCATCATGCCAGGGGGGCGGTGCAAGCGCACGACACAGCCAATCTCCGGGAAATTCCGCGGCTCCACCGCATCGCCCTTGCTGTGATCGACATAGCTCAGTCCGATAAGGTTGTGGCCCGACTCGCCGACTGACTTGAGCGTCTCGCCCCACTCTTCGGGGTTGATGGCCACTGGCTGTACCTGCCCGGGAAAGAACGGGCGACCGGGCACGGGGATGACATACAGAGTCTCCGGCAGGACCTCATCAGCCACCGCGGGGGCCTGCTGCTCACCCTCTGCAGGGGAAATGAGTTCTGCTTCTATCGACGAGTCCTGGCTATCCATGATCGCTTCCTTTTTCCGCTTCGTCTGGATATGGGGCTCAACATGCAAGGAATCAAGGTGTCACGGGATGCGCAGCATACAGCGGACTATGGGGCTTTACTGAAATACAGTGCGACAGCCAAGGGCTGCCACCGGTCAGCTAAGAACGGACTCTGCGAACTTTTATGTCGTATAGCAGCTGCGGCCGCTTGCGCGCCGGGCTAGTCTTCGCTGCCTTGTTGGCTGGGTGGCACTTTAGGAAAGGGAAAGCTTGCTACATTACCGTCGCCGCTCGGGGCGTCGGAAATCCTGGCAGACCCCTCTTTATCGACTTCGTCGATACGGATGATGGCCTGCAACGGAATATATGACCGGGTAACACCGCTAAACTCAGCTTTCAGTTTCTCCTCGCTCGGGTCGACGACGATCTGCGACCGTTCACCAAACAGGAATTCCTCGATTTCGATGAACCCCCACATATCGCTCTGATAGATCTGCCGGGCGAATACTTCAAACACCTGGCCACCGTTCTGGAAAATAACCTTGTACACGGGATACGTTGCCATGCCGTCCTCTTACCTGGGATACCCGCCACGATACTTGCAAATGCCCCCTCGCGCGCGGGGCGGCAATAGTACCAGCTTGACGACAAATTACCAGCGGCCAACCCGCATGAACACTGGGTTTCCTGCCCTCAAGCCGGTATACTCCGCGGCCCTTTAGCTTACAGCGAACAGCGCCCTCAGGGCCAGCAGCCGCGAGGCTACGCAATGCCGGGGCCCTGCGGACTGACCCCGATAAAGAAGGACAAGGTGAGCAAGAAACTTTACATCAAAACCCACGGCTGCCAGATGAACGAGTATGACTCCGCACGCATGCGGGATTTACTCGAATTTAGTGACGGTCTGGTGCCCACCGAGAACCCCGATGAAGCCGACGTTCTGCTACTGAATACCTGCTCCATCAGGGAGAAAGCCCAGGAAAAAGTTTTCCACCAGCTCGGCCGCTGGAAGCAGCTCAAGCAGAAAAACCCCGACCTGATTATCGGCGTCGGCGGCTGCGTCGCCAGCCAGGAAGGCGAAGAAATAGGCCGCCGGGCCCCCTACGTCGACCTCGTGTTTGGGCCTCAAACGCTTCACCGGCTCCCTGAAATGATGGCCGAGCGGCGCGCCGACAGCGGCCCGGGGGGCACCATCGTGGTAGATGTGAGCTTCCCCGAAATCGAGAAATTTGATCGACTGCCAGAGCCCAGCGTCGAGGGCCCTACCGCTTTCGTATCCATCATGGAAGGTTGCAGCAAATACTGCACATTCTGTGTTGTGCCCTACACGCGCGGTGAGGAGGTCTCCCGCCCGGTCGATGACGTGATCGCAGAGATCGCGCACCTGGCCGACGGCGGCGTGCGCGAGGTGAATCTTTTAGGCCAGAACGTCAACGCCTACCGCGGCGACAATCACCTTGGGGAGGTCGTGGACTTCGCCGAGCTGCTCGCGGTAGTGGCCCGCATCCCAGGCATAGAGCGCATCCGCTACACCACCTCACATCCGGTGGAATTCTCAGACGCGTTAATTGATGCCTACGCGGACATTCCGCAGCTCGTGGACCACTTGCACCTGCCGGTCCAAAGCGGCTCAGATCGGGTGTTAGCGGCTATGAAGCGCGGCCACACAGCCCTCGAGTACAAGTCAAAGATTCGCAGGCTGCGGCGGATTCGACCCGACATCAGCATCTCATCAGACTTCATCATCGGCTTTCCCGGAGAATCTGAGCAGGATTTCTCAGCAACCATGAAGCTCATCGAAGACATCGGGTTCGACACCTCCTTCAGCTTCATTTACAGCGCGCGCCCCGGCACGCCCGCAGCCGACCTGCCAGACGAAACCAGCGAGGAAACCAAGAAGGCGCGACTGCAAATCCTGCAAGCGCGAATCCTGCAGCACGCCCAGGGTATCAGTCGGCGCATGGTGGGAACGAGCCAGCGTATCCTGGTGACGGGCGTCTCAAAGAAGGATCCCGGGCAATTGCAGGGGCGCACCGAGAACAACCGGGTCGTCAACTTTTCCAGCCAAAACCACGCCCTGATCGGCGAATTCGCCGAGGTCAGCATCGTGGAAGCGCTGCCAAATTCCCTGAGGGGGGTACTCGTCTGAGTTGACTGCTCGGCAAAGGCGTATATGCTTTCTCTCACCAACCGTGCCCTCAGTGGCTACCAGACACTTTGAACAGCGAACCTGATCCTGCTCAAGACGAGCAGCGTTTTACACTGGAACCCAACGATGCCCGCCATCTGGCCATGCTCTGTGGTCAGCTTGATGCCCATCTGCGCCAGATCGAACAGCGTTTGGACGTGCGCATCAGTGCCCGCGGCAACGAGTTCCTCGTCACCGGCCCACCCACACAGACCGCGACAGCCCAGCGCCTGCTCACGCACCTCTATGCGGAGGTCTGCCAGGGGGTCGGTTTGAGCCCGGAATCCTTGCACCTGCAGCTGCAGGAAGCGGGGCTGGAAAATCTTGCCGAAGCTGAAGACGACGCGTCGGTGCAGGCCATCCAGCTGATTCGCACCAAGCGGGCATCAATCAAGCCCCGGGGCAAGAATCAACAGAGCTATGTTCGCGATATCAAGCACTGCGATATCAATTTCGGCATCGGCCCGGCGGGCACGGGCAAGACCTACCTTGCCGTCGCCTGTGCGGTCGAGGCGCTGTTGGAAGAGCGCGTCAGGCGTATCTTACTGGTACGACCCGCGGTGGAAGCGGGCGAGAAGCTCGGCTTCCTGCCCGGTGATCTGGCCCAGAAGATCGACCCTTACCTCAGGCCACTCTACGACGCACTTTACGAGATGCTGGGTTTTGAAACGGTCAATAAATTCATCGAGCGCAATATCATCGAGGTGGCACCACTGGCTTTCATGCGGGGTCGAACCTTGAATAATGCCTTCATCATCCTGGATGAGGCTCAGAACACGACGCGCGAGCAGATGAAGATGTTCCTGACACGCATCGGCTTCGGTTCCACGGCCGTGGTGACAGGCGATGCGACACAGATCGACCTGCCCCGTGGGGTTCACTCGGGTCTGACCCACGTCAGCAACATACTCGACGGCGTCGAGGGCATCAGTTTCACCTATTTCGGCAATCGTGACGTCGTCCGGCACCCGCTCGTCCAGCGCATCGTGGAGGCCTACGACAGCCATGAAGACAAAGCGACGCCCCTGGATAAGAGCCAGCGATGAACCTGCAGCTTGATATTCAGAGCGCCAGCGCCGAGCCCGCGCCCGAAGAGGACGACTTACGAAGCTGGATAACGGCGGTTTTTGACGAGCTGGGCGATCGGGGTCATGCCGATGCCGAGATCAGCCTGCGCATTGTCGACATGGAAGAAATGGCGGGGCTGAACCTGGCCTATCGAGGCAAGAATGGACCCACAAACGTGCTGTCCTTCCCCGCCGACCTGCCCGAGGAACTACACCTTTCTCTGTTGGGCGACATCGTTATATGCGCGCCCGTGGTGCGGCGCGAAGCCGCTGAGCAAGACAAATCCGAAGGGCATCACTTTGCGCACATGACAGTGCACGGCACCCTCCACCTGCTGGGCTATGATCATCTCGCCCCAGGGGAAGCGGACCTCATGGAGCAGTTGGAGACCAGCATCCTTGCGCGCCTTCACATCCCTTGCCCTTACGGCAATGTTCGTCAGCCGGAGCGCGTTGTCACGTGAGCGACGATAAATCGGGCAACGAATCCAACGACAAGAGCCTGGTTCAGAAACTGATGGGCCTGCTCTCGAGCGAGCCAAGGTCACGCGAGGACCTGGATGACGTACTGAGCGTGGCCGCGGAAAACGAGGTCATCGACGAGGACGCGCGCAAGATCATGGAAGGCGCGATGCAAGTCTCCGATCAGCGCGCCCGGGACATTATGATCCCCCGCTCCCAGATGATGGTAATCAAGGCGGAATGTGGCCTGGACGAGGTTCTGCCGCAAATCATACGCTCTGCTCACTCTCGCTATCCCGTCATCGGCGAGAGCCCCGACGATATTCTTGGCATTCTGCTGGCCAAAGACTTGCTGCCCCAGATACTTGAAAAGGACCATAACGGTTTCGAAATCAGGGATCTGCTGCGGCCAACCGTCGTGGTGCCAGAAAGCAAACGCTTGAACGTTCTGTTGCGAGAATTCCGCGAAAACCGCAATCACATGGCGATCGTCATCGATGAGTACGGCGGCGTTGCAGGGCTCGTCACGATTGAGGACGTGCTGGAGGAAATCGTCGGCGAGATCGAAGACGAGACCGATGCCGAGGAAGATCAGTTCATCCGGCAGATCGGCAGCGGTGAATACTTCGTGCAGGCTCTGACGCCCATAGAGGACTTCAACGAACGCTTCGACACCGAATTGCCCGACGAGGAGTTCGACACCATCGGCGGCCTGGTTATGCAGTCCTTCGGACACCTGCCGGCGCGCAATGAAGTCACCACGATTCCGCCCTTCGAATTCAAGGTCATTAATGCCGATCAGCGCAAGATTCACAGCCTGCGTATGCGGCCCTTGAACAGCTGAGGGGCCAAGGCTTCTGATGCAGGCCAGCGAAAGAGCCCCCCTGCACCCACTCGGCGCTGCCCTGATCTCGCTCTTGGCCGGGGGGCTCATAACCCTGTCCCTGGCACCTTATGCTATCTGGCCTGCGGGCATCTTGAGCTGCGCGATCTACGCCTGGCTGCTCAGCACCTGCAGCACGCGAACTGCCATCTGGCGCGGATTTCTGTTCGGGCTGGGCATGTTCGGCAGCGGCGTGTCCTGGGTCTACGTGAGCATTCATGTTCACGGTAACGCAGCAGTCCCTCTGGCCGCCATTCTGACCGCGGCTTTTTGCGCGGGCCTCGCGCTGCTTCAGGCGCTGTTCGCCGCGGTCTATGTCAGGCTCGTCAGGCCACTACCGGGGGGTATGCTGCTAGGTTTCGCCTGCCTCTGGGTACTATTCGAATGGCTGCGCAGCTGGCTGCTGACCGGCTTTCCCTGGCTCTATTTGGGCAATGCCCATATTGATACGTGGCTGGCGGGCTGGGCGCCTGTCGTCGGCGTATTCGGCCTGTCACTGGTCACGGCTCTTACCGGCAGCTGCCTGTTCCTCGCCTGGCGCAGCCGAGCGGCCATCACCCTGACCACCTACGGGGGTATCCTGCTCACGCTGTGGGTTGGCGGCGCATTCCTGAAGCCGATTGAGTGGGTCGCTGCCGCTACGCCCGAGCCGGTTAAGGTCGCCATTTATCAGCCCAACATTCCACAGGCGCAAAAGTGGGACAAGCGTTTTTACCGCCCTATCCTCGACCAGTTCGAACGCGCCATGGCGCCACTTTACGGTACCGATATTGTCGTCTGGCCTGAGTCAGCAATCCCCAACTTCTACCAGCGCGCCGAGCTGTGGCTAGCGCCGATAGAAGCGGCGGCCGACAGCACAGGCACAGCGCTCATTACCGGCATCCCCTATCTCGACCCAGAGGGGTCGCGCTACTTCAACAGCATCATGGCCCTCGGGCAAGGCCGTGGCGTCTACCACAAACAACGCCTTGTACCCTTTGGCGAATATGTGCCGCTTGAGTCATTCCTGCGCGGCCTCATCGATTTCTTCGACCTGCCAATGTCCGCATTCAGCGCAGGTGAACGCTCACAGGCGCCACTGCGCGCAGGCGCCCTTCGTATTGCCCCCTTCATCTGCTACGAAATCGTCTACCCCGATCTCGTTGCCAGCTATGCCAGCCAGGCGGACCTGTTTATCACTATCAGCAATGACAGCTGGTTCGGCGAATCGATTGGCCCGCTGCAGCACCTGCAGATCGCCCGCATGCGCGCACTGGAAAACGGGCGCTACCTCATACGCGGCACCAATAATGGGGTCTCTGCCCTGATTAATCACCGGGGCGAGGTCATCGCGGCAAGCGATCAATTCGTCGAGACCACCCTGTTTGCCGCAGCCGAACCCATGCTGGGCAGCACGCCATTCGCAAGCCTGGGCTCTCGGCCGGTGTTGCTCGGCTGCGCGCTCGCCCTGCTGTCCATGTTTGGGCTCTATCGCACCTTCTGGCGCGAGCCCTGAGCGTCAGGCTTCGTCGCCGGAGCAGGCAATTACTGGTAGACTTTGCGGCTTAATTTTTTCGCCGCACATCGGGCCCTGGGGCCGAACGGCGGTAACAAGTCAGAGAAAAAAGAGCGATGGACCAGCAGTACGACCCGGCCGACGTCGAATCGGCCGCCCAGAAACACTGGGAAGAAAGCGGTAGCTTTGCCGTTCAGCAGGAGGACAGCGAGCGGGAGACCTTCTACTGTCTTTCCATGCTGCCCTATCCCAGCGGCAAGCTACACATGGGTCACGTACGCAATTACACCATCGGCGATGTCATCAGCCGCTATCAGCGCATGCTCGGCAAGAACGTCCTGCAACCCATGGGCTGGGATGCATTTGGCATGCCTGCTGAAAACGCCGCCATTCAGAACAAAGTGCCACCGGCGGACTGGACTGCCTCCAATATCAAAGACATGCGCAGTCAGCTGCAGCGTCTTGGCTTTGCCTACGACTGGAACCGCGAAATCGCCACCTGTCACCCGCAGTACTATCGCTGGGAGCAGTGGTTCTTTACCCGCCTTTTCGAGAAGGGCCTGGCCTATAAGAAGCAGGCCGTAGTCAACTGGGACCCGGTCGATCAGACCGTACTGGCGAACGAGCAGGTGATCGATGGTTGCGGCTGGCGGTCGGGCGCACCGGTTGAACGCCGTGAGATTCCGCAGTGGTTCATCAAGATTACCGACTATGCACAGGAGCTGCTCGACGACATCGACAAACTGGAGCACTGGCCGGAGCAGGTGCGCACGATGCAGCGCAACTGGATCGGCCGCTCCGAAGGCGTGACGCTGCGCTTCGGTCTTGAGGACGGTGACGACCTGGAGGTGTACACCACCCGCCCGGACACTCTGATGGGTGCAACTTATCTGGCAGTTGCACCACAACACCCCATCGCGCAGCGAGCTGCGAGCGGCTCAGCCGCGCTGGCTACCTTCGTCGAGGAGCAGGCCCGCGGGGGCGTCGCTGAGGCAGACATGGCGACCATGGAAAAGCTGGGCATGGACACCGGATTCAAGGCGACCCACCCGATAAGCGGGGAGCAGCTGCCGATATGGGTCGCAAATTTCGTGCTCATGAGTTATGGCTCGGGTGCGGTGATGTCCGTACCCGCCCACGATCAGCGTGACTTTGAATTCGCCCTGAAATACGCGCTCCCCATCGTACAAGTTCTCGATAAGGCCGGCGAGGAATTCCAGTATGACAACGCGGCCTGGCAGGCGTGGTACACCGATAAAGACGCAGTAAGCACTATCAACTCAGGGCAGTTCGATGGGCTCGATTTTCAAGGTGCCTTTGACGCGATCACGGATCATCTCGAATCTCTGGGCAAAGGCGAGCGGACGGTGAACTTCCGCCTGCGCGACTGGGGAGTCTCAAGGCAGCGCTACTGGGGCGCGCCGATCCCGATTATTTACTGTGACGACTGCGGCGCAGTACCGGTGCCCGATGAAGATCTGCCCGTGGTTCTGCCAACCGATGTGAAGTTCGAAGGCGTCGGCTCGCCGCTCACACAGATGCCAGAGTTCTACGAAACCACCTGTCCCGTCTGCGGCAAGCCAGCAAAGCGCGAGACTGATACCTTCGATACCTTCATGGAGTCCTCCTGGTACTACGCGCGTTACTGCTGTGCGCGAGAAGACCAGGCCATGCTCAATAGCGAGGTCGATTACTGGGCGCCTGTGGACCAGTATATCGGCGGCATAGAGCACGCCATACTGCACCTGCTCTATGCACGCTTCTATCACAAGCTGATGCGCGATGAGGGGCTGGTGAACTCTGATGAGCCCTTCACCCGACTGCTCACACAAGGCATGGTCCTGATGGATGGTGCCAAGATGTCGAAGTCAAAGGGCAACACGGTCGACCCACAGGCACTGATTGACCGCTATGGCGCCGACACAGTCAGATTGTTCAGCATGTTCGCGGCACCGCCGGACCAGTCTCTCGAGTGGTCAGATGCCGGCGTTGAAGGTGCGAATCGCTTCCTCAAACGGCTGTGGCGAACGGTCAGCACGCATACCGCACTTGGCGCCGCCCCCACACTCAGCGTGGACAGCCTGGCTGATTCGGAAAAAGCCACGCGGCGTAAGACGCATGAGACAATCGCCAAGGTCACCGATGACTACGGCCGGCGGCAAACCTTTAATACCGCCATTGCCGCGGTGATGGAGCTGTGCAACGAGCTGGGCAAACTGGACAGCGCCAGCGGCCAGGCTCGCGCTGTATTGGATGAAGGCCTGCGCGCCGCAGTTCTGATGCTCAGCCCGATTGTGCCACACCTCAGCCATGCACTCTGGCAGCAGCTCGGCGACGACGGAGATGTTATGGACGCGCCCTGGCCCGCCGTCGACGAGACAGCACTCGCCAGGGACAACATCGAGATCGTGGTACAGATAAAAGGTAAAGTGCGCGCAAAGATCGAGGTGCCAGCAGCGGCAGACGATTTGGTCGTTCGCGATGCAGCTCTGGCCAATGAGAACGTGCAGCGCTTCATCGCCGACATACCACAACTTGATTTCAAGGTGGTAAAGGGGAAACTCATCACCTTCTTCCCGGCCAAGAAGTAGCGCGGATATGAGTCGACCAGATACCCTCCTGAGATCAGCCGCGATACTGGTGTTCAGCGCTCTGCTGGCAGCCTGTGGCTTTCAGCTCCGTGGCACCGGTGCCGGGCTCGAGGTACCCACGGACTGGCTGGAAATGCATCTGGCCAGCAGCAACCCCAACGGTGAGCTGAGCCGCGAAGTCACCAACCAGTTCGCAGCTCAGGGCGTTAACTGGCAGGAACGGGACAGCGCAAACTATACGCTGCGACTTGGCCGTGAACGGGTCAGTCAGCGCAGCTTGTCGCTGAACGCACAGGCGCGCGCCGCCGAGATAGAAATCACCATGCGCGTGCAGTTTTCCGTTGTAGATAACACAGGCACTGAGGTCATCGCCCCCGTCGATGCAACGATCGTGCAGCAGATGGAAAACGACCCCGCCAACATCGTTGGCAAGACGGAAGAAGCCAGGCTGATTCGGGGCGAGATGCGCGTCGACATCGCTCAGCAGATGTTACGCCGTATCGCCTTCTTCGCCAGTGCCGCGCCCTGATGCGGGTCTACCCCGAGAAACTCGCCGCACAGCTACAACAGCAACTCCTACCTGTCTACCTGGTCACCGGTGAGGAGACTCTGCTGGTGCAGGAGTGCGCAGACCTTGTGCGCTCGGCAGCGCGCCAGCAAGGCTGCACTGAACGCGAGGTGGTCGAGACGGGAGCCAGGGATTTTGACTGGCAGTCCCTGGTCGCAAATGCGAGCAGCATGTCGCTGTTTGGTGACCGCAAGCTGCTGGAACTGCGCCTGCCCTCGGGCAAGCCCGGTGCAGAGGGCAGTAAAGCGCTGTGCGAATACCTCGAGCGCCAAAGTGACGACATACTGTTGGTTATCAGCGGCAAGATCGATAAGCAGTCAACTCGCAGCAAATGGTACAAGGCACTGGACGCGGCCGGCGCAGTTACCACCCTCTACAACGTCAGCCCCAAAGAGCTGCCGCGCTGGCTGCGTGGTCGGCTGCAGGCGGCGGGGCTCGGCATCGATGACGAAGCCTTGCAGCTCCTCAGCGATCGCGTCGAGGGCAACCTGTTGGCCGCTGTGCAGGAGGTAGAAAAACTTAAGCTGCTGGCCAAAGGAAGTCATCTCGATACCGCAACCGTTACCGGTTCCGTGCTGGATAATGCGCGCTTCAACCTCTTTGGCATGACCGACAGCGCGCTGCAGGGCGACGCCCGCCACTGTTTGCGTATGCTGCAGGGGCTGCGCGATGAGGGCACTGAGGCTGCCGTTGTGCTCTGGGCTCTCGGACGTGAGGCACGCACCCTGGCGGAACTCAGGGCGCTGTGTGACCAGGGCCAAAACCTGCGCCAGGCGGCCGAGACGCAAACTATTCAGCGCCTGTGGGATAGCCGCCAACAGCTTTTCGGCCAGGCTCTCGGACGTCATACCCGAGAATCGGTCAATCATTTACTGCAACTGGCGAGCGAGGCCGACGGCAGTATCAAAGGTTTCGCCGAAGGCACACCCTGGGACAAGCTCGAGCAGCTCGCCACTGCACTGTGCCAGGGCGGCTGATCGCAGCCGCCTGATCGCAGGCCGCCTGATCGCAGGCCGCCACACAAACTTGCTTTTATACGAATGCCGTACTACTGTTTATATATACAGTATTACGGTGAAGCATTATGAACCAGCTACTTGAGCAGGCAATTCAGCGCCGAGACACATGGCGAGGTACCCGCGGGCATATCCAACCGGGACTGTTCCCAGCAGGGGATGAACAATCCGGGCAGGCACTGGCTAGCGGCTACCGCAGTCTCGATGCGGCGCTTTGTTACGGCGGCTGGCCGCTGGGCAATACCATCGAGCTGCTTAGCGACAGCAGCGGTCTCGGCTCTATGGGCCTGTTCCTGCCGGCGATGGAAGCACTGAGCGAGCAGGCGCGCTGGCAGGCTTTTATCGCACCGCCCTTCACCCCCTATGCGCCTCTGTTGGCGGCGCGTGGCATCGATACTCAACAGGTGCTGCTGGTACACCCTCAGAATCGCGAGGACCTCCTGTGGAGTACAGAGCAGGCTCTGCGCAGCGGCACCTGCAGTGCCGTGTTCAGCTGGCTGGGGGCAGCGCAGTACAGCTACGGTGAACTGCGCCGGCTACAGCTCGCAGCTGCGGAGGGCGACAGCCTGGCTGTTCTGTTTCGCAGCCAGCGGGCCGCCGCTCAGCATGCGCCAGCCAGCCTGCGTCTGCTGGTATCGGCCTACCGCCAGGTGCATATCCTGAAACAGCGTGGCGGCTGCCAGCATATCGATATCGACCTGCCACCGGCAGAGGATCGCCCAGAACAACCACAACTCTGGGAACTGCCCGCCTACACCGGGCAGCACCGGGAACTCCCAAGAGACCAATCAAAACCGGTAGTCCAGGCGTAATCCATAGGTACGGGGGGCAGTGACATCGGCCGTCGCTAACTGCGTCGATGCCAGCGGGCGGCGCAGATAAACAATATCTCGATCATCGTTGATATTCTTAACGAAGGCGGTCATTGCCCAGCTGCCGCCCGCTGACGCCAGCGTCCATCGCGCATCCCAGCGGTCACGGCTATCTACCCGGTCAAGATCTTCACGGTTAAACGCTGACATATATTGGCCGGCAGTGTAGAGATAACTGACAGCGAGACTCGTCTCAAAGCCAGCGACGCCGGCGCTATACATAAGATTCAGCGCGCCTTGATGCCGGGGCATCAGGGGGAACTGGTTGCCGCTCAGATCCTGGGCCTCAGTGCATAGCGCATCCTGGCTGCGGCCCTCAGCCAATGGACCGATAGCACAGGCGTTAGTGTCAATGCTGTCGTAGTCCTGGTACTCGCTGTCACTGTAAGACCAGGCGCCGGTGAGAATCAGCCCCGCTATGAGCTGCGCGCCAAACTCCAGCTCGAAGCCACTGGCGCGCCCCTGGCTTGCATTGTCGACACTGTTCCCGTGAATACCGCTGACAGGATCGGACATTGGTACCTGAATATCACGGTAATCATAGTAATAGGCAGCGGCGGTCAGCGAGACGCGGCCTGCAGCCAATATCGCCTTATAGCCCAGCTCCAGCGAGATCAACTCCTCGGGCTCTACCTCATCAACATCGGTGCTACCGCCGGGCCTGGTAAAGTTAAACCCGCCGGAGCGAAAGCCCGTTGCAAGCGCGCCGTAGAAAAACTGCTGATCTGAAAGCTGATAATCCAGGCCAAGCCGCCAGTCGAGCGAGCTCCATTCATCACCGGCTTGCCGAAGTACAGTGGCATCATCTGGCTCTCCGACAAACTGCGCGAAGGTGCTACTACCGCCCTCCTTCTCGTCCCGCGAGTAACGCAGGCCAAAGGTTAGCGTCAGCGCATCCGTCAGATCCCAATCGAGTTGGCCATAGGCCGCCGTCGATCGCGTCACCAGATCAGCCGCGCCGCGAAACAGAATATTCTCATCGCTCACTGCGCGGCCGCCCAGGGCACCGAAATAGGCATAAACCTCCATCAATTCATCGTTGCTTTCACGATAGGACAGTCGCTGATCTTCCTGACTGCGGTGATAGTAAAGCCCGCCCAGAACGCTCAGGCCTTCACGCGGCTGCATGAAAAGCTGCACTTCGTGAGACACGCGGCGCACCGCCTCATCCACCGAGGAGCGCAAATCCGATGGCGTCACAGTAACACCCACCAGTTCGGATACTGGCTCTCCAAACAGGTCGACCTGGCGCCAGTCGAGCCCTGAGTCGACAGCAACCGTATTGTCCGCATCCAGGCGCAGCTCCGCATCAGAGTCCGCGATGGCGCCAAGGTATTTCAGGCGGAAGCGGTCTGCGGTGTACTCGCTGGTCAGTACTGCGTTATAGCGCTCAAGGCGCTGGCGCGGGTTGAAGTCCTGCTTAACCTCATCGAGGTCGCGCAGCGCTGGGTTATCGCCAGCAAGGCCCTGGAAGTGATTGGCAACGTTCTGACCGGGGAATATGCCGGGCAGGTTCAGCACCTCGCCCGTGTCCCGGTCCTGAATTTGCTGAATGTATTCACGGCTGAAGCTGCCCTGGGCATACTCATTAGCCGGCCGAAAATTGCGCTTCACTGCAGCCAGCTTGAGTGTATTGGTCCAGCGTTCACTGCTCAGGTAGCGGAAACCGAGCGTAAGGTAGCGCGTATCATCCTGCTCATAGTCGGCGCCATTGAACACATTTCTCTGGAAGCCGTCTCGCTGGATCAGCGACGCTGCAGCAAGGATAGAAAAGTCTTCAGTCACAGGCCCGCGCGTCAGGCCCTGCAGCACGGCTCCGTCGTAGTTGGCGACTTCCGCAACCACACGGCCAGACCACCAGGGCCTGGGATTGAGGCTGACATAATTAATGGCACCCCCGGTTGTATTGCGGCCATAGAGCGCCCCCTGAGGGCCACGCAGCACCTCAATGCGCTCCAGATCGAGGCCGCGGGAAAAGCCAAAGACATCGTTATCGGGGTCATAGACGCCGTCCCAATAGACACCCACACCGGGGTCAGAACCGAAGGTCTTGTTCAGACCGCCCACGCCGCGGATGCTGACGCTGCTGGGGGCGATGACGAGAGAGGGTGTATGAGCGGCAAGGTCCGCCGTGTTATCAATACCAAGGCGCTCGCGGCGCGTGGTATCGAAGGCTGTTACCGCAACAGGCGTACTGATCAGGGCGGTATCACGACGCTCGGCAGCGACGATCGCTTCTTCAAGCGCTATCTCGGCGGCCGCCGCCGGGACGACGGCAACTACCAGACTGGTCAGCAGCGGCAGCGGCTGCCGCCAGCTCACGCGCTGTCAGCCGTCGCGAAAGGTCGCGCTAACGCCGTCCTGTTGTACGTATTGCTTGAGCTCATTGCGGCCCACAACCATACGGTGGACTTCATCAGGGCCATCCGCCAGCCTCAAGGTGCGCTGGGCCATGTACATCGTCGCCAGCGGCGTATCCTGTGAGACGCCAAGCGCGCCATACATCTGTATCGCCTGGTCGACGATACGAATCGATACATTCGGCACCGCCGTCTTAATCATGGAAATCCAGACCCTTGCCTCTTTCGGGTCTGCGTTATCCATCATCCAGGCGGTTTTCAGCGTCAGCAAGCGAGCCTGCTCAATGTCCATGCGCGCGTTAGCAATGATGTCGACATTGCCTCCCAGCTTGGCGAGCGGCCGGCCAAAGGCGGTGCGGGAAACCGCGCGCTCACACATGAGCTGCAAGGCTTTTTCAGCAGCACCGATAGCACGCATGCAATGGTGAATGCGCCCCGGCCCAAGCCGGCCCTGCGAAATTTCGAAGCCGCGTCCGGGCCCGAGGATCATATTGTCTTTCGGTACGCGCACATCCGTGTAGCGCTGATGCATATGGCCATGGGGGGCATCGTCCATGCTGAACACATGCATTGGCCTGAGGTTTTCCACCCCGGGGGTATCCATGGGAACGAGTATCTGCGACTGCTGCAGGTGCTTGGGCGCCTCTGGGTCTGTCTTGACCATCACAATCATGATCTTGCAGCGCGGGTCGCCCGCACCAGAAATGTAATGCTTCTCGCCGTTGATGACCCACTCGTCCCCGTCCAACACCGCCTGCGTGCTGATGTTGGTGGCATCGGAGGAGGCGACCCCAGGCTCGGTCATGGCAAAAGCGGATCGAATTTCGCCATTCAGCAGAGGTTCAAGCCAGCGCGCTTTCTGTTCCTCGTTGCCATACTTGTGCAGCACTTCCATATTGCCTGTATCAGGCGCCGAACAGTTAAAAACCTCCGCGGCGATGTGCGACTTACCCGTCTCCTCAGCGATATAGGCGTATTCAACCGTATTCAGGCCCGTTCCGTTTTCGTCCGTCAGGAAGAAGTTCCAAAGACCTCGCTCGCGGGCACCCGCCTTGAGGCTCTCCATAATATCGATCTGTTTACCGGTCAGCTGCCAGCGGTCGCCCTCAGCAATTTCAGCGAGGTACTCCTTTTCAACAGGAAGAATGTGACTATTAATGTAGGCCCTGACTTCTTCCAGTATTGGCGCGATGCGATGACTGATTCCTAGATCCATTGACTGCCTTCTCCATAAACGTACGAGCGGCCTGAACATACCGCATGTGCAGGGTTGATACCAGCGTCAGACGGCCAGTGGCGAGTTCGAACGCGCCTTCCAATAACTTCGGTAAATGTTGTTTGTAGGCCTTGATAGATCGGAATACCTTGTCTCTGATCGATAGCCGGCTAACACCTCAAACACCGATCAATGGAGTAAAGACTATGAAACTGGCCACCATCTGCTCTGCCCTGTTGCTTTGTTCACTGCCACTCACCCAGGCCGCAGCCTCAGTCGACCTGGTTGACGACGGTTCGACGCTACTCAGACTTTCTGGTGACCTGCGGCAGCCGCTGCAGTCGGCAGGCGTCGATATCGCTATCGTGGAAGACGGATCCGCCAATCGCTCACGCTCCAAGCTGCGATTCGACATCGAAAAAGGTGCCGTGGATATTGTCGGCGAGGATCTCGTCGCAGAGCTTTATCATGAAGGCGGCCTTAGGCTGACAGCTCCCGACGGCGCAGAAATCGTCCTGCTGGCCTTTGTTATCGACACTTTGGGAGATAATGTGCCGGCCGTAACCGCCCTGGTTTCCGTTGACGGCGTACTGATTGACAGGCTGCCAATCTTCGAACTTGTTATCACGCAGAACACCCGCATACGCTTCGTTGACGACGACGATCTGCGGGTGGGTGGCTTACGCTTGATACTCAACAATGATGCAGCAGCGCTGCTCAATTCAGTGCTCGGAACCGACCTGCCCGACAACGTCAACGCCGGCTCGGCGCGCACTCGTATTGAGCTTGATGACCTTGATGACGAGGATGCCGACGACGACGACGACGACGACGACGACGACGACGACGACGACGACGAGTAAGCGTGCACCGACTCTTCGCCAGCCTGTGCAATAGCCTGACAAAAAAAACCCCGCTTTTGCGGGGTTTTTCGTTTCTGAGCGCTAGCCAGGCATCTAGAAATCCATGCTGATATCAACACCATACATGGTGGGCTCGTTGAACTGGAAACCGGCACCCGCCAGGTTGTAGACGACCTCTTCTTCATCGGTGAGGTTCTTGCCCCACGCAGCGATCGTGAACTGGCTATCGCCAAAGGAAATTCCAGACCAGGCGATACGTCCGTTGAGCAGACCCAACTCATCCACTGGCAATCCCATACCCGGTTGTGAAAACAGTTCGTCCCGGTAGTTATAGTTCAAGTGAAGGTCGATGCTGGAACCGCCGCCCATCTCAAAGCTGTAGTCAAAAGCCAGGTTGAACGAGTGCTCGGGCGCGAACGGAATGAAGGTTGAGCTGGAGATATCAGTGCCGCGAAGATCCGTGGCGCTCGCCGGTGGCCCAGACAACAGGAAGCTCTCCTGGGGCACGACCACATCGTTAAGCTCCCAATCCAGGTAGGCGTAGTTGAGCGTGATTGTGCCATTTGCGCCAAGCTGGCCGATGATGTCCAGCTCTACGCCTTCGAACTCGGCTTCACCGGCGTTCACGTTCTCAACGTAGGAGGCAAAGGTCGGCGGTTGGCCGCTGATCGTTAAAATTAGATCGTCATAGTCGGTCATGAAGACCGCCGCGTTTACCCGCAGGCGATTATCCAGCCACTCGGATTTGAGGCCTAGCTCGTAGCTGATCGCCTCTTCCTCGTCGAAGGTCAGCGCGAAATCAAGCGTACGCTCCCCCGAGCCTCCGGCCCGGTAGCCCGTTGCCACGCGACCATAGACAGTCACGTCGTCGGTGAAGGCGTAGTCGAGCACCAGCGTGTAATCCGTACGATCGTAGTCAAGGTCGTTGGCACCCGGCATAAACTGGATTGAAGGGTTGCCGGGATCGACACCGCGCACGGCGCTGCGTTCGTCCTCCGTGTAACGGATGCCCGCTGTAATCGACATCCGTGAGTCAAGGAACTCGGGGGTATAGGTGCCCTGGGCAAAAATAGCCTGGGATTCAAGGTCGGTTTCTACCGTATGAATACCTAGATTATTGCCGCCTTGCGTCACTGATACGGCCGATAGTGGCAGGGCAAGCGCATCCAACTGGGGCACCGGACCGGCAAAGTTGGTCCACTGCTCTTCGGCCTTCTCACCTTCCTCTTCGAAGTAATAGAGGCCGACGATGTAGTCGAGCTTGTCATTGAAGGCGTTACCGAGAAGCTGGAACTCCTGGCTAAACGCCTCTGTCTCCCAGTCTAGTCCGGTGGCGAAGAAGAGCGTTGACGACCAATTCTGCGTCGTTGTCTCTTCCATTTCCCGGTAGCCGGTAATGGACTTGAGTTCCAGGTTGTCACTGATCGACCAGGCAAAAGAAAGATTGTGACCGGAGTGTTCCGTTTCCCCTTCGGGCAGCACAAATCTAAAGGGGCTCTGGGTGAGGATGTTGCGAGTGTCTTCCTCGCGACTGCGGGTCGTAAACTGGTAGTAGGGTGGCGTGTGATCCTCGCTCGTGTAGTCGTAGGCGTAGTCCAGCACAAAGTTGTCATCGATGTCCCAGGATAGCGCGAAGCGAACACCCTCAGACGCTCGCTGATAGTAGTCTTCCGTGTTCTGTACCGGCACGTTGTTGGGGCCTTTGTTTTCAACCCAACCGTCGCGTTCTGACACACGTCCAGAAATCTTGGTCCGCACAGAGTCGCCCAGGGGAACATCGACGGAGCCGCCCACATACCAGGCATTGTAGTTTCCGAGACCCGCTTCTACTTCGCCGCCAAACTCGGCGCCGGGCTTTCTGGTAATCATGTTGATTGCCCCGGCGGAGGAATTACGGCCGAAGAGCGTCCCCTGCGGGCCACGCAGAATTTCAACGCGCTCAAGATCGAGCACATCAAGCGTCGCTCCCGAGGTCCGCGCAATGTAAACCCCGTCGATATACAGCCCTACTGGGTTATCGATGGTCAGCGTTTGCGAATCGGTGTTTCCGAAGCCGCGCAGAAAAAGAGAAATATTGCTGGTGGAGGTTGGAAAATCATAGGCCGCCAGGGATGGCGACTGTATCGCCAGGTCGGTCAGGCTTTCGATACGCTGGTTTTCAAGCTGCTCTGCTGAAAAAGCCGCCACTGAGAGTGGCGTATCCTGAAGCGGTTCTGCCCGCTTCTGGGCGGTCACGACCACTTCCTCCAATTGGGCCACGGCCGACCCGCTGGCGAGTCCTAGCGCCAGCGCGAGGGCGGCGGGCAATTGCTTGCGATAGCAATAGATCGTCATTCTCGTTCTCCTTTATTTATTAGTAGTCTTGCGGTGACTTACCTGCTGCGATAACGCTAGCAGCTTCTGCCTTCAAATAACGACCTGCACTTCCCCGAATTTTGTAAACTATTAACAAATTTGAACTTTAAAGAGGTTTTTCTCCCTATTTTTCAGTCGCTTACGAGCAGCCCGGCAGCACTTTCCAGAGTAGCGATAGTTGAACCAGAAGGACGATTGGGCGCCACACTGCGACATCTTGACTCAGGCCAGCGGTCTGGCTTCTTCTTATAATCGCGCTTCTCAACTCTCTTGGAAGAACTATGAAGCGCGACCAGTCCGCTGCCCGCGTAACCGGCCTTGTTATTCTCGCTGGCTCACTCTCGACAGCCCCCATCAGGGCCGATCACATCGAAGAAACGGTCGTCATCGGCAGCCACGATCGGCGCCAGATTGATGTCGCCGAAGCCATGGTTATCTCACCCGATCCGGCGCGTTTCTTAAGCCAGGCACCGGGTGCGAACGTCAATGGCAACGGTCCGCTGACCGGGATTCCGCAGTATCGCGGCATGTATGGCGAGCGCGTCGCCGTCAGCATCGACAGCGCCGCCCTGGCCTCTGCCGGCCCCAACGCAATGGATCCGCCTCTGTCCTACGCAGGCGCGACTCAGCTGGCGTCACTTGAACTCTACCGAGGTATTGCACCCGTCAGTGTCGCCCAGGAAACCATTGGCGGCGCAATCAAAGTGGAAACGCGTCGAGGCGAATTTACCGACGGCAATGCCTTCGCGTTATCCGGTCGAATAGATGGCAGTGCGCAATCAGCGACCAAGGGCTACCAGCTCGGTGCCGGGCTCGACGTCGCCAATCGCAACCATAAGCTCAGTATTGCAGCTGCACAGCAAGGCGGCGAAGACGGGCGATTTCCGGATGGCGATATAACCCCAACAGAGTACGAACGCGGCCGCATCGATCTCGGATACGGTTGGCGTGATCGCCGCCAGCAGCTGCAGCTTGATTACAGTCGACTGGAAACGCGCGATGCGGGCACGCCGTCGTTGCCAATGGACATCGACACGATCGACGGCGATCTCTACAGCCTGAACTACAGCATCGACGTAGACCCGCAATTCCAGATCGATTTCACCCTGTTCGGCAGCGAGCTTGACCACGGCATGACCAACTATCACCTGCGTCAGGCGCCGCCCGAGTCCAGATGGCGACGCAACATTGCAGCCTCCGATAACGCCGGCTTCAAACTGGAAAGCACGCTGTTGGATGGCGAAAGTAGCTGGATATTTGGTGTCGACGCCCTACGCTCCAGCCATGACTCGGATATCGGCAATCCCAACAACCCCATGTTTTTCGTTCAGAACTTCAATAATGCTGAGCGCGAAGTGCTCGGCGTGTTTGTCGAACGGCAACAGGCCTTCAGCGGACCCTGGAGCGGTGAATTCGGTATCCGCTTCAATCAGGTCACCATGGACGCCGACGAAGTAGATGGCACGCCTGCCATGATGATGCCACCGGCTATGGCCTTGAGAGACGCCTTCAACGCAGCCGACCGTGAACAGCGCGACTACAACTTTGATGCCGTGGCCAAGGCCTGGTTCAGCGCCAGCGACAGCCTGCAATGGTACGGCGGCGCGGCCTTGAAGCACCGCTCGCCGAGCTACCAGGAACGCTACCTCTGGCTGCCCCTGCAGTCGACAGGGGGCCTGGCAGATGGCTTCACTTATACAGGCAATATCGACCTGAAACCGGAGGAGTCCACCCAGCTGGAGTTCGGTTTCGACTACCAGGCTCGGCGCCTCAGTCTGTCGCCCCGCTTCTTCTATAACCGCGTGCATAACTATATACAGGGCACACCAAGTGAAGTCGTGCCGGCGCTCACTTTCGTGCGCATGATGAACCAGAATAATGGCACCATGAATCCAGACCCGCTGCAGTTCAACAACGTCGATGCCGAGCTATACGGCTTCGACATGGACTGGCGATGGGCGATGGGTCAGCAATGGCAGCTATCCGGGCTGGTGAGCTATGTCCGCGGCAAGCGCAGGGATATCGATGACAGTCTCTATCGTATAGCCCCGCCTAACGCCACCATCCGGCTCGACTATCGCGCAGCCGGCTGGAGCGCTGGCGTCGAATCGGTGCTTTACGCCGCTCAGGACGATATCAGCGAGACGAATGCCGAGCAGGAGACAGCGGGCTATGGTGTCGTCAACGCCAGCGCCAGTTGGCAGGCCACCTCCAGTCTGCAACTTGCCGCCGGCGTGGATAACCTCTTTGACAAACGCTTTGAGGACCATCTGGCTGGCTATAACCGCGCGGTAAATCCAGACCTGGCACGGGGCGAACGCCTCCCTGGGCTTGGCATCAACCTCTTCGCCAGGGTTTCCTACACCTTCTGAACTCAGCTCGCGCAGGCGCCGAACGCCCCCCGTCCGGCGCCTGCGCGCAACGCCTCCCCTCTTGGCAAATCGGCAAATTAAAACGGCCTATTCCGCCATTGCTGACCGCTGCTGCCCGGCCAACACTGAAGTCATGATGAATCCGGGACACAGGCTATGAAAATCGAACTGACTGAAGAGCAGCAAAAGCTCGAACTCGACGTGCGCGCCTACATGCGCGGCGTGATGGACGAGGACATGCTGGCCGAACGCAAGGACCCCGAGCTAAAGGAAGGGGGCGGGCCAGTGTTCCGGAAGAAACTCGCGCAAATGGGCAGTGACGGCTGGATTGGCCTCAGCTGGCCGAAGGAGCTGGGCGGCCGGGAACTGTCCGCCATGGAGCAGTATGTTTTTACCAATGAGGTCGTTCGCTCCGGCTTCGCCTACCCCTTCCTTACAACCGAGTCCATCGCCCCGGTCCTTGCAGCCAACGCCAGCGAGGAAGTCCGGGAGACGGTGGTCAAGTCCATTCTTCGTGGCGAGACCATTATCGCCGTGGGCTACTCCGAACCTGGCGCGGGCACGGACCTCGCCAGCCTGAAGACTCGCGCCGTTCGCGATGGCGACGATTGGGTTATCAATGGCCAGAAGATGTGGACATCCCTGGCAAACTATGCCGACTACGTATGGCTGGCAGCACGGACCGATCCCGAGGCTGAGAAACCCCACAAGGGACTGACCATGTTTCTGGTACCTACCTCGGACCCCGGCTTTTCCTGCACGCCGGTACATACGCTAGGCGTGCGCACCAACGCCACCTACTACAGCGACATTCGTATCCCTGACAGCTATCGAGTTGGTGAAATCAACGCT
The DNA here is from genome assembly GCA_038748065.1 of Pseudomonadota bacterium. Lineage (GTDB taxonomy): Bacteria > Pseudomonadota > Gammaproteobacteria > Pseudomonadales > Halieaceae > JBCDJG01. The sequence goes on from JBCDJG010000060.1 coordinate 28,077, forward strand.
GGCTGGAAGCTCATTACGGGGCAGCTCAACATCGAGCGCCTGGCTCTGGTGACGCACGGGCAGGCGGCAACCCTCTACGAGGAGGTCTGCACCTGGGCAGCGGAGACGCCCTCGCCACGCGGCGGCAAGGTCATCGAGCAGCCCTGGGTGCAACACAATCTTGCCGAGGTACACCGGGGACTGGAAGTGCTCAAGCTCATTTGCTGGAAGCAGGCCTGGGCTATGGACCAGGGCACTCTCGGCATGGCAGAGGCCTCTGTGGCCAAGGTTTATGGTTCGGAGTTTCTGGTCGAACTGTACCGCAAACTGCTGGAGATCATGGGGCAGGCAGGCGCTATTACCGAGGATTCACCCGGCGCGGTACTGCAGGGCAAAATCGAGTTCCGCTACCGCGTTGGGTCCATTCTGACCTTCGGTGGCGGCACCAACGAAGTACAGCGCGATATTATCGCCATGGCGGGGCTATGGATGCCCCGCACACGCTAGCTCGGCAGAGTAAGGAGACTACGACATGGATTTTTCGATTTCCGAAGACCAACAAAGCGCCCAACAGCTGGCACAGCAAATCCTGACAGACAAGACCGACGCGACACGCCTCGCTGAGATCGAACAGCATCCTGCTCGCTTCGACCGCGAACTCTGGCAGGCGTTAGCCGACGCTGGACTGCTTGGGCTATCTATCGACGAGCAGTATGGCGGCATGGGGCTAGGCTACTTTGCCCTCACCCTGCTGTGCGAGGAGGTTGGTCGAACAGTCGCGCCCATCCCGGTGCTGCCAGTACTCGCCACTGCCGCCACGACCATCCAGCAATTCGGCCCAGACGCAATGAAAGAAGCCTGGTTACCGGGCATTGCCAGCGGCGATGTGCTGATCGGCGCAGCGCTCGAAGAGTACGGCAATGATGACGCGACCGACCCCGCGGCTATTGCGACCGCCATTGGCGGCGGCTACCAGCTCAGCGGCACGAAGATTGCGGTCAGCCTGGCGGATAGCTGCTCGCGGGTTCTGCTGTCGGCGCGCGCAAACGGCGAATTGCTGGCAGTGCTGGTCGACCCACAGGCGGAGGGCGTCAGCCTACAGCCACAGGTGGTCACCAGCGGCGAAACCCGTTTTGAGCTGCGTTTGGAAAACGTGCTCATCGCCGAATCTGACGTACTGGCCGCCGGGGGTGCAGCCGCCCGTGCGCTGACCTGGGCCATGCAAGCCACGCGCGTAGCCCTGTGTGCAACAGCGGTCGGCCTCACCGACAAGATGATGCGTATGACCGGGTCCTACACCTCGGAGCGCGAACAATTCGGCCGTGCCGTGGCCACCTTCCAGGCGGTGAGCCACCGGGTCGCTGATTGCTTCATCGATGTTGAGTGCCTGCGGCTGGTTACGCAGCAGGCGGCATCGCTACTGGACGCCGGCGGCGATGCCACCAACGCAGTTCAGGTTGCAAAAGTCTGGTGCGGCGATGTCACCCATCGGGTCAGCCAGGCCTCGCAGCACTGCCACGGCGGTGCCGGCGTAGATCGCGATTACCCCCTGCATCGCTATTGTCTGTGGGCGCGGCAGCTGGAGCTGGCAGCGGGATCCGGTGCCAGCCAGCTCGGCGCGCTCGGCGAGAGCATTGCGCAAAGCTGGCTGAGCAAAGCCAGCGCCTGATTCAGGCCGGACGCTGAGCGTGCTTACGGGGCGCGCATCAGGCCACCGCCTCCTGACGGCGATCATTCTGGGCACGCTATTGTCCCTGTCTACCATGGCAGCGCAAACCGAGCTGCCCAGCTTTGGCGAAGGCAATGCGGTTTCGCTGTCACAGGAATATTTGCTCGGCAGGGCCTGGCTGATGTCCTTCCGGCGCCAGGCTCCCATCCTTAATGATCCGCTGCTTGAAGACTACGTTGAAGAACTGGTCTATCGACTGGCCGTCAGCAGCCAGCTACGCGAGCGAAGGCTGGAGTTGGTGCTTGTCGATAACCGGTCGATTAACGCCTTCGCCGTGCCGGGAGGCGTAGTCGGCGTTCATAACGGACTCATTTTGCAGGCGGAAACCGAGGCCCAGCTGGCCTCCGTGCTGGGACACGAACTGGCCCACCTGAGCAAGCGGCACTTTTCACGTGGCCTGGAAAACCAACAGCGCAGTTCAAAGATGAGCACGGCTGGACTGTTGGCAGGGCTCGTCCTGGTCGCCACCGGCGGCGGCGAGGCCGGGATGGCCGCTATGGCGGGCAGTCAGGCTGCGGCGATGGACAGCCAACTCAGCTACAGCCGATTGCACGAGCAGGAGGCAGACCGGATCGGCATGCAGAACCTGGTAAACGCTGGCATGGACCCGGGCGCATCGGCACGAATGTTCGAGATTATGCTGAGAGAGTCCCGCCTGTACAGCCGCCCTCCTGAG
>JBCDJG010000061.1:0-27458 GCA_038748065.1 Pseudomonadota bacterium
GCCGTCCAGGCCTCACACGGTCCTGAAAGATACACCCCGGCACCGAGCGCTACCGCCGGGCCTATCCAGTTTGCCCAGAACTCTTCCCGAAGTTGAGTAAGTGCCGGAATCGAGCAGCGATTGGGCTGGCGGTTCTTCCAGAAGTGTGTGAGCCATGGATGGCGAGCACAAGCCTACACGGACGTATTCACGGCGGCTTCTGGAAGAACCGCCAGCTCGATCGATGCGGATAGCGTGAAAGCTATTCAGGGCGGAGTGTTTCTACGCCTTCGGTAGTGCCGAGCATCAGAACATCTGCTGGTTTGAGGGCGAAAAGGCCGTTGGTCACGACGCCTGTGATGCCGTTGATTTTCGCCTCAGTTGCCAGGGGTTGGGGAATCGAGAAGTTGTAGACATCGAGGATGATGTTGCCGTTGTCGGTGACCACGCCCTCTCGGTAAACCGGGTCGCCGCCAAGCTTTACTAATTCGCGGGCGACGTGGCTGCGCGCCATCGGGATGACTTCGACCGGCAGCGGGAAGCCGCCGAGCGTGTGGACCAGCTTGCTGTCATCGGCGATGCAGATAAACTCGCGGGCGACGGCGGTTACAATTTTTTCGCGGGTGAGGGCGGCGCCGCCGCCCTTGATGAGTTGCAGGGCGCGGTTGCTCTCGTCGGCGCCGTCGATGTAAAAGTCGACCTGATTGACGGCGTTGAGATCGTAGACCGGGATGCCATGGGATTTTAGTCTCGCGGCGGAGGCCTCTGAACTGGCGACGGTGGCATTGATGCGGCCGCTAATGTTGCCCAGGGCATCGATGAAGTAATTGGCGGTAGAGCCGGTGCCAATGCCCAGCACGGTGTCGTCCTCGATCCTGGGCTCGACATAGGCCAGCGCGGCCGCGGCCACGGCTTGTTTCAGTTCGTCCTGGGTCATCGTCGGGTCCTCTTGAGGCGGCAGGGCTTGCAGCCATTATAGGGGCGCTTTCGCGGCTCCCAAAATTACCGGACTTGCCGGCTGTAAATCTCCTGTCAGTGCCTTACCATTGCCCGTTGCCAAAAACAGCCAGGCGCCAACGCCATGCCGCAGTCCTATATCAAGCGCATTCTCGACGCGCGGGTCTATGACGTTGCCCGTGAAACACCGGTCGACGAGGCCCTGCTATTGTCGAAGCGACTGGGTACTCGCGTGTGGTTGAAGCGCGAGGACCTGCAGCCGGTTTTCTCTTTCAAGCTGCGCGGTGCCTACAACAAGATGCACCGCCTCAGCGAGGAAGAGCGCAAGCGCGGTGTCATCGCCGCCTCTGCCGGTAACCATGCCCAGGGCCTGGCGATGGCGGCACAGAAAATGGCTGTGAAGGCGACCATCGTGATGCCACGCACCACGCCACAGATCAAGGTTGATGCGGTGCGCAATCGCGGCGCACGCGTGGTCTTGCATGGAGACTCCTTCGACGAAGCGGCCGGGCACGCGCAACAGCTCGTGAACGAAAAGGGCCTGGTCTTCGTGCACCCTTTTGATGACCCGGATGTGATTGCTGGGCAGGGTACCGTCGGCATGGAGATTGTGCGGCAGCATCAGGAACCGCTGGATGCGCTGTTTGTTCCGGTGGGCGGCGGCGGACTACTGGCGGGCGTAGCGGCTTACGTGAAGTATGTCTGGCCCGAAACGCGCGTGATCGGCGTAGAGCCAGAGGATGCTGCCTGCCTGAAGCTCGCCATGGACCGAGGCCGGCGCGACACGCTGCCGGAAGTGGGCCTGTTTGCCGATGGTTGCGCGGTAGCCCAGGTGGGTAAGGAGACTTTCCGGGTGATTCGCGAAACCGTGGACGAGGTCATCACTGCCTCCACGGATGAGATGTGCGCTGCCATCAAGGACATCTTCGAGGACACCCGCAGCATTGCCGAGCCCGCAGGCGCCTTGGCGCTGGCGGGGCTGAAGAAGTGGGCTGAGCAAAACGGCAGTCAGGGCCAGGATCTCTGTGCGGTCGTCTCCGGCGCCAACACCAACTTCGATCGCCTCCGCTATATTTCCGAGCAGACCGAGATCGGCGAAAAACGCGAAGCGGTGATCAGTGTAACGATCCCGGAATCGCCCGGCAGCTTTCGCGCTTTCTGCGGTGCTCTTGGTCGGCGCAATATCACCGAGTTTAACTACCGCTACAGCAGCGGGCGTGAGGCGCGGGTGTTCGTCGGTCTGACTGTTGTGCCCGGGGGTGCCGACCTTGGGGAACTGATCGCTGATCTGCAGCGCCAGGGCTACGCCACCGAAGATTTGACTGATAACGAGGTCGCGAAGCTGCACATTCGCTACATGGTGGGAGGGCGAGCGCCGGCCGAGGTTGATGACGAGGTGGTTTACCGCGTGGAGTTCCCAGAGCGCCCGGGCGCCTTGCTCAAGTTTCTCTCTGGCCTCGGCAATCAGTGGAATATCTCAATGTTCCACTACCGTAACCACGGGGCTGCCTACGGCCGTATTTTGCTCGGCTTGCAGGTGCCCCGAGGAGAGCGCAAGGCGCTCACGCGGGCGCTGACTGAGATTGACTATCGGCACTGGGAGGAAACGGACAACCTCGCCTACCAACTGTATCTGGGCCAGGAATCCTCGAATTGAGCTGAAAGCCAGCATTCATGCGGCTTTGAGGCTTGTATTTTTAAAATCGCTGGGCTAACCTCTGGGACAGTTGTGAAATAATTACAAAAATATGACCAGAGCCGGTCCAGGTAAGTTCAAGCTGGCTCAGGGGCAAAACAACAAAACGCAAGGCGCAAGACAAGGCGTAAGACGAGTAGGTCAACGGCCGTTCCCGCAAGAATGGACGTGCTGCAAGTATTGTTGAATGTGTTTCGTGTTTGGGGCTAACGTGAGAAACAAGCGTTGAAAACAAAACCTGACCTGATGTTGATACTGATGGGTGCCTTCGGTCTCGGCGTGCTACTGACGCTGATGTTACCTGCGGCAAACGACAGTGTCGCGGAACCGGTGTCTGCGCTGCAGGCCGGCGTAATCGTTAACGACTAATCTGGCGACAGCCGGAACGCGACCAGCTCGCGCTCCGTTAATACGCCGTCTAGCGCCATATCCCAGGAATCCCTGGGCAAATCATCTTGCTCCTGAAATCCATAGGCTATCCCCACCCTCAGCGGCGATTGGTCACCCGTCTCGCCAGCAAATGCCAACCATCGATCAAAGTAGCCGCCGCCCATGCCCAGCCTGTTGCCGCTGCGGTCCCATGCGACGAGGGGGGTTAAGAGCAGATCAAGTGCCTCGGAACCGAGTGCTGGCGCGTCCGGCCCGGGTTCAGGGATGCCGTATTGATTTTCGATGAGGGCTTCGCCGTCTTGCCACCGGGCAAACTCCATCGTGCCGGGACCGAGTATGCGCGGCAGCCACAGTACCTGGCCGGCAGCCCGGCAGCGCTGGGCCAGGCGATCGGTTGGGACTTCGCCATCGCTGTCGATGTACAGGGCGGTGTGCCGGCAATGGGCCCAGCCGGGAAGCTTTGGCAGGAGGTCGGAGATGGCCTCGGCGCAGGCGCTGCGCGTTGCATCGGGCAGGTCCCCGCGCTGCTGCCGCAGCTGGCGTCGCAGTTCGGCTTTCTCCGGGGGCACCTTTTGGCGTGAGGTCATGCGTGATGATATGGCTGATACGAGACGAACGGGTCCCGAAGTGGGATAGAAAGAATGGATTCCCGGTATACCGCTGACAGCGCTGCCCTTGAACCCGACGGTTCAAGGAGGGGGTCCCGGAACTGTATCAGGCTTCCCGGTACACGCCGGACTTGCACACCAACAGCAACGCGGAACCTCCGGTTACTACATTATCGGGTAGAGGACTGTCTGCCTGGCGAATACACCAGGGACCCAGCGCAAGTATAGCCCAGTCGCCGAACTATTGCGTGAACTAGCTGATTTCGAGCTGACGCAAGGAATACAGTGCTTCGTCCAGCTTGCGATTCAGGCTGCGCATCGAGGATGCGCTTGGCGCTGGCGAGTCATCGGGGCCGCTCGCGTCCGGCAAGCTGCCGTGGTCTGAGGATTTGAGCAGCTCATGGCTGATATTGAGGGCGGCCATCACCGCGATACGTTCCAGCCCGATGACCTTGCCGCTGTCGCGAATTCCGCGCATCTGCTTATCGAGATACTTGGCGGAAACAACCAGCTCCGCTTCCTGTTCTTCGGGGCAAGCGACCTGGTACTCCTTGTCCAGGATGGTGACGGTAACCGTATTCGGCTGTGACATCTCAGGACTCCAGGGCGCGTAGCCGGTCGATCATCGATTCGACTTTGGATCGCGCCAGTTCATTCTTGTCGATCAGGGATTGCCGTTCGCGCTGCCAGTCCGCGCTCTTGGCCTTGAGCATTTGATTCTCGCGGTTGAGGTCAGCACATAATGCGATAAGCTCGTCAATCTTGGCTTCGAGCGCCTTGAGCTGGTCGTCTGCCATCCGGTTATACTTACGCCTTGGAATTTGCGCTTTACTATAGAGATGGCCCAGAGGGAGGTCAACGCTATAAAAGCCTGCCTTTTCAAGGGCCTGCCGGGACCCGTATCAAGGCCCCTGAACCCTCTTGGAGAATCATCGAACAGTGGATTGGGACGAAACAGACGCGGTTGACCCAGAGGTGATGGCCAATCTCCTGTGGGACGCCGGACTCGAGCTATCGCCCTCCCAGGTGCATGGCTGCCTGACAGGGCTGCTGGCCGCCGGTGCAGCGCCGGGTGCCGAGAGTGCGCTGGCCTCTGTGACGCGCGTTCTGGATGCAGACTTGTTTGGCGAACTGGCGGGGCAGGTCATGGATCTCTACCGCATCATCGCCAACCAGCTCGAGGATGAGGACTTCGACTTCTATCCCTTGTTGCCCGACGATGAGGTGGAAATTGCTACGCGGACGACGGCCATGGCCGGCTGGTGTCAGAGCTTTCTCGCGGGTTTTGCTGAGCGTAGCGGTGGCCGTGGCGGGCTACCCGAGGACAGCGGTGAAGTGCTCGGTGATTTCGCGGCGATTGCTGAAGCAGTTGTCGACGACGATGACAGTGAAGATGACAATGAACTGGAGGCCAGCTACCTGGAGTTAGTTGAGTACCTGCGTTTTGCGGCGCTCAACGTGTACCTGGACAGCCGAGTCGAAGCGCGCACCGATGAGGAGCCACCGTCGCTGCACTGACCCGGTGGGCGTGCTATCGTCTCCGCCGTTTTGCAAGGAATCCCCATGAGTATCAGCAAAGCCGAATACGCCCGACGTCGCCGCAAGTTTATGGCCCTGATGGAGCCCAACAGCATCGCCATTATTCCCTCAGGTCACGAAGTATCGCGCAACGGTAGCAACCACTATATGTTCCGCCAGGACAGCGATTTTCACTACCTGTCCGGTTTCGATGAGCCCGAGTCGGTACTGGTACTGATCCCCGGTCGCCGGCACGGTCAGTTTGTGATGTTCTGTCGTGAGCGTGACCCGCTGAAAGAGCTCTGGGATGGCAGGCGCGCCGGACCCGAGGGTGCCTGCGAGCGCTTTGGCGCCGACGATGCTTTCCCCATCGGCGACATCGATGACATCCTGCCAGGCCTGTTGGAGGGTAGGGCCCGGGTGTATTACTCCATGGGCCGCAGCACCGACTTTGATCAGCAGATCATGTCCTGGGTTAACCGCATCCGCAGTCAGGTGGCTGCCGGGGCGGTGCCGCCCGGTGAGTTTACCGATCTTGATCACATGCTCCACGATTTGCGCCTGGTGAAAAGCGCAGCCGAGCAACGCATCATGCGCAAAGCCGGCGAGATCACCGCGCGCGGCCACTGTCGCGCGATGCGCGCCTGCCAGCCTGGCCGCTTTGAATACCAACTTGAAGCCGAGCTACAGCATGAGTTTGCGACCGCCGGCGCGCGCGATACGGCCTACTCGAGCATCGTTGGCAGCGGCGACAATGCCTGTATCCTGCACTATCGCGAAAACGATGCGAAGATGCGCGACGGCGATCTTGTACTTATCGATGCCGGCTGTGAGCTGGAGTACTACGCCTCTGATGTCACCCGCACTTTCCCCGTTAACGGCAAATTCAGCGAAGAGCAGCGTCTGATCTACAACCTGGTGCTGAAGGCTAATCTTGCAGCGATCGATAGCGTCGCGCCCGGGCGGGCCTGGAACGAGGCGCACGATATTACGGTAAAGGTCATCACCGAAGGGCTCGTGAAACTTGGCCTGTTAAAAGGGCGAGTATCCACCCTCATCAAGGACGGCGCCTACCGAGACTTTTATATGCACAAGGCCGGACACTGGCTCGGTATGGATGTGCATGACGTAGGCGACTATCAGATCGGGGGTGAGTGGCGCCAGCTGGAAGCGGGTATGGTATTCACCATTGAGCCCGGAATTTATATATCGCCCAACAACAAAAAGGTGGCCAAGAAGTGGCGCGGCATTGGTGTGCGAATCGAAGATGACATTCTGGTTACTGCCGATGGCTGCGAGGTCCTGACCTCGGGCGTGCCGAAAGCCGCCGACGACATCGAAGCTTTGATGGCGGCGTGATGAACACAGAAAAGCGTGACATCGTTATTGCCGGTGGCGGTATGGTGGGCATCAGCCTGGCCCTGAAGCTGGCCTCGGCGCTGCCCGAGTCGGTGCGCATCGCGCTGGTGGAGGGCTTTGCCCTGCCGGAGCCCAATGCCGCGAGCCCTGCCTACCACCCGTCCTTCGACGCGCGCTCCACGGCGCTGTCCTACAGTAGCTGCCTGATTTATCAAGACTTGGGTCTTTGGGACGAACTGGCCGAGTGGCTCTGTCCGATCGACACCATTCATGTCTCCTCTCGCGGGCGCTTTGGTAGCGCACTGATGCGCGCCGAAGATTATGCCTGGCCCGCGCTTGGCTATGTCGTGGAAAACGCCTGGTTCGGACGTGTGCTGCTCGACGCGCTGCGCCAGCAGGGCCGCGTGGAGCTGATCAATCCGGCCCGAGTCGCTGTCGCCGAAGCCAGCGCGATTGGCCAGAGGCTGCAGCTGGAGGGTGAGGGTCCAAAGGAGATCGAGACAGCGCTGCTGCTAGTGGCCGATGGCGCGGGATCAGGCCTGCGCCAGCAGCTGGGCGTGGCGGTGGATAACAAGCCCTACCACCAGCATGCCCTGATCGCCAACGTCGCCACCGCCCAGCCTCACGGCGGCTGCGCGTTTGAACGCTTTACTGACGAAGGCCCGTTAGCCCTGCTGCCCCTGGCTGGCGTGAGCGGGGCACAGCATCGCAGTGCGCTGGTGTGGACCCTGCCGCCTGAGCGGGCCGAGTCGTTGATGAGTTGTACCCAGGACGCTTTTCTCACAGCAATGCAAGACCGCTTTGGCTACCGGCTCGGGCGCTTTACGCAGGTTGGCGAGCGTCACGGCTATCCGCTGGCACTGATCGCCAGTGAAGAACAGGTTCGCCAGGGTATGGTGGTGATGGGAAATGCAGCCCACAGTCTTCACCCGGTGGCCGGTCAGGGCTTCAACCTGGCACTGCGTGATATTGAGGCACTGGCGACTGTGCTGGCAGAGGGCGTCGAGCGGGGGCAGGAACTGGGTGAGCTCCGGCTGTTGCGGCGTTATCTGGCGGTACAAAAAGCTGACCAGGAACGGACCATTGGGCTGAGTGATCGCCTGCCGGAGCTGTTTATGCGGTCGGACCCGGTTACCGGTATGGCGCGTGATCTTGGCCTGGCGGTGCTGGACATCGCTGAGCCCCTCAAGCGCGAGTTTGTGCGCGTGGCGGCGGGCGTTGCCAGCCTGGGTCAGCGCTGACGTGGCTGGGGGCAACCAACACGATATCGCGGTCGTTGGTGCGGGCATTGCGGGGAGTGCGCTGGCTTTGGCCCTGTCCGGGCGGGGGTTTGATATTGCCCTGGTCGAACCGCAGCCGCTAGACGGACGCGCACTGCCAGAGCCGGCCGGTATCAGCAGCTTCGATGCCCGCGTCAGTGCGCTGACGCCCGTGTCGAGCAACTTCCTTGAGAGCCTTGCGAGCTGGCAGACGGTACTGGATTATCGCGCCTGCGCGTACCGGCATATGACGGTGTGGGATGCCGACGGCACCGGCGGGATCGAGTTTGACTGTGAAGAGGTTGGCGCTCCGGCACTGGGGCATATTGTCGAGAATCGGGCGATTGTCAGCGCGCTGGCGGATAACATTTCGAAGGCGCGTGACATCACGCTGTACAACCCCGACAGTGTCGAGGCTGTCTTGCCGGTCGAATCTGAAGAGTCCATCTCCCTGCAGCTGGCGTCGGGTGCCACGCTTGAGACCTCCCTGGTCGTGGCTGCTGATGGCGCGCGGTCTGCCCTGCGCGGCATGTTTGAGTTCGAAACCCGGGAGTGGGACTACGGCCACCGCGCCATCGTCTGCACTGTCCAGACCGAGGATTCGCACCAGGCCACCGCCTGGCAGCGCTTCACGCCCGACGGTCCGCTGGCCTTCCTGCCACTGGCGGGTGAGGATGATCGCTGTTGCTCTATCGTGTGGTCCCTGCGCGATGCGGTCGCAGAGGAAATGGCCGGCCTGGATGATGCGGCCTTTTGTGAGGCACTGGGATGGGCCTTTGAAAAACGTCTGGGTTCCGTTGTTGCGGCAACGCGGCGCGTCGCTTTCCCGCTGCGGCAACGCCATGCCGTGGATTACGTGCAGCCGCGAGTCGCCCTGGTGGGCGATGCTGCCCACACCATTCATCCCCTGGCTGGCCAGGGCATCAACCTGGGCCTTGCTGATGTCGCCGTGCTGGCTGAAGAAATTCAATCGGCCGCTTCGCGTGGCCTGGATGTGGGTGCACTATCGGTGCTGCGGCGCTATCAGCGTCGCCGCAAAGGTGACAACCTCGCCATGATGGTAGCGATGGATGGCTTCAAGCGTCTGTTTGAGCAGGACAGCCTGCCGCTGCGCTGGCTGCGTAATGAAGGCATGCGGCTGGTGGGTCGCGCAACGCCGGTGAAACGACAGCTGATGCGTCAGGCGATGGGCCTCTAAAGTCACCAGACGGCTGTGTTTTTTTCCAAGCGTGGTTACAATAAGCCGCTTTTGGGGGAGTGAGGAACGGGCATGAGCCAGACACCCAGTGAATTGAAGTACGCGGCCAGCCACGAGTGGGCGCGGCTGGAAGAAGATGGCAGCGTTACCATCGGCATCACGGATCATGCGCAGGACGCCCTGGGCGACGTGGTATTCATCGAACTGCCCGAAGTGGGCGACACCCTGGCCGCCGGTGACGACGCGGGCGTGGTGGAGTCGGTGAAGGCCGCTTCAGACATCTATGCGCCGGTAGCGGGTGAAGTGATTGCTATCAACGATCGACTTGAAGATGAACCGGAAACGGTGAACGCCGACCCCTATAACGACGGCTGGTTCTACAAGCTGAAGATTGCTGATACGGCAGAGCTTGATGGCCTGCTCTCAGCGGAGGACTACCAGGCCCAGGTCGCTGAAGAGAGCTGAACTCGTCCTGCGCAAGGGCGCCGAGCGGCGCCTGCGTAGCGGCCATCTCTGGGTCTATTCAAACGAGGTCGACACGGCCCGCAATCCGCTTGCTCAGTTCGAGCCCGGCGAGGTTGTTGAGGTCAAGAGCGCCCGAGGCGATCTGCTCGGTAGCGCCTACCTTGAACCACAGTCCCTGATCTGCGCCCGGCTCTTCGCACCGGGCCGGGCCGTCGACTTTGACGCGCAAACGGTGGCGGATGCAGTGTGCACTGCTCTGGGTACCCGTGCGCTTGCCTTCGACCAACCTTACTACCGCCTTATTTATGGTGACAGCGATCTGCTGCCGGGCGTGGTGGTGGACCGCTTCGGCGATTACCTGGTGTTGCAGCTCAACAACGCGGGTGTCGAGCCCTATGAGGCGGTGCTGGTGGATGCCCTGCGTGAGCAGCTCGCGCCGCGCGGTATTTTGCTGCGAGCCGACAGCCGTGCCCGCCGCGAACGCGAGCTTCCCGAGCGTGTTGAGGTCGTTTTTGGACAGGTGCCTGATCAGGTAGAACTGATCGAAAATGGCGTTGCGCTGCTGGCACCGCTGGCCAGTGGCCAGAAAACGGGCTGGTTCTATGATCACCGTATGTCACGCGCTCGTCTGCCGGCCTATGCCAGGGACGCCAGAGTGCTCGACGTATATAGCTACGTCGGTGGCTGGGGCATACAGGCGATGGCCGCCGGCGCCCGTCACCTGGTCTGTGTGGACAGCTCCGAGGCGGCCTTGGCCGGTGTAATGGCCAACGCCGCCCACAACGGCCTTGAAGCCCGGGTAAGCACGCGCCAGGGCCGCGCCGATGAAGTGCTGGCGGCCTTGCAGGACGAAAAGCGGGACGAAGAGTTGTTCGACCTGACCATTATTGACCCGCCAGCCTTTATCCAGCGCCGCAAGGACCTGAAAAAAGGCATCGCCGCTTACAGGCGGATTTTCGAAGCCGGCCTGCGTCTGACCCGGCCCGGGGGAGTGGTGGTGGGCGCATCCTGCTCCATGCACCTGAGCCGTGGCGACCTGATGTTTGCCCTCCAGGGTGCCGCGCTGCGAGCCGGTTGCCGCTTACAGGTGCTTGAGCAGGGTGCCCAGGGCCCAGATCATCCGATCCATCCAGCGATCCCTGAAACGGAGTATCTGAAGGCCGTTTTTTTGCGACGCCTGTGATGCATCCGGGTGGCCGTGTTTAATCCCTGAGGGAGATTATGGGCCATTGACGCTGCTCAGCCACGGCCCTCAGTTTGGTATCTGGATCTACCGCAATCGGCTTGTCGATCAGTTCCAGCAAGGGCAGATCGTTGTGGGAATCGCTGTAAAAGCAGGCGCCCTCCAGGCTGATGCTTCGCCCCGCGAGCCACTGCTGAAGGCGCTGTACCTTGCCTTCTCGGTAGGTGGGGATGCCGGCGGGTTCGCCGGTATACCGGCCATCCACAATTTCCGCATCGCAGGCCAGCAGGTCCTCAATGCCGAGGGCATCGACGATCGGGCGGGTCACGAACACGTTGGTTGCAGTAATCACCAGCAGGTGGTCTCCCGCCTGGCGATGCCGGTCAATCAGGGCGGCGGCCTTGGGTAGCATGAGCGGATCGATGACCTCGCGCATGAAGGTCGCATGCCAGCGCGCCAGTTCATCCATGGGGCGGCCTTTCAGCGGGCCAAGGGCGAAGCGCACGTAGGCCAGGATATCCAGGTCACCCGCCTGGTAGTCTTCGTAAAACTGGTTGTTCTGGCGCTCGAAATCCGCGCCGTCTACCAGGCCCTGATCCACCACAAACTGGCCCCACAGGTTGTCGCTGTCGCCACCGATAAGCGTGTTGTCGAGGTCAAATATCGCCAGTGCCATAGGCTCCTCCTTGAAGGCCGGCAAGCATAGCGGCTCACCCGACCAGCGTCCACGAGCGTCCCCGACCGGTGACCGGGCGCATCGGACGGTGGATTTGGCCAATTTCTCTGCTCTGGCAAAGTGTGGAACAATAGCCGGCCGAATAAAGAGAGCTAACACGCGCTGTGATCGACTCCGAGGGCTTTCGCCCCAACGTAGGCATAATCCTGGCTAACGACCGCGGTCAACTGCTGTGGGCACGCCGCGTGGGCGGCCGCGATGCCTGGCAGTTTCCCCAGGGTGGCATTAACCGCGGGGAGAGCCCCGAGCAGGCGCTCTTTCGCGAGCTGCAGGAAGAGGTTGGCCTCGATGAGCAGCACGTAGACATTCTCGGCGCGACACGCGGCTGGCTGCGCTACCGGCTACCGAAGCGTTTCATACGCAAGGGCCAGAACCCGCCCTGTATTGGCCAGAAGCAGAAGTGGTTCTTGCTGCGGATGCTGGCAGAAGACAGCGCCGTGCGCCTCGACCTCAATACCAAGCCCGAGTTCGATCATTGGCAGTGGGTGAGTTACTGGTATCCGCTCGACCAGGTGGTGTCGTTCAAGCGCGATGTTTATCGCCGCGCCTTGAAAGAGCTGGTGCCGCCGCTGGGCCGGCTGCCCGGCCTGGAACACGGGCACTAGGTATCATGCTGGAGACCCTCCGCAATATCGTCCAGGAGGTCAACGCCGCCGAGGGTTTACCCGAGGCGCTGGAAATCATCGTGCACCGGGTGCGTGATGCCATGGGTACGGCGGTCTGCACGGTCTACATGCAGGAGGTGACGACAGGTCGCCTGGTGCTTGAGGCTACGGAGGGCTTGAATCGCGACCTTGTTGGCCAGGCAAGCCTGGCCTCCGGGGAGGGTCTGGTGGGCCTCGTCGCCGAGCGCGAGGAGCCGGTCAACCTGGAGAACGCAAGCGCACACCCCGCCTTCCAGCTACTCGAAGGTATTGGTGAAGAGCCCTTCCACGCCTTCCTGGGCGTACCGATTATTCACCAGCGCGACGTGCTGGGCGTGCTCGTTGTACAGCAGGCCGAACGACGGCGTTTCGACGAAAGCGACGAAGCCTTCCTGGTGACTATGTCAGCGCAGCTGGCCGGGGTCATCGCCCACGCGCGGGTTACCGGCGCCGTGCGGCCCGGCGAGCTGGCGTCTAGTGCGCCGGCGAAAATCGCTGGCATACCGGGTGCGCCGGGGATCGCTATCGGTGAGGCGGTGGCCATCTCGCCCAGCGCGGATCTGTATGCGGTGCCGCGCAAGACAGTCAAAAACCGGCGGGCGGAACTGCGCGCCTTCAAGTCAGCGTTGAGTAAGGTGCGCAAGGATATAGAGGCTGTGGCCGCCAACCTCGAGGGTGAGATGAGCGCGGAAGATCATGCGCTGTTCGATGTCTATATCGGCATTCTCGACGACTCTGCTATCGGCGGTGAGGTCGCCAGCATGATCCGCAAGGGCGAATGGGCCCAGGGCGCTCTCAGCGAGGTGATGATCTCCCACATTCGCCACTTCGAGCGCATGGAGCACTCCTACCTGAAAGAGCGCGCGGTTGACGTGAAGGACCTCGGCACGCGAGTGCTCAGCTATTTGCAGGCAGAGAGCAAGGAAAAACGCGTCTTCCCCGACCACACTATCCTGGTGGCGGAGGAGCTGACCGCCTCGGCGCTTGGCGAGATACCGCGGGAGAAACTCGCGGGGCTGGTTTCCGTGCGCGGTTCTGGCAACTCACACGTAGCCATTCTGGCGCGCGCTATGGGCGTGCCCACGGTGATGGGCGCCGTGGACATGCCTTATAACCGCCTGCAGGATCACGAGGTGGTGGTGGATGGCTACAACGGCGATGTGCACCTGAACCCCCTGCCCGAGGTCCGCTCACGCTTTCAGGAGATACTCGAGCAGGATCGCGTGCTGACCCTCGACCTCGAGTCACTGCGCGATGAACCGAGCGAAACGCTGGATGGGCACCACCTGCCGCTGTACGTGAATACCGGCTTAATGGCGGACGTTGCGCGCTCGCTAGATCACGGTGCGGAAGGCGTTGGCCTGTATCGTACCGAGGTGCCTTTTTTGCTGCGCGAGCGTTTTCCCAGCGAGGAAGAGCAGCGCCAGATTTACCGCAACCAGCTCGAGGCCTTCGCGCCGCGGCCGGTCGTGATGCGCACCCTCGATATCGGCGGCGACAAGTCATTGCCGTATTTCCCGATTGAGGAGGAAAACCCCTTCCTCGGCTGGCGCGGCATCCGGGTCACGCTGGACCACCCGGAGATTTTCTTGGCGCAGGTCCGGGCGATGCTGAAAGCCAATGCGGGCCTCGGCAACCTCAGTATCATGTTGCCGATGATCTCCAGCGTGCAGGAACTGGATGAGGCGCTCGACCTCGTTCGCCGCAGCCACCGTGAGATTCAGCAGGAGGGCCTGGCCTGTGACCTGCCGCAAATCGGGGTGATGGTGGAAGTGCCGGCGGCGGTCTACCAGGCCCGTTCCCTGGCGCGCCGGGTGGATTTCCTGTCTGTCGGCAGTAATGACCTCACGCAATACCTGCTTGCGGTTGATCGTAACAATGCGCGCGTCGCTGACCTTTACCACGGCTTTCATCCCGCGGTACTGCAGGCGCTTTCGGCGGTAGCTGAGGCGGTGCGGGCTGAGGGCAAGCGCGTTAGCATCTGCGGCGAACTGGCGGGCGACCCACTGGCGGCGGTGTTGCTGCTGGCGATGGGCTACGATGCCCTATCCATGAATGCCACCAGCCTGCCGCGGGTGAAGCGGGCGGTGCGGAATCTCACGCTTGCCGAATCGAGGGAAGTTCTCGATGAGGTGATGGGTCTGGAGGATCCCGTGCGGATTCTCGAGCGACTTGAGGTGGTGCTGTCGGATCATGGCATGGAGGGTTTCCTCCACGCGCCTGTCAACTAGATGTTCCGCCGCGCCAAACTACGGCGCAACTAAAAAAGCCACCGACAATCACTCCACGGTGAAATGCGCCCAGGACTGGTGGGTTTCACGACCGTCCTCGTTATAGCTCCTCTCCAAAAAGCTGACTTCGCCGCCTTCCCCCATCCACAGTGTGGTGCAGGCCCGGGTTCCGTAGGGCCCGGCGGTGATGAACTGGGCGGAGAGGAGTGCGTCCATGTCGGCGGTAAGGTCCTGGAGCTTGAGCGCTTCGGGGTTGGCCAGTTCGGCGCTGTTGACTGCGGTGGCCAGGGTGTCGTGGCTGACCGCGCGACTGTTCAGCAGCTCTGCCATGACGGCTTTGCCGCGCTGGACTTTGGGCCAGGGCGTGTCGAGGTTGGCGTTGCTGAGGCCATAGAGGCCCGGTGCCAGCGGGCGGGGCTGGCGCTGGCTTGAGTCGCCGGCGTTGCTTTGGTGCCATAGCTCACGGGCGCTGCCCACCAGTAGGCTGTAGCCGGCGTACTCGGAGGCGCGTGAGGCAACGCGCTGCAAATAGGTGGCCGGGTCGTCGTTCCCTGCCAGAAAATCGAGGGTCAGTTCGCCGCGACTGCGCGGCGCCGGGTCGCTGGCCTGCGGGTCGCGGAAGTTGGTGATGGCAGCGAAGCGACCGCTGCGTGTGATGCCCATCCAAGTGCCGCCACCCACCAGGTCGCGGCCGGCAAACACGCCCGGATGGTCATTCCAAAAGGCGGAAGGCTTTGTTGCGCGGGCGTGATATTCGTCGCGGTTGGCGGCGACCACCAGGGGCAGATCGCTGTCGGGCTGGTGCGAGAAGATGATGAGGCACATGGTTTTGCTAGGTCGCTATTGTTGTTGTCTGTCGGTTTGGGGCTTTGCCGATCCCGGCGTCGTCGGGTCGTTGTTTCTGTTCGGCCGGTGACTGATAATACCTCGCCTACGCCACCCGGCGGAATTTAATCAGGTTGTCGATGCTCACGTATCCGGAGATAGACCCGGTCGCCCTGGCCCTGGGGCCCCTCAAAATCCACTGGTACGGCCTCACTTACCTGGCAGGTTTGGGCTTCGCCTGGTGGCTGGCCTTGAGGCGTTCGGCCTGGGCGCATACGCCCGTGGCGCGCGACCAGGTCGATGACATGATTTTTTACGCGGCCCTGGGTGTGATACTGGGCGGGCGCCTTGGCTATATCCTTTTTTACGGCATGGACCAGCTGCTGGAGGATCCGCAGTGGGCGCTGCAAATCTGGAAGGGCGGAATGTCCTTCCACGGCGGCATGCTGGGTGTGATCATCGCCATGTATATTTTCGGCCGCCAACGCGGAATCGGCTTTGGCCAGATGCTGGATTTTGTTGCGCCACTGACCCCAGTGGGTCTTGCCCTGGGGCGGCTGGGTAACTTCATCGGCCAGGAGCTCTGGGGCCGCCCCACCGACGTGGCCTGGGCCATGGTCTTTCCGCGTGATCCGCTACAGCTGGCCCGGCATCCCTCGCAGCTCTACCAGTTTGCTCTGGAAGGCGTGCTGCTGTTTGTGATTCTGCTGTGGTTCTCGCGCAAGCCCCGGCCCACCTGGGCGGTCGGCGGGCTTTTCGTGCTGGGCTATGGCTGTTTGCGTTTCTTTGCCGAGTTCTTCAGAGAGCCGGATGCGCATCTCGGCTTCCAGGCCCTGGGGTGGATGACCCGCGGCCAGATTCTCTGCCTGCCGATGATCGCCCTGGGCATATACCTGATCTGGCGCGCCTATCATGGCGCCGGCACGGCAGAGTCCGTAAAGGGTGTTAAAAACGTGAAGACTGCGAAAGGGGCCAAGTAAGCATGCGGCAGTATCTCGACCTGCTCCAGGATATTCTCGACAACGGCGTGGAAAAAGGTGATCGCACAGGGACGGGCACGCTGTCGGTATTTGGGCGTCAGTACCGGCATGACCTGGCCAGGGGCTTCCCGCTGCTGACCACGAAGAAGCTGCACCTGAAAAGCATCATCAATGAGCTGATCTGGTTCCTGAACGGGGACACCAATACGGCCTGGTTGAAGGAAAACGGCGTCAGCATCTGGGACGAGTGGGCGACCGAGGAGGGCGACCTGGGCCCGATCTACGGTGCGCAGTGGACGGCCTGGCCGACGCGCGATGGCGGCAGCATTAACCAGATCGACTATGTCGTGGACTGTCTGCGCAACAACCCGAACAGTCGGCGCATTCTTTTTCACGGCTGGAACGTGGAGTATCTGCCCGACGAGAGTGTCAGCCCTCAGGACAATGCAAAAGCAGGGCGCATGGCCCTGCCGCCCTGCCACCTGCTGTACCAATTTTATGTAGCCGGGGGCAAGCTGTCATCGCAGCTGTTGATTCGTTCCTCAGACTCTTTCCTGGGCCTTCCCTATAACACGGCGAGCCTGGCAGTGCTGACGCTAATGCTGTGCCAGCAGTGTGAGCTGGAACCTGGTGAGATTGTCATCTGCACCGGGGATTCACACATCTACCTCAACCACATCGAACAGGTGCGCGAGCAGCTCAGCCGCGAGCCGCGGCCGCTGCCTCGTCTGAACATCCTGCGCAAGCCCGATAGCATTTATGACTACCGCTTCGAGGACTTCGAACTGGTGGACTATGACCCGCATCCGCACATAGCGGGCGCGGTGGCGGTCTGACTGCGTGTTGGAACTTGCCGTGATAGTCGCCGTCGCTGAAAACGGGGTCATTGGCCGCAACAATGCGCTGCCCTGGCATCTGCCGCAGGACCTGCGCTACTTCAAGCAGGTAACGCTGGGTAAGCCAGTGGTGATGGGCCGCAAGACCTGGGAGTCGATCGGCCGGCCGCTGCCCGGGCGCAGCAATATCGTGATCAGTCGCGATCCGGATTACAGCGCCGAGGGGGTGAGCGTGGTGGCGTCGCTGGATTTGGCACTCTCACTCGCGGAGGATATCGCTCTCATCGATGGGGCGGACGAATTGATGGTTATCGGGGGGGCGGCGATCTACGCGGAGGCACTGCCCCGCGCGCAGCGACTCTATGTGACAGAGGTACACGCTGAGGTGCCCGGAGATGCCTACCTCTCCGGCCTCGAGTTGTCCGAGTGGCGCGAAGTGTCCCGAGAGCGTCATCCTGGCGATGAACACAACGAACTGGACTACAGCTTTGTAGTCTATGAGCGCGAACGCGATAAGTGAGTGTTACCTTTGTCTCGGAGTTGGGCGCGGCGTGTAACCTAAATACACACCGCTTGCAAATGCCCCAGACGCGCCGGGGCCGTCATTGAAAAATCGCGCTTGTTGAGTTTAACTACGCAGCCTCGGTTTGCTGACTCAGAATTTTCCGCTATATAACTAGTACCGAGTCTCGATTTTTTTTATTAGCTCCGAACTTCTCTGTTGGATATAGGAAATACCATCCCCATGACTATGCATCGATTGAAGAATGTACTGGTCGCTGCGCTTGTCGCTGTGGGTTCCCTCTGGGGTACCACCGCACTTGTGCAGGCCAGCACGCTAGAGGACATCCTCAAGATTGGCGACGCCAAGAACGAGGCTGCCCGGCGGTCCCAGGCCAAGATCGACCGGCTCGCGGATGAAACCCGCGACCTGCTGAACGACTACAAGACGGTGGTCAAGCAGATAGACGGCCTGAAGGTCTACAACGCCCGCCTCGAGCGTCAGATCGAGAACCAGATGGAGCGCGTCGCATCGATCGATGAGTCCATCTCCCAGGTGACGGTCATCCAGCGGCAGATGACGCCACTGGTCATCAAGATGATCGACGGCCTCGAGGACTTCGTGAAATTGGACGTACCCTTCCAGCGGGAAGAACGGCTGGAGCGCGTCCAGTTCCTGCGTGACAACATCGACCGAGCCGATGTCACCGTTGCTGAGAAGTTCCGCGGGGTGCTGGAAGCCTACAACATTGAGTTGCAATACGGCCGTGGTATCGATACCTACCGCGGCACCATCGATATCGGCGGTACGCAGCGCGATGTCGACTTCCTGCGCGTAGGTCGCGTGTCGCTCGTCTATCAGACGACAGACGGCGCTTTTTCTGGTGCCTGGGACAAGAGCGCTGGCTCCTGGACGGAACTGCCGGCTGGCGAGTACGACGCGGCGATTCGCAAAGGCATTCGCATAGCGAAGAAGCAGGCCACGATCGAACTTTTGGATATGCCCGTGGCGGCACCGGAGGCTAACTGATGAGCGTTAAATTTGTAAAAGCGGCTGCGCTGGCAATGTGCGGCACACTGGCGACATCAGCTGGCTCAGCCCTGGCTCAGGAGGCACAGACCCTTGACCAACTGCTGGAGTTTGTCGAGAAGGGCCAGGTGACCGAGGCCCGCGAAAACCGCGCCCGCGAGCAGCGCTTCTCCCAGGACAAAGCCAATCAGGCGACTGCACTCAGGAACGCTGAAGCAGAGCGCGCCCGCGAGGAGCAGCGAAGCGCCCAGCTGGAGGATGAGTTCGAGCAGAACGAGCTACTCATCGCCGCCAAGCAGAAGCAGCTGCAGGAGAAACTCGGTACCTTGACCGAGCTCTTCGGCCACCTGACCTCCGCATCCGGTGACCTCGCCTCCAATATCGAGGTCTCTCTGGCCTCGGCACAGTATCCTGATCGCGAGCTCTTCCTGCGTGACCTGGTCTCCAAAATGAGTGGCTCAGACGTGCTGCCGAGCATCGAGGAGATCGAAAAGGTGTGGTACGAGATGCTCAATGAAATCAACCAGACCGGCGTTGTAACGACCTTCTCAGCCGAGGTCGCCTCGCCTGCCGGTGAGCGTTCAGAGCGTGAAGTTCTGCGCGTGGGTGCCTTCAATATCGTCGATATGAGCGGCAACTACCTGAGCTTTGAAGACGGCAGCCTGAGTGAGCTGCCCCGCCAGCCCAGTGGGCCCTACACCGGCTGGGCCGGCAGCCTGGCAACGGCTAGCGGCGGCCTTAACAGCTTTGGTGTTGACCCTACCGGCCCGACCGGCGGCTCCTTCCTCGCGGCGATCATTGACACGCCGACGCTGGAAGAGCGCTGGCACCAGGGAGGTTATGTTGGATACGCCATTACTGCGGTCGGCATTTTTGCCTTCCTGCTGGCCATCGTTCGCATGGCGATCCTCACGGTCGTTGGCGGCAAAGTCAGCTCGCAGCTCAAGTCCGACAAGGCTAACGACAACAATCCGCTGGGCCGCGTCCTCAAGATTCATGAAGACAATCCCACCATGGACACAGAGACGCTCGAGCTCAAGCTGTCCGAGGGCGTGTTGAAGGAAACGCCTAAGCTCGAAAGTGGTCTGACCATACTCAAGATTATTGCAGCTGTCGCACCGCTGATGGGTCTGCTGGGTACGGTGACCGGTATGATCCTGACCTTCCAGGCGATTACCATCTTCGGTGCAGGCGACCCCAAGGCGATGGCCGGCGGTATTTCCAGCGCATTGATCACAACGGTACTGGGTCTGCTGGTGGCGATTCCCACGGTGCTACTGCACACGATCGTGAATGGCCGTGCCCAGCGCATCATCCATATTCTCGATGAGCAGACGACGGGTATCGTGGCAGAGCACACAGAAGCCAACCTGAGGTCTTGATATGGGCGGTTTGATCGAGGTTCTCCTCGGCTTCATGGACAAGGGAGGTGAGGTCCTGTGGCTGATCGCCGCCCTGCTGTTCGTGATGTGGGCGCTGATCTTTGAGCGCGTATGGTACCTGCAGTTCGGCTGGAAGAAAGATGTTGCGCAGGTCATCGCGCAGTGGGAAGGCCGCGCTGAACGCAAGTCCTGGGAGGCGCGCCAGGTGCGCTCCATGCTGATTTCCCGGGCGCGCATGCAGATCAATCAGTTCTTGCCGATGATCAAGACCCTGGTAGCACTTTGCCCCTTACTGGGCCTTTTGGGTACCGTATGGGGCATGATCGAAGTGTTTAACATTATGGCGGTGACCGGCGGCGGTGATGCCAAGTCGATGGCCGGGGGCGTGCAGCAGGCTACGATCCCGACGATGGCGGGCATGGTTGCAGCACTCTCGGGTGTATTTGCCAATACTTATGTCACCAGGATTGCCCAGCGGGAATCAGAGTTCCTGACGGACAACCTGACCACCGACCACTGATAGAGCATTATTCATGCGCGATAGAAAGCGAGACGGCGATGGGGACGAGGCGCAGATTGATCTGACGCCCATGCTCGACGTGGTGTTCATCATGTTGATCTTCTTCATCGTGGTCGCCTCCTTCCTGAAGGAGGCGGGCATTGAAGTGAATCGTCCCGACAGTAACGAAAACGAACCGCCGCCGGATGCAACCAGCATCGTGGTGACGATCACTGGCGATGACCAGATCTGGATGGAGAATCGTCGCATCGATATCCGCGCCGTGCGGGCCAATATTGCCCGTCTGCTGGCGTCAGATCCGGAGCAGCCGTTTACCGTCAAGACGGAGCCGGGCGCGACGGCGGGGACCCTGCTTGAGGTCGGCGATGCCGCCCGCGAAGCCGGCGTGAAACAGGTGAATTGGCCAGCGGAGGAGAAGCGTTGAGCAGGCGAATGGCAGGCGGAGGCCGAGCCTCCGCGCAGGATGGCGGTGGCGAGGGCGAGATTGACCTGACACCCATGCTGGACGTGGTGTTCATCATGTTGATCTTTTTCATTGTGACATCGTCCTTCGTGAAAGAGCCCGGCGTGGACCTCGACAAGTACGGTGCCGTAACCACGGACCCCTGTGAGCGCGGCACCATTATTTTTGCGGTGAACGATGTGGGTGATGTCTATTACGACAAGAAGCAGATCCCGCTCGACCGGGCCTACCGACTGGCCGAGGCAGCGAAGAAAGAAGCACCCAAGGCCAACTTTGTGATTCAGTCAGACGTGGATGCGCCGACCTCGGTGCTCAGCGAACTGCTGGCCCTGATTCAACCCCTGATGGACGCGCCGCTTTGCGCCTCGACGGACGAAGTGGGGTAAGGGTAATGAATAGTTCCGTGAGAATGATCCTGTCGATCCTGCTGGCGATACCGGTAGTGGTCGGCCTCTTTACCATCATGCACAGCCTGATTGACGCCGACTTCGAAAACCCGGAAATCGAAAATCGGAAAATTGCCGATCTGGTCCAGCCGGATGAAGAAATCGAGCTGGAGACCTCGACGAAAAAGCCGGAGAAGATGGAAGACCCGGAAGAGCCGCCGCCCGACATGGAAATGCAGCAGCTTGACCTGGACATGGACACCAACGTTGAGAATACGGCACCGACTGCGTCAATCGATATCAAGATTGATAGCACGGGCATGTCCGCTGGCGACGGTGAATATCTGCCCATCGTCAAGGTTGCGCCCATCTATCCGCGTCGCGCGCAGACCCGCGGCATCACAGGCTACTGCATCGTTGAATACACCGTAACGACCTCGGGTGCGATACGCGATCCGCAGCCGGTAGACTGCCAGCCTTCGGGCGTGTTCGAGAGTGCCTCCGTCAAGGCGGCGTTGAAGTTCAAGTACAAGCCCCGCGTGGTGGATGGCGAACCAATCGAAGTGGCCGGGGTCCAAAATAAATTCACCTACGAGCTGGAACAGTGAGGTAGTTGTCTTATGGCGTTATTGGAGCGTGGACTGTTATCACGAAGCCTGCTGATGGCCGTACCCTTGGTCCTGGGCCAGGTGGGACTCAGCCAGCTGCAAAGTGACTTGGGCTATGCGCCGCTGTCGGCAGCCCAGGCCCAGGAGCAGAAGAAAGACACCCGCGAGACGCGGCGCACGCCGGCGCTGCGTAACAAGATTTTCGAGAAGCTCTCCGAAGCACAGGCTGCGGCCGAAGCTAAGGACTTTAATACGGCAGCCAAAATCCTCGACGAGATGCTGGCGGCCAACCGCGAAAGCACCAAGCTGAACAGCTACGAAGCGGCTAACGTTTACAACCTCTACGCCTTTATCCACTACTCGCGTGAAGACTATGCGCGCGCCCTGCAGGCCTACGAGAACGTGGTGCGCCAGCCGGACATTCCCCTGGCCATGGAAATCAACACCAAGTACACCATCGCCCAGCTCTACTTTGTGCAGGAGCAGTGGCAGAAGGGTATCGACGCACTCCTTGATTGGTTTGAGGTCACTGAGACGCCGAATGCAAACGCCTATGTGCTGCTCGCTCAGGGTTATTACCAGACCAAAGACTTCAACAAGGCCCTGCTGAACGTCGAGAAGGCGATCGACATGCACAATACGAAGCAGGTGCAGCGCAAGGCCGAGGATCCGACCTATGTGTCGACACCGCCGAAGGAAAACTGGTACAACCTGGCCCGCTTCCTGTATTTCGAAAAGAACGATGTGCCGGCTACGATTGATACCCTTGAAACACTGCTGAAGTTCTACCCGAAGAAGCAGTACTGGGTGCAGCTCTCACACATGTACGGTGAGACCAAGAACGAGAAGTGGCAGCTTTCGGCCATGGAAACGGCAGAAGTGCAGGGCATGCTCGACAAGGGCACCGAACAGGTCACCATGGCCTATCTCTATCTGAATGCTGACGTCCCGTATAAGGCGGCCAAGGTGATGGATGCCGGTCTCGATGACGGCAGTATCGACGGCAACTCGAAGAACTGGGAGATAATGGGTAACGCCTACCGTCAGGCCCAGGAGATTGAAAAGGCTATTCCGGCTATGGAAGAGGCAGCTTCCAAGGCGGAAACGGGTGAGCTCTACGCGCGCTTGGGTAACGTTTACCTTGATGGCGACGAGTACAAAAAATCCATACAGGCGATCAACAAGGGCCTGCAGCGGGGCGGCATCAAGCGCCCGGACCAGGCTCGCCTGGTACTGGGCATGGCCTATTTCAACGATAAGCAGTACACCCGCGCGAAGGAAGCTTTCACGGCCGCAGGCCGCGATGAGCGTTCCGCCAAGTACGCTCGTCAGTGGATCAGGTATATGGACTCAGAACTGGAACGCATGAGAAAGCTGCGTGAAGGCGTGTAAGCCCGCGCCCTGAGTCGATTTGAAGTGAAAAAAAAGGAGCGCAGAGCGCTCCTTTTTTTGTGAATAGCGGTTAGGCGAAAACCTAGACCGGTACGACGTTCTCCGCTTGAGGGCCTTTCTGACCATCAGTGACGGTAAACTCGACCTTTTGGCCATCGGTCAAGGTTTTGAAACCTTCGGCCTTGATGGCACTGAAATGAACGAAGACATCGGGGCCGTCTTCGCGTTCGATAAAACCGTAACCTTTGGTTTCATTGAACCATTTCACGGTGCCGGATACTTGAGACATAGTTGTTACCTGTAATTCATCATGCTGGCAGGGTCGCCCCGTGCCGGGTTAATCAGTATCTATGGAAACGAACCGAGGAACCTGGGGTTGCTTCGACCGCTAGCATAAATATTGCTGGAAATTCCAGCAAAATGGAGTGTAGCACCGGCTGAGCGATATTATTCAGCTTGTGAAGAGATTATTTTGGGAATTTTCCGGAAAGGCCGCTGTTCAGGGCGGTTTCATGTCGCTCTGCCACCATAGTGCGTGAATGAACAAAGGTACGCAGATTACACTTCGGCCCCAGGCCTGAGGGAGAGACGGTGCGAGTACTGCTCGTAGAAGACGATATACAGCTGGGCGAGTCCCTTGAGGATGCTCTCAAATTGGAGCAGTACGCCGTGGATTGGCTGCGCTCCGGTGAACCCGTGCGTGCTGCCCTGTCGGCGACACCTTATGACATCGTGGTACTGGATTTGGGCTTGCCGGGCGTACCCGGGATGCAGGTGCTGAGGCAGCTCAGGCGCGACGGCCACGGCATGCCCGTACTGGTGCTGACCGCACGCAATACCTTGGAAGACAAGGTCGACGGACTGGATTCAGGTGCTGATGATTACCTGACCAAGCCCTTTGAGATCGACGAGCTCTTCGCTCGCATACGTTCCCTGCTCAGACGCCGCAGTGACAGCAAGTCCCAGCTGCTGGAAGCCGTTGGTATCAGCCTTGACCCGGTGGACCGGCTGGTTAACTTCGATGGCGAGGAGGTCGTGCTAACGGCTAGGGAATTCGCCATTCTCGAGATTCTAATGCGCAACCGGGGCCGCTTTGTCTCCCGAGCGCGATTGGAGGAGGGCATCTATAGCTGGGGCGAGGAGGTCGGCTCTAACACCGTGGAGGTTTACGTATCGCGCTTACGTAAGCGCTTTGGCAGTGGTGCCATTGAGACCATGCGCGGTGTGGGGTACCGGATACCCGCATGAAAGGCTCACTGAAAAAACGTCTCATCTGGATCTTACTCGGCCTTACGCTGTTCGCCTGGATCAGTTCGGCCCTGCTTACCTTCTCCTATGCTGCTCGCGTACTACTGGATCAAATTGATCGCCAGCTACAGCAGTACGGCGATCTCGTGAGCTACGTCACTCAAATCTATGCCCGGCAGATTGATAAGGGCGTGGTAGAGACGGAGACCTGGTTCGATACAGAACTGGGGACCGTCCTGAAGATTGAGTCGCCGGGAGGCGACGACCTGCAACCGGCGCTTAACGTGTTTCTCGACGATCGCTTGATCGCCGCCCTGGAAGACTCCCCCTATTTTGATCCTCCTACGCGGGAGCGATTCCGCTTTGTGAACCTGGGTGACAGTAACTGGCGCGTCCGTAACCTGTATGACGCGCAGGCTGGCATCTGGATCGTGGTGGGCATTGAGATTGATGCGGCCCGATGGGCCATGTTCAATACGCTGGCCCAGGCACTCTTTCCGCTGCTTATCGTGCTTCCACTGACTATTGTCGTGCTCTGGTTTGGCGTGTCTCGCGGCCTCAGGCCGCTGCAGGATCTGGCATCACAGATCTCTCAGCGCAGTCCGGGTGCGCTGGAACCGGTGGCGACAGCCTCGGTACCGATAGAGATGCAGGCGGTTGTTGACGAGCTCAATGAGTTGCTCGACCGACTTGCCTTCGCACTCGATAGCGAGCAGCGATTTACCGCCAATGCGGCCCATGAACTGCGCACACCACTGGCCGCAATAAAAACCGAAGTGCAGCTCTGCCAGCGTCAGATGGCCGAGGCCCAGGAAGGGAATATGCTCACACGTATCGGCCAGCGCGTGGACCGCGCCAGTCACAGCGTGGAGCAGCTATTGATCCTGGCGCGGGTTGACCCCCAGGCGCCGCTGGCCGGAGAGCCGGTGGTTCTGGACGAACTGGTCAGCGAGGTGGTGACAGATAACGCCCACCTTGCTGCGGACCGGGACCTGGAGATCGATTTGCAGCTGGTACCCGGCTGCACTGTGAAGGGGCGTGAAGAAATGCTCGCCATTATGCTGCGCAATCTCCTGGTCAACGCTTTTCGCTACGCGACCGAATCGAGTCCGGTGCGTGTGCACCTGCAGCCCGTATCAGGTGGGATAGAACTGGAGGTATGCAATGACTGTGAGCCGCTGTCGCCTGATGAGTTTCGCCAGGTTACCCAGCGCTTCTATCGGGTGCCTGGCAGTGCGGGACTTGGTGCTGGCCTTGGCCTCTCGATCGTCACGCGGATAGCCGATCAGCACGGAGCGGAATTTTCTGCGGCGCCTCTCGGTAATGGGCGAGGTTTTTGCGCGCGGATCGTATTTCCGGCCTGAGACCTGAGCGGCAGGAAAACGCTCGGCACAGGTCAATGCGAGTAGTTCGCGGCACCCAGCAGTGCCGGTTGTGGGTGAGTGATGGCGTAGACGGGAACCTGCCGCAGGTGTTCAACCATGGCGCCTTTGCTAATCATTCTTGCATGAAACGCGCTGCCAGCGATAAAAGGGAGAATTCGAGGCACGATGCCCCCCGCCAGGTAAAGACCGCCATAGGCGCCATTGGCGAGCACAAAGTCGCCGCACGCTGATCCTAGCAGGGCGCAGAACAGGCCAAGCGCATCGCGGCTATCTTCATCGTTATTGAGGCCGGCGACTGACACGGCTTCCGGCGTGCTATGAATAGCCCTCTGGCCCTTCAGTGCAGCTATTTCCTGGTACAGCCTCAACAGGCCCTGCCCTGAGACCAGCAGCTCGGCAAAGATATCGTTGTAACGCGCCAGTAAGCGCTCGAATAGCGCCAGCTCCTGCGCATTTGCCGGGCTTAGACCGATGTGGCCCGGCTCACAGGCACTGGCATGCCAGGTGCCATCTATGCTGACAATGGTGGCGCCCCCAAGGCCGGTACCCGGCCCCAGCGTTGCCAACCTGCCTTGCTTATTTGCCTGGCCTGCATGCAGGCAAACGTAGTCGTCGTCTTGTAGATGGGGCAAAGCCAGGGCGTTTGCTTCGAAGTCATTGAGGCGTGATACGCGCTCAAGGCCAAAGCGCTGTGCCAGGGACTGGCAGGAAAAGCGCCAGTTGATATTAATCATCTCGACCTCGTCGCCCCCCGGCGGTGCGGCGACGGCAAGGCAGGCTTCCCTGGGCACTGCGCTGCTCAGCTGTGCCAGCCACTGGCTCAAAACAGCCTCGAAGCTCTCGAACTCGGCGTTGGTGTAGCTGCGTAACTCGTCGAGTGAGCCGCTGGCCGCGTCGGCAATAGCGATGCGACTATTGGTTCCACCGATATCGGCTACCAGACGTCGGCTCATGGTGTTTGGCCCTTACACCACCGGCAGGATTTTCATGATATTGGTAGAGCCAGCTCGGCCCATTACCGCTCCGCGAGTGAGGATCATGGAATCGCCCTTGCAGAGGTGTCCCTCGTCCTGCAGAAATTCGATGGCGCGCGGTTCGACACTCTCTGCGTCGAAGGCGCTGGCGTCGAAAAACAGCGGTATCACGCCGCGGCACAGGCACAGGCGCTGCAGGGTTTCGCTCTGCTGAGACAGGGCAAAAATGGGCAGGCCCGAGCTGAGTCTGGACATCAATAGTGGCGTGGTGCCCGACTCTGTGAGGCAGGCAATTCCGCGGACGTTGTCATAGTGATTGGCAGCGTAGATGGCGGACATGGCAACGGTGAACTGGGCGCTGTCGAACTGGCGGTGCAGGCGAAAACGTGAGGTGCGGGCAACAGGATGGGCCTCGGCGCCCAGCGCCGCCTCGGCCATCGCCTTGACCACCTCGACCGGGTAGTCGCCCACCGCCGTCTCGGCGGACAGCATCACCGCATCGGTGCCGTCGAGTACGGCGTTTGCTACATCGAATACCTCGGCCCGTGTCGGCATGGAGCTATTGATCATCGACTCCATCATCTGGGTCGCTGTGATAACGACTCGATCGCTTTTGCGGGCGCGCGCGATCAGGTCTTTCTGAATGCCGATCAGGTGCGCGTCTCCGACCTCCACACCGAGGTCACCGCGAGCGACCATGATGCC
>JBCDJG010000062.1:0-26695 GCA_038748065.1 Pseudomonadota bacterium
CCCAGATATGCCAATGAATCTTCAGCTCCTCGCCCTCGGGCACCGCATGACCTCGACCTCCCGTGTAAAAGGCTACCGCCTCCTTCATGGTCGCAAAGCGACCGGAGTGCATGTAGGGCGCGGTCAGCTCAATATTGCGAAGCGATGGCACTTTAAAGCCACCGCGTTGGCTGGGTTCATTCATTACCGTTTCAGCACCCGTGTCAAAGGGCATGCCCTCGGGCTCGGGCGTGCCCAGCACGGCAATCTGCTGATTGGTAAACAAAGGCGGCGTGTGGCATTCGGCGCAGCGCGCGACAAAGGAGCGGAATATGTTCATGCCCTCTTTTTCATGGTCGGTCAGCGCATCCTGGTATCCGTGGGCATATTGGTCGTAGCGGCTGTTGAGTGAGACCAGCGAGGACTGAAACGCTGTGAGGGCACGGTAAACCTGCGGCAGCTGTATGTCTGCATCCGGGTTGCGAAAGTCATAGGGATAGGCCTGCGCAAAGAGTGCGCGATAGGCGGGGATAGCGTTGAGTGTCTTGCGCAGATTATCCCGCGTGTTGGCCATCTCGTGTTTGTCGTACAGGGGCCCCTCAGCCTGCTGTTCAAGCGTGGTGGCGCGGCCGTCCCAGAAAAAGCTTTTCAAGAAAGCCATATTCCAAAGGCTAGGTGCCGAGCGCGGCAACAGGTCTCCACCGTGGCCGACGCTGCGACCGAGGCCGTCTGAGAAGCCCATGTCTGGCTTGTGACAGCTGGCACAGGACACCGTGCCGTCGACACTCAGGACGGGGTCAAAGAAGAGGTAGCGGCCAAGATCTATTTCCAGCGGAGTAAATCCGTCACGAAAATCAGGCAGACCCGTCTTCAGGCCGCCGACGCCGGCGTCTTCTAGAGAGTCATACATCATGTACAGGCTGCGAAGCTCGCAGTGGCCCTGGCTCAACTCAAACCCGGGAGGGCAGTCGTGGTTGAGCGCAATCGCGTCAGCCGATGCAGCTGCCAGGCTCGGAAGCCCTTGCACCGATAGCAGAACCAGCGTGATGCGTATTATCAGCCGCAAGGCCTAGTCCTCCAGGCTCCGGATATAGGCCACCACGTCGCGCACTGCCTGGTCACTCGGGAGAATGGCGGCCATGGCCGTCATCTGGCGCCCCGTTCTATCATCGGGATGCGCGCCCCGGCTACCGCCGCGGAAGGCCTCGACCTGAGCCAGGAGATACCAGTCATCAGCGCCGGCAAGGCGTGGCGAGTTCAGCGCCGTGTTGCCGATAGCCCCCGCACCATGACAGGCGCCGCAAAACTGATTGTAATAATCGCCGCCAAGGGTGGCGTCGCCTTCTACGGTCGCCGCAGATTGGCCGCCTCCAAGGGTAGCGATGTAGGCCGATACGTTAAGCATTGCCTGCGTATCCGGTAGTACAGCCGCCATCGGTGCCATCTGCATAGCCGCCGGTGAGGCGCCAGCGCCGCCGCGCAGGCCATCCTTAAACTTCTGCAGCTGTGCAACGATGTACACCGGCTCGAGGTGTGTGAGACGCGGTGCGTTCAGCGCCTCATTCCCCTCTCCCTGGGCGCCATGGCATGCGCTGCAGGTTGCGTATAGCGCCTGCCCCGCCGCGGCATCACCTGCCGCCATTGCGGGTGCAACCAGCAGCAGACATAAGGTGAAGATCAAGCTTCGCATGAGTTTATCCTCCAAGCGGGGGCGCCTTATTCTGGTGCCGCTCCGTCCATTTGGCGCGCATAGTGGTCGCGCAAGATGAAACC
This sequence comes from Pseudomonadota bacterium, assembly GCA_038748065.1. GTDB lineage: Bacteria > Pseudomonadota > Gammaproteobacteria > Pseudomonadales > Halieaceae > JBCDJG01. Next base: position 1,753 of record JBCDJG010000062.1, read on the forward strand.
TAGCTTAAAAAACGTTAATTATCGCTATCAAAAGCCAATTAGGCACAAAATTACCCCTATTGGGTTGAAATTATAGCCCTTCCAGGCGCCGCGATTGCCCTCTGGTAACAGCTCTGGACTATACTGACGGCAATCTGAAAGCAGGGTTTGGATTCATGAAATACGTTGCCGATCTTCACAGCATGCAGTGCCCGAAGTGCAGTCATGGCATGGAGGAAGTGACCTATGGCGAGGTCACCATCGATCGCTGCACGAACTGCGGCGGTCTCTGGTTCGATACCGGCGAGGTCGAACAGCTCAAAGCCAAGTGGATGGGGGATGCACTGGACACTGGCGACCCCCAAGAGGGTAAGAAATGGGATACCATCGATGACATCGGCTGTCCGCGCTGTGGCAAGCCAATGGAGAAGACGTCAGACCCGGACCAGACGCATATCTGGTACGAAGTCTGCGATGAACACGGCCTGTTCATGGATGCCGGTGAGTTCACAGACTATAAGCAAGAAACTTTGACGGACTGGTTTCGCGGGCTCGTCAGGGGCAGCCGCTGACCGGCCCTTGGCGGTAATCGGGGCGGCTACGGCCGCCCTTTCTCTTTTTAAGGGCCCGATACCACCGTAGGGCCTGGTAACAGACTAGCGATACCCGAGACTATGACGGAAAGCACCGCCGACCTGCGCATTGTTCAGACTCAGCCCCTCATCACGCCCTCGGCGTTGGCGCTGGCGATGCCACTGCCGGATAACGCCGCGACAAGTATTGCCACTGCCAGGCACAACATCGAACGCGTACTGGCGGGCGATGACCAGCGCATACTGGCCATCGTCGGACCCTGCTCCGTGCACGACCCGGACGCGCTGATGGCGTTTGCACGCGCATTCAAAGCGGCTACCGACCCGCTGCAAGACAGCATCCTGCCGATTCTGCGCGTCTATTTTGAGAAACCTCGCACCACCATTGGCTGGAAGGGCCTGATCAATGACCCCGATCTGGACAACAGCTTCCAGATAAATCGTGGCCTCCATACGGCTCGCCAGCTACTGCTTGAAGTCGCTGAGCTGGGCCTGCCCGCCGCGTCTGAATTTCTCGATACCACGTTTGGCCAGTACTACGCGGAGCTGGTGAGCTTCGGCGCTATCGGCGCCCGTACGGTAGAGAGCCAGGTTCATCGAGAGCTGGCCTCAGGCCTGTCTATGCCAGTGGGCTTCAAAAACGGTACGAGCGGCGATATCGGCGTCGCCATAGATGCGCTCAAGTCTGCCGGGCATAGCCACTGCTTCCCGTCTATCACCCACGATGGCACACCCGCCGTACTGCGATCCAGTGGCAACCCGCACTGCTACCTGATTCTGCGCGGCGGCAGCGACAGTGGACCCAACTATGGCGCATACAGCATTGCGCAGGCGGCGGCAGCTCTGTCCGAGGCGGGGCGCCCGGCATCGGTGATCGTGGACTGCAGCCATGGCAACAGCAGCAAGGATTACCAGCGTCAGCCGCTGGTTCTGGCAGATCTGTGCGACCAGATCGAGCAGGGTCAAGGCGCTATTCGGGGCGTGATGCTGGAAAGTCATCTCGTTGCCGGCAAACAATCCATAGACGCCAAGCCCTTGACCTATGGCCAGAGCATCACCGACGCCTGCCTGGCACTTGACGATACGGTGCCTCTGCTACAGCAGCTGGCCGCCGCCGCCAGCCGCAGGCCTTGATCTGGCTCAGGCGATCACTTCGATGGACTGCCCCACAGCAAGTGACCCCAAACTGTCGTAAAGCAGGTTCTGCCCAAAGTACACGGCACCCTCGCGGCGCCTGAAAGCCGCCAGGGTACGCAGGATCTCGCTGTCGCGCTCGGCCGTGGTTTGCTCGATTGAAGGAATAACACAGCGCGAGCAGGCCTTAGCCACCGTAAGCTCCTGTGCACCGATGCGAATTCGCTGCCAGCGGTCCTCGGCAAAGGCCTCACAGCCATCAACAACGAGATTGGGGCGAAAGCGATCCATTGGTACCGGGGCTGAAAGCCTGTCGTTCAGTGCCGCAAGCGAGGCGCTTGAGATCAACAACAGGGGAAAGCCATCTGCGAAGCTCACGGTTTCGCCCCCCGTGGCATACAGGCCATCTACACGCCGGTAGCTGTCCTCGGGCATGAATACCAGGTGGCACTCAACATCGAGAAAATCCGTTAGCGCCGCATCCACCTCGGGCCCGGCATAGCGCGCCGGCACACTGTCTTCCCACACAACAACGTGGCGCTGCGGTGCATCTTCCCCGGGCTCGGCGACATCTATGCGCCGCTCCCCAATCTGCAGCGACAGGCCACCAGACATCACCCGAGGCTTAATCAAACATAGACGTGCATGGCTGCGCTGCGTCAAAAATGCCCCGCGTCCGTCCACAATCATCCAGCGTCTATCACCGACGGGGCCGAAGCGATCCAGGTGAGTCTCCGTCAACGCGATGCCGGCACAGGACTTAATCGGATAAATGTGAATATCGCTAAGCGTGATATCGCCTGTCATGCGTATCATCATAGCGAATCCGCAACGGTTTGGGTTGTGCGGCCAGGCTGCTAGACTGATTCGACAAATTCCGGGAGAACACAATGAGTGAGAAGGACTACGACCTCTTCGTTATCGGAGCCGGTTCGGGCGGCGTGCGGGCGGCACGCATGGCTGGCGGTTTCGGCGCGCGCGTCGCCGTGGCAGAGGATCGCTACATGGGTGGCACCTGCGTCAATGTGGGTTGTGTCCCCAAAAAGCTCTACGTCTATGCCTCTGAATATGGCAAGGGCTTCCGCGACGCGGCGGGCTTCGGCTGGGACGCTGGAGCGCCAAACTTCGATTGGGCCACGCTGCGCGACAACAAGAAGGCTGAAATCGCACGCCTGAACGGCATTTACGACCGCATGTTGGGCGGCGCTAACGTGGACATCATCAATGGGCGCGCACGCATCATCGATGCCAATACGGTCGCCGTCGGGGAGCAACAGTTCACCGCGGAGCGACTCCTGATCGCTACCGGCGGCTGGCCATACATCCCTGAATTTCCAGGCAGCGAGTACGCCATTACCTCCAACGAAGTGTTTGATTTAGAGCGCTTCCCCGAAAAGCTGGTCGTCGTCGGGGGCGGCTACATCGCAACCGAATTTGCCGGCATTTTCAATGGCCTCGGCGCCAGCGTCACCCAGCTGTACCGCGGACCCTTGTTTCTGCGCGGGTTCGATCACGACATTCGCGAGCAGGCGGCAATCGAGATCCGCAAAACCGGCGTTGACCTTCGCTTCGATAGCAACGTAGAGGCCATTCGGCAAACACCGGAGGGACTGGCAGTAGACCTGGTAGACGGCTCCACTCTGCCGGCCGACACGGTACTGTATGCAACGGGTCGCAAGCCGCACCTCGAAGGGCTGGGTCTTGAGAACATTGATGTAGCGCTGACCGAAAGCGGCACCGTAGCGGTCGATGAGTACTTTGAAACAACGCAAAAAGGCGTATTCGCACTCGGAGACGTCATCGGTGGTATGGAGCTCACCCCCGTAGCGCTGGCCGAGGGCATGGCCTTCGCGCGCCGCCAGTACGGTGATCTGGATGCGCCGGTAGACTATGACTTTATTCCGACCGCAGTATTCAGCCAGCCCAATATCGGTACAGTGGGTTTTACCGAGGAAGAAGCGCGTGAGACCTTTGGCGAGATCACGCTCAACAAATCGAGCTTCAAACCCATGAAGCATACGATCAGCGGGCGTGATGAAAAAACCTTTATGAAGCTGATTGTGGACACAGCCAGCGACCGGGTGGTGGGCATTCACATGCTGGGGCCCGACGCGGGCGAAATCACTCAGGGCCTGGCTATCGCCATGAAGGCCGGCGCCACCAAGGCGGTGTTCGACCAGACCATTGGCATTCATCCTACGGCCGCGGAAGAATTCGTCACCATGCGTGAGCCCTGGACTGGCGACTAAACTCCGTGGAACTGCAGCTCTGGCAGGCTGTACTGCTGGCATCGGTCGGCGTGATCGCCGGCTTTCTCAACGTCATGGCGGGCGGCGGCTCGCTTCTCACGGTGCCCGTGATGGTGTTCATGGGCGTCCCGGGTCCGGTCGCCAACGGCACGAATCGCATCGCGATCCTCGCCCAGAACCTGGTAGCGATTACCACGTTTTTTCGCCGCGGCTTCGCCGATTTCAAGCTCAGCCTTTCGCTGGCGGCGTGTGCTCTACCGGGTGCGATCGCCGGGGCGATGGTGGGCGTGCAGTTGGAAGGGGTCTGGTTCAATCGCATCCTGGCTCTGGTGATGGTTGCCGTTATGGTGGTCATGTATTTTGATCGCGGCAGCGCCGAGCAGCGCGCGGAGCATATCCCCAGCAAGCGCCAGCTCTGGCAGGGTCATGCCTTGATGCTCGCCGCCGGGTTCTGGGGCGGTTTCATCCAGATTGGCGTCGGCTTTATTCTCATGCCCATACTCAACCGCGTCATGGGCCTCGACCTTGTGCGCACGAATATGCACAAGGTTTTCATTGTCGCCATCTATACTATCGCTGCGCTGTGGGTGTTTGCCGCACAGGTCGAAATGCTCTGGGTTATGGGGGCTGCCCTGGCGTTTGGCAACGCCATCGGTGGCTATCTCGGCGCCCACTTCGCAGTCGCTCAGGGCGAGCGCCTGATAAAAATTGTGTTAAACGTGGTGCTCGTCGCATTTATTATTAAGTTGCTATGGCCGGTCTAAAACAGCCCGATCACGGACGGTGACAGGCATGCTTGAAGTGAGAAACATCAGCCGCTGCTACGGCGAGAAGAAGGCCGTCGACCGGGTCTCTTTCGCCATCGACAAACAGCAGGTTGTCGGTCTGCTAGGCCCGAATGGTGCCGGCAAATCAACCATCATGAAGATCATCAGCGGTAGCCTTGAAGCGACCAGTGGTGAGGTGTGGTATGACGGCGCACGAGTAGACCGCGACTTCTCAGGCCTGCAAAGCGAGCTGGGCTACTTGCCCGAAGCGCTGCCGGTGTACCCCGATCTGCTGGTCGCCGACTACCTGGACTACGTGGCGACCATCAAGAGCGTGCCCGCTGGTGAGCGCAGCGACGTCATCGGCGATGTGCTCTCCGCTCTCAACCTGCGCACGCGCGCGCTGGACCGTATCGGCATACTCTCCCGCGGCATGAAGCAGCGCGTTGGCGTGGCGCAGGCGATCATGAATCGACCGCGGCTGCTTATACTCGACGAACCTACCAACGGCCTCGACCCGGAGCAAACCGAGGAGATGCGCAAACTCATCCGGCGCCTGGCGCGGCGCGCCACGGTCTTGCTGTCCACACATATCCTGCAGGAGGTCGAGGCGGTCTGCGACCGCGTCATCGTGCTGCATGAGGGCAAACTGGTACTGGATGACAGCGTCGCCAGCCTGCGCAAGTGTGGTGCCCTGTGGTTACGCGTGGAGGGCAAAATAAAGCAGCTTAAGGCCTCGCTGGAGCAGCTACCACACGTGCACCATGTGGAACACAATACCAAGGGCACCTGCGAAGAGTTTACCCTGAGGCTTGAAATGCCTGCTGATGTCGATGCGGTCTCCGACCAGGTGTTCCATGCCGTCGCCCAAAGTGGCGCAAAGCTGTACCAGATGGAGCGCCTGAGCCGAGACCTGGACACCGTATTCCGGGAAAGTACCGCAGGCAGAGAGATGGAGCCGTGAGCCGCGAAGCTACCGCACGTATTCGCCGCAAGGAGTTACGACTGCTGTTTGCTTCGCCAGCGGCATGGTTGTTCCTCAGCGCCTTCGCCGGTGGCAGCCTATTCCTGGTCTTTTGGGTGGAATCCTTTTTCGCCCGCAACATCGCCGACCTGCGCCCCTTGTTCGAGTGGCTACCACTGCTGCTGATACCGCTTTGCGCGTCGCTTACCATGCGCATGTGGAGCGAAGAGCATCGCGACGGCACACTGGAGCACGTGCTAACACAGTCGATTGGGCTGTGGCCCTTCATCTACGGCAAGTTCCAGGCCTGTATTGTGATGCTCCTGCTCGCGCTCGCCACGAGCGCACCCCTGGCAATTACGCTGGCCGTCATCGGCGACATGGACTGGGGTCCGGCACTGGCCGGCTATCTGGCCGCACTGCTACTGGGCGCGAGTTATGCCAGCATCGGCCTGTGGGTTTCGGCCCACACGCGCAGCCCAATCGTTGCACTGATCGGCAGCAGTCTACTCTGCGGCACTCTCTACTTGGTGGGCACCCCCCTGGTGACCGGTTTTTTCGACAACGATACGGCCGCGTGGCTCGCCTATCTTGGCAGCGGCGCACGCTTTGAAAGCATTGCCAGGGGGGTCCTGGACCTGCGCGACCTGGCCTACTACCTCAGCCTCTGCGCACTCTTCCTGCTGCTGACTCAGCTGGCCCTGCAACGCTCGCGTTGGGCAGGCCACGGCTTCAACACCCATCATCGCCAGGCCTGGATCTGGGCATCTTTGCTTATCCTTAATCTGCTGGCAGCCAATTATTGGCTTCAGTATCTGCACGGCTGGCGCCTGGATGTTACCCGCGAGCAGCGCTTCAGCATCTCTGACTCAAGCATGGAGATCATCAGCCAGCTGGAAGAGCCGCTGCTGATTCGTGGTTATTTCAGCGAGCGCACCCATCCGCGGCTCGCCCCACTTGTGCCACAGCTGAAGGACCTCCTGGAAGAGCTGGAACTGCGCAGCGACGGCAGAATTCGTCTGGAGTGGCTGGACCCGGCAACAGACCCAGCCGCTGAGGATGAAGCCAATCGCCTCTATGAAATAACCGCCACACCGGTACAAATTGCCGATCGTCATCAGTCGTCAATTGTTAACGCCTATTTCAATCTCCTGGTGCAGTATGGCGACGAGTTTCAAACCCTCGGCTTCAATGACCTGATCGAAGTCAAGGTCACGCCGCATACTGCGCCAGAAATACTGCTGCGCAATCCCGAGTTCGACGTGACGCGCGCCATCAAAAACGCCCTGTACAACTACCGCAGGGGCTCACGTGTTTTCGATTCGATCACTTCGCCCGTGGAATTCATCGCCTATGTCTCAGACGAGCAGCGCTTGCCCGTGGAGCTGCGCAGCTACCTGACGTCGATCAAGGCGCTGTTACAGGAGGTTGAGCGTGAAGCCCAGGGCAAGTTCAGCACGCGCTTCATCAAGCCCGAGGCGGGAGACGGCAGAGTAGCAGCGCAGATCGCTCAGGAGTGGGGCTTCCAGCCGCTGACAGCGGCTGTGGATGATAATCAGGCGTTCTATTTCTACCTGACACTGGCCGACGACCAACAGGTCGTCCAGCTGTCCACCGATGACTTTGACGCGGCGCAGTTTCGCACGTCGCTACAGGCTGGCCTGCGTCGCTTCGCGCGCAATATGACGCGCACCGTCGCACTGCACGTACCACCATCGCAGCCCGGTCTGGTGGGTGGCATCAGGGGGCCCACTTTCCAGCGCCTTGAACAGGAACTCGCACGAGACTATAACCTGCTGCGCGAAGACCTCAGCGACGGCAGCGTCTACGCCGATGCGGACACTCTGCTCGTGCTGGCGCCCGATGGTTTGAGAGATATCGAGGTCTATGCCATCGACCAGTTTCTGATGCGGGGCGGCACCGTGTTGCTGTCAACATCTCCCTTTCATGCGAATCTCGCCGATGGCGAGTTATCCCTGCGAGATCACAACAGTGGCCTGAAAGACTGGCTGAATCATCACGGCGTTGTCATCGAACCAGCGCTCGTTCTGGATGAAAACAACGGTCTTTTTCTCAAACCCGTAACGCGTCGCCAGGGGGCTTTCGAATTCCAGGACGTCAGCATTGTTAACTACCCCTACTTCATCGATCTGCGCGGCCGCGGACTTTCAGGGGAGCATCCAGCAACTGCCGGGGTCTACCAGGCCACGATGGCCTGGGCATCACCGGTCTCAACACAACGGGTTGAGGGCCGGCGCACTAACATCCTGCTGCGTTCCGGACCGCGCTCCTGGACATCCGATTCACGTGACATTCTAGAGCCACCCGACCTCGACGAAGTACGGGGCAGTGTCGATTTGGGCCCGAGGAACCTTGCCGTGCAGCTCCAGGGTCGCATGACCTCATACTTCCCCGAGAGACCGCTGTCTGACTTAAGGCCGGAACAGGGCTTTGCCCAGTTTCCGCACCCGACACTCCTGCGCTCGCCCGAGTCGGCGCGACTGGTGGTCTTCGGCTCCAACGATTTCCTGCGCGACCAGGTGCTGAATATAGAGCTTGCCGCAAGCGGCAACCCTTACATTGGCGCCATGGAACTGATGCTGAAGTCTGTTGACTGGGCCGTGGACGACAGCCCCCTGCGCGAAATCCGCTCACGTGATGGCATGCGCCAGACTCTACCACCCATGGACCGCGGACAGCAGCGCGCCCTGGAATATTTCAACTATGCGGCCGCCTTGGTCTTTGTCGCCCTGCTCCTGCTAATGCAGTGGCTGCTTGATCGCTTCAGGCGCCTGCAATTGCGCCGCAGCCTGAACCTGTGAGTCGACTTAACCTTATTCTGTTCGTGGCGCTTCTGGCACAGGTCGGCCTGGCGATCACGCTGCAGCGCGCCGCGCAAAACGCCGCAAATGGCAATGCACCACCACCCTTATTTGACTTTGAACCGAACGCGGTGTCAGACATTCATATCACAGATACCCAGGGCAATGAGACTGTACTGCTGCGCCTTGGTAGCCGCTGGACGCTGCCCGAACTGGAAGATCTTCCCGCCGACGGCGTGCGCATCAATCGCCTGTTGGCGGCCATCACCCGCGGCGAAACCGGCTGGCCGGTGGCGGACACAGTCGCCGCCCGGCAGCGCTTCCAGGTTGCCGGCTATCACTACCGGCGTCGCATCATCATGGCGGGCGAAAGCGAATTGCTGGGCACCGTTTATCTTGGAACATCGCCGGGCTTCAGACAGGTACACGCTCGTAACGATGCGGCGGATTCTATCTACAGTCTGCGGCTGAATACTTTCGAAATACCGGCGCAAAGTGAAGACTGGCTGGATCGCCGCCTGCTGCAGGTCCGCGCACCAGTGAGCATCACGGCGGACGGCTATCGCCTGACCCGCGAGGGAGACAGCTGGCGCAGTGCGTCGGGCGCAGTGCCCGACTCTCGCGAAGTTAGCGCGCTGCTGGAAGCACTGCGGACGCTGCAGGTCACGGCGCTCGCCGATCAGGATATGCAGCGGGAGCTGGCAGATCTTGACCCTGAGTTGGTCCTCGATATCAGCGGGCTTGGCGGCGATATTCGCCTTGAGCTATTCGTCTACGCGGACCGCCACTACATCTATAGCGACGAATATGCGCTTTTCTTCTCGCTGGGAGACCTTGAATTTGACCGGCTTAGCTCTTTGGATGCGCGCCTCCTGCAGGGGACCATGTCTGGTTCGCTGTGATACCATTGCGCAAATTTTTGCTATAGATCGAAGATGAATCGCTTCATCCTGTTGTTCCTCGTTATCCTGGTGAGTCTGTTCACACTGGAGCTCCAAACCCCTGTGCAGAAAGCGGTGATTGAGCCTTTCACTGCTCTCCTGGCAAAGGTATCGGCTGCATTGATTTTGCCCTTTGACGATTCAGTCATCGCCTACGGCAAGATTCTGCAGTTCGGTCCCGGGGGTTTTGCCGTATCGATTGAAGCGGGCTGTAATGGCGTGGAAGCGACCATCGTACTGATTTCAGCAGTGCTGGCTTTTCCCGCCACCTGGCTGCAAAAGGCCTCCGCAATCGTCATCGGCTTCTTTGCGATACAGGTCATGAACATCGCTCGCATCATCAGCCTGTTTTACCTGGGCGACTGGAACATGGATGTGTTCTCATGGTTCCACCTCTACCTGTGGCCGGTGCTCATCATGATCGACGTACTGCTGGTCTTTATCTTGTACCTGCGTTACCTATCGAGACAGCCAGCACGTGAACTCGCCGCAGCCTGAGCCGAACGGCACCCGCCAGTTCCTGCTGTTCTGCCTGCCGCTGCTGGTAATTTGCTTCGCCCTGTGGGGCGTACTGGGTCATTTGGTTGCCATGCCAGCCATCGGCTTCGCCGATTACATCATGGTCAACTGGATGCCCGAGCTGGTGACAGAATTTACCTTCGATCCTGAGGGTCGCGGGGCGCTGCTTGTGTCCTCACTGGGTGAATATAACGGGCGCATGGTGCCGGTTGGTGATGAGGGCGGGAACCTCGCCTTCATTGTGAATACCATGGGGCAATCCTACTCGCTGCCTTTCTACACGGCCCTGTATTTTGCAACGCCCCGCGAGCACTACGCGGGAAGTTACTTCCGGGGCTGCCTCTTTCTTTACGTACTGCTGACCCTCGGTCTTGTCAGCGTCTGCCTGAAGGACTTGATGATCAACCTGGGGCCGGAGTTTCGCGCTCAGGACGTCGCCATGCTCCCGAGCAACAGCGTTATTGCAGTCGTCTACCAGTTGAACGCTTTGATTATCCCCACTCTGGGGCCTGCCGTTATCTGGGTATGGCAAAGCCGCGACACACCCGTGCTACGCGGCCTGCTGCCCGTCGAACTCAACACCGAGGAGACCTGACCACCATGAACAAGATGATTGCCACCCTCAGTATGCTGCTGGTCATTGCCGCTGTTATTGCTTACAGCCTCAACGAGCAGAGCACCGAGACACTGGAAGATGGCACAGTGGTGGTGAAGGAAAAGGAAAACCCGCTGGAGAAAGCACAGTCTGTAGAAACCACGGTTCATGATGCCACCAAGCGGCGCATGGAGCAGGCTGAATAATCCGGCTGACGTCGCGCTCTCTCAGACACCGGTTCCAGCCACGCTAGCCCGCAGCGGCCGCATCCCTGCCTTCCAGTGTTGCAGCCGATCGCGTGAGCAGGCTCATCAACAGCGCTCGCAGCCACTGATGCGGCGCGCTCCGCGAAGTGCGCGTATGACGCATCAGCGACATCTTGCCGCGGTTGCTGGAGTGCGTATTGCGTATCATCCGCTGCAGTTCCGCCGGCAACTCACGGCCGGTGATCAGGCCACGATAAAGGCCGCCTTCCTCGAAACCCGCATTTGCCACGAGCAGCGAGTCGGTGTGCGCCAGCACGCCCACCGCTGAAGCGAATTGCGTGGTCTCAAGCGTAATGCGGCGGTGCACGCCATATTGGCCCAGAACATCGTCGACCAGTGAAGTGTTCTCCCGGGTCAGGCCGGGTAAATAGAGCCGCAGGTGCGGGTACTCCAGAAAATTCGCTAGCGAGATGTCCCCGCCAACAATGGGGTGTTTGTTGCTCATATACAGTCGCGGGGCCAGCGCAGCAATCGGCTCAGCGAGAATGTCTCGATCGGTCTCCAGAGCGACAAAGGCCGCGAAATCCGCTTCCCCTTTCTTGAGTTGATCCTGGTAGTCGGGGGCCACCTCGGCGGTGATAATCTGCACACCCGGTGCCTCTTCTGTCAGCTCCGACATCAGGGGTGGAAGCAGCGACTCACTGAGAATAGGCGGCAGCAGTAGCTTGAAGCTCCCGGTATAGGAAGCTGGCACGAACGCTTCATTGCCGAGCACCTGCTCAACATTCTCCAACAGGCCCGGAAGCTCGCGGCCAAGGGTTTCAGCACGCGGCGTCGGCACCAGGCCATGCGCGGTGCGGGTAAAGAGTTCGTCGTCAAAAGCGTCGCGCAGCTTTTGCAGCGTCTTGCTGAGCGCCGGCTGTGACACCGAGAGGCGTTCAGCCGCCCGGGTAACGTTACGCTCTTCCAGCAGGATCTGCAGGGCAACCAGCAGGTTAAGATCCGTCCTGATCAGCTTTCGAGAAATCATAGCCGCCTGTCATAACTTCCAGTTATGGCTCTTGATGCTAGCAAAAACCTTTAGCGATAAAACAGCCCCATTGCTGGAAATCTGGCTTTTTCCGCTAGAATACACACAGGCGTCGGTCTTTTTATCGCGAGGTACCCCATGCGTTCACCCCTTCGACTGCTGTCTGCCTTTTTGGCAGCATCTCTGCTGGTGGCCTGCGGGACCGGCATCCAGACGCGGCCCTCCGACAGCGCTGCTTTTGAAGCGGCGGCTTTTAGCTATTACAAGTGGCGCACCGAACCTATAGAAAACACCTCAGGTTCAACCGATACCTTCTATGTCATGGATCCGATCTTGCGCCGCGAGCTCGATGCTGGACTGGCCGATAAGGGCTACATTCTCGATCCAAAGCGCGCCCAGTTCAGCGTCGACTATGTATTTGCACCGGGCATGATCATGGGAGAGAAGAGTGAAGTCGCAACCAACATACGCGCTTACCCTACCGTAAATCCCAACCGACAGGTTAATCAGGCAGAGATCGATAACGCCTATGCTCTAGCCGGCGTAAAGGAAACCAATAACATTGCTCTGCAGTTCAACAGCGTTGAGGACAACCTTGAGATCTGGAGTGTGATCATCACCAAAATTGTAGAAGACGCCAACAACGTCGACCGCGATCGACTGGCAAAGAACGTCCGCCGGGCGGTGGGTGTTGGTTTGCGGACTCTGCCAAGAGCTCCGTAAACTGCCCAGAGCTCCGTAAACTGCCCAGAGCTCCGTAAACTGCCAAGAGCTCCATAAACTGCCAAGAGCCACGTGAGCTGCTAATTGCCCGATGAACCATCAAGGGCGACATAGACAGGTCTAAACCTCGTTAATACACCTCAGGATTCACGCAGCAGGGCATCTGCGCTCCTGCCAGGGCTGCCAGCGCGTTGTCTACCGCGATATCTGCCATGCGCGAGCGCGTCTGCTCGGTAGCACTACCGATATGTGGTGCCAGGACCACGTTGGACAGGGCTAATAGCGGATTATCGTTCTCGACGGGCTCCTGTTCGAAAACATCAATACCTGCCGCAAACAGGCGCCCTTCGGCCAGGGCAGCGGCAAGCGCCTCCTCGTCAACAATGCCGCCCCGGGCCGTGTTAACCAGAACGGCCCCTGCCTTCATACGGGCAATGTGCTTTGCATCCAGTAGTCCGCGCGTGTCGGCCGTCAAGGCCACATGCACACTGACAAAATCGCTGTTCGCGAGGACTTCGTCCAGCGTGCACATTTCTACACCGAGTACCTCGCGTGGGCTGCGATTCCAAGCGAGAACCTTCATGCCAAAACCCTGTGCGCGCCGGGCCATCGCCTGACCGATCTCACCCATGCCAACGACTCCAAGCGTGGCGCCCGCAACATCTTTACCCGTAAAAAAGCCCGGCGACCACCGATTCTCATCGCGCCATTGACCGCCGCGCACGAAGCGGTCGGCCTCCGGCACGCGTCGGGCAGCCGCCAGCAGAAGAGCGAATGCCGTATCTGCGGTGGTGTCTACGAGCACGCCGGGCGTGTGCCCTAAGGGAATGCCTCGATCGGTCAGCGCATCCACATCTATGTGATCTACACCCACCGACATGCTGGAGACAAACTCGAGCTTGGGCGCTATATCCAGCGTCGCTCTGTCCAGCCGATCAGTGAGAAGACAGAGCAGGCCGCGACAATCCGCCAGGTGCTCGCAGAGCCTCTCCGGCGGCATCAGGCCGGGTCCGCTCCAGGTCGTCAGATCGCACGACCGGGCCAGTTCACTAACCCGCCGCCCGGGGAGTTTATGTGTCAGTAAGACGCGCCCTGTCATGCTTGGCGCATCACGACCTGAAGATGAGCGTCCAAAGCTTGCCTCAAATGGTCATACCGCCATCCACCACAATGCACTCACCGTTGGTGTAGCTGCTGGCATCAGACACCAGATACAGCACGGTGCCCGCCATCTCGTCAGGCTCTGCGTGCCGTTTCATGGGGATGTTTTCAACCGCCATCTGGTAGATGTCGTCATTAGTGAACAGGGCGCCAGCAAACTTGGTTTTGGTCAGGCCCGGCAACAGTGCATTACACCGAATGCCGAACTCGGCGCATTCCTTGGCAAAAACCTTGGTCATGTTGATCACCGCCGCCTTGGTGATGGAGTAGATGCCTTGTAGCGCCCCGGGCTGCAGGCCATTAACCGACGCCGTATTGATGATAGCTCCACCGCCCTGCTCACGCATCAGCTTGCCCGCCTCAATAGACATAAAGAAATAACCGCGAACATTGACCTCGACCGTCTTGTTGTAGGCGCCGAGATCGGTATCGAGGACGTGCCCAAAGTAAGGGTTAGCGGCAGCATTGTTGACACAGATATCCAGGCGTCCATGGGCCTCACGTATATGCGCAAAAAGCGCACCGATATCCTCCAGCGTGCCGACATGGCAGGCCTGGGCCTCGGCGCTGCCACCTGCCTCGCCGATACTGTCGGCCACGCGCTGACAGTCCTCGAGCTTGCGGCTGGACACAATCACATGAGCACCCTGTATCGCCAGCAGCCGGGCTACCGATTCGCCAATACCTCGGCTCGCGCCGCTCACCAGGGCGATCTTGCCGCTGAGGTCGAATAGGTCAGTGGACATGAGATTCTCCTCTCGTCAGGTTGGCCTGCGCAGCGCTGCGGCGGCTTTCCGCAACAGCCCACAGCAGGTAGATAAACACCAGTGCGGCCAGGGCAATCCAGACCGCCGTGTAGCCCAGGGTATAAAGTATCCAGCCCGCCATCAGCGGGCCGATGACGCGGCCCACGGATGCCGCCGCACCGGTTACGCCCATGGTTTGCCCGCGCTGGGGCGCGGGTGTTCGGTGTGTGATCAAGGTATTCAACATGGGCATACACAGCGTTGCACCGGTCATGGCAATGTACACCGAGGCAATCATCATCCACGGCTCGCTGGCTACCACTGCCAGGAGCAGTCCAGCCAGGTAGAAAACTATGCACCAGCGCAGCAGGCGCCATTCGCCAACGCTGCGCACCAGCAGGCCCATGAGTCCACCCTGCACGATCGCCATGATGGCGCCCTGCACACCAAACAGGATGCCGACCTCCCGCGCAGTCCAATTGAGAAGATCGGCAAACCATAGCGGCATAAGATAGGTCGCTGCACCGACGCCGGTGCTATGCAGAACATACTGGCTCACGAACAACCGATTTCGCGTGCGCTTCAGCATCGCGTACATGGATTCACTGCGCTGCTGGCGCTGGGCACGGTAGGCCTCCCGCTTTTCCTCGGTCAACGACTCCGGTAACAGCACTGCCGCTGCAAAAATTGCCGACACCGACATGGCACCGGCGACCAGGCAGGGTAGCAGAAAGCTGCCGTCCGGCCCGGCGAGGACGCCGCCCAGCATCGGCCCAATGACCAGCCCAAGGCCAAAGGCAGCCCCGATCAAACCCATGCCCCGGGCACGATCCTCAGGCTTGGTAATATCCGCCATCATGGCCGATGCGACACCAAAATTGCCCGCCATGATGCCGCCGAAAACGCGCGCCGCGTAAACCATCCAAAGCTCATTGGCGAGGCCGAGCATAACGTAGGAGATTGCCGCACCGGCAAGACACATCATGATCACGGGCTTGCGCCCAATCTGGTCGGACAGGCGACCCCAGAGCGGTCCAAACAGTGCCGAAAATACCGCGTAGCCAACGATGATATACGCGATGTCGAGCTTGTCGGCGCCCAACTGCGGAGACAAAAACGGCAGTATTGGAATGACGATGCCAAAACCAATGAGGTCCAGCAGGACCACCCCGAACAGCAGCGGCACCGCCCCTAATCTCCCTGCCAGCGCTTTACCAGGTCGAGGTTCAGGTCGAAGAGGTCCAGGGCGCGCCCCACGGTTTGGGTCACCATCTGGTCTATGGACTCGGGCTGTGTATAGAAAGCCGGAACGGGCGGCATAATGATCGCGCCCATTTCTGATAGCTGGGTCATACTGCGCAGGTGGCCGGTATGTAGCGGGGTTTCTCGCACCATCAGCACCAGGCGGCGGCGATCCTTGAGTACCACATCAGCGGCGCGGGTCAGGAGCGTGGATGTCACGCCCGTGGTGATCTCGCCCATGGTGCGAATCGAACAGGGAGCGATCAGCATGCCTTTGGTGATGAAGGAACCACTGGCAATGCTCGCGCCCACGTTCTTGATAGCGTGCACCTCGTCCGCCAGTGCCTTGACCTCATCCGCACGCATTTCCATCTCGTATTTGAGCGTCAGCTCGGCTGACTTGGTCATCACGAGGTGCACCTCGAGGTCGGTATCGCGCAGCAGCTCGAGCGCGCGCACGCCGTAGGCGATGCCCGACGCTCCGCTGATGCCTACGATAATTCTTTCGGCCATGGACCCACCTGCGCTAATGGACTGCGCACTGTACCAGCCTGCTCAGGTAAAGTGAAAACTACTGGGAACGGTAGGTCGCCACCGCTTCGCCGCCCGCCAGCAGGACCAGCCTACCTGCGTCTAAGTCGAAGGCATCAACGGATTCCAGAGCCTGGAGGTACTCACGCTCCACATCCATCCCTGACGGGCAGGCCATCATGGTTGCCGCCATCGGGCCGAAGGATAAAGGCCTGTCCTGTTCCGCGGCACCTTCAAGGCTATAGGTCCCGGTAAAGCGGTTACAGCCAGCAAAACCACCCGCTCGCCCGTTCTCATCGAACTCCAGCGTCAAGGGCTTTGCCCCTGCCCCGGTCGGCGCTTCTTCTCCCCCCAGGGTGTCCAGCGCCCAGGCGCTCGCTGCCAGCTCTGGCGTATCCGGCGTCGCAGCAACTGCGGGCGTCGCTCCCGGTGCAGCTCGCACCAGTACCGAGAGCGGACCGTCAGCAAAGGGATCGATATAGTCCGTGTTGATGAAGCGCAGTTCCCCATCGACTTCAATGCGCGCGCCGATGCCGTAGCGCATGCGTGAATCGACCTGGGCGTCGCTATATTCAATAGCAAAGGGATAAGGGGGCGGGCCGTCAAGCGAAATCACTACGGAGGCGACGACAGCGGCAAGCGCATCGGGCCTGGAGATATCCTGCAGTTGGACCTCTAACTCGCCACCCGGGGGAAGCAGTATGCGTTCGCGATAGAACACTTCACCCTCCAACACTCTGGTCATTGCCGGCGCGCTCGCACCGCCTGACGCGGCGCCGCCACTAGTGTCGTCGCCACACCCACTCAGGCAGGCCATGACCGCCACCCCTGCCAACAAGCTCTGTCGACCCGTCATCTGCTCCCTCCCTGCCAATGCTCGTCTGCGTATTATTGCGGCCGTCGTCCTGCTAAGCTTTCATTTAAGCACACAACGGGACCCCGGGTGCCGTGGAACTACTGCAGACCTTGCTCACCACTTTCTGGCCCCCAGTCGCCACGATCGGGGCAGCACTGCTCCTGGCCTGGGGCGCGAACTGGGCGGCCAAGCGCAGCCAGATGGGCACCTCCAGCCTGCTCTACCAGTTACTGAACTGGTTAATTGCGGCGATCGCCATCGTCGCCATCATCATCCTGCTGCCTCTCACCGACGAAACCCAGGGCCAGGTGCTTAGCTTGCTTGGTGTAGTACTCACCGCCGTCATCGCCCTGTCCTCAACCACCTTTGTGTCGAACGCGATGGCCGGGATTATGCTGCAAGCCACGCAGCCCTTTCGTCCGGGTGACTACATTCGCGTTAACGACCAGTTCGGTCGTGTGACCAAACGTTCCCTGGTACACACCCAGATTCAGACCGAGTGGCGCGACATTACCACCCTGCCCAACCTGCTGTTGGTCAACACGCCGGTCACCGTCCTCTATCGCGATGGCACCATCATCTATGCAGAGTTATCACTGGGCTATGACCTCACCTACACGCGGGCGGAGGAACTACTGGTGAAGGCAGGTGAGGACGCCGGGCTCAGCGAGCCCTTTGTGCTCGTACATGAGCTCCTCGATCACGCCGTGGTGTACCGCGTCTGCGGCTTTTTGCCAGAGATGAAAAACCTCATCAGCTCTCGCTCTAATCTGCGCAAGAAGGCTCTGGAGCAACTGCACGGAGCCGGCGTAGAAATCGTCTCACCAAGCTTCATGAACCAGCGCGCACTGGACCCGACCAAACCTGTCATCCCGGCCATACCGGTCAAGCACACGCAGCGAGCCGAGGTAGAGAGCCATGCCCCGGAAGAAAAAATCTTCGACAAGGCCGAGGAAGCCGCTAGCCTGGAGGAGTTGAAGCAGCGACAGGAAGAAACCCGACAGGACCTGAAACGAGAGCGCGCCCACCTCAGGGCGGCCAGCGACGAGGAGCGCGATGCGCTGGAAGGGCGTATTTCAATGCTGGAAAAGAGAGAGGCCTGGTACGCGGATCTGGTTGAACGCCGCAGCAAGAAATAGCTACAGCTCCGCCTCCTGACGAAACTCTCGCTCTATCTGCTGCTGCAGCTCGTAGCGTCGGCCGCCCCGCTCGCGGCTGGTATCGCGCATACGCTGTTGGAAACGCTTGCGCCGGTAGTGCTCCACGAGTCGATCAAAGCGACCTGGCTCCTCTTCCCCGGCAATCAGCGCTTCTATGAAGGCAATATCAACACCTACGCGATAGGCGATTCGCGGCGGTCGAATCTTGTTCGCATGAAACTCGGCCACGATATGTATCTGCTCCTCACGACTGTGGGTACAGACGCGTGAGTAACCATAGGGCGGCGAGGGTGTTCGCGGATCGCTGCTGTCAGGCACCTTGCTCATATTCCGAGTTTTAGCAGTTGCCCCGAAAAATGCAAAGTCGAGGCTTTGCGGTGGCCATTATTGACCTGGACAAGACCATACCCGAGGCCTGCTGGCGGAGCTATACTGCGCCACTCGAAAAAACGATTACACGTCCCCGGAGGACAGTGATGAACGCACCCCACTCGACACCCAGCCTGGAAGATATTGAAACTCACATGCAATCGGTGATGGATGCCCAACGAGCCGATTACCTGGCCGAAGGCGTCGTCAGTGTAGAGACGCGTATTGATCGCATGGATCGCGCCATTGATGTGGTGCTGCGCTACGCCGAGCAGCTCAGCGACGCCATGAACACTGACTTCAGCTGTAGACCCAGGCAGCTGAACATGCTGGCCGACGTGGGCGCGGCACTTGCGCCCATGAAGCATGCCAAAAAACACCTGCGTGGCTGGATGAAATCGCAGAAGCGCGCCACCATGTTCCCGCTTAACCTGCTCGGCGGTCGTTCCCGCATCGAGTACCAGCCACTTGGCGTGGTCGGCATCATAGCGCCCTGGAACTTCCCCGTTAACATGGTGTTCTCGCCGCTGTCAGGCGCACTCGCAGCTGGCAATCGCGTCATGATCAAGCCCTCCGAGTTCACTCCAGCGACCTCTGAGGTCATGGATGAAATGTTCAAGGATGCTTACGACCCGAAAGAGATTGCGATGTTCACAGGCGGCCCTGAAGTCGGCCAGGCCTTCGCCGGCTTACCCTTCGATCATCTGCTCTTCACCGGCGCGACCGGCATCGCCCGCCATATCCTGGCCGCCGCCTCTAAGAACCTGGTCCCGGTGACCCTGGAACTGGGCGGCAAGTCGCCGGTGATTATCTCGCGCAGCGCCGATATCGAGCGCTCACTGGCCCGTGTCATGCTGGGCAAGACCATGAACGCCGGCCAGATCTGCCTGGCACCGGACTACCTGATGGTGCCGGAGGAGAAACTCCACGAGGTCATCGCAGCCGCCCAGGACGCGGTATCCAGCATGTACCCGAAACTGCTGGACAATCCGGACTACACCTCCGTCGTCAACGAGCGGCACTTCGAGCGCCTCAATGGCTACCTGAATGAAGCCGAGGAGCGCGGCGCGAGGCTAATCCCTATCAACCCGAGCGACGAGGATTTTGCCGGCCAGCAGGGCACCCATAAAATTGCGCCGACACTGATTCCTGAGCCGCCAGAAGATATGAAAGTGCTGGAGGAGGAGATCTTCGGCCCCCTGCTGCCGATTCGCACCTACAAGAACTTCGACGAAACAATCGACTATGTGAACAGCAAGCCCCGCCCCCTGGCCGCCTACTACTTTGGTGAGGACAAGGCCGAAGAAGAGGCCGTTATGACCCGCACCACCTCAGGCGGCGCCTGCATCAACGACGTGATCATGCATGTCATGCAGGAAGACTTGCCCTTCGGCGGCGTCGGCCCGAGCGGCATGGGCTCCTACCACGGTCTGGAGGGCTTCCGCACCTTCAGTCACGCCAAATCGATCTATAGCCAGCCGAAGATCAATATCGCCAAACTGGGGGGAATGCTGCCACCTTACGGGAAGCAGTCAGAGACCTCGATCAAGATGCAATTGAAGAAGTAGGTCCTGGTGACCGGAGCAAAGGCAGGTCCCCTCTGCGGGGACCTGGCCCTTCGCCCCTCCAAACGGCTTCACTTAAGGCTCAGCCCAAACGCAGGAAACACATCACTGACAGCGCCGGCTAGCTAATCACCTGATTAATCACCTTATCCTGCCACCCACGGAAATACTGGTACGCACCCCGGTACCTCCCCAGCCGCCGTATCCGCCATAGCCACCGTAGCCGCTGGAGATACCAACGCTGCCATAAACGTGAGGGTCGTCGCAGCCGCTCAGGCTGGCGAGAGCTGCAGCGACGACAAGTGCCTGCAGCGTTTTGATGGCGGTTTTCATGCGTCTCCTCCCAGGCCGACAGGGCCACGGTCTTCAGACCAGGTTTGCAGTGCGATGCCGGCGCCTGAAGGGCCGGTGATGATAGCGACTTCACCGCCGCCGGGTCGCGGCGTTGCGGGCACTAAGATCTCACCCCCGAGTTCTGGCACGCGGGCGAGTACGGCCCGGAGCGCCTCACCATCGGCGATCCGCAGAAAACTGACCCACGTGGGCGGCAGATCCGCGGCGGGACGCGGGCGAATACCCGCGCGGGGTCGATCTTCGCTGAGCAAGAGCTGGTAATCAAATTCAGCGCCCTGCTCGTCAAGATCAATAGGATCAACGGCAAAAGGCGCCAGATTGCTGTAAAAACGGGCTGCAGCGGCGGTATCCGCTGTCCATAGTTCATCCCATAGGAAGCCACCTACTGCAGGCGTGGCATCAGTATCGAGGGGTTCACCGCCCGGGGTTTGCAGAAGAGCCAGTAGGGCGTCCTGGTTATCGGCGATCACGGCGATTTCGCCGCGCTCGCCCAGTGACGCAGGCGGCGTTAGCACCTTACCCCCCGCAGCGTTAACCGCAGCGGTAGCCACGTCGATATCCGAGACCGCCATCACCACAACCCACTGCGAGATGTCGGCCTGTGAGGGCAACTGCGCCTGGTCGACCAGGCCACCGATAGGCCGCCCCTCATGCAGGATCAACTCGTAATTTACGCCGATGCCCAGCGCCTGAAACTCCCAGCCGAACAGTTCGCGGTAGAAGGTCCGAGTAGCCTCGGGCGTATCGGTGAGCAGGTCGCGCCATACAATTTTGCCGGGCAGGTCGCTGGCGGGGCCGCTGGTTACAGCAGGCAGGCTGAAGCCACCGCCGGTACAGGCAGCAAGGGATAGCGCCAATGTCAGTGCGCAAAGAAGTCTTAGCATGTGCAAGGCCTTTATCAATTTGCAGGCCACGAGCATAAACCAAAGTCGATGCGTGGCAAGCCCCGGCAGCAGCCGGCTTTGCCAGCTCTCAACTCGCCGGCTGCAATAACAGCGTTGGTACACCCAGGTCATGGCTCTTCACCGTCGCCACACGTGTGCCGGGCTTGCGACCGTCCCGCACCGCCGACAGCTGGACGCCCGCCAGCCGCAAGCGTTCAGCCTCGCGTCCAAGATCATCGCACTGGTAGGCAATGCCCCAGAAATAATCCCTCGACGGCTTCTTTTCCTGGGTCTCGATCACTTCCAGAGTCAGCTTGCCCAGTCGAAAGAAAAGCATACGCCCGCCCCACTTCTCCACGGTTTTATCCAGCGCCAGCCGAAGACCCAGGGCCTCTGCAAACAGGCGCACGCAGTCATCTGCGTCGGCGGTACGCAGCACCAGATGGTCCACGCGCGCCTGCGGCCCTTGCGCCAGACGCAGCGCCGCGGTGGCGCTCGGCGAACAGGCCGCCAGATTGAGCTCACGGCTATTGTCCAATGGTACCGGCATGTTCCCGGCGGATTCGTCGGCAAAAACAAGCTCCACTATGCGGCCCGCCTGTGCCGGCTCACTGCGCAGTACCATCGTGGTGTTATCGAGTACGAACCAGGCCTCGCCCTCCGTTTTCTCATCCCTTTTCTCATCCCTAAGCTCAGGGCCTGCCTCGCTATGCCGCAGCGTCGCCGGGACGCCGAGCAAAGCGGCATAGGCCGCAGCTGCGGCACCGACTTCGTCCACCGCCAGGACGATCCTGTCAAAACTCTCTATCACGCCTCACGCTCTCCATAAACACTTTGGCTTATTCAGCAATCGGTTCTACACTAGCTAGCGCTCATAACAACCAAGCAACACTATCTTCACAGCCCGGAGGCTGCTTCATATGCCCAACCTTGTAAAACGTTTTCTACTGCCCTGCTTCATGGCCCTCACTATGGGCCTGTCAGGCCTCGCCCAGGCCGGCGATGCCCTGCAGCGCATTATCGACTTTGACGTGCTCAAAGTCGGTATCTCCATGACCCAGCCGCCCCTCAATTTTACCAGCCGCGACGGCAAGCCCATGGGCATGGACGTAGACATGGCCAAGGCCATGGCAGCGGCAATGAAGGTGAGACTGGAGGTGGTCCCCCTGCCCTTTGGCGACCTCATGACCGCACTGGAAGATGACAAAGTCGACATGGTGATCTCCGGCATGTCTATCACGCCAGAGCGCACCGAAATGGCCTCTTTCGTGGGCCCTTACATGATGTCTGGCAAGTCTATCCTGACAAAAAAGGATACCGTCGCCACCATCTCCAGCACCGAAGAAGTCAATCGCCCGACGCTGAAGCTCGCCGCTCTGCGCAACTCGACCAGCGCCGCTTTCATTCGCGAGGTCGCACCCGAGGCGCAGCTGGTGGAAGTCGAGGACTATGATGACGGCGTGGCTATGGTCATGAACGATAAGGCCGACGGCATGGTCGCAGATATGCCCGCCTGTGCGCTGGCAATCCTGCGCTACCCGAACGCCGGCCTGACCATGCTGAGCGAACCCCTCACAGTAGAGCCACTGGGCATCGCCGTCAGCAAGGACGATGCGCAGTTTGTCAATCTGAT
Organism: Pseudomonadota bacterium; assembly: GCA_038748065.1. Lineage (GTDB taxonomy): Bacteria > Pseudomonadota > Gammaproteobacteria > Pseudomonadales > Halieaceae > JBCDJG01. Next base: position 24,776 of record JBCDJG010000062.1, read on the forward strand.
CGAGAACTACCTCGACGCTTACGAGAAGCTTGGCGTTGTCAACAAAATGCGCAAGAAGTGGCTGGAAGACAAGAGCTGGGTCGTCGCCCTTCCCTGATCCGGACGCCATCCTGAGCGACAGGAGCAGACAATGCGCAAACACCGCTGGCTGCTCCTGCTGCTTGCACTGGCTGCACCGCTGATGCAGGCCCAAAATCAGGTCGTCATCGCCCACCGTGGTGCCAGCGGCTACCTGCCCGAGCATACCCTGGCGGCCAAGGCCATGGCCCATGCGCAGGGCGCTGACTTCCTCGAACAAGACGTGGTACTGACGCGCGACGGCGTACCCATCGTATTGCATGATGTGCATCTGGAGACCACAACTGATGTCGCACTGGTATTCCCGGGCCGCGCCCGCAAAGACGGTCACTATTACGCCATTGACTTCAGCCTCGCAGAGATAAAGCAGCTGCGCGCCAATGAGCGCGTAGGCAAGGACGGCAAGCCGGTATTCTCCGGCCGGTATCCTGCGGGCCCGCGCCTGTTCGAGGTACCTACCCTGGCAGAGGAAATCGCTCTGGTGCAGGGCCTGAACACCAGTACCGGCCGCACTGCGGGTATCTATCCCGAGCTCAAAGCGCCGCAGTGGCACATTGAGCAGGGTCTGGATCCCGTACCTGCCGTACTCGCGGTGCTACGCGATGCAGGCCTTGAGCGTACGCCTGAACTGGTTTTCCTGCAGTGCTTCGACGATCGCACCCTGCTGCGCCTGAAACAGGAGTACCAGGTGCCCTACCCACTGATACAGCTGATCGGCGAAAACAGCTGGCGTGAAGATGGCGCGGTGGACTACGACGCGATGCAAACAGCCGAGGGCATGGCACGAGTGGCCACCTACGCCAGCGGCATCGGCCCGTGGATCGGCCAGCTCTACCGTGGTGCAGATCAGGATGCGGCGCCTTTACTGGCTCTGGCCCGACAGCACGGCTTACTGGTCCATCCCTATACCTTCCGTACCGAGCAACTGCCCCCTGACCTTGAGAGCTTCGAGCAGCTGCTGTCAGTATTTCTTGATGACTTCGCCGTTGATGGCATCTTCACCGACTTCCCCGATCTTGCTCGCGCATATCTCGATCGCTCTGAAAAAACGGTAGAATAGCCTTGCCGTTACTTCCGGGGCCAAGCTCTTGATACGGACCGCGCCACGCAGAACCAAAATCGTTGCTACCGTCGGACCCGCGTCTGAGTCCGACGATATGATTGCGCGCCTCATCAGCGCAGGTGTGAATGTCTTTCGCCTCAATTTCAGCCACGGCAGTGCCCGTCAGCACGCCACCGTTGCCCGCCGTATCCGCAAGCAGGCCAGCATCGCCGGGCGCTATGTCGGTATCCTGGCAGATCTCCAGGGGCCCAAGATCAGGATCAGCACCTTCCGCGATGACGCCGTCGACCTGGTCGATGGCGAGCGCTTCCGGCTGGACGTGAGTATTCCCGAGGGTGCGGGCGATCGCCAGGGCGTTGGTCTGGACTACAAAGAGCTAGCTGATAACGTTGACCGCGGCGATACACTATTGCTTGATGACGGCCGTATACGCCTGCGGGTCGATGACGTAGACGGGCCAGCCGTGGACTGTACCGTCCTGATTGGCGGAAAACTGTCCTCTCGTAAGGGCATCAATCGCCTTGGCGGTGGCCTGGCGGCGCCAGCGCTTACTGCCAAAGATATAGCCGACATCGACAGCTTGGCCGAGGTCCGACCGGACTTCGTCGCCGTCTCCTTTGTGCGCAGCGCCGAAGACATTGAACAAACCCGAGAGCTCCTGGCACAGCACCAGCTTGAGCCAGGCATTATTGCGAAGATCGAGCGCGCCGAGGTGATCGACGACGAGGCCACTCTTGACGGCATTCTCGACGCCGCCTTCGGCATCATGGTCGCTCGCG
>JBCDJG010000063.1:0-25627 GCA_038748065.1 Pseudomonadota bacterium
TCTCAACCTATGCCACCTGGTGGATTCGCCAGGCGATCACCCGCTCCATCGCCGACCAGGCGCGTACCATCCGTATCCCGGTGCACATGATCGAGACGATCAACAAGCTCAATCGTATCTCCCGCCAGATGCTTCAGGAGATGGGCCGCGAGCCCACGCCGGAAGAACTGGGCGAGCGCATGGATATGCCGGAAGACAAGGTACGCAAGGTGCTGAAGATCGCCAAAGAGCCCATTTCCATGGAGACGCCCATCGGCGACGACGAAGATTCACACCTGGGCGACTTCATCGAAGACCACACCATCCACTCACCCGTGGATGCAGCTACCGGGCAGGGTCTGCAGGAAGCCACCAAGGAAGTACTGGCCGGCCTGACCGCTCGTGAGGCGAAGGTGCTGCGTATGCGCTTTGGTATCGACATGAATACCGACCACACCCTGGAAGAAGTCGGCAAGCAGTTTGACGTCACGCGTGAGCGGATTCGGCAAATAGAAGCCAAGGCCCTGCGCAAGCTACGTCACCCGAGCCGCTCGGACTATCTGCGCAGCTTCCTCGACGAGTAGGCTTCGAGTCGCTCCCGCCGCTTGTGCGGGAGCGATAATCCTCAATCCTCCAGCGGGAAGTTCACCTTTAGCGAGAACTGCACGCGCACGTCGTAACCGTCTGCGCCGCTGATATCGTTGCGCTCTCCCCAGGCCAGTTCGCCGCCCATCAGCACGCCCTTGCGCGGATAATGCAGCAGGTTCACCTGAGCGATGGAGCCGTCTTCGAACTCGTCCTCACCCTGTCCACGGGTCGTATCCAGTCGCACCGTGCTCCAGCCAAAGGACGAGGACCATTTCTCGTTCCAGTAGTGATCATAGTAGGCAACGATGCCCAGTAGCGGCACCGCTACTGCTTCGTTATTGGTTGCAGTCGCCTTGCGGGGTGCGATATCCAGACCACCGTCGTTCAGGTAGTTGCCGATACCCTCGCCGTAGACCAGCTGCAGCTTCAGCTTGTCCTGGCCCCAGGTGTTGATGACGGTACTGGTGTTAATACCCCAGCCAAATTCGGAGTCCTTCTGCCCAGTATCGAGTCGCTCAAAGCCCAGCTTTCGCGCAATGCCGGCGACCTGATAGTGGCCCCATTCCGTGTTGTTGCGCCAACGCATGGTGAGATCGGGTATGTCATTGTATTTCTGGAACACGTCGTCAACAGTGCTGCCGCAGTTAATATCAATGCAGTCGTCGCGAAAGCGGCCAACGGTCAGCGAGGTGTCCGGGTCCTCCAGCGATATCGCGAACTCGTCTTCGCCAATCTGCCAGGAATAGCGGATCTGCTGATTGCGATAGAAGACCATGCCGGTGGGGCCCCAGTAGTCGATCGTATTGGGGAATACATCGGCATCCATAAAGTTGGACCAGTACTGGCCCATACCTAAGTCGTTCCAGGTGACCCAGGCATGGCGCAGGCGCGGCGTGGTCTGGCCCGCGTCACCGCCTACACCAAACAGCTCCGCTTCCAGCAGAGCGCTGAAGGTGCCGACATCGGTTTCGATATCACTTTTAACGCCCAGGCGAGACTGACGCACGCTGAACACGAATTCGCCATCCCGGCCATAGAAGCCATCCTGGGTTGGGATAGTCGTTACCCGAAGGGTGTCATTCCAATCGGGATCTACCCGTTTGAAATCGTAAATGGCATCAGCCATGACGAAGCCATAGACCTCGAGATTGGGGAGCGTGACAGGCTCGGGGGGCTCTTCGACAGAGGGCGCCTGGTGGGCCTCTTTTTGAGCCGCGGCGACGGCGCTTTCGTCGGCGCTGATAACCCTTTCTTCCAGCGGCTGCCCGGTCTTCAGCCGCTGCAGCTCCGATTCCATGGCCTCCAGCATTTTCTGCTGCTGCTCCATGGCGGCCTTCTGACGCTGCAGTTGCTCTTCGAGCATGCGGATGCGGTCGGCATCACTGGCGGCATGCAGGTTAAGCGAGGTGGAGGCCAGGGCTACCGCAACGGGCAATAGCCACTGCCTGCGTAGTTCAGCCCTCAAGCTCACTCCTTGTTGATCTTGAACAGGCTCAGGCCCAATTCATCGGAGATATGTTGAATCGCAAGCAGAGAGCGCACGCTGTTGCCGGCGACATTCAGGCGAGGCGAAAAGCCCACGATGGCCATTTCGCCCGGCACCACGGCAACAATGCCACCGCCCACCCCGGTCTTTGCCGGGAGGCCGGCCTGGTAGGCCCAGATGCCAACCTCGTCGTAAAAGCCTGCCATCAGCATGACAGCCAACAGCTCATCAACATTTTCTTTACTCATGACCTTGTCGCCGGTCTTCGGATTGACGCCCCAGTTCGCGAGGGTCGCGCCCATCATTGCCAACTGCTTCGCGCTCACACCCACAGAGCCCTGCTTGGTATAGACGTCTGTTGCCTCCAGTGGCTCGCTGTACAAGCGCCCGTAGTTATACAGCAGGTGGGCGATAGCACGGTTACGGAAGTTCGTTTCCGCCTCAGAGACGTACACGTCGTCCAGCAGCTTCAGCTCCTCACCGGCAAAGGCGCTGTAGCCATCCAGGATAATCTGCCACCGTTCATCGGCGTCTTTCGCCTCGAGCATGCTGACCGCGGCGATCGCGCCCGCGTTAACCAGCGGGTTCCGTGAGCGCTGCTCATTCATTTCTATCGCGATAATCGAGTTGAAAGGCATGCCCGTTGGCTCTACGCCAATCTTGTCGTGAATTGCATCGACGCCCTGTTCTTCCATCACCAGGGCTGCGGTGAAAGGCTTGGCCACTGACTGAATAGAGAATTTGTGGTCTACATCCCCCGCGGCATAGGTCGCGCCATCGCGGGTGATGATTACCACGCCAAACAGGCTGGAATCCACCTCGTCGAGCACTGGGATGTAATTGGCGTTGGCGCCCTCGTCATTGTCCTTGAACTTCGCGTGGGCTTCGTCTACCAGCGCCTGGTAGTCCACCTGTGCCAGAGAGACGGGCGCGAGGAAAAGGGCCAGCAGCGCAAAAAGCAGGAATGAAGATAGTCTGGTTGAGTTCACCGTACACCTCTTATGCTTGTTAGTTATTGGGCAGCCAACTCGGGGGCTTAATCTGTATCTTGCCCATACAGGTTTAGCACAAATCACAAAAATTCCCAGCTGGCTTATCGCGATTACCAGCGCGCGCGAAAACCTCGGGTATCAACATGTATGTAGCCGCCATGATGCCTGTTGGGGTAGTAGCGACCGACACCGCCAACGAGTGTTGAGTACCGTGGCCGGGCCTTCAGCTCCGTGACGATACGGTACAAATGGTCCACGTCGCCGGCATTGCTTAAACCATCACCGTTGATGTCGTCCATTCGCCCGTCACCATCAACGTCCACGTAAAAATCAAAGGCATCACCATAGACATGCCGCGAGTTAGGTATGTTGCCAATCCGACGGTTGTAGTACGGCGTGCGGTAAGCGCTAATCATGCCAAGCGAGCGTACGGGGTAACCCAAACGCTGCAACTCTTCGACGATGCCTTCCAGGAGTATGAGCAGTGCACTGTCCAGAACGAGATACTTGGGATAGCCAGAGGCTTGCTTGCACAAAAATTGGCCCAGCGTGAAGTGCTCGCTAATCGCTAAATCGGCACCCTCCTCAGACACTTCAAAAAACGCCTCGGGCGCACTGTAGAAGTGCGCATAATCCGGGTGCGGATGCGCCGCCGGTTCCGGGCCAATGACATAGTCACCTACTTGTCCGTCGCGGATGTCGCTGGCGGGCCGGCCAACGTAGAGACTCAGCTCCCGGCGCTCGCTGCTGGACAGATGATCAATCACGAGCGCATAAATGCCGGGCTCCACCGGCGCGACCACCTGCCATTGCGCGGCATCGCGCCGCCCCGCGTCGCGGCCATCAAGTAGGAGGCGGGTCTGTTCAATATCTGCAGGCAAGGTGAGCGCAATCGTCTCACCGGGAGCCGCAAACAGGCTGAAGTGCCCGGACGGCAATTCCGCGCCATCAAGCGCCAGAGATAGGCCACTAGCGCCTATCGGAAATAGCGCGAGGCAAGCGGAGATCATGCGCGTTGCCAGGTAACGAATCACCTACGGTTTTCCTTCTGTCCAGGTGTTGGCCCGACCAGTGTAATGCATGTCCAGTGGCATAACAGACAGCGAAATAGAGCAATGCTAAGGTATGACTATGGATCGGTCAGCCACTCTATGCCTGTGCTGCATGGCACTCATTTTTTCGCTGAACACGCTAGCGCAAAACACGTGTTTCACGGGAACGACCGGCACCACCATTTGCAGCACCTCCAGCGGCGTCATACACGGCAACACAAACAGCGTCGGCAACAGCGTCTATCGCGATAGCCGCGGCAACCGCCTGGATATGCAAACGGATCGTCGCGGCACCGCACGGGTAGAGACAGCGAACGGTGAAGTGGTTAATTGGAGCCAGCAGGTACTGGGCGAGAAAAAATACCCTGAGACCGTAAAGCGCGAGGGTATCGCACCGCCACATCCGGCAGATCTGCGGCCGCCAATCCCCCTGGACACCTGGCTACAGCGAGCGCATCCCTAGACGCAATAAAAGCTACCGCCCAGTCCAGCTCCAGGCAGCGCGCAGAGACGCCCCTAAAAGTAATAGCCGAAGTTAAGGTTCAGGCGATAGTGGCGATCTCGATTGCCGGCGACCCCAAAGTCTCCCACGCCATCGACGCGCGAATAGTCGTCGCCCTCGTTACCAACGAAGAAGTTGCCCCGCGCCCACGCCATATCCGTATAGACGTACCAGGCACCGGCGGTCCAGGCTGCACCCAGTACGGCCAGGTCGCTGTCAAATTGACCACGGGCCTCCTTCAGGATGGTGCTGTACTCAGCGTAGGGTCGCACGGAATCCAGCCAGGGGATATCGCCGGTCTCGATAAGGTAGCTGAGAGATAGCGCTGGCAGCCAGGCCTCGGTGGCAACGGGCCAGGCAAAATCATAGGCGCCCAGAGGTATGAGTTCGTCGCTGTTCCACGGGTTGTCGGCGTCGATGTCGAAGCCGTAGCGCGTGAGCTGCAGCGCCAGTGCCCAAGGACCCCGACGGTTAATCGCGTGCAGTGACGCGGCCCAGTGCTCACCATCATCAACACGGCTGCCATCCAGCTGGCCCCACTGCAGCGAGACCCCGATATCACTCTCCCAGCTGTCGCTGCGCAGCTTGCGAATAGCACGCAGATTCGCCTGATTCGCCTCGCGATAGCCGCTGCGGCGCACATCAAAGCTAACATCGCCCTCCTCTGATATGGTCTCGCGCCAGCGCACCGGATCGTTGCCGTAGCGCGTACTGTCTTCGCTGCGACCGGAAAAGTTCGGCTCTGAGCGCCAGAAGTAGGCAAGGTCCCAGTCCCAGTCATCGCCGCGATGGCTGTACTTCACACCCAGGTCGGAGTCATCCGCCAGTCCGACATAATAGTGCTGGTCAAAGAACCAGCTATGGGAGAGACCAAAGGGTCCCGGCCCGAAGGGCACCCGCGTCATGCCGACCTCTACCTGGGCGTTTTCGTCCCAGCGATAGCCAAGCCACGCCGTATGCAGAAAGCTGTAGCTTTTGCCCGCATCTGCCGGGTACCAGCGATACTGCAGGCGACCGATCCACGGCCCGGCATCCAGTGCAGCCTCGAGGCGGAAGGTATCCAGCTCCACGTTGCCGCCGTCACCACCGCGACTGGGGCCGCCATCAGTGCCCTCATAGCTGCCATAGACGTAGTTGACACGCATGGCGCCGCCGATACGCAGCGGGCCCAGCCGAATACCAGAGGGCCGCGCGGCCTGGCTTCCCGCCCGCGCCCTGGCCAATTCCTGGCGGGCTTCAGTCAGTTCAGCTTCGAGTTCCGCTACCCGTTGCTCCAGGGTAGCGACGGTATCCGATTCGGCGAGCGTATAAGCAGGACAAGCGAGGCCGAGAATGAGTACGGCCGGACATAGATCAGCGAGGCGCATGGGGGCGATCCTGGCGAAAGGTTTCTCTCCACCTTAGGCCGGGATGCGCCGCTTGTCATGGCGCTTCAGTCGATGGCGGGTCTGGGACATTGGCCGCCCAGACAGGGACGCTTACTTGCGGCGGTTCTTCGCCAGACGGACGCCAACCACAGCAAGGGAGACGGCCATCGCCGCGAGCACCCAAGGCGCATCAATGGGCACGCCAGTAGCATCGTTGAAAGGTCGTAGAGCTTGCTCACCCGCGAGTACGGGCAGCGCAGTCAGCAGGCCTGCGCCCGCTGTAATTCGAGTCACTAATTGCATGATATCCCCTGATAGTCTTGGTCTTGGTCTTGGTCTTGGTCTTGGTCTTGGTCTTGGCCCTAGCACTCTTACTCTATCGAAGGCTTAAGGGGCGGTCAATTAATGATCAATCTGCAGGCGTACGCCGGTAAATCATGATGTGCTGCCTGGGCAGTCGGTCATCTACGTGCTCCAGCACCAACCCGGCGGCTTTCATCTCCAGTTCCGCCTGGGCGATCGTCATCTTGTGAAGCGGTTTGATGGGTACAGTAAAGTCCTCGCCGCGATATTCCACGAGGATCACGCGACCGCGCTCGCTGAGTGAGTTCACAATTCCGGCCATTACCTCCGCCGGATGAGAGAACTCGTGGTAGGCATCGACCAGCAGAACCACATCGACTTCGCCTGCCGGCAGGTTGGGCGAGGTTGCTGTGGCGAGGACCGGTTCCACATTATTGACCCCCGCGGCGGGCATGCGCTGCTGAATAATCTCGAGCATCTCGGGCTGGATATCCACCGCCAGCACTTTGCCTTCGGGCACGCGCCGGGCCATGGGGAAGCTGAAATAACCAGTACCCGCGCCGATATCCGCCACCGTATCGCCCGGCTCCAGCGGCAGGGCCTGAAGCAGCAAATCGGTGCGCTCCTCTTCGACACGGCTGTCACGCTCCAACCAACTGGCCCCGCGATGGCCCATGACGTGGGAAATTTCCCGCCCCATGAATACCTTCCCGATGCCGTCGCGGCTCGGCTTCTTGAAGGTGTAGGGCGAGTCATCGGCCCAGGCACCCGCCGCGAACAGTGCCGCAACCAGAAAAGTCGCTAGTTTCATGCCGCAGCACCTCGGCGCTTGAAAGACACGGGCATACGCTTGAAACCGTCCATGAAGTTGGAACGGAAGTGCTCAGGCTCTTCCAGCAGTTGGAAATCGGTCAGCCGCGTCAGCAGTTCGCGCGTCATCACTTCCAGGTTCATGCGCGCCTGGTGCACGCCGATGCAGAAATGCGGCCCCGCGCCGAAGGTGCGGTAGTGGCGCCGGGCCTGAGCCGGGTCGCGAGTCACGTCAAATTCATCGGGGCGCTCGAAATAAGCGGGATCGCGGTTTGGGGAGCCCAGCACGCAAACCAGCTTATCTCCCTCTTTAATGGCTTCGTCGGCAAAGGTCATATCACGCGTTGCCGTGCGCCGCAGGTACACAACGGTGTTGTTCAGCCGCAGCGCTTCCTCAACCGCACCGGGGATCAACCCAAGCTCCGATTCAAGCAGCCGATACTGTTCGGGGTGTTTCATCAGCAGGTAAAACAGCCAGCCCAGCGTATTGCGGGTGGTTTCAACGCCACCGACGATGAGGTTTACAAAAAAGCGACCAAATTCGCGGCTGTCCAGATGCCGCCCATCGAACTCCGTAGACAGCATTTCCATCGTCATGCTGTCACGCGGGTTGGCGCGGTGGTCATCCGCCAGCGCTTCGCCAAACTGCATCAGTTCCATAGAGGCGATGAAGCCCTCCATGCGATCGGCCGCGTAGTCGGGATCATTCGCCAGCGTCAGCGTGTTGGTGAGATCCACAACCCGCTGGTAGTCCTCCTCGCGTACGCCAAGCAGGCCAAACATAACTGCGGTGGGCAGCTTCATCGCGATATCGTCGATAAAATCGCAGGCGCCTCGATGCTCGATAGTATCGACGATAGCGGCCGCCATGGCCTGCATGAGAGGCGCACGCAGCTCGAGCTGGCGCGGCCGGAAGGCGTAGTCGGCGAGCCCCCGATAGGTTCGATGACGGGGAGGATCCATGAAGGTCAGGCTCTCCTGCTGCTCGGGCAGGAATTCTTCCGGAAAGTCCTCCAGCAGTGGACCGTAGTTGTTGGTGAAGTCTGCTGGCGTCTTCAGCACCCTGTCGATATCGTCGCGCTGCAGCACCAGCCAGTGGCCGCCCCGCTCATAGTCATCGGCCTGCCACACCAGGCGATGGCTTCGCCGCAGGCGCTCAATTTCGTCCCGCGGCGTGCCCAGGGTGAAGTTATCCAGATGGAGAAAGGTGCTGTGAGGGCAGTTAGCCATGGTGTTCCTTGTTCATGCTTAGTCAGGCGCCAGGAAGCCGCCGGACTGATAATCCCAAAGCCGCTTGTAAATGCCGTCATTGGCGAGCAGCTCCGCATGGCTGCCAGACTCAACCACCTGGCCCTCATCCAGAACCACCAGGCGATCGAGCGCTGCAATCGTAGACAGGCGGTGGGCGATGGCAATCACGGTCTTGCCTTCCATCAGCTCGTAAAGGCTCTCCTGTATCGCGATCTCGACCTCCGAATCCAGGGCAGAGGTCGCTTCGTCCAGCACCAGGATTGGCGCATCCTTGAGCATAACCCGGGCGATAGCAATGCGCTGCCTTTGCCCACCGCTGAGCTTAACACCACGCTCGCCCACGCGCGCATCGAGACCGCGGGCACCAGACTGATCCTCAAGATTCTGGATAAAATCCCAGGCCCGTGCGCGGTGGATGGCAGCAAGCAGCTCTTCCTCCGAGGCTTCTTCGCGGCCATACAGGATGTTCTCACGCACGGAGCGGTGTAGCAGCGAGGTGTCCTGAGTGACCATGCTGATGTTGGCGCGCAGGCTGGCCTGCGTCAGCGCACGAATATCCTGACCATCGACGCGAATACTGCCGCCGTCTACGTCGTAAAAACGCAGCAGCAAATTGACCAGGGTCGATTTGCCGGCACCCGAGCGGCCGATAAGGCCAACCTTTTCGCCCGGTGCTATCTTGAGATCGAGGCCTTTGAACACTTTGACACTGCCGCCGTAATTGAACCGCACGGCACTGAACTCAATACCGCCCTGCCCCGCCCCGGCAAGTTTCAATTCCGCTGCATCGGCTGCATCCTCAACCTCCACAGGCCTTGCCAGCGTGGTGATACCGTCGCTGACCGTGCCAATGTTCTCGAACAGATCAGAGACCTCCCACATGATCCACTCGCTGATGCCGTTAAGCCGCAGACAAAGCCCTATCGCCGCCGCAATCGCCCCCGGCGATATCGCATCGCCGTACCACAGAAAGACCGACGTAGCCCCAACCGCCAGCAGCATCACGGTGTTGTTCACGGCCACCGAGGTTTCCATCCACGTAACCAGCCGCATCTGCGGATGCACAGTGCCGAGGAACTCCTCCATGCCCTCGCGCGCATAGGCGGCCTCACGCCGGGCGTGGGAAAAGAGCTTTACCGTGGTGATATTGGTATAGCTGTCGGCGATGCGCCCGGTCATCATGGCGCGGGCACCGGCCTGCTGCTCTGAGATTGTTTGTAGCCGCGGCAGCAAAATGCAGAGGATCACGATGTATACCAATAGCCAGGCGGCCAGCGGCAGCATCAAGCGCAGGTCGATGGTGCCAAACAGCACCAGCACCGAAACGAAATAAACCGAGACGTACACCATGATGTCCAGCAGCTTGATCACCGTGGTACGCACGGCGAGCGCCGTTTGCATGACCCGGGTTGCGATCCTTCCGGCAAACTCGTCGTGGAAAAATGACAGGCTTTGCCTCAGCAGATAGCGGTGCGCCAGCCAGCGCACAATCATCGGGAAGTTGCCCATGAGCGTCTGGTGCAACAGCAGGGATTGCAGGCCGACAAACAAGGGGTAGGCCGCGAGCAGGATCAATGCCCACCACAGCACCTCGACACTCTCGCCTTCGACCAGGGTCGCCGGCGTGTTCGCCGCCAGCACGTCAACCACCTGGCCCATGACATCAAACAGCGCCACTTCCACCACGGCGATGCCGGTGCTGAGCAGGGCCATGGCCAGCAGAAAGGGTTCGAGGCCGCGAGAGTAGTGACGACAGAAGCGGTAGACCGATGCGGGCGAGCGCCCCTCTACCACGGGTGGAAAGGGATCGACGAGCTTTTCAAAAAACGCAAAGGGCATGATTGCAACCAGATTCGGCCGCACATGATGACAGACTTGATAGCAGCTGTGCCACCGACGCGCCTGGACTACAATGGCAGGGTGTGCAACGACTCTCCTCGCCCATGACGCTACGCCGGTTCATTGCTGTGAAACTGTTGTTACCCCTACTCGCACTCTCCGCCTGCTCAAGCCAGTCGGAGGAGCGCGTCGTGGTTATCGGGGCTGGCATCGCCGGCTTATCTGCCGCTCGCGCCCTGCATAACGCAGGCTATGACGTGACCGTGCTGGAGGCACGCGACCGCGTCGGCGGCCGCATACAGACGGATACCAGCCTGGGCATACCTCTGGATATGGGGGCCAGCTGGATACACGGCATCACCAAGGACCCGGTCTACCAGCTGGCTCAAAATCAGGGCTTCGCACTCAGCGGCCCAACAGACTATGACAACGGCGAGGTCTACAGCGCTAAGGGTTCACCGGATGCATTTCCGGAGGCACTCTTTGAGCGATTGGATACCCTGCTCGCCCGCGAAGCAAGGGCAGGGGCACGGGCGAAGTCAACGGAATCTGTTGCCGAAGTCGTGAGCAGGCGGGAGGCTGAAGGCGAATTAGAGGGGCTACGCTATAGCCCGCGGCAGCTGAACTTTCTGCTCAACACCTTTATCGAGCACGAATACGCAGGGCCTGTCGATAAAATCTCCATTCAACAGCTCTGGGAAGGCGAGGCCGTGCGGGGCGGCGATTATGTGTTCCCCGGGGGCTATGCGCAGGTCACGGATTTCCTCGCCCGGGGCCTCGATGTTCGCCTGAACACCGTCGTTAACGCAGTCAACTACGGCGACAACGGGGTCCAGGTACAAACCTCGGCCGGTGACTTCGCCGCCGACCGCGCTGTTGTGACCTTGCCGATCGGCGTGCTGCGGGCACGGTCGGTCGATTTCGAACCTCGCCTGCCGAAGTCCAAACGCAAGGCCATACGCCGCCTGGGCAGCGGCACGCTTAACAAAACCTGGCTGGTCTTCCCGGAGCCCTTCTGGGACACGTCGCAGGAAGTCATCAATTACGTCGGTGCTCGGAACGGGCGCTTTACCGAGTTCTACTACTTCAAGGAGATAGGCGAGGGGAACGTGCTGCTGGGCTTCAACGCCGGAAACTACGGCGTCAAGGTGGAGAAACGTTCAGACGAGGCCATTGTCGAGGAAGCCATGAGCGTGTTGCGCGCGATCTATGGGCCCGACATCCCCGCGCCTACCAAGGTGGTGCAATCGCGCTGGCGGTCAGACCCCTATGCCCTTGGCGCCTACTCCTACATGAAAGCCGGTGCCCAGTTGCGCGACCGGGAGCGTCTGCGCGCGCCCGTCAGCGACAGGCTGTTCTTCGCCGGTGAGGCCACCAGCGCTGACTACCCGTCCACGACTGAAGGGGCGCTGCGAACCGGGCTCAAGGCCGCTAGGGAAATTCAGGCCCTGCCGTAAGATCTGCACGGGCGGACCCGGCTCTATCAGGCATCAAGGGCCGCCACCAGGCCGCTGTGGGCTGTGGTGCTGTAATTGACACGGCCTCACCGATCACGGGTGTGACAAGTTGAATATTGCGCTGCTCCGCCAGGGCCGTAGCCTGCTCCAGGGGATCGAACCAGTCATGGTTCGATAGGTTGAAGGTGCTGTTGTGTATGGGCAGCATGGCGCGGCCGCCCAGATCAATGTGCGCCTGTGCGCCCTGCTCGGGCAGCATGTGAACGTGGGTCCAAAGGGGATTGTAGGCGCCGGTTTCAATCATCGTGATATCAAAGGGGCCGTAGTGCTCGCCGATTTCCTTGAAGCCGTCAAAGTAGCCCGTGTCGCCGCTGAAAAACAACCGCCCCTGGGTGCCCAATATCACCCAGCTCGCCCACAGGCTGCGGTTGCGATCAGTCAGGCCCCGGCCCGAGAAATGCTGTGCCGGCGTTGCTGCCAGTACCAGGCTGTCCAGCTCGACTTCATCCCACCAGTCCAGCTCCATGATTTGCTCATCGTCGATGCCCCAACGCCTGAGATGGTCGCCAACGCCCAGCGGCATCAGGAAGTAATCTGTTTTGCTGGCCAGGTCCAGGATGGACTGCTTGTCGAGGTGGTCGTAGTGATCGTGGCTGATAACAACGGCCGATAAGGGCGGCAGGTCGTCCAGCTCGAAAGGCACCGGATGAAAGCGGCTGGGCCCGGCCCACTGCACCGGTGAGGCACGCTTGCTGAACACCGGATCCGTGAGCAGATAGTGGCCGTCCAGACGAATGAGTACCGATGAATGCCCAAGGCGATAGAGGGTGGCGTCACCGGGCCCCTCGTTACCAGGCCCTTCGTTCGACAATTCCGACGCGGGTATCGGCCGCAGCGGCATCCGCTGCGTGGGCCGTGCGATATAGCTTACCGGTTTCATACTGAGTGTTACGCCGGCCGGCGCTCCCCGGTTCTACTCCGTCGCCGCTTTGGCGTCAGGCTCGTTGCCGCGCAGCTTCTCCATGAGGTCCATGGGCAAGGGGAAGACGATGGTGTTGCTCTTGTCACCGGCAATTTCCACAAGGGTTTGCAGGTAACGTAGCTGGATAGCTTGCTCCTGGTCTGCCAGTACATTGGCCGCTTCGGCCAGCTTCTCAGCAGCCTCCGCCTCGCCGTTAGCGTGAATCACCTTGGCGCGACGCTCACGCTCGGCTTCTGCCTGTTTGGCGATCGCACGCACCATCGATTCGTTAAGATCGACATGCTTGATCTCGACATTGGCGACCTTAATGCCCCAGGCAGCGGTTTGCTTGTCGAGGATGTCCTGAATATCGGTATTCAGCTGTTCTCGCTCGGCCAGCATTTCATCGAGCTCGTGCTGGCCCAGCACCGAGCGCAGCGTGGTCTGCGATAGCTGGCTGGTGGCCTCCAGGAAGTTCTCCACCTGAATAATGGCGCGCTCCGGGTCGAGCACCCTGAAATAGATCACCGCATTCACCTGCACAGAGACGTTGTCGCGGGAAATCACATCCTGCGTGGGCACATCCATGACGATAGTGCGCAGATCCACCCTGACCATTTGCTGCAGGATGGGAATGACGATAATCAGCCCGGGGCCCTTGACCTTGTAGAACCGCCCCAGCATGAAGATCACGCCGCGCTCATACTCACGCAGCACCTTGAATACGGTGGCCAGGAGCGCCACCACAATAAAAAGGATCACACCGCCGAAAACGCCAAGGTCCATTATCTTGTCTCCTTATCCTTCTTGCTCACTGTGAGCACCAGTTCATCGAGGGCATCCACCGTCACTTCGTCTTCCAGGGCAAGCTCGCTTTCGCTACGCGCCTGCCAGAGCTCACCATCGATGCGGACCATGGCTCCTTCGCCGGATAGGCGCTCGACGGTGGCCAACTGGCCAATCAGGTGCTCAGCACCGCTGACTACTGCTCCACGCCTTGCCTTCAAAACCAGGCCCAGCGCCATGCTGAGCAAGCCAACGCTGACCAGGGCAAAGGCGGCGATCATGGGCAGTGCGACCTGGTAGGCAGGCAGATTGGTGTCCATCAACATCACTGAGCCAATCACGAAGGCCGCAACCCCGCCGATGCCCAATACGCCAAAACTCGGGGCGAAAGCTTCGCCGGTCATCAGCCCGATTCCCAGAATAATCAGCGCCAGCCCGGCATAGCTGACCGGCAGGGCCTGGAAGGCATACAACGCCAGCACCAGGCTGACCGCGCCCAGTACCCCCGGCAGGCCAAAGCCGGGGTTATAGAATTCGATGATCAGGCCATAAATGCCCACGAGCATCAGGATGTAGGCGACGTTGGGATTGGTAATGACGGCCAGGAATTCACTGCGCCAGTCCACCGGGTGTTCATAGACGGCAAGATCAGCGCTGCGGATCACGACTTGCTCACCGCCCAGCTCAACCTGACGGCCGTCGGCTGCAAGCAGGAAATCCTGCACGGATTCAGCAACGATCTCGATGACGCCGGCCTGCAGCGCATCTTCGGCCGACAGGCTCACGCCCTCACGCACCGCCTGTTCGGCCCACTGCGCGTTGCGGCCGCGCAGCTGCGCGAGGCTCTGGATGTAGGCGACTGCATCATTCACCACTTTCTTTTCCATCGCCGAGGGCTGCGCCTGCCCGCCACCCGGCATGGGCCCCCCACCAATCTGCACGGGCGTGGCCGCGCCGAGGTTAGTACCCGGTGCCATGCCGGCGACGTGTGTAGCGTAAAGGAGGTAAGTGCCAGCGCTGGCGGCCCTGGCGCCGCTGGGCGCGACGTAGCTGAGAACCGGAATGGGCTCGGCCAAGATCGCCTTGATCATGTCGCGCATGGCGCTATCGAGCCCGCCGGGGGTGTCGATGCGCAGCACCACCAGCTCGGCATCGGCCTCGACGGCTGCATCGAGGGCGCGAATCATGTGGTCTGCAGTGGCGGGCCCGATCGGGCCCTCAACATTCACCAACCAGGCATCGGCCCGGCCAAGGCTGGGCCAGATCGCCAGCCAGGCGATGGCGAGGATCGTTGCGATGGACCTGTACAGCGCGGCAGCCATACCCGAAGTATATGTCAATCCGAGGAAGGCGCCGGGCTGTGGTACAGATATTGGAGGTTTGGCTCGCGGCCAGAGGCCGCCAGCCGCAAGCAGTGTGCTTAGCTACCGCTGCGCAAGTTGGCGGCTTTGCGGGCACCCAGAGTGGGCTGACCGCTGATACCGGACTTGATCACATCGATCTTCTTGCCGGACTTGAGAAACAGGCGGGTTTGCTCGGCGATGGACTCGGAGGTCTCGTTCGCGGCCGGCTGTTTCTTGGGTGAGCTCTTGCGTGTGGTGGCTTTTGTCATCGCCAACTCCTATGTCGGGGGATGGGAGGCAACACGGGGCTGCCATGGATGCCCACGGGGGCGCTACTTGAGGGGAGAACTATTTATGGACGACCGTAAACCGTTATGGACGACTGCAAACACGAACGTCGGATGCGGGCTGCCTGTTGCGGCATACGCTTGCGGAACACAAATAAGGAATCAACCAAGTGCGGCGCAGTATACGCTATCCGGTTCCAAATTGATATGCGCTACCTTGCTTAACCCCTAGCGATCCACACGCACAATGCGAGATTTGTCGCCATTTTTATAGGTTAACTGCACGGTCGCATAATCAGTGCTCCGGGGCACCTTGATATACAGCGGTGTCCTGGCGTTGATCGCGGCCAGGCCGGACTGGTTCCAGGCCGGGAAATCGAAGCTGCGATTGGGTTTTGCGCGATTGAGGCCGTAGCGAATCTCATCAATAGCACCCCGGTAGGTCATCAAGTGCGTGAAATACAGCAGCCGGTCGCTGCCCATGTCACGGAAGGCAATCCAGGAGGTCTCAGTGGCTTCGAGCGTTCGCCGGTTGCCGTCGACGGTCTCTTTGGCCGGCTTGAACTCGAACTCAAAGGGGCCCTGCTCTTCGCCTGCCAGATCGGTGTATCGCACCATGACAGTGGTCGCCTTCTGGCTGCTCGGAAGGCTGAAATAGGCTCGCGGGGCCGGCTCGCCGCTGTTGGGATCTACGTAGCCACTGGCACCCGTGCTGACGGGCTTGCCCTGCCCTTTAATGTTCCACCTGATCTCCAGCGCTGGCTCGCCAATCTGAACGTTACCGTTCCAGCCCGCGTTATTGGCCATCCAGCTCAGCGCCACAGGATTCTTGAGTTGCTTGCGCGTTGCCGGGCTCTGTAGCGCCGCCAGCCTGTTAGCCGCATCCTCGCGCCACTCACCAACCAGTTCCTGATCCAGCATGAATTTCAACAGCCCGCCCTTTTTATCCGCCGCACCGAACCACATAAGCTGCGCCAGTTCCCGCCGCTTTTGCCCCAGGGTCTGACTGCCGAGCCGTCGCTCCGAGAACTCAAGGCTCAGGTGATAAAAAACCGGCGCAAATTCCGGGTGATCATCCTGGTAGCTCTGCAGGGCAGCCTTGCGCTTGTTGGGCCCGAGCAGCAGCAATCGGGCGTAGCCAGGCATGGGGCTGGTGCTGCCGGATGTCAGCGTGTTGTAGGTTTCCCGCGCCCCCGCGCTGCCCTCCTGGATTTTAAGAAAGTCAATGAAACGTAAATGTGGATCGAGGAGCGGTAGATCTGCCTTGAAGTACTCGAGATAAGAGCGACGCGCTGCGGAATAGTCACCGCCGAGTTCGTGAATACGCGCGTTGTGGTAGTGCTGCTCCGGCGAGGACGGGTTCGCAATAATGCCGCCCCGGCCGAAACTCCCCCGCAGTGCATCAAGCGACTCAAGCACAGCCTGCGTGGTATCTTCCAGACGCTCGTTACTGGCCCTGATCGCTTCCGTATCTGACTTGATGTCGTCTATCTTGGCCTCGATGATGCCAAGGTTCTGTTGCAGGCCCTCGACCGCAGGAATGGTTGCCGCAATTACCCCGCTCTCCTGCGCCTGTTCCCCGCTCTGCAGCAGCGACAAAAGCCCGAACACTGCGGTGGCGATGCCCGCCATCGCCACACCCGTGAGCGCCTCTTTGCGGCCCCGCAAATAAATCACGCCCGCTAACGCCAACACCGCCACAGACCCATACAGCAGGTAGTTGGCAAAGGGCGCGATGGGCTGCAGGACGTCTGCCACCAAACCGCCCACTGTGCAAAGCACACCGGTTAGCGTGGTGCTGCTCTTGCGCAGGTTTTGCACCAGCTCTGCGCCGGCGAGTGCCTCGCGCAGGCTCAAGTGGCGCCCTCCTCGCGGGGCGGCTCTTCAGCGCCTTGTGCCTGCGCACTGTCCGACCGCTCTTGCTCTCGCCGGATCGCAGACAGGGCCGAGGCCATGATGCTGGCCGGCATCGCCACCAGCCCGAGGCCCAGCACCAGCAGGCAAAAGGTGAATATTCGGCCACCCACGGTAATTGGGTACATATCGCCGTAGCCCACCGTGGTGAAGGTGGCCACAGCCCACCACAGGGCATCAAACACCGAGCGGTAGACCTCTGGCTGAGCTGCGCGCTCGAAATAGTAGATACCCACCGCAGCGAGGTAGATGAAGGTCAGGGTAGCCAGGGTGAAGATCACCAACTCCTCCCTGGCAATGCTGATGGCCTTGCCCATGCGTGCGATGGCGCTGCTGTAGCGAATCAGCTTGAGCAGGCGCAGGAGCCGCAGCAGGCGCAACAGTCGCAGGGCGCGCAAATCCAGTGCCGTGGCCAGGTAGAAGGGCAGTATCGCGAATAGGTCTATCAGCCCGTAAAAACTAAAGATAAATCGCAAGCGGCGCTTGGCGCAGTAAATACGATAGAGATACTCCGCCGTGAAGATGACAATGATGAAAATTTCAGCGTACTTCAGGAAGTCCCGAGTAAGTGGCCGCAGGTTGGGGAGCGTTTCCAGCGTGAAGCAAACGGTGGAGAACAGTATCAGGGTGCCGAGCACGCCCGCGGCGAAGGGATGATCAA
Organism: Pseudomonadota bacterium; assembly: GCA_038748065.1. Classification (GTDB taxonomy): domain Bacteria; phylum Pseudomonadota; class Gammaproteobacteria; order Pseudomonadales; family Halieaceae; genus JBCDJG01. Next base: position 17,579 of record JBCDJG010000063.1, read on the forward strand.
GGATTCCCGCCTCGTTCTCTGACTGCGGTTCGTTGGCTGCCACCGTTTTCCCGGGCTCGTGAGGTCTTGCGCCGCTACCCTATTTGGACCGGCTTTAGCTACTAAGCATAGCAGCAATTCAACGATTCTTTCGCCTGAGAACGGTGAACACCACAAAGGAGGCGGCCATTGCACTGGCCAGCAGCAGGGCCGTTATCAAATCGCGATACGGCGTTTCAGGCGCCCAGACAGCTCGCTGTTCCAGCGTGAATAACAGCCACATTGCCAGCGCGGTTGGCGCGGCAACAAGGGCAAAGTGCAAAAAGCTGCGCAGCATAGCGTTCGTGTGATTTGGCGTTACCCGTTCCATGTGGCAAGACCATAGCACGGCTTTGAGGCGGCAGAATCTCGCCCTATCGGCGCGGAAGCCACGCTTCAGCCCCGGTGCGACACTCTCTCACCAAGTTTCGTGCAGCGGGAGGTAAGCTCACCGTGGGCTCTATACTGCAGAATCGATTCCTCAATGGCTGGTGGCTATTCAGCCTGATTGCCCTGCCCATCACGGGCATTGTAATTTCGCGCATGCTGCAGACCGACCTGTCGGCGGGACCCGGGGTCTCGGAAATGATTGGGCTCTCAGTCAGGCTTGCCATCCCCTTTATCTACCTTGCCATGGCCGCCTCGGCCTTTCAGGTGCTCTGGCCCGGGGCTTTCGGCAAGTGGTGGTTACGCAACCGGCGCTACATAGGCCTGTGCTTTGCGGTAGGTATGTTTTGGCAAGGCGTGTTTATTTTTATCATCTCCACCGTTTACCGCGACTATTACTACAGCGATGTGTATTACTTTCGCGACGAGCTTGAGGGCACCTTTGGCTACGTATTCCTCGCGGCTATGGTGCTCACCTCCTTCCGCTTCACCCGCAAACACCTGGATCAGGCGCAGTGGAAGCTTATTCAAAAAGGCGGCATCTATGCGCTGTGGGGCTATGCCTTCAGCGTGTACTGGTGGAACCTCTCTTACTACGGCAACCCCGAAGCTCACGACTATGTCTATTACTGGGCGGGCTTTGCCGCCTTCGCGATACGCATCGCCGCCTGGGGCAAGCAGCGCCGCCTGCGCGCAGAGAAACAGGGCGCAGCCGCACCGGGCCTGGCCTCTCGTTGGGCGGGCATCGGCTTGATTGCCAGCGGGCTGCTGTTGTCTGCCACGGGCCTGCAGTGGCAAGACCCCGTTACCACTTTCCTCACCTCACCGGCCTGGTCTGCTGAGTTGGTACTGTGGCTGCCCTTCTGGCCCTTTGAGCCCTTCCTGCCCCTGATGTTAATCGGGCTGGGCGTTGCCGCGATGACCTACACCGGCAAGCGTGCCGAGAGCCTGAGTATGGCCACCGGTGCCGGACGGGCCTGACACGGTGAAGACGGCCCTTTATCCATGCTGAGCTCTTCATTGCCGTCCTATCCATCACTGCCTTCTTTGTTAGCATCCTTCCTGCTGCTGCCTTCTTTGTTGTTGCCCCCGGCGGCGCAAGCAGCAGATGCGCCGCGCCCGAACATTGTGCTGGTGATGATGGATAACTTCGGCTGGGGGGAACCCGGCGCCTATGGCGGCGGTATCCTGCGCGGAGCGGCAACACCCAGTATCGATAGCATCGCGGAGCAGGGCCTCAAGCTGCTTAACTTCAATGTGGAGGCAGAATGTACCCCCTCCCGGGCCTCGCTCATGACGGGCCGCTTTGCCGTGCGCACGCGTCAACGCCCGGGCAGCGCGGAACCCCGCTCGGTCTGGTATGGGATTGACCCCTACGAGATCACCATGGCTGAGATGCTCTCGGACGTGGGATATGCCACGGCCCTGTTTGGCAAGTGGCACCTGGGTAACGAAGCAGGCCGCTGGCCTGGCGACCAGGGCTTTGACGAGTGGTATGGCATCCCTCGCTCTTCAGACCGATCGTTCTGGCCCGACAGCACCAGCTTTACAACTGACCTCGGTATTGAGTTTGCGCACGTAATGATTGGTAAAAAAGGCGAAACGCCAGCCAAGGGTGCCGTCTACAACCTGGAGATGCGCAAAAACATGGACCGCGAGATCACCACGCGGGCCAAGGACTTTATCGAACGTCAGGCCAAACAGGGTGAACCCTTCTTCACCTGGATTTCCTACACCCAGACCCACGAGCCAGTAGAGCCCCATGAGGACTTTCACGGCGAAACGGGGCACGGCGGCTATGCCGATGTGTTGGCGCAATCTGACGCCTACGTTGGCGAACTGCTCGAGACCGTTAAGCGGATGGGCATCATTGAAAACACGATTTTTATCTTCACCGCCGATAACGGCCGCGAGGGCATACCCGGCTCCTTTGGTTTCACGGGGCCCTGGCGCGCGGGCATGTTTTCACCCTGGGAAGGCTCTATGCGGGTCTCCTTTCTGGCGCGATGGCCCGGGCATATCCCCGCGGGCAGTGTCTCTAACGATATTGTGCACCTTGTCGACCTCTTCCCCACCTTCGCCACGGCTGCGGGCGGTACGATTCCCACCGATCGCACGATGGATGGCATGGACATGATGCCTTTCTTTACCGGGAGGGCTGCCACGTCTCCAAGGGAGTGGGTGCCCGTTTACGTTGAAGAGCATTTCTTTGGCGTGAAGTGGCGCAACTGGAAACTGCTGCTTAAAGAAATGGACGACGATAGCTACGCCATTCGCGACCTGGCTTATGCCTCGGTTTACAACCTCATCAAAGACCCAAAAGAGGAAGAGCCGGAGCAGAATTACCTGCCAGATACCTGGGTGGATTTTCCGCTGTATGAGGTTATGGAGGCCCACCTGGAGTCGATCGCCTCTGATCCTGGCTCACCTCGAACTGCCCGCTGAAGCAAGCCGGCGCAGGCGCTTTCAATAAGCAAAGCGCATGTAGGTGATGCCCGGCGCCAGGGCTATTCGCCATGCCAGTTCAACCGCCTCGTTAAACTCTGGATCGTGCCGTGACAGCGCCGTGACCAGGCTATTCAACCAGATATCGTAATACGCTGGAGGGATGTCGTGCGCGCCGCGGCTGTGGATCTCGGCCAGCTTCTGTAACTGCGGCGATGGCACCCGCGTACGAAAGAAATCCACCAGGGTGTTCAGCGAATCGTGCAACATCGTGCGCTGGGCCGCCATATCAGTTTGCGCAAATTTATCGGCCACGTCCGGCGATGCTGCGAGGAAGACCTTGTAGAAATCGCTGATCAACGCCGGGCTGTAGGCCCCATCGTGCAGGACCCGATCGAAGCTCATTGCAAAGATGTCGTCGTAATTCGGCATATCCAGTACCCCGCCCGCTTAAGCTAATGCTCTCGCTATCGACGCCGCAATATCAATGCCACTTTAGTCTAAGTGCGGGGAGGCGCTACAGGCTCCACTTCAGGCGGACGCTATAGAAGCGCCCGAGGGGATCGTAAATCGGGCTGGTGTTGGTAGAGACCGAAGGCACATAGGGTGGCTGTTCATCCGTGAAATTTTCTACCGCGAAGGATAAGCCAAGCGACTCCCAGTTGTAGGTGTAGAGGAAGTCGAAATAGTTCACCGCGTCGGCCGTATCCACGAATTCCTCAAAGCCGATGGCTTCATCGAGCACGTCCATCTCATCCAGATAACGCCACGACAGCGTGGTAGACCAGTTATTTCTGGACAGCGACAGATTCACCGTCGACTTGATCTCGGGATAGCCAGCAAAACTGCAAATATCGCAGGACACCACCCCGGTGAGATCTGTTTCCGTGCCGGTATCGGTAATTTGCGTGTAGTCTTCAAGCCAGTTCACTAGCCAGTCGGCTGTGACAACGCCCCAGTTGGTCGCCCACGTGGAGGTAGCGTTTACATCGATACCCGAGGTCTCGATGGTGGAGAGGTTTTCATTGAGTAGCTCAAAGCGAATGACCTCACCATTCGCCCCGCGGCCAATACGGTCGCACTCCGGCGCGCTGAGCCCGGGCGTTTCATAGCAGGTATTGATCACCTCGCCTTCGATCGGCGTGCCGATGGCGTCTTCAACCTCGACGCTGTAGTAATCGATAGCAACGCGCAAGTTGATGCTGGCCGGCGTAAAGACCACGCCAACAGAGAAGGTCTCGGACGTCTCGGGCTCAAGCTCTGGGTTACCGCCCTGGGTCACCTTGAGCTGGGCGGCCGGCTGCACGAAATCCGGCGACACACCCTCGGAGGCACAGTTAGCGGCGACGACGGGATTGGCCGCCTGGTTCGGCGCATTGCAGGGGTCATTCACGCCGATGAAGCTATCGGCGTTGCCACCAAAGAGCTCGAGCACGTTGGGCGCGCGAAAGCCGGTGGATGCCTGGGCGCGCAGCTGCATCCAGTCCAGCGGCAGCCAGCGCAGGCCAAGCTTCCAGGTGGTTTCGTCGTAGTCACTGTAATCCGAGTAGCGTAGGGCCGCCTCCATGCTGAGCTCCCGCGCGGCGGGCGCGTCGATGAGAATAGGAATATCGAGCTCGGCAAATATCTCCCAGAGGTCGTAGCCGCCATCGGTAGGCTGCGCAAAGTTACCGCCGCTGTCGCCCGCAACCACCGTCGGGGATGGGCTGACGCTGCCGGACTCGTCGCGGTACTCCAGGCCCGAGGCAAAACCAACATTGCCCGCAGGCAGGGAGAACAGGTCTGCGGTGGAGAGCGTAGCCGCCAGGTGCCACATTTCGTACTCGGTACGTTCAACGTCCGTAAAGGTGAGGAAATCGATCTCCGCCTGAGTCTTCGGGCTGCGACCGAAGGGATCGAACAGGGGATCGCCATTGGCTCGCTTGGGGCAGCTTGCCACTGTGGCGCACTGGGCCGGGTCACTGGCAATCTGCAAATTCGCCACATTCGTTTGGCCGGTGGTCTCTTCCTTGAGCCGTGATTGACCCCAGGTGAGCCAGGAATCCAGTACCCAGTCACGCTCGGCAAAGCTGAAATCGCCTTCGAGGCCAAAGGTGGTTTGCACGGTATCGACATCGTACTCAAACTGCCGATTACCCAGATCTGCACCGCGCCAGGCAAGCTGGAAGCTGTCGCCGCCCAAGGCTGACTGCAGGAAATCCCGCGCATCCGCCGGCAGATTCGGGTTGCTGTAGGGCACCTGAACGAGGTCGGTAAAACGCCCGGCGGCGCCGCTGATGGGCAGCGGCGTGAAATTCAGGGTCCCTTCGCGGTGATTTGCCAGAATGTTGGTATAGGCCGACCAGTTAGGGCCCAGCACAAAGCTACCGCTAAGCCCCAGGTTGACGCTGGTAAGCGGAGAGACCAGGGCCGAGCCCCGGCCGCCCGGGTCGTTGTAGTTATAGCGATGACCGGTATCTTTGATGGACTGCAGGCTGCCGTCGCCCGCGGAGCCGTTCAGGCCACTCAGCCCAAAGGTATCGTAGGTTTGGAAGCTGGCGCCTGTTTCTGCATCTTCCTTGAAGATGATATCGACATCGCCCGCGGTTACCCTGCCCTCGGGTGGATTGCCGCTGCCGAAGAGTATGAGTTTGCCGCCCGCGCCGTCGCTGGCACGCCCGAGGATCGGGTCCCGTGACCAACTGCGGTCTTGTAGATCGATGTATTCCGTATCGGTTACATCCATCGCCGCGACGAAGCCACCGCGATTCCCTTGCACGCCCCACAGCGCGCCGAAATTGAAAGACTCGCCCCCATCATCCTCTGGCGTGCCGGCACCGGCGGTGAATTCCAGGCCCTCGAAATTATCCTTGGTGATGATGTTGACCACCCCCGCAACGGCATCGGAGCCGTAAACCGCCGAGGCGCCGTCGGCCAGCACCTCAACCCGGTCGATCATGTTTGGCGGAAAGGATTGCAGGTCTACCGCCAGGCCCAATGAATCCCGAATGGAGTTGACTACACGCCGGCCATTCATCAGCACCAGGGTGCGCTCGGGCGCCAGGTTATGAATCTCTACAAAGTTGGCGCCGCGGGAGGAATTATTGGAGTTGTTGCGCCCCGTGCCGTTGGCATTAGTGATGGACGGGATACGCAGCAGGGCATCCAACACGCTGTTATTCACGTTGCGCTCGATCTCGGAAGAATCGGCGACAGCCATGGCGCCGAGATACGTTTCCGGATTTCGAGCAATACGGGAGCCGGTAACGACCACCTCCTCCATGACCGGTTCGCCCTGGGCCGCTACACGGGCAGGCAAGATCAACAGGCTTGCGAGAACAAACGTGGCTGCCGGGGGGCAGCGAAAGGCGGCTAGCGACATAAGAACTTACCTCGCGCAGGGCTCTTGCGAGGACTATATCACCGATTGGCGATAGACTGCGTAGAGTAGCTATCGGTAGAAATACGAGGAAGACACTATGGAGGCCACAGCAGATATCGGCCTGATTGGCCTGGCAGTGATGGGCCAGAACCTGGTCCTGAATATGAATGACCACGGCTTTACGGTCGCCGTTTACAACCGCACGCAGGCGCGCACAGACGAGTTCCTGGCCGGGCCCGCAGCGGATACCGATGTGATCGGCGCTAGCACGCTCGAAGAGCTTATTGCCCACCTCAAGCCCCCAAGGCGGGTGATGCTGATGGTTCGGGCGGGCGCCGTTGTCGACAAGCTCATTGAAGAATTGGTGCCCTTATTGGAGCCAGGCGACACCGTGATAGATGGCGGTAACTCGCTGTTTGCCGACAGCTCACGCCGTGTAGAGGCCCTGGCCACCCATGGCATGCACTTTGTGGGCGCCGGTGTCTCCGGCGGAGAAGAAGGCGCTCGCCATGGCCCCTCCATCATGCCCGGCGGCGCGGCCGAGGCGTGGCCAGCGCTACAGCCCATCTTTCAATCCATCGCCGCGCAGGTAGACGGCAAACCCTGCTGCCAGTGGGTGGGCGAAGCTGGCGCCGGCCACTATGTGAAGATGGTGCACAACGGCATCGAGTACGGCGATATGCAGCTGATCTGCGAGGCCTACCACCTGCTGCACGCGGGCATGGGCCTGGATGCAGACAGCCTGCACCAGATCTTCGCGGACTGGGACAAAGGCGTGCTGGATTCATATCTCATTGAGATAACGGCGGCGATTTTTGCCGTAAGCGACGACGACGGCACACCGCTGGTTGAGCACATTCTGGATACCGCCGGCCAAAAAGGCACCGGCAAGTGGACCGGCATCAACGCCCTGGAGCTCGGCATCCCCTTAACGCTGATCAGCGAAGCGGTATTCTCCCGCTGCCTGTCGGCGCTGAAGGAGAGCCGCGAACGGGCGGCCGCAGTAATCGGCGGGCACACGGATGAGCTTGAAGGTGAACGCGACGCCCTGGTCAGCGATATCCACGACGCGCTCTATGCCTCGAAGATCATCTCTTACGCCCAGGGCTTCCAGCTCATGGCCGAGGCGCAACGCGAATACGGCTGGACGCTCGACTTTGCCGCTATCGCCTTCATGTGGCGCGGCGGCTGCATCATTCGCAGCCGCTTCCTGGGGAACATCGCCGATGCCTACACGCGCAACCCCGAGCTGGAGAACCTGCTGCTGGATGACTTCTTCCGCGACGAGATAAAACGCGCCGAAGCGGGCTGGCGACGCACCGTAGCGCGCGCCGTTTCGGCAGGGCTGCCCGTGCCCGCCTTTAGCGCCGCCCTTGCCTACTACGACGGCTATCGCAGCGCGCGGCTGCCGGCCAACCTGCTGCAGGCACAGCGCGACTATTTTGGCGCCCACACCTATGAACGCACCGACCGGCCCCGGGGGGAGTTCTTCCACACCAATTGGACCGGCCAGGGCGGCGATGTTTCGTCCAGCACCTACGAGGTTTAAGAGTGGCGGGTTTGTCTCTATAATGCCGCCTCCCACAATGTGGGCCCATAGCTCAGTTGGTTAGAGCATCCGACTCATAATCGGCAGGTCGAAGGTTCAAGTCCTTCTGGGCCCACCATTTTTATATAGGTCTATTCCGACCGCATAGGGGCTCTACCCAATTAACGGGGGATGCCGGTATTCATAGACACCCTGTTGATTATCCCATCCCACCCACAGTGGGTCAGAACCCTCAACCGATAGTTCTCGAAGTTCCTAAAACCATAAGCCCTCCTGGAGATCATTTCCA
>JBCDJG010000064.1:0-24721 GCA_038748065.1 Pseudomonadota bacterium
CATAAGTCTGGTCTCCTGTAACCAAGCTGCCCGGCCCACTTGTCTCCTCCAATCAAGGACTTAGTGAAACCGGACAGAATACTTGCTACACAACCGGACAGATTATTTGCTACCTACACGCCGCGTAGCCCGTGTTGACATAGCTCGGCTGGCGCGTGATCATGTCAGCGCAGTTAATCCAATTACCAGACCGAGGGCATGTCATGAGCCAGTCACGGAAGCAACTCGATACGAGCGAACTGTTAGGGTTTATGCGCACTGATCGCGAGATCGATCTGCAAGCGCCGGAAATCGCAAATCGTAATGGGGCTAAAATTGGCGAACCTGGGCCATTCGCTCCGGAAAAGCCTGGCAAAGGCGCCACCAAGTAAGGCGCCTCGTGTCGGCGCGTATACAGCAGCGCCGAAAATCACAGACTTCGATATGGGTTGCCCAAGCCGTCTTGATGCAGCGCTAGCAGCCCCTGATGATCGAGAAAGCGCCATCGACCGGCGCTAAACGCGAGGTATATAGAATGAACAAGGCTCCGAAACAAATTGACGCACGCCAACTGGTAGGCTTCAGCGGCGCAGAGAATGTTATCGATTTAAAGGCTCCTGCGCTTTGCAATCGTAGTGGGTCCAAGATCGACGAAATCCAAGGGCCTTGCGACAAGGCGGGTGAACTCGATACTGATCAACTGGTGGGTTTCGTCAGCTCTCCTGATAAGGCAGAGATTGACGAAGAGGCCACTAAGGCCCAATCCGGTGCAAAGATCGGCGAAATCACAGACATCCAGCAGTCTTAAAGCATCCTCAAAGTCCCCCCAACCTGCACACTCTGCTCGTTGGGGGCGCACTTAAGATCCACTGGCTTGGCGCCGCCAATTGCGCAGAAATTCCATGCCGTTAGCGTCGCTCCCCCTCCGTTGCCCCGCGCGCACTGAAACCTTACCTGCAACGACCTGATCGAGCCCATGAGCGCCTCTTTAACTATCAACGCTTTGCTTGATACCCTGACTATGGCCAGCGTCGCGGCATGCATCGAAATCTGGTCGGCCGATGATTGAAGACTACCTGAAGGCCGCAAGTGAGTTGAAGACGCGAAACCAGTTCAATCGCGTGCACATCAACCTCAACCGAATCATGACGCCTGAGCAATGCGCTGAGTTGATCGCAGCGCAAAGGCAGGGGCGGCTATTCAAAAGCTCGGGCCCCTGGCTGGATAGCCTCCAGCGTCTATCGCCAGACATCGACACATCGCCGGAGCCCTGGGTGGCCGAGCCTATCAACGAGCACATGACCTGGTACCAGGCAGGCGACGCCGACGCGCAGGAAGGCAAGGCGCTGCTGATCGCCTTCTGTGGCAAGGCCGATTTACTTTTCGTGGCGCTGCCCACCTTTCTGCAAGCGCTGCCTGCGCGCGATTGGCATGTGCTGCGCATTACCCATCATGGCCGGAAGGGTAGCGTAACCCCCGGCGATGAGGTACCGGCGCTGCATGCGCTACTCGATCAGATCACAGCGATAACGGCCCAATACGACCACCCTCACACGGCCTGCGTGGGCACCAGTTCCGGGGGTTACATAGCGATGCTGGTCGCTATGCACCTGGAAGCACAGCGTTGCGTCGCCTTCAGCGGTTCGCTGCCAGAGCGCTGGGTGAAGATAATGCCAGAGCTTTCGGGCGGAAAGCTGCCGCTGCGTCCGGGCGAGGATGCCAACCTGCCCGAGTATGTTTTTGTCTATGGCGAATTAAACCAACGGGATCAACGCAACGCCGAAATTGCGCGACTCGTTTTGAGTGGTCACGACATGTCCGTGCCGGGCGTGAGGTCACACAATTCGCTGTACCCGATTGCCAGGCGTGGTCTGCTGCGGGAGGCCTTCTTCTCGATGTTCGGCGGGTTTACAGCAGGTAGCGCCCCGGCACAGTCTGCGCCCGGTGCCGGCAGCCAGGGCCATGGCTGATACCATTAACCTGTTTGCCTTCCTGCGTAGAAATGCGGCAGAAAATCCCCAGCGGCCCGCAATCATTACGCCTGAACTTCGCATCAATCACGGCGAGCTGCCGGACCATATCGCGGCTGTAACGGCTAGCCTGCAATCGCAAGGTTTCGAAGCGGGCGTCATGACGGGCGTCGCGGTGCTGGATGATGTCCCTCATATACTGCTGACCATGGCGCTGATGTGTATGGGTACGCCAAGTATCAGCCTCTGGGCAACCGACAATAATCGCCTCCTCGAACGTAAGGCCGATCTATTAAAGATCAGGCAGCTTGTGCGCGAGCCGGGAGAAACGCACCACCTGCTGGGGAGCGAGCAAGTTGCCGGGTTTGAGGTCGGGATGGCCTGGGAGCACGCGAGTGAGGCCGCGCAATGGCTCTCGATGCAAGAGCAAAGCCTCGATGCCAAGCTGTTCTATCGCTCGACGTCCGGCACCACGGGTGCACCGAAGACCTTCGGCTGCAGCCTCGCGCATAACATGAACCAGGCTACGTGGACGGCCGAGGATCCTCACAAGGCTCGAATCCTGCGCTCTGGCCGCAGTGAGCACGACGCCACCCGTTTTCACTATGTTGGCAGCTTGCTCGGCGGGCAGACCATTCCCATCCTTTTCCCGATCACGGTTGAGAACCTGGCCCCCTTTTGCAAAGCCTATAGGATTACAGAGGTGCATGCCGGGCCCTTGCGTCTCAGCTCGATGTTGGCTTCAAGCTCGGATAATGCGATCAAGCTGCCGCCTGGCATCCGCTGGCTGACCGGTGGCCTCCGTGTACCTGGCCCACTGCGCCTCGAGACCATGAAGCGCATCACGCGAGAGCTTTATGTGTCATTCGCAACGAGCGAGACGGCAGCCATCTCGATTGCAACACCCGATCAGCATGAGCGGTGGCCGGAGGGAATTGGCTATCCGCGGCCCGGTGTCGAAGTGGAGTTGCGCGATGCGGCCGGTATTCCGGTGCCGCGCGGCGAAATCGGGGAGCTTTGGGTGCGGCGACGGGGTGTGGCGGGCGATGGCACCCTCACCGAGCCGGGTTGGCATTGCACCGGTGACCTCATATCGTGGCCGGAAGACGGCCCGCTCATCTATCACTCCCGCGCCGACGACATGATGATCATGAACGGCATTAACATTTTCCCGGGTCCGATAGAAGATGCGCTGCTCTCACATGAACAGGTCAGCGAAGCGCTGGCCTTCCCACTTGAGTCGCGCCTGCACGGCCAGATTCCCGTGGCCGCGGTGGTATTGAGGCAAAACGCCGAGGTGGCCGCTGCTTCTCTGGTGAAGTATGCCCGCGATAAGTTGGGTAAGCTGGCCCCACGCAAGATTCTGGTGGTTAATGAGATCCCGCGCACTGCACTTGGCAAACCCCGGCCTCTGGATTTGCAAAAGGCCATGCGCGGTAGTTAAGGGCCTCGTTGCGCGCCTTGTCGTGCTGTACCCTGGTGGGCTTTAGGGCGCTAAATTACTCATTTTGTCCGCCCGATTCCTTGTTGACACGGCACTCTTGGCGCGTAATGATTGCCAGGTAGGGCGATTACGCCCAAGCGAGGAAAACGCTATGAACATGTCAGTTGAGCATCTCGATCCAATGCGTCTTATGGGTTTTTCCGAGGGCCTTTCCATTGATCTAAAATCGCCAGTGCTCGCCAACCGAAACGGCGCTAAGATTGGCTTCGAGCCAATACCCGTTTTGCCCGACGTAAATCAGTTGGTTGGTTTCACCGCTAAAGCAGGCAATAACGGTGTCGATGTGGCCGCTACCTTGGTTCAATTTGGCTCTAAAATCGGGCTTGAGCCTGGTCCCTAACTGGGCCACTCGCTAACAACCCGTGCTCGGGCTAATATCTGCCCGAAGGCGCGCATAAAGAAACGCCCTGGATGACAGGTGCTGCTGTTGTCTGGGGTACTTGCAATCTACGGACTAGAGAAGCCGCTTGGAGCGGCAGGATATGTCGCCAGCATTGCCTCTTTCCCCTTCCCCCTCACGCACCGAATCTCTGATACAGGAAGTTTATAACGAACTTGCTGGCTCACTCTCGTACCTCCGAGACTTCCTTAAGACCGACGAATGGCCCAATGGCACACTCGCCGCCTGTGATTTTCGTGATCGGCCGCTGACACCTTGGGTATTCGGCAGTTATGCCTTCATTGCCCAACATGCTAGCCGTGGTGAACTGGATGCCGCTCGACAGGTATTCAACGCTCTGGTGCGGGAGCTTGAGCGGGCGCCCCTTGGGCGCTTCATTCCCATGGCGGATCAGCGTCTGCCGCAGCGGCATTGGGAAATGGTCGGTGAGCTTCTCGACAGCGACCCGGGTCGGCCCTTCACGCCTGGCGCGCCGGAGCCTGATGAGTTCAGCCAGTGCTATGAGGAGCTCCAGGCGGCCCAGGATTTGCTGGCATCGCTGGATGCGGAGATGGCAGCGGAGGTGGAGCATCTTACACCCTTGATGATTCTCGCCGCTCCAGGAGTGTCAGATCAGGGGCGGCGATTTGGTGGCGCTTCTACCTTCTTCCTGTGGGGCGCGGTGACGCTCAATGCACAGATTCGGCGTAATCCGCTGGCGGGTATCGAGACGCTAGTGCACGAGTCCAGTCACCAGCTTTTGTTTGGGCTCGCTCATGGCGGCGCTCTGAGTGAAAACGATCCCAACTCCCGCTACACCTCGCCTCTGCGACCCGATCCGCGTCCCATCGAGGGCATTTTCCACGCCACTTTCGTGGAGGCTCGTTTGCATGTGGCCCTGAGCCGGCTGCAGGAGAGCCCGCAGCTGCCTGGCGAGCATATCGACGCAATACAGACGCAGTTAGCCGCGCATGAAAGCGCCGTCAACCAGGGTCTAGGTGTGTTAGAGGAATCGCTTCTCCCCACGCCGCACGGCAAGGATGTGCTGGATGCCATGCTGGACTACCAGTCACAGGCACTGCGCGCCGATGCCTGAGTATTGCCTATGAGCCCCAAACCTCTTATTGATGTTCTGCTGGAAGCCCTCACCGCGGCGGCCTACGGGGATGAACCAGACGCCGAACTGATTCAGCAGCTCCAAACAGGCCCTGCGGATATCCAGCTTGAAGACCTGGAGTTCGACAGCCTGGCGGTGATGGAGTTTTGTATCTCTGTAGAGCTGAACACCGGCGTTGAGCTCACCCCGGACCACCTTGAACAGTGCAAAACGATGGCGGATGTCGTGGCCTTCATCGAGGCTTGGCCAGCGACCGATGAATGATTGAAGACTACCTGAACGCCACCCGTGAGCTGAAAACGCGAAACCAGTTCAACCGCGTCCACATTGATTTGAGCAGAGTAATGACGCCGCTCCAGTGTGCCGAATTAATCGCTGCGCAGAGGAAGGGTCTGCTAAGCGAGCACGCGCGTGGCTGGGTGCAGGTCTTCTTGAATTTAGCACCGGGTATTGAAGCATCGCCTGAGCCCTGGGTCGCCGAGCCTGTCACTGAGTCTATAACCCTGCATCACCATGGCAACGCGGAGTGCGAACAACACCGTAAGGGCCTGTTGATCGCCTTTTGTGGCAATTCTGATCTTATGGGTGTGCCGCTGCCTGTTTTTCTGCAGGCGCTTCCCGCACGTGATTGGAACGTACTGCATATTCTCCGTCATGGCCGCAAGCGCGGGGCGCCTCGCGTTGATATTGCGCAAGCGATCAATGAATTGCTCGATGAACTCAGGGCGCAAATTGCCAGGCACCAGCCCTCGTATCTTGCTTGCGTGGGCATGAGTTCAGGCGGGGGCATGGCTATGATGGTCGCGCTGCGCCTGGAAGCGCAGCGCTGCGTGTCCATTGGCGGCGCGGTTTTCGAATCCTGGCTCGACAGACTGCCAGAGCTCTCGGGGGGTAGGCTGCCGCTACGGCAAGTTCGGGACTTTAGCCTGCCAGAGTATGTGTTCGTTTACAGCGAGGGCAGCGAAATAGACAAGCGCCAGGCAGAAATTGCGCAGCTTCTTTTCAAGGGTCATGGTATGCCGATACCGGGTGTGAGATCGCATAATTGCGTGCACCCTATCGCAAGGCGCGGGCTACTGCGAGAAACACTCTTTTCTTTACTGGGTGGTTTTACGGCAGAGCCTGCCGTCATTCAATCTGACCCGGGAGCCTCCGGCCAGGTTCATGGCTGATACGGTCAATCTGTTTGCCCTGCTGCAGCAACATGCGGCGGCCCACCCAGAGCGGTCTGCCATTGCGACTACTGATCTTCAGATTAATTACGGCGAATTGCCTGGGCGCATCGCGTCTGTCGCGGCGGGCCTGCGGGTGCAAGGTTTCGAATCAGGCGGTATGACGGGAGTTGCGGTGCTGGACGACGTACAGCATATGCTACTGACCATGGCGCTGATGTGTATGGGCACGCCCCACATCAGCCTCTGGGCCACCGACGCCAATCCCTTGCTCGAGCGCAAGGCCGACAAGCTCCAGATCAGGCAGCTCATCCACGAGACGGGCCAGCCACATGGCCTGCTGGCGCGTGAGGAGATCACAGGCTTCGAATTGAGGCCGGCTTCAGAGGGCGTAGATGAGGCCACGCAATGGCTTGCGGCGCACGAGCAAAGTCTTGATGCCATGGTGTGTTATCGATCAACGTCGGGCACCACGGGTGATCCCAAGATCTTTGGCTCCGTTCTGGCCAACAGCCTAGAACACGCGAGCCTTTTCGCTAGTGAGCCCGGCAAGGCCTGCGTCTTGCGCACGGGGCGCTGTGAGCACGACGCCAACCGCCTCCACAACGTCGGTGTGTTGCTGGGAGGGCAAACCTTGCCGGTACTCTTTCCCTTTACTGCCGAGCGGCTGGCCCCCTTTTGCGAAGCCTACGGGGTGACAGAGGTACAGGCGGGGCCGCTGCGGCTCGTCTCGCTACTGGATTCCGAGCCGGATGAGGGCTTCAAGCTGCCGCCGGGCACACGCTGGATAAGCGGCGGTATCCGTGTTCCTGGGCCGCTGCGTTTTGAGGTCATGAAGCGCCTCACCACTGAGTTATACGTGCTCTTCGCGACGAGCGAGGCATTTGCGATTTCCCAGGCGACACCCGATGAGCATGAACGATGGCCTGAGGGCGTTGGCCATCCGATGCCGGGGGTCGAGGTTGAGCTGCGCGATGCAGCAGGCTCCCCGGTGCCGCGCGGCGAAGTGGGTGAACTCTGGGTGCGGCGGCAGGGCGTGCCCGGCGACGGCACCATCGAAAAGCCTGGCTGGCACTGCACCGGCGACCTGATGTCCTGGCCGGAAGACGGCCCGCTCATCTTTCACTCGCGCGCCGACGATATGATGATCATGAATGGCATCAACATCTTCCCGGGGCCGATCGAGGATGCCCTGCTGGAGCATGAAGAGGTCAGTGAAGCGCTGGCCTTTCCGCTCGAGTCGCGCCTGCACGGCCAGATTCCTGTGGCAGCCGTGGTATTGAAGCAGGGCGGTGAGGTAGCCGCTGCCACGCTGGTGAAGTACGCCCGCGACAAGCTAGGCAAGCTAGCACCGCGCAAGATAGTCATCCTGGATGAAATTCCGCGCACTTCCCTGGGCAAACCGCGGCCACTGGAGTTGCAAGCGGCCATGCGCGCGGGCTGAGCGCTTACTCCGAGGCCCGCTCCGCCAGCTGCCGTGCCGACGGCGTGCTGCGCGCTGAAATCCAGCCCCACAGACGCGCTACGCCGTGGCGGCAGTCATCGCCCACGGCGTAGAGCGCGGGCACCATCAGCAGGGTGACAAACAGCGCGAAGAGCACCCCGAAGGACAGGCTCACCACGCTGGGCTTCAGGAACTCCGCGCTGGTAGAACGCTCCAGCAGGATGGGCATCAGGCCGACGAAGGTGGTTACAGTGGTCAGCAAGATGGGGCGGAAGCGCACCACGCCGGCCTGCACAATGGACTGCAGTTCGTCCTGACCCTGCTCGCGTAATCGCCTGATGTAATCCACCAGCACAAGGTTATCGTTCACCACAACGCCCGCCGCCGCACCGATGCCGAAGTAGCTGAACAGGGCCATGGGAATGCCCCAGATCATGTGGCCGAAGACGGCGCCCATAAAGCCAAAGGGAATGGCCGTCATGATCAGCAGGGGCAGCCAGTAGGACTTAAAGGCCACGGCAATCAGGGCATACATGATGAAGAACGCGACTGTGTAGAGCGCCTGGATTTCGCCAAAGAACTCTTCTTCTTCCTCCTGCTGCCCGGCCTTAAGCACATCCAGGCCGGGGTAGGTCTGCTTCAGCGCTGGGATGAACTCCGCGCGCACGTCGCGCAGAATATCGCTCATTACAGCGTTGTCGATATCCGCAGCCACGGTGAGAATGCGCTGGCCGTCGCGGCGCTGAATGCGCTGCACGCCGGAGGCGAGTTCCACGTCCACCACCGACAGCAGCGGCACCTCCTGCTCGGAGGGCGTGCGCACGCGGAAGTCGTCAAGGCTGTTGAGTTGCTCGCGGGTCTCTCTCGGGTAGCGCACCATCACTTTTACGTCACCAAACTCCCGC
Source organism: Pseudomonadota bacterium (assembly GCA_038748065.1). Lineage (GTDB taxonomy): Bacteria > Pseudomonadota > Gammaproteobacteria > Pseudomonadales > Halieaceae > JBCDJG01. The sequence goes on from JBCDJG010000064.1 coordinate 8,471, forward strand.
GGCAGGCGCTGCACTTCTTCTCCGTAGTAAGCCTGGCGTACCTGGCGGCTCACTTCGCCGAGGGTCAGGCCGAGCTTTTCGGCACCGGGCTTGATATCCATGATGATCTCGTCGGATTCGCCACGCTGGCTATCGCGCACGTAAAAGGTGCCATCATAGGTACGCAGCTTGCCCTGCAGATCGCGGCTTGCCTGTCTTAAGACTTCGCCCTCCGGGTGACGCAGCAGCCACCGGGCATCGGCGCCGCCGCGGCCACTTGCAATGGTGAAACTCACCTCGATCTCGTCGGCATCGGGAATGTCGCCGAGGATTTCGCGGAAGCGATTGGCGACCTGTTCGGAGCTGACGTCACGGCCTTCCGGTGCCGAGAGTTTCAGAGAAGAGTTCACGTAGTTACGCGACGTGCGGGTGTACCACCCGCGCACCAGTTCGGTCTCGCCATCCACGGCTTCACCCTGTTCGATCTCCCACTGGCGAACAAACTCGTCCTTGGTGCGGGTGAGCTGGTCGCGCACCTCGATGGCCCGTTGCAGCGGCGTGCCCGTAGGCAGGATGACCCGCGTAGTAATCTGGGTGCTATCGACCTTGGGGAAGAAGGAGAACTTGACCCAGCCAGCGCTGAGCAGCCCAAAGGCGATGACGAAGCCGCCGAAAAAAACAGCCACCGTAACGTAGCGATTGCGGATGCACCAGTTCAGCACGGGCCGGAAGCGCATGTCGGCGAAGTTCATGATGCCGTGCTCCAGCACCTGCTGCTTGCGTGCCAGGCCCGAGAGCTGTGGCCGCTCGCGCAGGTGGCGCAGGTGGGCGGGCAGAATCAGGAAGGCCTCAATCAATGAGATGGTCAGTGCCACCGTAATCACCACGGAAAGCTGCTTGGTCCATTGCGCCTGCTCGCCACTCACGAACCACCACGGCGCAAAAGCCACCATGGTGGTGAGTACGGCGAAGAACACCGGCCGTGCCACGGCCATCGCGCCCTGCACGGCACCCTCCGGCCCGCCGCCCATAAGGTGCGTATGGTGGTGCACACTCTCGCCCACAACGATGGCGTCGTCCACCACGATACCCAGCACCAGCAGGAAGGCGAATGTGCTCATCACGTTCAGGCTAATGTCATTGGCGGGCAGCAGGGAGAAGGTGCCGAGGAAGGCCACGCCAATCCCGGCGGTGACCCACAGCGCTACCCGTGGCCTCAAGGTCAGGATGAGAATCAGGAAGACCAGCAGCAGACCCTGGTAAGAGGCGGCTGAGATGATATCCATGCGGCCCTTGTAGATGTCGGCCGTGTCGAACCAGAGCTGCATGCCAATGCCATCAGGCAAGGTCTGCTGGCGCTTTTCCATCCAGGCTTTCACCCCGTCCGAGGCTTTCACTACCTGCATTGTGGCTGGAGACAGTATCTCCAGCACCACGGCCCGTTTGCCGTTCAGCAAAGTGATGATGCGATCATCCTCGAAGCCGTCTACGACGTTGGCGACATCGCCGACGCGGATGGTCGCCCCCGAGGGCGCCTGACGAATGACGATCTCCTCAAAGTCCGTCTGCGTATCGGCCAGGTTGCGCGCCCGGAGCTGCACGTCGCCGGTGGGCGTGCGTACCTCGCCTGAGGAAGTATTCACGGAATCGTTACGAATGGCGGCGGCCACCTCGGCGAAGGTCAGGCCGTAGCTGCGCATCGCCTGTTCGCTGAGTTCAATGCTCACCTCTTCCTTGCGCAGGCCCGAAATGTTGATCGTGGCAATGTAGGGGAGGGCGCTCAGCTCGTCTTTTAAGGTTTCGGCCAGGCGAAACAGTTCCCGTTCGCGCAGGTCGCCGTAGAGGCCGAGACGCATCATCTCGCCGTTGAAGTTATTGCGCTCGACACGAGGATTCTCGATATCCCGGGGAAAGGAGGGAATGGAGTCGACGGCATTCTCTACATCAGAGAGAAAACCGTTGATGTCGACGTCGGGATAGGTCGCCACGGTAATCGATGCGCTGCCTTCGGTCGCGGTGGACGTCACGCGTTCGATGTTGTCGACGTTCTCCAGCTGATCTTCAATGCGCTTGATGATCTGCTCTTCCACCTCCTGGGGCGCCGCTGCGGGCCAAGGCACGGTGATGGTGACCTGCTGTACCTCGGTGGAGGGAAAGGCCTCACGCTCCATGGTGATGAAGCCCAGGTAACCTGAGAGCAGAATGCCCACCATCAACAGGTTGGCGGCGACCGGGTTATTAACCCACCAGCGTACAAAGCCTTCCATATTCGGTGCTCCCTGGCTCAGCCTTCGCTGCTGCTAATGGCCTGCAGTGGCATGCCGGGTATCGGGTTGCGAATGGCGGAGGTCACCACCTGCTCACCGGGCTTAAGGCCGCTGGCTATCACCGCAAGTTCGCCGCTGGTGTGCAGCACTTTCACCTCGCGGATTTCGAGTTGCCCGTCACCGTTCACCACGTAAACCATGTTGCCCGCGCGCAGTCCGCCCCGCGGAATGTTCACCGCGCTCGTTACCTCTCGGCCCTTGATGGTCGCGTCCACGAACAGCCCCACGGCCATGGGCATGCCCTGCTTGGACATGTTCTCGCCGTAGGGGTCTGCCAGCTCAGCCATAGCGAAGAGCATGCGGGTTTCTGGGTCGATGGCGGCATCGAGTCGCGCCAGGCGCCCATACCAGTGATGCACCTCGCCGGCCACTTCGGCACTGAAGTCCACTTCCAGCCCGCCATCAGACGGTGCGGTATAGCCAATGGGCAGGCCCAGGCTGGCCAGCTGGGTGTTGCTCAGGGGCAAGCGTACTTCAACAACGTCGGTGCTGAACACGCGCGCCAGCGAGGTGCCGGGGGTAATGTATTGGCCCACATTGACGCTGATGCTGGCCACGCGGCCGCTGAATGGCAGGGTGAGTTGCGTGCGTTCCAGGTTGATGGTGGCCTGGGTCAGGTTAGCTTTCGCCGCCTCAAGGTTGGCGCGGGCCTGGGCAATCTGCGGCTTGCGCAGGGCCAGGTCTGAGGGGTTGCGTTCGTTCCTGAGCTGTTTGCGTGCTACGTCGGCATCAGCCAGCGCCTGTTCTACGGCCAGCTCCGCATCGGCCACCTGGGCCTCGGCCTGCTGCAGCGCCAAGGTGTAATCCGTATCTTCGATGCGCAAAAGCGCCACGTCGGGTTTGATATTGCCGCCCTCTACAAACTCGGGCGATACCGCCACAATGCGGCCGGCGATCTGGCTCACCAGGTCGATGGTCGTGCGGGCGCGGACCTCGCCCTGTGCGCGCACGTCGAGCGCCACGTCGCCCTCGGCGGCTATAGCCACCTGTACGCTGCTCGGCCTGGCCTGCTCCTGGCTCTGGCTAGGCACCGGTTTAGTGGCCTGGAGCACCGCGTAGGCGCCGAGGCTGGCGAGCAGTACGCCTATCGGGGCCAGAATGCGGAATATTTTGTGGGCCATTGAAATGCTCAAGTCATTGTTTCCTATGGTGATTATAGACCCCATCCTTTATAGGGGCATTGATCTGTCTCAGAGGGTTATACGTACCAAGTCCAGATTTTGTTCAGTTTGGGGGAGAAAAAGTGCTAACGAACCTTTGGTACGTGGCGGAGTGGTCGAAGGCGGTTACCGATAAGCCTGTTCGAGCCAAGCTTTTAGGGCAAAACTTCGTCTTGTTCCGCGATAAGTCCGGGGCCGTTAGGTGCCTCTCCGATGTCTGCATTCACCGCGGTGGGGCGCTCAGCAATGGCTGGACCACCGATCGCGATTGCGTGGCCTGTCCCTACCACGGTTGGGAGTTTGACGCCGAAGGCCGTGTTCAGTTCATTCCATCCCGCGGCGAGGGTGCAGAAGTACCAGAGCGGGCCCGCATCGACGCCTACCCCACTCAGGAGCGCTACGGCATGATCTGGGTGTTCATGGGCGACCTCAAGGAGAGCGAGCGCTACCCGATTCCGCCCTTCCCGGAATACGACGATCGTGAGAACTGGCGCCCCATCTACACGGATTTCACCTGGAACGCCGACGTTAATCGTGTCGTGGAAAACGGCATCGATATCGCCCATACGGCCTTTGTCCACCCGGGTTTCGGCTACCGTGAAATGGCCGACAAGAACCACATCGTCAAGATCGAGCGCAACGAGTACTCCGGCAACTCCTCCTGCATCCTGTATCCGCCGCCTATGGAGGGCAACATGGGCCTGATGAAGTTTGCCCGCAAGGATAAGGAGGCCACCCATGCGTCCCCGGCCTTCTATTTGCCCGGCCACACGGTGCGTCTGCAGATCGATGTGAACAGCTGGATGAGTATGATCATCTTCGACGCCAACACGCCGATCGATGAGCACACCACCAAGAGCTTTGTGGTGCAGGTGCGCAACTTCTTCCGCTTCGGCATCTTCGATGGCGGTTCCGTTAAGCGTACGCTCAAGGTCTTTCAGGAAGACGCCGAAATTGTCGAGGCCTTATCGCCGCACTATCTGCCGCAAACGTTGGAAGATGAGGTCAGCGTGGAGCAGGACAAGTTCATGGGTGCCTGGCGCAAGGTACTGCGCACACACGTAGAGAAGGGCTGGAAGGTCGATACCAAAGCGCTGAAGGCTTTTGATGGCGAGAAGGTATTCAGCGTGCCTTCACCGGCTCGGCGTGCCAACCCGCACCTGAAGTGGGCGTTGGATACTATCCCCCTCGTGCCGGCGGTTGGCCAACCGGAACCGCCCGGGAATGTGGCGAATATTGACGGAAGTTAGGGGTCGAGCCGCTGCATCTGAATGCCCAGCATGCTGTAATCCACGGCGTAGTATCCGCTTGGCTGAGTGATCACTGCATCGCGGTGGTCGGGGTTGTCGAGCAGGTCCTGAGCCATCACGCCGATGTAGACTTCATCGCTCCAGAGGTAGCTGAAACGGTAGAGTTTAAGGCCGGCTGCGTTGGTTTCCAGGTAGCGAATGTCTCGCTTGAGCCTTGCGTCTGAGAGCTGTGCTCTACAATCGATCTGACAGTTAGCGCCCGGCGCCAAAACAACGCCCTCAAAACACTCGCCACTCTCGCTGCCTATGTAGCTTAGGCAACGCAAAGAATCAAGGATCGTGACCTCGCGAATCTCCAGCGGCGCACCGGAGGTGTTTTTGTAATCATTCAGTACGTCGGCGACGATGTTCGCATTGCCCCCGTCAGGCTCGCCCAGTGTGGCAAAACTCGTCGCCAGCGCCTGCGGCACAATCTCCTTGCCACCCAATGCGGCCAGGCCTGCGAGCGCCATCGCGAGGGCGACGCTCGAAAGCCGGCTGTGGTTGCCATTGCGCAGCGCCCTGAGGGCGCCAATGAATACCAGGGCGATCAGTGCAAGCAGGGCTCCGGTGCCGAGCGCGGGTATGCCTGCAGGATCCGACGTGGTTTCCGGGCCATAGCTAAAGAACCCTGCGCTGACCACGAGGCTGCCGGCAGAGGCTAAATTGGGCATCAGCGCTAGCAGCGCCGCGCTGTAGTATTGGACTGGCATAGTAGTTAGTTCCTGCTAGCGTTGAGACTGTACCTACTACGCCCTCGGTGTACAAGACGCTACTTTTGGTAGTACTAGCACCCTATCAGATGCGATTTCGTCGCCAATCGAGCGCTTTTGCGTCGCACAGCAGGGCTCATCGAACTGCTCAAGCGGATGCTATATTGTCCACTTTGCTGCTCTGGGAGAGCTACCCGCAACATGACGCTGACACCCTTCCATATTGCCTTGCAGGTTCGCGATCTGGCCGAGGCACGCGCATTCTACGGCCAGACGCTCGCGCTGCCGGAAGGCCGCAGCAGTGAGTGCTGGATTGACTTCGACATGTTTGGGCACCAGTTTGTGGTGCACCTGAATGCTGCACTGGGGCCCAATGGCCGCATCGATGCGGTGCGCAACGCGGTGGATGGGCACGGTGTGCCAGTGCCGCACTGTGGCGTGGTGCTTGAGTTTGATGCTTGGCGAGCCTTTGCGGATCGTCTTCGGGGCCGGGTCGAGTTTGTCATAGAGCCTTATATCCGTTTCGAGAATGAGCCCGGTGAGCAGGGCACAATGTTCTTCACCGACCCCTCGGGCAACGCGCTGGAGTTCAAGGGCTTTCGCGACATCGCCGGCCAACTGTTCGCAACCTGATCTTCACCTGCCGCGATGTCGTCACTCGCGGCAGGCATGGCAGCTATATTCCGTCTATGCTCTGGGTGAACCTTCGCTCACTCAGGCTGCGTTCATCACAGCTGTGATAAGCGGAGTTTTGCAATGGGAGTCGTGCGATAAATGTCCCTTCCATAAAAGAGAATCAGGGGAGACAGCGTTATGGCGTCCGTTCTGGAACAGCGGCCCTGGGAGGCCGTGCACCGCGAGTTAGGGGTAAGCCCCGCCGAGTATGATGACAGGCCCCTTGGCGCCTATGTGGAGATACATGCCGCCGAGCGCGGCGAGCGCAATGCTCTGCGCTACATGGGTAAGGTCATTACCTACAGCCAGCTGAACGAGCAGGCCAATCGGCTTGCCAATGCCCTGGTCGGGCTCGGCGTGGGCAGGCGTGATGTCATCGGCTTTCATACGCCCAACATTCCGCAATACATCATTGCCATGGTTGCCGTGTCCAAGATCGGCTGCGCGGGCTCCGGCGTGTCACCGCTGCTCACGGCCAGTGAGTTGGCTTACCAGGTGCAGGATGCGGGCATTTCGGTGCTGCTCTCCTTTGACCAACTGGCACCCCGGGTGCTGGAGGGGGGTGTAGAGATGCCGGCAAGCCTGAAAACGCTGATCTTCGCGGGCGCCGGCGATTACCTCGGTGCACCGGCCCCCGCGGTACCGGAACATGCGAGTATTGCCTGCCACAGCTACCGGGCGCTTCTGGCTGCGGCGAGCCCCGAGTATTCCCAGCAGCCGGTAAGCGGCGACGACACCTTCCTGATTCAGTACACGGGGGGAACCACAGGTCGCCCCAAGGGCGCGGAACTGTCGGTAACTACCCTGCTCAACAATATCGCGCCTGCCTCTGTTTACAGGCCCTTCGAGCTGGCGGGTGAGCGAGTCGCTACCGCCTTTCCGTACTTCCATATTGCCGGCAGTGCCGTCTCGATCGTGGCATTGCGTGAGGCTGCAGAAGCCCTGGTGCTGCCTGATCCGCGTGATGTAGAGCACATCTGCCGCGAGATGGCGGCGCTGCGTCCAACGCGGCTGGTGGCGGTGCCCACCCTGTACCAGATGTTGATTGCAAACCCGCTGAGTCAGGAGATCGACTTCTCCGAGCTGCGCACGGCCATGTCGGGTGCGGCGCCGCTAACGGCGGAAACGCGCAAAGACCTGGAAGCGCTGATTGGCGAGGGCGTGCTGTCCGATGTCTTCGGGATGACCGAGACCGGCCCGGTGTACATCTCCAACCCGCCGCAGCGCGCCAAGGCCGACGCGGTCGGGCTGCCCGTGCCCGGCGCTCTGGTCGCCATTGTTGATGTAGAAACGGGTAATGACGAAATGCCTCAGGGGGAGCCCGGCGAGATCATTACCGCGGGGCCGCACGTGATGAAGGGCTATCTCAACCTGCCGGAAGAGTCGGCCCGCGCAGTTCGCGAGTGGCGCGGGCAGCGCTGGATGTATACCGGCGACGTAGGCTACATGGACGAGGAGGGCTACGTGCACCTCTCCGACCGCGCCAAGGACATGCTCATCGTCGGCGGCTTCAAGGTCTTCTCGGTGGAGGTGGAAGACAAGCTTGCCTCACTGGATTTTATTGCCCAGTCCGCCCTGATCGGTACGCCGGATGAGGCGCGGCCCGGTAACGATATCGTCAATCTTTATGTCGAACTGGAGCAGGAGGCGAGAGCGCGGGACACTACGGAGCTGGAAGCGGAGATTCTGGCCTACTGCCGTGACAATCTGGCGGCCTACAAGGTGCCCAAGCGTATCCATTTCATTGACCAGATTCCCCTGACGCCGGTCGGCAAGTTGGATAAGAAAGCCCTGCGCAGCTAGGCTCAGCGGCGTGCGAGTATGGCGAAGCGGTCGGTGACCTCGTTAATGGTGTCACTGGCGAGGTATTGGCGTGCTTCGGCGCTCTTTTTCAGGTGTGCATCGAGGAAGGCCACGCTGATCCCGTTGACCAGTTTCAGCGCGTCGCGCTGGGGTTCAGCCTCGCGCTCAAGGCGGCAGATCAGATTGCCAAAGTAGTGGTCGGCGCCTTCAACGACCAGTGATGTTTGCTCACCCTTGGCGCCCTCATTGAAGGCCATCAGGTGGTACTCGTAGCTATCCCAGAAACCTTTCTGCACATCCCAGGTACCCGTGGTGTGCAGGTTGGGCAGGCGCAGATTATCCCAGCTACTTGCGGTGATCGTGTCGAACATGGGCCCGGGAGGCGACAGGCCTACAATCGCTTTCACTCTGGCGTCGAAGGCATCGACGTAAGCGCCCTGATCCTCGTCATAAGCGGCGGCGCCGCCGTACTGCTGGGCGGTAAATGCGCCGAAGGAGTGGCCGGTCATGCCGAGGCGCGATAGATCACCCTTGCCACTGAAACCTGAGGACAGAGCCTCGATTTCCGGCATGGCATCCAACACCGCGTTGATCGCGTCAATGCGCGTTGAGATCATCGCATATTGCCCGTAGCGCAGGGCATTGAAGATGCCGCTGGCCATGGAGCAGCAGTCGAGAAAGTTCGGTGCCACCACCGCGTAGCCGTGGCTCACCCAGTGTTCAAGCACGCGATCGTAATCGTCTTTGCTGGACCAGTTGCCGTGAGCAAAGATCAGCAGGGGATAGCGCTTGCCCGCCGCTGGGTAAAACACGCTGAGTTCGATCGCACGCCGGTCTTCAGTTTCCGGCAGTACCAGGCCGCGCTCGCTCACTACCTCATGGTAGCCGGGCAGCACGCCATAGAGTTGATCGATCTGTTCAGCAGGTGCTGCCAGTGCTCTCGCTGGTGGCAGTACCGGGTCTTCGCCGCAGGCAGCCAGTAAAGCCGCCAGCAGCAGAAGCGTCAGTAGTCTGCTCGCCCTTGGCGCGGTCTTTTTCACAACGCCCCCAGCAGGAAGTTGCGCGCGTCGCGAGCTGAGGCCTCGGGGGCTTCAATCGGCAGTACATGGCCGACGCCTGGATAGACGATCGGGGTTACGCTCGCAGCCTGGGTCAGCGCCGCTTCGTACTGGGCCACGTGTTCCACCGGCAGCTGTGGGTTGGCTTCGCCCCATTGGATGAGTGTCGGGGCGATAATGCGGGCGAGATCGGGGCGCGGATCGCTTTTGTCGTAGGCGCGCATGCGATGAAACTCTCCCATACGATTGCCCTCGCGTCGATACAGCTCATGAAACTCTGTCAGCATGTCGTCAGTCACCAGGCTGTCGTCAACGATGGGTGACTGCAGGAAGGCGCGGAACAGCTCCTTCGGCAGCAGGTAGAGCACGTAGCCGAACCAGCCAGGCAGCGCCTGGTCCATGTACTTGTTAGTGACTCGCGGCATGCCCGGTGCATTGACCAGGATCAGCTTGTCGATGCGCTCCGGGTGGCGTGCGGCGGTATACCAGGCGATGGCGCCACCGGTGGAAGAGCCGCCGAGGTGGAAGCGCGGGTAGCCCAGGTGGTCCATGAGCCCCAGCAGCAGGTTCATGCCGCGCTCGCGGGAGTAGTCTTCGGTGGGGTCGGGCCCGGTGAGGCCGTGGTTGGTGAGATCGTAGCGCACCACCGTGAAGTCATCCTTCAGGATGTCTACCCAGGGCTGCCACAGGCGCATGCTGAAAAAGTGTGAGTGCAGCAGCACCAGCGGCGGCCCGCTGCCCTCCACCTTGTAGCGTACCGGCACGCCAAGAATATCGGCCTGCATGAGGCCTTCGCCGCCGTATTTGGCTTCGACGTATTCCGGGCTCAGGTCACGGTTGCTCCACCACAGGTAAACAACACTCAGTACGAGCAGGAGCAGTAGCCCGGCCAGCAGCCGGCCAATCCAGCGAAGGACGATCAATCCTCTGCTCCGTAGCGCTTGCCGCTGTCGATCAGTTCATCGGCGCCCAGCAGCTTATTGATGTCTTGCAGTTCGACCATTTTCTTGCGCAGCGGCAGCGTGTTGCCCTGCTTGTTGATAGCATCGAGGACGCGCTCAGCGGCAGGCAAGAAAATATGCAGCAGCGAAGCCGGGTACAGCGCGATGTGATAACCCAGGGACTCCAGTACGCGAACGTCGTCCGTGGGGCTGTTGCCGCCCTCGACCATGTTGTGCACCAGCGGCGCCCGGCCCTTGAACTGCTTGCCGATCTTGCGCATCTGCTTAGTCGACTGCGGCGCTTCGATGAATAGCGCGTCGGCGCCCGCCTCGAGGTAGGCCTCGGCGCGCTCGAGGGCATCGTCCAGGCCATTGACGCCCAGGGCATCGGTGCGGGCAATCAGCAGGGTGTCGTCATCCTGCCGCGCATCCAGGGCCGCCTTGATCTTACCCACCATTTCCTTGCAGCTGATCACGCTCTTCCCCGCCATGTGGCCACAGCGCTTTGGCGCCTGCTGGTCTTCCATTTGCAGCGCGCTGGCGCCGGCCCGCTCGAAATCGCGTACCGTGCGTTGCACGTTGAGGGCGTTGCCGAAGCCCGTATCCATATCGATGATCAGCGGCAGAGACACCCGGTCCCGCAGGATGGCGATGGTCTCGCTCACTTCGCTGGCACTGACGAGGCCCATGTCCGGCCGGCCGAAGCGGGCAAAGCTGAGGCAAGCACCGGAGAGGAAGGCAGCGGGAAAACCCGCCTGTTCCACCAGCAACGCGCTCAAGCCGTCGTAGATGCCCGGCACTTTCAGCAGGCGGTTTTTCCCAAGCTGTTTGCGTAGCTGGGAGCGGTGTTTATTCGACATCTTGTGTGGTGCTCTTATGCTGCGGCGCTGTTACGCAATGTTATATAGATATATCATTGTATCTATAAGAACTGCTGCAGGAAACAACGAGATGTCCTCACCCAGAACCGCCCTTGTCACCGCTGCCAGCCGCGGTATCGGCTTTGAAATCGCCCGGCAAGTGCAAGCCCGCGGGTGACCTGAAGTGATTAAATGCGGCGCTTGACCCCTTCACAAGGGTGGCATAGGCTTTGGCCTATGCTAGAACAAAGATTAGTCAGGCTTTTCCGTAACGGCCGTAACCAGGCACTGCGTATCCCTCGAGAGTTTGAACTTGAAGGGGAAGAGGCGGTGGTGAGAAAAGACGGGGATCGTTTGATCATCGAGCCCGTACGTTCAGGCGGGCTGTTGGCCATGCTGGCAGACTGGGACGCCATCGAGGAGACGTTTCCCGATATCGACGCTGATCTTCCGGCTGCGGACGACGTTAAGCTCTGAGCTGTGTCACGTTACCTGCTCGATACCAACATTCTTTCAGACCTGGTTCGTAACCCAAGCGGCGCGATCGCCAATCGAATCGCCGCTGTTGGCGAACGCAACATCTGCACAAGCGTGATCGTTGCCGCAGAGCTGCGCTTCGGCGCCTACCGCAGCGCATCGCGGACTCTGTCCCGCCGGGTCGAGGACCTGCTGTCTGTAATCGATATTCTGCCCCTGGAAGAGCCCGCCGATCGCGCCTACGCAAGCCTCCGCGCCCATCTTGCTGATCGCGGGCAACCGATCGGGCCTAACGATATGTTGATCGCTGCGCAGACCCTGGCGCTCGACTTCACCGTGGTAACGGCGAACGAGAAGGAATTCCTGCGCGTACCCGGGCTGAGGGTCGAGAACTGGCTGCGGGCCGCTTAGGCCGTTGCGCGGGATGGCCCCAACAGCAGCGCCCGCGCGTCACCCTTGACCATGAAGCTCACCACCAGCAGGTAGGTGAAGAAAAACAGCGCGGCGCCAAAGAAGGCGCACAGGGCCAGCAGCAGGCCGGCGGGTGAGAAGGCGTGCCGCCAGGCGACCCACAGGGCGGTGAGCCCGAGATAACCCACGAAGTCGAAAATAAACTGGCCCGGCCAGGTCATGGCGCGCAATTCGCCGATAAAGGTCGGCATGAAGCTCCAGCCGTGGCTGTTGGCCACCGTCACCGTATAGATCAGTAGTGTAGTTACGAAGACTGCGAGAAACGCGCGTAAGGCGAGCATGAGCTTTTCCTATTGCGTGGGGCGTTGAAGATTAGCGGCGCCTAGTCAGAAAGCGCCATCTCCGATACAGAGTCGTCGTCGAGTATGACGACCGTGTGGGCGGAGTGGATATCGATCAGGCCCTCGCGCTTCAGCTTGCTGAAGGCGCGTGACACGGTCTCAATAGTCAGGCCAAGATAGTCGGCAATATCCTGCCGCGTCATCACCAGGTCGATGCTGACGACCCCCGGCGGATTGCGCTCCTTGAGCTGTTGCAGCAAAAAGCAGATACGCTCGTGGGCCTTCTTCTGGCCGAGAGCGAAAACCTGGTCGAGGGTGTGCGCCAGGATGTTGCCGCCAATACGACGGACATTGTCCTTCAGCAAAGGCACCTCATCCTGCAGGGCGTCGAACTGCTTGCGGGGGATTTCCTTCAGCCGCGCGTCCGTCAGGGCGCGCACGGAAAACTCGTAGTACTCATTCTGGGCGATGCCGATAAAGTTGCCCGGATGGATAAAGGCCATTACCTGCCGGCGTCCGGAGGCGGAGGTGCGTTCCATCATCAGAATGCCGCTCTCCACCATGTAGGCATACTTGGCGTCTGAGTGCTGGTGAAAGAGGAACGCGTCCGCGTCTATCATGCGGCTGCCGGCGAGGGCGTTCAGGCGCGCTGCTTCCTCGTCGCCGAGGCCGGTGAAGATGGTCAACTGATTCTGTGGCGCGTTGGCCATGGCGCTCCTCCCGCGGGCGGAGCGCCAGTTTATCAGTCGATGTAGTTGGCGGCGAGTACGTTCTCCCCGGGCTCCCAGGTGAGAGTGCCGAAGGTCATGTACTGCTCTTTCTGCGATTGCATGAACTGCCATGCGCAAACCGTCGTGTAGTCCTCGTCGATGACCACCTCGCGTGACCACAGTTTGAAGGCCTCGCCCAGTACGTGGCGCGTCGAGTAGAGATAGCGGCCATAGCTCTTGCCGTTGCCGAACATGTCCGGGCCGTGGAACTGGTGGCTGTTACCGGTGCGCGTGCGCGTCGCGGTCCACTCGCGGTTGATCACACCTTCGATACGGATAGTCTGCTGCGAGTGCAGCAGATTGACCGGCCTATGGGTGATGGTGACCTGGTTGTGGCCGACAAAATTCTGATCGCTGTCGTAGACCTCAAACTCGCCGCGGAAAACGCCCTCATGCTTTACCGGCAGGTTGAAGGGTTTCTTTGCGGCAACCTTTTCGGTGGCAAGGAAATCAGCCACCTGTCGCTGGGTGTCGGGGTTGTCATCGTGGTCGTGGGTAACGACGTAGAGGCCGTTGAAGACGCCCAGCAGGGTGTCGCCCTCAAAAAGCTGCGATGAATAAACCTGGATGCCAAGTTCGGGTACCACGTGATTCATGGTGCGCAGCTGAACGTTCCAGCCGGGCGAAAAATAGCTTGAATCCACCAGCAGGCCGAAGGGTCGCCCAGAGCCGTAGAAGTCTGGCCCGGTGTAAATGCGATCCTGGTCGGAGTCGATCACGCCAAAATCCATGCGTGCGCCGATCTCGAAGCGGTCCATGAGCGGGCCCGTAGCGTCGAAGCGGGTTTCCATCCAGTAGGTGGTGCGACCGTCCTTGAACTCGGAGGCGCGGTTAACCTTGTTGTAGCCCACGTGCGTGCCGTCGGCCTCAAACAGAGACGGGTAGCCATGCCACTCGCCATCAATGGCCTGTTGCCAGTTGCTGGGCTTTTTGTCGTCGCTCATGATCTTTAGTCCCCCGTCGGGCGCGGCAGGGTTCGGTTGCCGCCCCACAGCGTCGCCACCATTTCCCTGGCGTTGTCTGCACCAAAGAGCTTGTCACCGAGGTTGTTCGCCGGGTCGCGTTCGCACACGGTCTGGCGGACTTTTTCGTCTCGGGCCATCATGTCGGCGCGCAGGGCCGGGTCCGTGGGTTCAGCCTCGTCGACCCAGGCCAGCCAGCGGTCCAGGCGCGACAGGGCGACGCCTTTAACCTTCTCCAGCAGCTCGGGCGTGTAGCTGGCGGTATAGCCGACGGCCGTCGGTGTCATGGCTACTCGGGTGAAGAGGTCGCGGCTGATAAAGGGATTGAAGCGCTCATCCTCCTGCAAGTCGAGGAACTCCTCGTTCACCGCGGTGTAGTACTTGTCGACATATGCCGGGTTGCTGACCAGTTCCTTGCGCGGCATGTAATCCATATACATGAAAAGGTCCGGTACGGTGCCCAGGGCAAAGCCGAAGTTCGGCACATCGATGTGCGGGCCCAGGCTGATGGTGATATGCATGTTGGTAAAGCTGGATTCGGGCGAGCCAATATAGGAATGCACGTACCAGTCAATTTCTGGCCCTGCGTAGGTACGCAGTGAGCCCTCGGCACCCTCGGCGGACTGTGCGATGTTTTTGTAGTCGTGGAATTTTTCGCAGCAGGGGTCGGGGTTCAGCTCGAAGCGGGCCTGGATCTTGGCGTTCATCTCCGCCAGGATCGCCCACAGCTTTTCAAAGATTTCCCGGTTATCGACGTCCGGAGCAGCCGCGACCAGATCGATGATCGGGGTCAGGATGCGTTCAGCCATTGTGCTTTCCTCTCATACGCGTGGGCTCATCTTAGGGCAGGGCATGCCGCCACTGCTTGACTAATATCAAACTGCCTCAGCACCTAGGGTTCGTCAGGCACAAGGTGTTGCCAGATGGGCGAACTGAAGCTCGCCTCGTGCACCGGGCCCTTCGCGCCTCGCGGGTCAAGAGAGTGCCGCTCGTTGCAGGTGGGTAGCAGCCGCGTGCCGCGTGCCGTGAGCGTGCGCAAAGCTTCGCCATTGCGGTACAGCACCGTATGGCGCACGCGCTCTCCGGGCGCGGTGAGCATGATGAAATCGGGTTCCATATACACTCCGGTCGCTTCGTTAAGCTGGCGCGCATTAAAGGTGAGGATGCCCGGCCCGCCCGACATGCCAACGTTCTCGTAGGCGCCGGGGCCGAGCTCGTCAAAGCGCAGCAAATTGTCAATGAGCTTACCGCGAAAGGTTTTCGCGCTCGGCTCGCGGCCGCGAATGTGTACATTCGTCAGGGCGAAATCATGGCCATCGAAATCGATGTAGACGAGGTTGTCGAAAGGCCCGGGCCCCGGGCTGCCGCTGCCGGCGGCGGTGTCGTCGTCCAGCGGTGTGCCATTGAGATTATAGAGCTCAATGTGATCGTGCCAGGTGCCTCGCAGCAACATGAGGTTGTAGCCGACGGAGCCGACGGGAAAGACTGGAAAAGGGTTGCTCATGGCAAACAAGACCTTGCTGGTTTTCTCAATAACGGCATAATGATATAACAATAGTACATGCTTGGGTGGGGTTTAATCATGAAAACGGTCGTGGTGACGGGTAGTACCCGTGGCATCGGCAGGGGCCTGGCGGAGAACTTCCTGTCGCGCGGTTGCCGGGTCATGATCTCGGGTCGTAGCCAGGAGACGGTGGATGCCGCGGTCGCTGAGTTGGCCGCGGCATTCAGCGCCGACAGAGTTGTGGGGCAGGCGTGCAACATCGTAGACCCGCAGCAGATACAAAGCTTATGGGATGGCGCGATGGAGGCCTTCGGCCGCGTCGATATCTGGATAAATAACGCTGGCGTCAGCTCACCGCGCGTGCTGTTGCGCGACGCCGACCCGGCCGATATCAAAAATGTGGTCGACATCGACCTGAATGGCATGCTGCAGTGCAATCGCGTTGCGCTGAAAGGCATGCACGAGCAGGGTCACGGCCAGATCTGGAATATGGAAGGCTTCGGCTCAGGCGGGCAGACCAATGCGGGTATGTCGGTTTACGGCGCGACCAAACGGGCAGTTAACTACCTGAACAAGGCCTTGCAGAAGGAAGTTGCCGATTCTCCTGTCCAGGTTTGTACCTTAAGTCCCGGTATCGTGGTGACCGACCTGCTGATCGGTGACTACGACCTGACCAGTGCCGAGTGGCAAAAGGCCAGACGAGTGATGAACATCCTCGGCGACACGGTCGAAACAGTCACCCCCTTTCTCGTCGACGGCATTCTTAAGGCCGAGAAAGGTGGCAGCAAGGTGGTGTGGCTCACCGGGCGCAAGGCTTTCGCGCGCTTTATGACGGCGCGCTTCAAGCCGCGGGACCTATTCAGCGATATCGAACGCGCCAGGGGCGTGTGACGACAGATTTACTCCTGCAGTACGCCACATACCGCGCCGCCGTCCGGCAGGTCGCGGCAGGTTCCGCCTGAGTGGAAGGTGCCGTCGCAG
>JBCDJG010000065.1:0-24409 GCA_038748065.1 Pseudomonadota bacterium
CTGTCCCCCCTGCGCAACGCAGTCTGGGGGTTTTCCTCGTGAATGTCGGTGTGAAGGATCATGGCCTCGCGCTACCCGCTGCCCTACTTTATATGCTGGGCCTGAGTCTCGTCGTGCTGAGCCTGGCAAGGGTTGGCGTGCTTGAACAACGATTGGCCCGCGCCGATCTGGATCGGCTGCAAGCGCGTGAGCGGTCGATGGCCCTGCAGGCTGCAATGATGCGGGTACTTCTCAGCCGCGCGCCCTTTTTTGTGGAGGGCGAACGTTTATGCGGACCCGGACCCAGCGCCAAGGGCTGTCACGTCTTTCTTTTTCCGGCGCTGGCAGCAGGTGAGACTGGCGATAATTACTACAGCGAGACCGGCCCGAGTTTGCGCCCACCGGTGCATTCTCCGGACAGTGCAGATAGTCTGAGCCGATATCGCTACCAGCTGGTGGACCTGCATAGCCGGTCGCGCTGGGGAGCTGGTGAGGCACAGGTGCGCATGGCTCAGCGCTGGGTCTACCGAGCGTCCGATGACCGCTAGTCTGTCTCACGCTGTGCTGGCATCCCTGCTTTTGGTGTGGGCGAGTTTTGCTCTCGGCGATGATATCGACCTGTACCAGCCATCCATATTACGGGGGCAGTTTGAGCGACAGCTAGAACTGGACTTTCCCGCGTGGCCAGCGCTTGAGAACAGCGACTCCAGTCGCCTGCGGGCCGCGCTTATAGTTGCACTTGAGCGGCTGGCTGACACACTGGCGCAGAGGGGCGGGCCGGCAATAGCTCTCAACGTGACTGGCATTGATGAGCACTGGTGGCTGTATCCCCGGGGTATTGATGATCCCGGCTGGCAAGGTGAGATGGACGCGCTGTTGGAGAGCCTGTCGAGCGCGGATGAGACCCCATCGGCAGGGCCAACTCTACCAGCGGCCAGCGACGATTGTGGTCGGCGCATGCGAGTGCAGCCGCTGGTCGGGCTGCCTCAGCCATTACCTGACAACGAGCAGCTTACTGAACATTTCTACCGGATGTTGCTTGGCACACCCCCACCGGCGCAGCATTTCGTTGAGCCTTTGCTTGTAGCCGGCCCCGGTGCAGGGGGTCAGTGGTTTCAGGCGCAGTTCCAGCCCGCGCCTGGCGGCGCATGGACCGGCAATATTAAAAAGTTACGCTATGTGAACCAGCGCCTGCTGGATGCGCGGGATCAGCCGCTGAGCTTTGTCGATGGGCGCATTCCCGCCGATGCGCTTACCTACTGGAGCAAGCCGGACACCCTTGGTCCTGCGTCGTCGGATGATCGATCGAATGAGACAGGCGCGCTGGTGGGTCGCGACGGCGGATTCGTAAGCCGGGGTGGAGCCGCCGGCGCGATACCGGCGATGCGCCGCCTGTTTACCGAGCATCCACTCATAGAGGGCGAGACCCTCGCTCTGGATGCACCCGAGGCAATCGCCCTGCTTGGCCCATTTCTCGATCCGCATGATGTGCTGGCTGAAGCAGAAGAGATGGAGTTGCTGCACTGGGTACGTGGCTTCGACAGCTATGATGATGACGGGGACGCCGACCAAAGGGAGCCAAGGGCACACCTTGTGGGCGATGTCATCCATTCGCGTCCTGTGCTGCTGAACTATGGTCCGCGTCCGGGGAGTGGTCATAGTGCGACGAATCCCGAGCAAAAGCTGTTCTTCGGCAGCAATGACGGGTTTCTGCGCATGCTGGAAAACACCACGCCAAGCGGCGAGGAGTCGGGTGCAGAAGACTGGGCGTTCATACCACTTGCGCTGCTGCCCCGGCAGGCGGCCAGGGCGGGCCGTGAGGGAGAGCACGCCCCCGGACATCTCTACGGGGTCGATGGCCCACTCGTAGCCTGGGCCAGGGACAGCCTCGGCAATGGCGATATTGACGCGGACAAGGGCGACAGCGCCATGATCGTATTCGGTCTGCGCCGGGGGGGTAGCGCCTACTTCGCCATGGACGTGAAGCGGCCGGATGCGCCCAGACTGGCCTGGAAGTTGACGCCCGCGCGGGCGGGCTTTGAGCGCATGGGTCTGAGTTTCTCCGAGCCCCAGCACCTACGCGTGGATTGGCAGGGTGAGCCACGCCAGGTCATTCTGCTGGGTGGCGGCTATGACGGCGGATGGCAGGGCGATTCACGGCGTGGTAAAGACGCCGGTAGGACGGACGATGAACGTGGGAACGCGGCGTGGATTATAGATGCCTACAGCGGCGAGTTGCTGTGGAGTGTACTTGGGCCAGGTCCGGGCGAGCTCGCGAGTGCAGGCGCAGAGATCAAGGAGCTGCGCCATGGCATTGCAGCCGGCTTCGCCTGGGCCGATATCAGCGGCGATGGGCTGGCCGACATGGCCTATGTTGGTGACAGCGGTGGCGATGTCTGGCGGCTTATGCTGGCCGGCACAGGGCCTGATGACTGGCGCTTTTCACGCCTTGCGAGCCTGGGCGGCACCGATCAAGAGGACCGACGCTTCTTCCATGCGGCCGACCTCGTGCTATCAAAGGACAATGTGGGTGGCTATGTCGGGGTCTTGATCGCATCGGGCAATCGCGCGGACCCACATGAGACGGCCGTGCTCAACCAGCTTTATTTGCTTAAAGACCGCTTGGCTCCGAATGGGATGCCGGGAAGCGATGGCTCGACTATGCGCCATGCAGATCTCCCCGCGGTCGATGCCACTTGCTCGGCTGAAGGCCTCGATTGCAGTGCCGTTGCGAGTGAGCTTGGCTGGCGCTTCCCGCTACCCGGCGCCGGCGAAAAGGGCCTGTCAACGCCCTTGACCGCCGGTGGCGTGGTCTCTTTTACCAGCTTCCTCCCGCCGGACCCTGCTGAACCCTGTGCCCCCGCATTAGGCAGCAGCCGCCTGTATGCGCTGCGCCTGCGAGACGGCTTGCCGGACACGGAGTGGCGGCACCGCGTTAACCTACCGGATTGGAGTAGCGAAGCTGCACTGGACCTTGGGCCGGGACTGCGCGGTAGCGTGCGGCCCGTAGGCGGGGATTGGATGCTGCCCGGCGTGACAGGCCGAGAGGATGTTGTTCTGCCCGCTCCCGGTTCGACCTGGCGACGCGCCGCCTGGTGGGAGTATGGCGTTGACGAGGATTTATGACGAGAACCAGCCTATTCCCCGTGAGAAGCTGGGTCAGTGGCGGCGGCTTCAGCCTTCTGGAATTGCTCATAACGCTGGCAATCTCCGCCGTGCTTTTGCTCGTGGCGCTACCTGGATATCAAGAGGTGCAAAGGCGCAGCTACCGGCTCTTGGCGAGCGCGGTACTGGCAGAGCTCTGGGCTCAGCAGGAAAGCTATCGGCGCTATGCGGGGGACTATGCCACGGCGCTGACGGACCTGGGTTTACCTGACCCGTATTTTATTGCGGCGAGTGAACAACCCTCGCCTTCCGGGCGAGCGCGCTATCGATTGATCCTTCGCGTTGAAGAGGGTCTGTATCAGGGGTTTGCCGCTCAGCCAGTCAATCATCAGTTAAGGGACCACTGCGGCGGCCTCACGATTGATGTTCTCGGGATGATTGCCGCCACCGGCGTTGCCGACGGCGAACGCTGTCATTAGGCCGGTGGACAGCCAGCGGAATCTGGCCGAATAGCTGTATGAGTTTCTTTGATGAATGGCATGGCCAAAAGGGTGCCGAGCTTCGAGTCTGACATCTCCCGACCGTAGTCGAGACCAACAGGCAATGCGCCCACGTCATCGAAGGGTTTGTCGCTGGCGGTCCCAAAGACACGATCGAACAGCGTCAGGAACACACCGTAGTTGCTGTCGGTGAATTGCCTGTCCTGTGCGTGATGCAGGCGATGGTAGTCAGGCGTGATGATTACATGACGAAGCATACGATCTAGCCGATAAGGCAGATAGATGTTGCTATGGGCGAGTATGACAACCGCGCTGCGAGCCATCTGATAGATGATGAGGATAGCCAAGGAAGGACCTAGCAGCGCCGTCACCGGTGTAGCGACCGCTGCGGTTGTCAGCACCTCCAGCGGATGGTTACGTAGTGTGGTTGTGAAGTCTACGACTGGATCGCTGTGGTGAACCCGGTGGAAGCGCCAAAGTAGTGGGACCTGATGCATCAGACGGTGAGCGAAATAGGCCGCCAGTTCCAGTGCCAGCACTGTTGTGACGAGGCTGGCGAAGAAGCCGAACTCCGCCCTTGCCAGCAGCCCGACTCCCGTCTGGGCGACCCACCAGGCGATAATAATGCTGGACGCGGCGCCGAAGGCAGCGGCGAGCCCCTGGTTTATGACACCGAGGCTTAAATTACCGGCCCAGCGCAGCGTTTGCCGCGGCTGCGCGGGGCGTCTGGTTTTGACAGCCTCCCATAACGCTGCCAGGCAAAGAGTGCCCAGAAGCGTGCCGAAAACCAGCGTGCCTCCCTCGCTAATTATCCAGCTTTCCATCCGGGCGGCAGTTCAGAGGCTTTACCTATCGCGCAGTGCGCGGGCGACAATCACAGCGATCAGCAGACTCGCACCGCCTAACAACCACGGCGAGTCGATGGGCACGGATTCCGGCCCGCTGGGCATGACCGATATGACGGCGGCGAACGCGGTCGTGCTGAACAAAATACCAGAAGCCAGCAATGTGGCGTGTTTGAGTAATTTCATGTGATCTATCTCCTAATGGTGCTGTGACACTGCAATTCCACTGCGGGCTCGAGTATATGATTCTTGGGGCTCTATTTCAGCGTATTTTTCCAGCTTTAAGCGCAGCAGTCGCTCTCACTTCACTGCGCCGTCTATCTGCTTAGCCTTTCACTCATCAAGCCCCAGCTTTTTCAGCCGGTAGCGCAGGCTCCGAAAGCTGACGCCGAGCAGTTCTGCGGTTTTAGTCTTGTTCCAGCGCGATTCTTCAAGCGCCGCGCTCAAGATTTGGCGTTCCACGTCTTCCAGATAGCCTTCCAAATCGCCATAGGCCTCGGTCACGCTCACGCCGCTAGTGGCGCCGCCGGCCTCCGCTGCGGGGGGTGGCTCTGGAGATGGGGTGGCAGCCACTGACGACGGAAACTGCAGATCGTTCGCCGTGATCAGGCGACCATCCGACAGGGCCAGGGCTCGCTCCAGTATGTTCTCGAGTTCCCTTACGTTGCCAGGGAAATCATAATTGGCCAGTGCTTCCAGTGCTGAGCCATCCAGTGCGGCGTCATCATTGCCTTCCTCGCTCGCGATGTTGGCCAGCACCGTTGCCGCCAGCTCTGGCAGGTCTTCGAGGCGCTGCCGCAGGCTCGGCACGTGCACGTCGATAACGTTAATGCGGTAATACAGGTCGTTGCGGAAGCGCCCCGCCTCAACCTCGCTGGCCAGGGTTTTGTGAGTCGCGCTGAGTATGCGTACGTCGGTTGGCTGCTCTTCGCTGGCACCCACGGGCCGGATGGCTTTCTCCTGGATGGCGCGCAACAGCTTTACCTGCATAGCAAGCGGCAGATCAGCGACCTCGTCAAGAAACAGGGTGCCGCCTCTGGCAGCCTCAAACAGGCCGATTTTGTCCTGATTGGCACCCGTGAAACTGCCCTTGAGATGGCCGAACAGCTCGCTCTCCATCAGCTCCGGCGGAATGGCGCCACAGTTCACTGCGACGAAAGAGCCCGAGGCTCGTGGCCCGTTATTGTGGATCAGTCGTGCCACGACCTCCTTGCCGCTCCCTGACTCGCCCTGGATATGCACTGGCGCCTGGCTGCGCGCCAACTTGGTAATCTGGCCGCGCAGGATCTGGATTGCCTCGGTCTTGCCAATGAGATCAGCGTCCACCGCGGCCTGGGCGGGTTGAATGTCATGGTCCATTTGGAGTGCGCTGGCGACAAGTGCGCGCAGGCGCTCCAGTTCAATCGGCTTGCTGATGAAATCAAAGGCGCCGGCCTTCAGCGCCTGGATTGCAGTTTCGACGCTGCCGTGGGCCGTTATCATGGCGACGGGGATATGCGGGTAATCACGCTGGATATCCTCAACGAGGCTGATGCCATTGCCATCAGGCAGTCGCATATCGGTCAGGCACAAATCGGGATTGACGTCCGCGACCAGTCGCCTGGCCTCCGTCAGATCGGGTGCGCTGTAGGTCTCCAGCCCCATACGGCTGAGAGTAATTTCTAGCAGTTCGCGAATATCCGGTTCGTCGTCGACGATGAGAACGCGTTCAGAAGCCATGCGCGGTCCTATTGGGCCCTCTGGTTCAGGGCAATTCTAAAGCAACTCTCGCCGCGGGCCGTGCGGCGATAGCTGAGGTTGGCGTTATTTATCTCACACAATTCCTTGCACAGGTAGAGACCCATGCCAGTGCCTGCGCTGACGGTGGTGAAAAAGGGCTCAAAAAGCTTGGGGACGTCCTGTTCGGGCACGCCGTCGCCCGCGTCGATGACGTCCAGCAGGCACTGATGGGAGGCGAAATCCACGTTGACCTCTATGCGACAGACTTCTCGTCCGCTGGCGAGCTTGCTGTGCCTTAGGCCATTGTCCAGCAGGTTGGTCAGCACGCGCTGTAGATTGCTCGGATCGAACTCGATCGCCAGTTCCTGGTAGTCGCAGTCAATCGTAATCTCCGCTTCACGGTTGAGGGTCTCCAGGTAGGTTCCCACAAACTCCTGCAGCCATTGGCGCAGCGCCAGCTGTTCCGGCTTAGGTGGTTCCCGCCGTGATATTTGCATGACGTTTTCCACGATATCGTTGACCCGGCCACAGTGCTCGATGATGATGTCGGCCATTCTTCGGTCCGACTGGTCGAGCTCCCTCGACTCCTGTAGCAGCTGGGCAGCGTGACTGATTGCCCCGAGCGGGTTGCGTATCTCGTGGGCAATACTGGCGGTGAGCCGGCCGAGCGACGTTAGTTTCAGCGATTGCGCGTACTGTGTAATCGGGCTGTAGTCCTCGACAAAAACCAGGCTATCCTCCGTTTGCGAAGGCTGAAGCTCGCGAAAATTCGCAATGACCTCAGGCGCTGTCTCTGCGACGGCAAAGGGATGGGCGCGGTGTAGACCGGTTTCCTTCCAGTGCCTGAACTGGTCCGCCAATTCCTCGCTGTAGTCATCCAGCAGCCGGCCCTGTTCCATAGTGATAGGTCGCTCTGGCGCTAAAAGCGCCGTGGCGGCCTTGTTCATAACGCGCACAACGCCCGCCTGGTCGACGAGGAGTATGCCGGTCTGCATATGTTGGACAATCTGCTCGTTGAGCCGCTGCAGGTTGTACAGATCGCTGGCCCGCGCCCTGGCGAGCTCCTCGGCGCGTCCCAGACGCGTCGCTACAGCCTGTATCATCAAGGATACGCCGAAGATGAGCAGGCCCAGTAAGCCCGCTGGGAACAGTGCTGCGATAGTCAGCACGCCCGTGCTGATCAATCGCACCGTATCACCCAGCGTCGCCAGCACGCTGATCGCTGCAATCAGCGTCGCCAGCGTACGGTTGCTCATGAGGATGGCGCTGGCCGCCACCGAGATGATCAGCAGAATGGGGAGTCCGCTTGCCATACCTCCACTGGCGTCTGCCAGTGTGGTGATGGCTGCAATGTCGACCATGAAAATAAGGAACAACCAGTTCTGGTTCTGGTGCGCGCGCGTCGAAAGTGAGCCCATCAGGGGGATGCTGCTTGCCAGGTAGGCCAGCGCCACGCCCAGGTACAGGTCAGGGTTGAGAACGCTCACCATCTCACGCGTATTCGGGCTGAATAGCATGATCAACAGGACAAGAGACAGCAGCGAACGATAGCCGACATAAATTCTGAACAGCGCCAGGTTTTGCACCGGTGAGGACTTGGTGCTGGGCTTGGTCAGAATGGCGGGCCGGTTCATGCCACTTCCGTTTCGGCGACGTTGGCGTCAGTGTAACAGGCCGGGTACGGGAAATAACGCCTTGGCAGCAGGGCTGGCGTTAACGCGGTCTTTCCTCGAAAATGTCGCACCCGATAGTTGATCTGAGTAACGGTATGCACAGCCTCCAGCTGTTAATGGCACAGGCGAACACCCTGGTGGGTGACTTTGAGGGCAACACTAACAAGGTGCTAGCAACGCTCGAGCGTGCCGCTGAACGGCATCCTCGCGCGGTCGTGGTCTTTCCTGAACTCACTCTCTGTGGCTACCCGCCGGAAGATCTGCTGCTGCGGCCCAGTCTGGCGCTACGCGTTGACGCGGCCCTGAAGAGGGTTTGTGAGAACATGCCTGCTCAGGTATATGCCGTGCTCGGCTATCCGCGCCGGATCGCGGGTGAACTCTACAACATGGTGGGTGTTTTTCACGCCGGTGAATTACTCGGAGAGTATGCCAAGCAGTGTTTACCCAATTATCAGGTCTTTGATGAGAAGCGCTACTTCACCCCGGGTGACAAGGCCTGTGTATTGGAAATCGAGGGCATCCCGATCGGGCTCAGTATTTGCGAGGATATCTGGGAAAGTGAACCGAGTGCTCAGGCCGCCGGCGCGGGTGCGCGACTGCTGGTCAATATCAATTCGTCGCCCTACCACCGCGGCAAGCGAGAGGAGCGTTGGGAGCTCGTGCGCGAGCGTGCGCGAGCCGATGCGCTCGCCGTTGTCTACGTCAATCAAGTCGGTGCGCAGGATGAATTGGTCTTTGACGGGGGCTCATTTGCGGTGGACAGTGCCGGGACTGTGGCCGCGGCCGCGCCTAACTTTATGGAAGGCGAGTACTGGCTGGAAGCAAAACTGCAGGACGGGCGCGTGTCCTTCACGGGGATGTCAGTCGCCGAGCCGGTGGATGAAATGGCCGCCACATGGCAGGCCCTGGTGCTTGGCGTGCGGGACTATGTGGAAAAAAATGGCTTTCGCGGTGTGGTCCTGGGGCTCTCAGGCGGCGTTGATTCGGCGCTGACGCTGGCGGTTGCAGTGGATGCCCTGGGGCCCGATCGAGTCGAAGCGGTGATGATGCCCTTTCGCTACACCGCACAAATGAGTGTTGAGGATGCGGCTGAACAGTCTCGCATCCTGGGTGTGAGCCATAAGGTGATCTCTATTGAACCCATCTATGAGGCCTTCATGGCCAGCCTTGCTGATGAGTTTGCGGGTACTGAAGTCGACATTACTGAGGAGAATCTTCAGGCACGCTGTCGCGGTGTCCTGCTGATGTCCATTTCAAACAAGAAAGGTGTGCTCGTGCTGACCACGGGTAACAAAAGTGAAATGGCGGTGGGCTACTCCACGCTATACGGCGACATGGCGGGCGGTTTTGACGTACTCAAGGATGTCCCTAAAACGCTGGTATTCGACCTGTGCCGCTATCGCAACTCACTGGGGCCTTGTATACCGCAACGCGTCATTGACCGACCACCCTCTGCAGAGTTGCGCCCTGATCAGAAGGATGAGGACAGCCTGCCAGCTTACGATGTGCTGGACCGCATTCTCGAGCTCTATGTGGAGCAGGATTACAGCGCCGAGGCGATTATTGCGGAGGGACTTGATCGCGAACAGGTGCAGCGTGTCCTGCGGCTGGTCGATCTGAATGAATATAAGCGTCGGCAGGCGCCAATTGGGGTACGCATAACAAGGCGCGGTTTTGGCCGGGACAGGCGTTACCCCATCACATCGGGTTGGAAAATCGGAGACTAGCCGATCAGGCTTCCGGGCGACTGTCGAACTGGGGCGGTTCCGGTGGGTCGAACAGGCCAAAGCTCAAGCGGTTTAGCCAAGAGCGCTGCAGACCTTCCAGCGTGTAGGAACTCTTGAATTCGCCGTTTCGGTCAATGGCGGGGTGGGCCGGATAGTTCAGGATCAGCGTATCGATGGCATCCTGCGCGAGGTCGTTCATGCCCAGAAGAATATAACCCTGGGCCATAACGGCCAGGCCGTCAGCTACTGCAGGCGTTCGCTGAAAGTTTTCCACCACGTAGCGACCGCGGTTCACCGCAGCCATGTAGGCGCCGCGGCGGAAATAATAGTTCGCGACGTTGATTTCAGATCGCGCCAGGGAATTGCGCAAGTTGACCATGCGCGCTTTGGCGTCTGCTGCGTAAGGGCTGTCGGGATAGCGCGCTACCAGCTGCGCGAATTCGGCAAACGACTCCTGGGCGTGGGAGGTATCTCGCAGAGTTTTGTCGGTGGGCACAAAGCGTGCGAAGACGTCCTCGTTACCGGCGTAGGCCGACAGGCCCTTCATGTAATACGCGTAGTCCACGCTGGGGTGCTGAGGGTGCAAACGGATAAAGCGGTCGGCAGCCTCCACCGCAGCCTCGTGCTGGAAGGCGCCATAGTGCGCATAGATCAGCTCAAGCTGTGCCTGCTCGGCATAGTTACCAAACGGGTAGCGTGACTCAAGGAGTTGCAGGCTGCGGATTGCAAGGTCGTAGTTTTCCTGGCGCAGGTAGCGCTGCGACTCCTCGTAAATCTGCTGTTCGCCGCTGTCGGCGGCAATATCAGGCAGCTCATCGTTGCTGGAGCAGGCGCCCAGCGCGAGCGCCAGCATTAGTGCTGTAAAAAACTGTAGTGCTTTCAGGGTGTTAGCTGCCGGCGGCATGTTACTATCGCTGTCTTCTGGATCGGGCCGTATTTAACCACAGGCGGACCCGTTACGACAGAACCCGCGACGGAGTAGATGTGTGGGGCAGCTAATCGAACAGCAGGCTGAAGTGGGTCCTGCACAGGCGGGGCTGCGGCTTGACGCCGCGGCGGCGCTGTTGTTTCCCGGATTCTCGCGATCACGCCTGCAGGCTTGGATCAAGGGTGGGCAACTACGCCTCGACGGCCAGACCGCGAGGCCGCGCGATAAAGTCGAGCCTGGGGCAAAGCTGACCCTGAGCGCAGAGACGGAGCCGGAGGTCAGTTGGCAGGCCGAGTCAATTGCGCTCGATATCGTGTTCGAAGATGACAGCATCATAGTGGTCAACAAGCCCGCGGGTTTGGTCGTGCACCCGGCTGCAGGCCATGCCCGCGGCACGCTGGTTAACGCGCTCATCAATCATGCGCCAGCCATGGCGGAGTTGCCCAGGGGCGGCATCGTCCACCGATTGGATAAAGAGACTTCCGGCATCATGGTCGCGGCCAAATCGCTGGCCGCACACAGCAGCCTGGTCAGCCAGCTGCAGGAACGTCTGGTGAGCCGGCAGTACTGCGCCATTTGCATCGGTGCCATGACCGGCGGCGGTACGGTGGATGAACCGATCGGGCGACATCCCCGGCAGCGCAAAAAAATGGCCGTGTTGCCACTCGGTGGCAAGACGGCCATTACGCACTATCAGGTGGCACAACGCTTCGGCCACCATACGCGGATAGCGGTGAGGCTCGAAACCGGACGCACGCACCAGATTCGCGTCCACATGGCTCACAGACACTATCCATTGATAGGGGACCCTGTTTATGGCGGCCGCCCGCGGATTCCTGCGGGCGCCACACAAGCGCTGATCGATGCGCTTCGTACTTTTCCGCGGCAGGCCTTGCACGCCGCGGTCCTGGGGCTTGAGCACCCCTTGAGCGGAGACTTTCTCGAATTCGAGTGTCCCCTACCGAATGACATCGAGAACTTGCTGGCAGTCCTTGCGAGTGATGATCCCCCGGCAGGCAAGCAGCGTGTTGATTGAGCCAGACTGGCCGGCACCTGATCGGGTCATGGCGCTCAGCACGACCCGCGGCAACGGTGTCAGTCTTTCGCCCTGGTCAAGCTTGAATCTGGCGGCTCACGTCGGGGACAGCCAGCGCAGTGTTGAAGAAAATCGGCGGCGCCTTGCTGCCACGGTGCCGCTCGGTACGGCGATCCAGTGGTTGGATCAGGTCCATGGCAACCGGGTTGTAGCAGCCGCCTCAGGCGCTGCGCCCGAGGCCGATGCCAGCTGGACCCAAGCGCCGGCACAGGCCTGCGCGGTACTGACAGCGGACTGCCTGCCGGTACTTTTCTGTGATGACGACGCGAGCGTGGTTGCGGCCGCGCACGCCGGTTGGCGAGGCTTGCAAGGGGGGGTGCTGGATGCGACGGTCGCTGCGCTGCCCGCCAACGCTGAAAAGCTCCTCGCCTGGTTAGGGCCCGCGATAGGGCCTGAGGCTTTCGAGGTAGGGCCAGACGTTCGCGATGCTTTTCTGGGTGTGGCAAAGCCAGCGCAGCTTCGTGCGATAGACGCCTGTTTTACGCCTGCCAGTGCACGCCCAGGGTACTTCTTTGCAGACCTCTATGAACTTGCGCGAGTGCGATTGGCCAGCCTGGGTGTAACACGCGTATTCGGAGGAGGCTACTGCACCTTTACCGACGCCTCTCGATTTTTTTCCTATCGCCGCGATGGCCAGACTGGCCGTATGGCAAGCTTGATCTATCTCAAGCCGATGTAATTCCCAGACTTGAAATAAGGCTATTTGACCCCATCTCCTGAAGCAGACTGAAAGCCCGCCACCTGCGGGATTAAGGAGATTCAAGCCGTGAGAATGGACAAACTGACGAACCAGCTGCAGAGCGCACTGGCGGATGCCCAGTCCCTGGCACTGGGCAAGGACCATAACTTTATCGAGCCGGTGCATTTGCTATCGGCACTGCTGGAGCAGCAGGGCGGATCGGCGCGTCCGCTACTGCAAAAAGCAGGGGCCAATCTGCCTGGGCTTGCCGCAGACGTCTCCGAGTTACTGGGCTCTCTGCCAACCGTTAAGGGCACCGGAGGCGACATGCATGTCAGCAACGAGTTGGGCAAGGTGCTCAACCTGACTGACAAGTTCGCCCAGCAACAGGGCGATGCTTACATCTCGAGTGAGCTGGTGCTGCTGGCAATGCTGGAAAGCAATAACGCTGCCGCCGAGCTCCTGCTCTCGAGCGGTGTTACGCGTCAGTCGCTGCAGGCGGCGATCGCCGACGTGCGCGGCGGCGAAAACGTTAACAACCCCGAGGCCGAGGAATCTCGCCAGGCGCTGGAGAAGTTCACAATCGATCTGACCGAGCGCGCTGAGCAGGGCAAGCTCGATCCCGTGATTGGCCGCGATGACGAGATTCGTAGAACCATTCAGGTGCTGCAGCGTCGCACCAAGAATAACCCCGTGCTTATCGGTGAACCGGGCGTCGGTAAAACCGCCATCATCGAAGGCCTCGCCCAGCGGGTCGTGAACGGTGAGGTCCCGGAGGGTCTGAAGGATAAGCGTATCCTTTCCCTGGACCTCGGTTCGCTGTTGGCCGGTGCCAAGTTTCGTGGCGAGTTTGAAGAACGTCTGAAGGCCGTTTTGAATGAGCTTTCCAAGCAGGAGGGCCGCATTGTGTTGTTCATTGATGAGCTGCACACGATGGTCGGCGCGGGTAAGGCGGAAGGTTCCATGGATGCGGGAAATATGCTCAAGCCGGCCCTGGCACGAGGCGAGTTGCACTGCGTCGGCGCGACCACGCTGGACGAATATCGCCAGTACGTTGAGAAGGACGCAGCACTGGAGCGACGTTTTCAGAAGGTTCTTGTAGATGAGCCGAACGAAGAGGACACGATCGCCATCCTGCGAGGCCTCAAGGAGCGTTACGAGGTGCACCACGGCGTGGATATCACGGATAGTGCCATTATTGCTGCGGCCAAGCTGTCGCAGCGCTACATCACCGACCGTCAGCTTCCCGACAAGGCGATCGACCTCGTTGACGAAGCGGCGAGCCGCATTCGCATGGAAATCGATTCCAAGCCGGAGGCTATGGACAAGCTCGAGCGCCGCCTTATCCAGCTCAAAATCGAGCGCGAAGCAGTGAGCAAAGACGCCAGCGCGGTTGAGCAGGTGAAGCTGCTCGATGAGCAAATTGATAGCGTTGAGAAAGAGTTCGCTGACCTTGAGGAAGTCTGGAAAGCGGAAAAGGCGTCACTGCAAGGCACCGCCCAGATCAAGAGCGAGTTGGAGCAGGTGAAGCTAGAGCTCGAGAGCGCGCGTCGCAGCGGCGACCTGACGCGCATGTCGGAGCTGCAGTACGGCCAGATTCCCGAGCTGGAGAAGCAGCTTGAGCTGGCGCAGGAGGCCGAAACCGTCGAGCGCACGCTGCTGCGCAATAAGGTAACGGACGAAGAGGTGGCCGAAGTCGTCTCTCGTTGGACCGGCATCCCGGTGTCCAAAATGCTTGAAGGGGATCGCGAAAAGCTGCTGCGCATGGAGCAATCCCTGCATCAGCGTGTGGTAGGCCAGGACGAGGCGGTTGTTGCTGTCTCCAATGCTGTAAGACGTTCACGTGCCGGACTGTCCGACCCCAACCGACCGAACGGATCCTTTCTGTTCCTGGGCCCAACCGGCGTTGGCAAGACGGAACTGTGTAAGGCATTGGCCGAGTTTCTGTTCGACTCCGAGCAGGCCATGGTGCGGGTCGATATGTCGGAATTCATGGAGAAGCACTCGGTCGCGCGATTGATCGGGGCACCCCCTGGCTACGTTGGCTACGAAGAGGGCGGTTACCTGACCGAGGCAGTGCGTCGCAGGCCCTATTCACTGCTGTTGCTGGACGAGGTGGAAAAAGCTCACCCGGATGTCTTCAACATCCTGTTACAGGTGTTGGAGGACGGTCGCCTGACCGACGGCCAGGGCCGCACCGTGGACTTTCGCAATACGGTGGTGGTGATGACCTCAAACCTCGGCTCTGACCTGATCCAGGAAATGGCAGGATAGGAAAACTACGAAGCCATGAAGGGCGCGGTGATGGGTGTAGTGGGCAGCCACTTTCGACCGGAGTTCATCAACCGAGTGGACGAATCGGTGGTCTTCCATCCGCTGGGCCAGGATCAGATTCGCGGCATCGCAGATATCCAGCTGGCTGGACTGCGCAAGCGACTGGCGGAGAAAGAGCTGTCACTGGAAATATCCGATAGCTTTATGGACCTGCTGGTCAGTGCCGGGTTTGATCCCGTCTACGGGGCGCGGCCGCTGAAGCGGGCGATCCAGCAGGAGCTGGAAAACCCCCTTGCACAGCGTATTCTGGCAGGTGAATTTACGCCCGGAGAGATCATTACGGTGGATGCTGAAGACGGTAAACCAGTGATTGGCGCGAGCTGATCACGCGCGACAAGCAGTCTGAGGTCAGAGTACCCGTTTAGTCACAGTGGACGGCGATCGTATCGATCGCCTTCTGCCGTTGGATGGACTTTTCTTCATCCGTGAGAAGGCGCATTTCGCCGTTGGCATCGCGCATCTTGATTTCAACACCCTGATCGAGGGCGCCGATATTGGCTTGGGCGCGGCGGCAGGCCTCTGGGCTTTTGCTGGCTTCCTGCTTGTCGCGACTTGCCTGCACAAACTCATTGCCCACGCTGGGTGCGGTGGTTGCCGGCACGGCGCCTTCGTTGGCAGAAACTTCCCGGATCGCGCTCGACGTGGTCGACTCAACGGTATAGTCGATGCCCTGAGGCGGTGGCGTCTGGCTATAGACCGGCCGGCCACGCTCGTCCAGCCAGCGATAGTAGTTTTCGGCCATGGCGGGCAAGTTCACGAGTGTGAATATCACCGCTATGGCTATTGACGATCCTGTCTTTGACACCCCAGGTTACCCCTCGGCGTTTTCCTAACTCATTAAAAAGTAACCTAAAAATACCCATACAAGCAATGATGGAAAGTCACTTTTTTGTAGCGGTACGGATGGACTCCCGGTTGACTTTGGGCCGCCGGATCAGAACAATACGCGGGTCTGTCATGTGGTAACGGCTAACGTTGAGTACCCTCAGCCTCTGGCCTACCCCGGTAATGCGATCATTTACTGCGGGCTGCATGGGAGTCCCGTCCCCGTCGAGGCGTTGCCGCGGCGGGAAGGCCAATACTGCGCTACCCCGCAGGGCGACCGATACACGGGTGTTCGTGATCAGTTTCCCCACAAGGAGCGTCTCCCTGGGGAGACACGAGCACTGTAGCGGCCGTACAAGGGGGTGGCGTTGCCGCGACACGTCGCAAGCGGGAGACCGCAAACGATATGACGCATCCGCAAGCCCAGCGGGTCAGCTGGCTTCAAGCAACGTTCACACATGAATCGCTCCGGCGAGGGTTACGCGTCGGCGCGCTTTGATGCAGGAGAGTTGTTGTGGAGTTACTGTCAGGGGGCGAGATGATCGCCCAGGCGCTGGAAGATGAGGGTGTTGAGTTTATCTTCGGCTACCCAGGTGGTGCGGTCTTACATATATACGACGCACTGTTTAAAACAAACAAGGTTCCCCACGTGCTCGTGCGGCACGAGCAGGCTGCGACACACGCCGCAGACGGCTACGCCCGGGCGACCGGTAAGCCGGGGGTCGTGTTGGTGACTTCCGGGCCAGGCGCCACAAATGCCATAACTGGCATCGCGACGGCCTATATGGACTCCATCCCGATGGTGGTGCTCTCCGGCCAGGTGCAAAGCCACCTGGTGGGGCAGGACGCCTTCCAGGAGACGGACATGGTCGGTATTTCTCGGCCTATCGTGAAGCACAGCTTCATGGTCCGCCACGCGAGTGAGATTCCAGAGACCATCAAGAAAGCGTTCTATATTGCCTCGACCGGTCGGCCGGGACCCGTGGTGATCGACATTCCCAAGGACGTGACGCGGCCCGACGAAAAGTTCGAGTACAGCTACCCGGAGTCAGTCAAGATTAGATCTTATTCCCCGGCCCAGCGGGGCCATACTGGCCAGATAAAAAAGGCGGCTCGGCTGTTGCTTGGGGCGAAGCGGCCGGTCCTCTATACCGGCGGCGGCGTGGTTCAGGGGGAGGGTAGCGAGATTCTCATCGAGCTCGCGCGCGGCCTGAATTATCCCGTGACCAACACGCTGATGGGCCTGGGTGCGTACCCCGGATCCGACCGGCAGTTTCTCGGCATGCTGGGCATGCACGGCTTTTATGAAGCAAATATGTCGATGCATCATGCGGATGTCATCCTGGGAATTGGCGTGCGCTTCGATGATCGTGTCACCAACACGGTTGAGAAATTCTGTCCTGGCGCAAAAATCATTCACGTCGATATCGACCCCACCGCAATTTCCAAGACTGTGCGCGCGGACATTCCCATCGTTGGCCCGGTGCAGTCTGTCTTGCGAGAGCTCATTGACCAAGTGCAACAGCTCAAAGTAAAGGAGCCTGAACTGGCGGACTCGGGCGCGCTCGAGCGCTGGTGGCAGCAGATTGACGAGTGGCGTGAGTCGCACGGTCTGTGGCACAGCAGACAGTACGGCGAAAGTGAATTCATCATGCCCCAGCAGGTCATCGAAAGCCTTTACCGCGCAACGGAGGGCAAGGCCTACGTTACGTCCGATGTCGGTCAGCACCAGATGTTTGCTGCCCAGTACTACAAGTTCGATTGGCCCCGCCAGTGGATCAATTCAGGTGGGCTCGGCACCATGGGCTTTGGCCTGCCCTCTGCGATGGGCGTGAAGCTTGCGTTCCCAGATAGCGATGTGGCCTGCGTGACGGGCGAGGGCAGCATTCAGATGAACATTCAGGAGCTTTCGACCTGCGCTCAGTACAACACGCCAATCAAGATCATCAACCTGCGCAACAACTACTTGGGCATGGTGAAGCAGTGGCAGGATATGCAGTACGAAGGCCGCTATGCCATGAGCACTTACGAGGATTCACTGCCCGATTTCGTCAAGCTGACTGAGGCCTTTGGTCACGTGGGCATGCAGGTAACTCGGCCTGAGGATCTGGACGCTGCCATGGACGAAGCTTTCGCTATGAAGGACAAGCTGGTCTTCATGGATATCTTCATCGATCGGATGGAGCATGTGTACCCGATGCACGTTGCGCCCAATGGGTCCATGAAAGATATGTGGCTCAGCAAGAACGAGAGGACCTGACATGCGCCGTATTATCTCGATACTCATGGAAAACGAACCCGGTGCTCTGAGCCGGGTTGTCGGCCTTTTTTCACAGCGTGGCTATAACATTGAGACGCTGAATGTCGCGGCGACGGACGATCCTTCCCTGTCCCGCCTGACCCTGACCACGGTGGGTGACGACGAGCACATGGAGCAGATCACCAAGCAGCTGAATAAGCTGGTGGATGTAGTGAAGCTGGTGGATCTGACCGAGGGCGCGCACGTTGAGCGCGACCTGATGCTGATCAAAGTGCGTGCAACCGGTATTCAGCGTGACGAGGTGAAGCGCACCACGGATATCTTCCGCGGTCAGATCGTCGATGTCGGACCCAACGTCTATACCATTCAGCTGGCGGGAACCGCCGACAAGCTGGACGCCTTTGTGGCCGCCATGGCGGAGGCGGATATTCTCGAAGTTGTGCGCTCTGGCGTGGCGGGCATTTCCCGAGGTGAGAAGGTACTCAGTCTGTAGTGCCCGATACCATCCCGGCGCGGCGAGAAGATTGGCGCGCTGCGCTGGGAACCTTAAACGGCAGCAAGAGCTGTTGATCAAGCCGGTTATCGCGCGGCTCCCGCAAATACTCAAGACCAAGCTCCATCGATTCCTGTTCTTCGCAGGGGCGATGCTTCGCCGTGCCGAACAGGTAATCGAACCAGGGCACCAGGCTGCCATAGTTGCTGTTGGTGTAACGCTCGTCGGAGCAGTGGTGCACGCGATGGTAATCGGGCGTCAGGATGACAAGGCGGAGGTAGCGCTCGAGACCTGCGGGTACCCGAATATTGCTGTGGCTGAAGACCTGCGCGAACACCGCGAAGAGTCGATAGGCCAGGGCGGAGGCCGGTTCGACCCCGAGCATGATGATCAGTGGCATCGTGAACGGCATGGAGATCAAGGGTTCCAGCGGGTGATTGCGGTAGCTGGTTGAAACGTCAAAGTCTGTATCGGCGTGGTGCAAGGCATGAAAAGGCCAAAGCCAGCTGACGTTGTGGTAGGCGTAGTGAATCCAGTAGTTCAGGAATTGGGCGACGACCAATAAGACGAAGAAACCGAGCACGGGCCCCGCGCTAAACTGCCGCAGCAGACCCACGCCGTGCAGGGCGCCCCACTGGGCGATCCAGAACACCAGCCAGAGACTGACCGCTGCAGAGGTGTACCAAGTGATCGCACCCAGGGAGAAGTTATTGACCCATCGCCAGGCGAGGCTGGATTCAAGCTGCCGGCGGGGCGCCACTGCCTCGAGTAGCATGGCGAGCGTTAGGGTGCCCAGGGTGAACATGAAAATCAGCTCTATCGGGCTTTCTTTGATGACTATGCTGTCCAAGCTTCAGTGGCTCCCGTGAATGGCGCGGCCGTCACCGATGGCGGCGGCTCGCTACCTTGTGGCAACTGCAAATACAAAGCACTTGCTCACAAGCGTTTGTTTGATACGATCAAATAATAACCAAAAACGCGAGCAGGGATCATCGTGCTGAGGATCTAAATTTGATGATTAGCGCCCCTGCATCACGAATGTTAAGTGTAAAGAGATCTTGAGCCCACACCTTATGGGAAGATCAACGGAGTAAAAAAACATGATCACGATGAATAGAATCCAAATACACCGATATCGAGATCGTGGGTCGGGAGAGCAGGTGTGGAATCAATAGTTTTATCGTGCCCGATGGCTCTGAGGCTGGCGTAGTGTTTGGGCCGGGAGAGACAATTACCTTTGCCTACTGCAGGCCAGCCGTCGATGACAGTTGATGATCTGTGAGGGCAAGGGCAGGTGCGATTACGAAAGCCGCTAGATCGATAAAGCGCTTGCTTCCTCGCCTTGCTTTGTTACGATTGAAAAATAACCAGAAAACAGGCCGCATGCTTTGGATGGAGGGGATTGTCCGGGCGTAGGCGGTAGAGTCCTGATTCTGATCTTTGCAATACACCTTGACCCATGCTCTGGAGGGAGACAGATCCAATGAAGATGTGCTCAAAATTCGTAGGGGCTAGCAGCCTACTCTTATCGGCCACCAGCTTCGCTGGTGGCGATAGCGTTTCAGTAGTTGTCAGTGCAGAAGGCGCAGGCGCTGTCGGCGTGCCGGGCTTGACCGGTGGCGTGATCGCGGTGCTGGCTCTGCTGCTTGCCGTAGTGGCACTGCGATTCACGAAAGACAAATCGGCATTGGTCAAATCAGTGGTAACGCTCGCGGTAGGTGCCGGCGTGGCGCTCATGGGTACTGGCGTTAAGGAGTTGCATGCGACTGGCGAGAGCATCAGCGCTGAGTCCAGCGCGTGCTCTGGCGGCAGTGAGATAGTCTCGAATACGCGCCCTACGAGTAGCGGGAACACCTTGGAGAATCGTTGCGAGTCGACCAACGTAGTGATTGGCGAATGGAATGACAGCTGCCAGAATCGTGACAGTTTTTTCGTTCTACCTGCAGGCTCGGAGACAGGCACCGTCCTGGCGCCTCATGACACTATTCAAATGGGTTATTGCGACAGGCTCGGAGACACATAGAAGAGCTCAATGCCGGGTCTTGGTATCTAGCAGACCCATGGCAAATGCCGAAGCAACGAAGGTCAGGTGAATGACAACGTAGAAGATCATCTTCTCGTTGTCGGTGTTTTCGATATTCATGAACACCTTTAACAAGTGGATAGATGAGATAGCGACAATGGATGCCGCAATCTTCGCTTTCAGCGACGATGCATCCATCTTCCCAAGCCAGCTCAACTTCTCCTTCTCCCCGTCGATATCGAGCTCTGAAACGAAATTTTCGTAGCCACTCATCATCACCATCACGAGTAGGCCGCCGACCATGGCAATGTCGATCAGTGACAGTACGATCAGGATGAGCTCTGCCTCAGCCAGGACGAATACATCCGTCAATAGGTGCAGCAACTCTTGAAAAAACTTCAGCCCGAGTGCCAGCACTGCCACGCTGAGGCCGAGG
Organism: Pseudomonadota bacterium; assembly: GCA_038748065.1. Lineage (GTDB taxonomy): Bacteria > Pseudomonadota > Gammaproteobacteria > Pseudomonadales > Halieaceae > JBCDJG01. The sequence goes on from JBCDJG010000065.1 coordinate 20,623, forward strand.
TAGATCGGGGCCAGCAACCAGCGTGAGCGGTACATGAGTTTTTCGACTTGCTTTTCCATAGAGCTTTCTTCCGTGTTAGCACTGGCCTTCCGTGGCACACAAAAAAACCCCGGCACCTGGCCGGGGTTCGATGCTGTAAGCTATGTTACACGATGCTTTTCATCGCTGTCATGTAGCCACGAAGCTCCTTACCGATAACCTCAACCGGGTGGCTGCGTATCGCTTCGTTCACCGCGATGAGCTCCTGGTTGTCGACGCCGTTATCACCGTGCATACCGGCGCCAATCACGTCGGTATCCATCTTGCTCATGAAGTCTGCCAGCAGGGGACGGCAGGCGTGGTCGAAGAGGTAGCAGCCGTACTCGGCAGTGTCGGATATCACCACGTTCATTTCATACAGCTTCTTGCGCGCGATGGTATTGGCGATCAGCGGCGTTTCGTGCAGTGACTCGTAGTAGGCCGACTCTTCCTTGATGCCCGCATCTACCATCACTTCGAAAGCAAGCTCGACACCAGCTTTGCACATGGCGATTAGCAGGATGCCGTGGTCGTAGTATTCCTGTTCGGGAATGTCGGCATCGGTGTTGGTGGTGTTCTCGAAAGCCGTGTCCTGGGTGGCAGCGCGCCAGGCCAGCAAGTTGGCGTCGTCGTTCGCCCAGTCTTCCATCATGGTCGTGGAGAAGTGGCCGGACATGATGTCGTCCTGGTGCTTCTCGTAGAGCGGGCGCATGATGTCCTTCAATTCCTCTGACAGGTGGAAGGCGCGAATCTTGGCCGGGTTGGAGAGGCGGTCCATCATGTTGGTGATGCCGCCGTGCTTGAGGCCCTCGGTCACAGTCTCCCAGCCGTATTGGATCAGCTTGGCGGCGTAGCCGGGCTCGATGCCTTTTTCGACCATTTTGTCGAAGCTCAGGATAGCGCCGGTCTGCAGCATGCCGCAGAGGATGGTCTGTTCGCCCATCAGGTCAGACTTCACTTCGGCGATGGGTGAAGATTCCAGTACGCCGGCGCGATCGCCGCCCGTGCCGGAGGCGAGGGCCTTGGCGATTTCCATGCCTTCGCCCTTGGGGTCATTTTCACGGTGCACGGCTATCAGTGTCGGTACGCCGAAGCCGCGCTTGTACTCCTCGCGCACTTCGGTGCCGGGGCACTTGGGGCACATCATCACGACGGTGATGTCCTTGCGAATCTGCATGCCTTCCTCGACCAGGTTGAAGCCGTGGGCATAATCCAGGCAGGCGCCTTCCTTCATCAGGGGCATGACGGCGTTTACTACGCCGGTGTGTTGCTTATCTGGGGTCAGGTTCATCACCACGTTGGCGGTGGGAATCAGTTCCTCGTAGGTGCCGACAGTGAAGCCGTTCTCTGTTGCGTTCTTCCAGCTCTGGCGCTGCTCGCTGATCGCGCTGTCGCGCAGGGCATAGGACACGTCCAGGCCGGAATCGCGCAGGTTGAGGCCCTGGTTGAGGCCCTGTGCGCCACAGCCGACGATGACAATCTTCTTGCCCTTCAGGTAGTCACAGCCGCTGGCGAACTCCTCGCGGCCCATGAAGCGGCACTTGCCGAGTTCTTCCAGCTGCAGCCGTAGCGGCAGAGTATTGAAGTAGTTCTGGCCCATGGTAAATCCTCCGGTAGGGGTAAATAGCCGGAGAAGGATAGACCAGCTCCATGCTTGCGTAAAACGCTAATTAATTCATACTGTATTGCGAATATTGCAATAAAGAATGCGCGATGGACTTCCGTGCCCTGAGTGTCTTCCTGTCGGTGGCGGAGACGCTGAATTTCAGCCGCAGCGCTGAGTTGCTGCACATGAGCGTATCGGCGGTGAGCCGCACCGTGCAACGCCTGGAAGAGGAGGCAGGCCAACCCCTGATGGAGCGGGATCGCCGCAACGTACGGCTGACCGCGGCTGGGCGGGAGTTCCTCGACTACGCGCGCCGTGCGCTCGATGACTGGCAGCAGATGCGGCGCAAACTGGGCAAGGAAGGTGAGCTTTCCGGGGAGGTCAGCCTGTATTGCTCGGTGACTGCCAGCCACCGGGTGCTGGCGCCTGTCTTGAGTGCCTATCGTGCCCGGCATCCCGCGGTCGATATCATGCTGCACACGGGTGACCAGGCCGACGGTATCGGGCGCGCCCTGTCGGGCCAGGATGATGTTGCGGTGAGCGGTTATCCGGACCAGCTTTCCTCGCGGCTTGAGTTCCTGCCGCTGACTGATTCACCCATGCGTTTTTGTATTTCGGCAGACGACTGCCAGGTGCGCAGGCTTGCCTTACCGGCATATGGCGAGCTGGATTGGGACAGGCTGCCGCTCATTGTGCCGGAGCGGGGGGTAACCCAGGTGATGCTGGATGACTGGTTGGCTTCGCAGGGCATCCGCCCGCGCATTTACGCGCAGGTTGCCGGGCACGAGGCGATCGTAGCGATGGTGGCACTGGGACTGGGTGTCGGCATTGCCCCGGATCTCGTTGTCGAGGCGAGTGGCATGCAGGACCGCGTCGACTATCTAGAAGTCGACGAACCCTTGCCGCCGCTGCGTGTAGGGCTGTGTAGTTTGAGCCAGCGTCTTCGCAACCCCTTGGTTGCATCCTTCTGGGAGGTCGCCGGCGAGACCTATGGCGTGATTTGATACAATGCCCGGCTAGCGCTTAGAGAGAAAAGGCGATGTCAGACAAGCCTGAACAAGCATCGGAGGCGGAAGAACCCACCGCCTCGACCGCACCTTCGCTCGATATCTTCGTCGATGATCACGAGGAGGAGGTCTCGGAGAATGGCAAAACGGTGCGTCGCCGCGGCGTCTACCTGTTGCCAAACCTGTTCACAACCGCCGCCCTGTTTGCCGGCTTCTATGGCGTGATAGCGGCTATGCGCGGGGACTTCGAGCCTGCAGCGATAGCGATCATCGTGGCGGGCGTACTCGACAGCCTCGATGGCCGGGTGGCCAGGATGACCAATACCCAGAGCAAGTTTGGCGCCGAATACGATAGCCTCGCTGACATGGTGTCCTTTGGTGTGGCGCCGGCCCTGGTCATGTTCAGCTGGGGCCTGACGGATCTGGGCAAGTTCGGCTGGAGCGCCGCCTTCGTCTACGTGGCTTGCGCTGCGCTGCGGCTGGCCCGCTTTAACACCAGCATTGATACGGCTGACAAGAATTTTTTTACAGGGCTTTCCAGCCCTGCAGCCGCCGGTATCCTCGTCAGTGTGGTTTGGGTGTCTTATGAAATGGGCCTCGTCGGTGATGCGCTGCCTTCTGAGCTTGCGGTTGCCGCAGGCATCCTCACTATCGTGGCGGGAATCCTGATGATAGCCAATGTGCCCTACTACAGTTTCAAGGGCATTGATCCGCTAGGTCGGGTACCTTTCTTCATTATCATTGTGGTTGTGCTGGGTTTTGGCCTGGTTTTGCTGGACCCGCCACGTTTTTTCCTGATCGCGTCGCTGCTTTATGCGCTATCCGGCCCCGTGATTCTGATCGCCAAGCGCGGCCGACAGGGGCCGCCAGAATAGCGCCAGGACTTGCGGAACCATTTGCGCTTGCGTCACTCTTAATACCAGTTCATCACCGGCGGCAGGAGCCTGCATGCGACGCAAATTTAAAGTCCCTTCAATCGCCTCCTCTGAGATAACGTCTGAGAGCGCATATATGAACCGCCGCCAGTTCATGGGTGGAGTTGTCGGCGGTACGGCAGGCGCTCTGGCTGCAGCAGGTGTGCCGCAGATCGCGTTGGCTGACACCGGGACGGGCGGAGCAGCGCTTGAATATCAGAGCGCGACGCCGCAAGGCGGGC
>JBCDJG010000066.1:0-24222 GCA_038748065.1 Pseudomonadota bacterium
CCTTTTCGGAACTGGATGATTTTTTGTTTCAGGTTTTCGCCCGGAAACAAAAAATCATCCAGTTCCGAAAAGGCCGTACCCAGGGAAGCGTAGAGCGATAGCTCGGGTGATGGGCGCCAGAGGCTTTCGATCTCAAGGCCCCACAGCTCGGCCTCACCCGCGTTATCAATAAAACGCGCTACCGGGTTGCGGGGGTCGAGCAAAACTCGAATCTGCATATCCGTATAGTCGACATAGAAGGCGTTGGCACTCAAGGACAGTGCGCCATCGAGAAACAGCCCACGGAAGGCCAGTTCGTAGTTGTTGCTGTACTCCGGGTCGAATTCGACCGGTTCATCGGTATCCGGACGAATATCAGCACCCCCCGGCCGGTAGGCGCGCTGATAGACGAAGCTAAGGTTCACGCTATCGCTGAAACTATAGGTCGCAGCCACTTTCGGCAGAAAAGCACCAAAACTGGCATCGCCGGTAAATGCCGTGCTGGCGTTCGGCTGGAAAGACAGGGGGGGGTCAAGCACTGTGGTAGCGTTCTCATCGCGCGAGGAATCTTCGTAGTCGTATCTTGCGCCAAGGGTCAGGTTCCATCGCTCAGACAACGCCAGCTCGCCTTCGCCGAAGACTGCATAGTTGGTGAAGCTATTATCGTAGCCGTCTGAGCGGAAAAAGCTGGAGCCGGCCACGCTCCCCCTCAGGGTCCGCTGGCTCGCCTCATCGAACTGGTTGTAGTAAACACCCAGGATGGCTCGTTTACCGTCGCTGCCGTCATAGTTCAGCCTGAATTCCTGGGTCAGGGTTTCGTCCTTGGCTTCAACATCGCTGCTTAAACCACCGCCGCTGAGGGTCTCTTCTATTGGGGCCTGTTTTAGATCGAGGTCGCTGTAGGAGGTCACCGATGTCAGCGACAGGCGCTCGCTGAACTCATGAGTCACCGTGAGGGCATAGGACATGACCTCCGTATCCGTTGCGTTGATGACCTCCGTCGCCCGGCGCTCAGAGAGGTCAGGTCCGTTCACTAGGTTCACGCCCTCTGTGGTATCGGCATAGGTCATCGAGAGCAGCGCTTCAGTCTGATCGCTGGCTCGCAACAGCAGCTTGCCTCGGACCAGGTCACGCTCCGAGCCACCGATATCATCAAGCACCTCACCATCGGCAGTGAGGAGTCGTTAAAGCCATCGGTTTCATTGCTGTCCACGGCGATACGAAAGGCCAGGGTTTCATCGATGATCGGGCCCCCCAGCGCTGCAGCATACTGCCGGGTGTCGTACTCGCCGCCGGCAATCCGCGCGCGACCGCTCCACTCAAAGCCCGGATCTTCGGTATTAACAATCACGGCGCCGCCTAGCGCCGCTCGGCCTTGGGTCGTGGTCTGTGCACCACGAAATACCTCAACCTGGCTGATATCCCAGGTGCTCACGATGCCGCCGGAGCTGCTGAACTGTGACTGTACGGCACCATCCACATAAACAGCCGACGTCTGCGATGTGTCTCCCGTACCGCTACCCACGCCACGCTCTGGAATACCGCGGATCGCAAAACCACTCCCGGAACCCGAGACGTTGGTGATGCGCTGGAATATCTGCGACAGGTCAGTGATATAACTGTTGTCAATAACCTCGCCCTCTAACACCGATACGCTCGACAGGGTATTGAGCAGGGGACGATCAATTTTTTCGCCGCGAATAACGATTTCTTCAATCTTCCGATCGGGTATCGCGCTCAACCGCTGGCTCACGGAGGCGCGCTGAATGATGAACGTGCCATTGCTGGACACCTCAAAGACCAATTCCGTCCCTGATAGAAGCTGCTTCAGGGCCGCGTCCGGTGTGAAATCACCTTGCAGAGCCGAGCTGGTAAGACCCACGGTCAGGTCTTCTGCGGCCACCACATTCATACCAAAGGCCTGACCGAGCGCCAACAAGGCGGCATCCAGATCCTGGGCTGGAATGCTGAGCGTTTTTGAATCACTGCTCTGCGCCATCGCCGGCAGGGCCGCAATCAGCAAGACACCCAGTGCGGCATTTACTCGCAGCCGCATCGTTCGAAACCGGATAGTTCGAATTCGAGAAACTGGAAATCGGAAGACTCGGAATCGGCTGGCTGAGAGCTTGCTGGCAAAAAAGCGGCGTACAAGGCTTGTGTGCATCTGGGTCTGGGCTCCTGGGTCGATGACTTCTGGTGAAAACGGTAATCATTCTCACTCACTGCATCAAGACGCAAAGGGCGCTCAAACCTTCACATAGCGCATACGTTATTTTTCTGGAGACTTAAGTATTACCACGGCGGAGCGATCAGACAGGTAGTCGATCGAGACCGGAAGGGCCTCTTCCAGCACGCTGAGGGCGGCTTCAGCGTCTGCGGCGAGGTCAGCGGCGTCGAACGTGGCTGTCAGGCGTAAATCTCGAGCGCTCTCCGCCACGCTCAGCGTCAGGGTGCTGTAACGGTTGAATTCCTGAGCCAGGTCCGCAAGCGGCGCGCGAAAGAACACCAGCTTTCCGTGACGCCAGGCCGCGATGTCGCTTTCGCTCACAGCCTCTATCTCGCCAAGCCCCAGGTCTCGCGACACCAGGACCTGCTCACCGCCTTGAAGTTTAGCGACCTCAAGCGGGGCCGCGGCCTGAGGGGCCCAGACGCTGGACGATTCAGCATAGGCATCTAACTCACGCGGGTGCATCACATCCACAGAACCCTCGACGACGCCAACCCGGAGCGAGTCCCCCATACGCTTAACATTGAATGCCGTACCCGTTACTCGCACGATGGCCGCCCCGGAGCGCACGGTAAGGGGCCGATCAGGGTCTTCGCTCACCTCGAGAAAGGCTTCCCCAAACACCAGTTCCAGGCGTCGATGCCCCTCGCCGAGATTCACTGTCAACTCAGATCGTGCACCCAGGGTTAGCTGTGAGCCATCCTCCAGCGAAAAGGTTGATACTTCACCCACTGGCGTTTGCAGTGTGACGACGCCCGTTCCCTGCTCAGCGGGGCCTTGGGCCCATTGCCACAGCATCACACCAACCAACAGCAGTGCCGCAGTCGCCAGCAACCCGCGGGCAGGCAGCCACCGGCGTGACGCAGGGCTAGCGGCGCGAATCTCAGACCTTCCCAAGGCATGCCAGAGGAGTTCGGCTTCGGCATAGGCGCGCGCGTGCAAGGGATCTGACATCCAGTGATTAAACTCGCGGCGCTGCGCCTCTGAAAGATCGTTAGTATCGACCCGCGAGCGCCAAAGATTAGCGGTTTCGCGCAACGCTCTGATCTCTTCGTTCATCATGAATCCAGCCCAGAGGTAGCCGCATCCAGCGCCTCCGCTATCGCCGCCATGGCCAGGGCAATATGGCGATGAGCCGCAGACTGGCTAACGCCGCTGCGCGCGCCCGCCTCTTTAAGCGACAGCCCGTCGACGCGATGCAACTCGAAGATTCTCCGCCGTCGTTCTGGCATGTTCTCCAGTGCCCTCAATACCATAGCGATTTGCTCTTCTCCCATTAAGACTCTTTGCGGGTCCAAACATTCACTTCGCTCGCCGAAAAAGCGCTGGGCAACGTCAGTTTGATTCCTGGCCTGTGTTTTCTCCGCGCGCTTTTCGCTCATAATGATGTTGCGAGAGGCAATCCAGACGAAGCCCTCGAGATCGTCGATGTCATCGAGCGTGTCGCGGGCGTATAAACGAGCAAAGGCCTGCTGCGCGACTTCTTCAGGATCCGGCGGCCCCGCGCCGAAACGCGAGCGCAGGCCCAGTACCAGTGCATCAAAGTAGGTGCGATAGAGGCTATCGATCAGGCCCGACATGCCACGTTCCTCCGTCACTGTGCTAGCGCTACGCGCCTTGGCGCGGGGCGCTTCCGAGAGAACCTCCGCATCAGATGGCTCATCGCCGACAAGCCCTGTAAAAGTGTCGTCCCTATCCAACTTGGTGTCGCTTGCTGACGGTCCAGATTCAAAATTCTTTTGGTATAGCCATGATGCACGCTGGAAGACGGCATCGAAAGGCTTAGGCACAGGCCAATTTGACGCAGCCTCGCCATGTATTTTAACATCAAGATATATTCCAGCGACATACTCTTATGAAAGGACTGTCTGTAAAGCGTTGCGCTGCGTGCCTGATCTTTGCTTTTCTCTCAAGCACCACGGCTGCACAGGAGACTGAAATCGGCGGCCTCTCCGTAGACGAGATTGACGCCTTCTTCGAGAGCTACGTATCGTCTGACCCCAGCCAGGAAAAGACGGCTCCGGGAGCTCATCTGGCGATCGTTGACCTTGAGGGTCGGCTAATGCTGCGCGGCTATGGGGTGGCTGGCTCACCGACGGCTGGCAGAGACCCAATGGACCCGCGGCGTCACTTATTTCGCATTGCATCACAAACCAAAACCATCACCGCTATTGGCGTGCTCCAGCTGTATGAGCAGGGGCTGCTGAATCTGAATGACCCGGTGAACAAGCACTTGCAGGAGATTCAGCTCAGTCAACCCTTTGGACCCGTTACGATCAGGCATCTGCTGCTGCACTCCAGTGGCGTCGACGACGACTGGACCGGGGCTGGCAAGGCACTGCGCACACCTGAAGAGCACCAACCGCTTGTAGAATCACTGAAGGCCTTCCCACCCACCTTCCGTTGGGAGCCAGGGCTGGTGTCCTCTTACACCAATCGTTCCTTTATGTTACTCGGCCACTTGATCGAGGCGGTCAGCGGCATGCCCTACGAGGACTACGTTCAACGCAATATTCTCGATGTCCTCGGCATGGATAACTCCACCTTTGTACTGTCTGAAAGCCAGCAAAAGGATCTGGCCTGGGGCACCATTCGCAGCGAGGACGGCTACCAAGAATTCTGGATGCCTGATACGCAAACCCGGCCCTCAGGCGATCTGATGTCGACGGCCGAGGACATGAGCAAGTTCATCGGTGCGTTGCTTAACGATGGTAGCTACGAGGGCCGCCGGATCTTGAAAGCGGAAACGCATCAGCAAATGCTCGAGGACTGCCAACGAGTCGGTCCAGGCCACGCCGTATATTGCCTGGGATTAATCGGCATGCTCTACAACGGCGTACCCGTCCCGGTGCACGGCGGTAATCACACGAGCTACAAGAGCGCATTTATCATCGATCGGGAGCGAGGCCTTGCCCTTTACTATGGTTTCCTGAGCGACACGATGTCAGGTACTGGGTTCTACGGAGACTTTGTCGACCGCTTCTACCCGCTTGAGCAGGCGCCTCTTGTGGCAGACGCTATCGACCGCGGTGACGAGATCAGCGGCTGGTATCGCCGCTCCTGGTCCAGTTTTCATTCTATCGACAAGCTAGCTTTTCTCTTCGCTGGTGACACACGCGTCAGCGTAGAAGGCGATTATCTGCTAATAGGCGATAAACGCTACGTGCAAACCGGCCCGCTCACATTCCGTAACCCGGAAAACCCTGACGACTACCGCGTCTTTATCGAAAACGCTGAGGGCGACATCAGCCACTTCAGCCCCAGCACTCACTGGAAGCGGCCGTGGTATGAAAGCGTAGCGCTGGCTCGAACCCTCCTTGTCTTTGTCACGCTGTTCTCACTGCTCTACGTCGTGATGCAGGCGCGACGTCGGCAGCCTGCAGACGCTCCGACGCCGGGGCTACGCTGGACGCGCACGGCTCTGCTCGCCCCGGCCGCGCTCTGGCTCGGCGGCCTCTCTCTGATCGTTTTGGGTATCGCTGCCTTCCTGCTCTTCGGTGGTGAAGCCATGGATATGATCTACAGCCGACCGCGGGCTGCCGAATTGGGCCTGCTGGTTCTGAAACTCATCACGATAGCGGTGCCGCTTGCGGTTATTGCGGGTGTCATGCTGATCGGTAAAGGCGGACTCGGCCGCTATGAGAAAGCACTGCAAAGCACCGCCACGCTGAGCGCACTCGCCCTGCTGTGGGTAAGCACGCAATGGAATCTAATCTGAAGCTTCGCCGTCAACCCATCGCGCATCGATGGCTTCTGCAGCGTGCCTGATAGCGTCGAGTACCGGTGGGATATTTGCGTTATTCGTAGAGCGCACTACTAGCGCCGCACCAATTTCTCCCCGTCGAAAAAAAGGGTAGGAACCAATAGAGACTTCAGGATGGGCATTTTGTATTGCAGCCAGGCGGTCGGCCATTTCACTTTCGGGTGCGAATACGGTCACCGCACCCGATAGCATGGGCGCGGCACCCGCCAACTCACCCCGCAGCCCCTCGAGCATGCCGCGCATGATCCCAGGGATGCCCGCTAACATGAACACATTATTTTTGCGTACACCGGGGGCACCGCTCATAGGGTTGTGAACCAGCCCCCCACCCTCCGGCACGCGAGCCATGCGTTTGCGCGCCTCGGTCAACCCTTCCTCGCCATAGTGCCCGGCCAGCATTGCCAGCGCCTCGTCGTTATAAATGACTCCCACGTCGAAGGCACCGGCTACGGCATCCACAGTGATATCGTCATGAGTTGGGCCGATGCCACCGGTGGTGAAACAATAATCGCAGCGCTGGCGCAGCGCGTTTACGGCCTCGATGATGGCGCTGCGTTCGTCGCCGACGATACGCACCTCAGCGAGGCTAACGCCTTCCTCGTTCAGCCACTTGGCCAGGTAGGCGATATTGGCGTCCTGGGTGCGTCCCGACAGGATTTCGTCACCAATCACCACCAGCCCAGCGCGAACGGTATTTGATTGGGTCATGTCATCGCCATGAGAGAAATCAGCTCGTAACAAATGAGGCAACAGTAAAGACAGAAAAATAGGGTGAGAAAGAGCCCAGTACGCAGGACATTGAAAAAAACCACCCGCGCAAAGTATACGAGAACCAGAATGGCCAAACCAGTGAGTAGCAGCTTGAGTGATACGAACACGGCGGTGCTGTGCTCCATCACGGCCGCCATCACCGGGTTGGCTTCGAACATACCCAGTTCGATCAACTGCAGGGTCAGCACGGCATCCGCACAGCTGAGCAGCATGATCCCTGTCGCCAAAAAAAACAGCCAGGGGTGATGCCAGTCGCCAAACATTTCATCTGCTGCATAGCCGCTTCCAGTGCCGACGCGCCGGGAGCGCAGGTAGCCGTAAAACACAGTGCGCCATGAAAAGGTGCGACGATCTGGCAGGGCATGCCCGCTGTACTTCTCTGTGTTACTCGCCACGTAGATACCTCGAAGGAGAATAGACTTCACATTGCGAAGGACAATACCAACGATTTAAAGATAGAAGCGCTTTCCAGAGACTGCCGCCGGGACCTCTGTCATTGTGAACCTGTTCTCATTTAGAGCGGGCAATAAAAAGCCCCGCGTTGCGGGGCTTTCGATAGCTCAGCGTCCGAGTTAGAAACGCACGTTAACCCCAAAGCGGATATCCATACCCGGCAGCGGTGCTGACTGAGCCAGGAAGGAAGTCGAGGAGCGCGCGAACTCATCGGTCAGATTGCGACCGCGCAGCGACAGCGTGACATTCTGGGCACTCGGGAAAGGCTGCGATGTCAGGTACACGTTAAAAAAGGTGTAGCTGTCAGTCGCGATGGTGCCGGGAATATCCGCCTCACTACCCTCGGGAGCCTCGCCGACCCGATCCTGCTCATCGACGTACTGAAGTTCGAGTCGCAAGGTCGTGTTCCAGGGCTTGTAGGCAATGTCTACGCCGCCCAGGAAGCGGACCGGCGGGAAGAAGGGTAAATCGCCAGAGGCAACAGATGTCGCGCCAGTGCCCAAGGGAGTGAACTCGTCGCGCACGTTCTCGATGCCACCGAAGGTGGTGTCTTCGGTCGTCTCGCCGCGGGCCATGTCGACCTGGCCGTCTACGGTCATCTGCCAGTCTGCGTTATCTACGAACAGGTAGTCAGCCTCCAGCTCGAAACCATAGAGCTCGGCGTCGGCCTGCTGGTAGGCAAAGACCGGGAAGCCTTCATCAGCCGGGAAGGGGTCGCCTTCCTCGAAGAAGTCACCAGTGGGGCTCTGGAAGATGAAGTCGCTGTAGTCGACGTAGTACACGTTGGCACCGAAGCCAAAGGCGCCCGTGCGGATTTTGTAAGAGAGCTCAACGGAGTACGCGACCTCGGTATCGAGGTTGGTATCACCAATTTCGACGGTGTTGGTCGCCGGGTGGAAACCGTTGGAGAACAGCTCTTCAGCCGTAGGGGCACGTTCAGAGCGCGCCAGGTTGATGCCGACGCTGCTGCCTTCATCGATGTGGTAGATACCGGTCAGCGCTGCCGAGTAGGTGGTTGTGTCCTCGTCAAAGTCTTCGCCGGCGAAGGCAAGATTGCTGGTTTCGTTCTCCTGGTTATCAACCCGAAGGCTGGCCTCGAAGTGGAAGGCATCAAGTTCGTAGCGCCCCAGGCCGAAAATGCCCCACTTAAACTGCTCATTCAGGGGTACAAAGGCTTCATCGCCATCCGCTTCGAATTCACGGTCGGCGATATTCAGGCCCAGTGTGCCGGTCAGGATGCCGCCACCGAAGTCGAACTCATTCAGGAAGGTCTCCGCGCGGAGCTCCCACTCATCGTTAGTGAACAGGGTTTCGGGCTCATCGCCCGCAAACTCAGTGTGCTCGTAGTCAGCCCAGCCAAAGCGGAACTTGGCGAGTTTGAACAGGCCGCCGTCGAAGTTGTATTCAGCGTCCACGTCAAAGCGCGTCTGCTCAAAATCGATGGTGATGGGGCCTTCTTCTTCCTCTTCCTCCTCAGCGAAGAGTTCTACCTCGCCCTCTTCTTCCTCTTCCTCTTCTTTCTTCTTGCCACCTGGCAGGCCGTAAACGCCTTCCTGGTAGCCAACCGCAAAGCCGATGTAGCCGCGATCGCCAATCCATGACAGGCCAGCCGTGCCGGAGGTTGCTTCAGATTGGCTGTTTTCGACTATGCCGCGAACGCCTTCCTCCTCGGCCTCTTCACTGGCAAAGCCGGGAATCTCGTATTCGTCCGAGTCTCGGTCGTTGGCATCGAGGTGAAAGACCAGGTTATCCCCTATGCTGAAATCGGTTGAGCCGCCGATCGTGTAGCCCTCGTCGACCGTGGAGTAGCCTGCGGTTATCTCCGCGTCGAAGCCATCTGCGGGGGCCTGCCGGGGAATGCGGTTATCAAACACATTCACCACACCGCCCACGGCATTCTGGCCGTAGCGCAAGGTTGCCGCACCACGCAGGATCTCGATCTGCTCAGCAGTGCCCATCTCGGTGGCCACGAAGTGATCGTTACTGGCGGTAGACACGTCGAAGGCTGAGATGTCGTTGCTCAGAATCCGGATACGGTCTCCCCCGAGGCCACGGATAATGGGGCGCGAAGCGCCGGGGCCAAAGAAGGTTGAGCTCACACCGGGCTGACTAGACAGTGTTTCGCCGATCGTGCCGTTCAGATTTTGCAGAATATCCAAACGATCCATGACCGTTGTGCCGAGTACGATCTCATCAACGCCCGTACGTAACGGCGACGACCGAACGATCACTTCTTCCATGCCTTCCACGATGACAGGCTGGCTGTCCTGGGCGGTGGCCATCGTCGCTCCGATCAGCACCAGACTGATGGGCGAGAGTCTAAACAGCCCAGTGGGCGGCAACATGCGGGTCATGTTCATTATGCATCCTCGATAAATTGTATTCGCGCCCCTACCTGCGCGCTGGCGGGATGTTATAACATATCATTTGGAGCGTGAACCCGCGGATGCCTTGGCGGTAATATTTGTGATTTATTGCCATTTCTGAGCAAAACGCCGTTTCTCAGGCTACCCCCGCCGGCGTTACACTGCTTGCCGCCGGGGAGCCACCCACTATATAAGCAGCAGCATGCGCATAGAGACTATCGAAACAATCGAGCGGCTGGTCAAGATCGAGCTGGATTGGGACGAACTCTATAAAGCCGACCCCCACGCCCACCTGTACCTGTCCTGCGATTTTCTCTGTTCCGCTGCCATGCGGGTAGCGGGGAAGTTTCGCATTCTAGTTGCCTGGTCGGACGACGATCGCTGCATCGGCCTATTGCCGCTTATCGTCAGAACCAAGTGGAGCAAACCACAAGCGTGTTTGATCAACGTGCTCGATATGTTGGGCCACGTTTTCGACTCGGACTACACGGGGATACTTTGCGACCCCAAGTTCGAGACCGAGGTGTGCCAGGGATTTGCCGCTGAAGTGTCGCAGATGGCTTTCACCCGCATCATCCTCAACTATTTCAGCGGTCCAGCCAGCCGCCTGGAGGCCTTTACCAGCGCGTTCGATCAGAGCCTCTTTAACCAGAAACAGAATACGCACCTGATCAATGATGGCCAGACCAACAATCTCATCTGCCCCTATGTTGACCTGCCCGACACTTTTGATGGCTACCTCGCGGGCCTCAGTTCTAACTCCAGGCAGAAGCTGCGCCGCCTGCTGCGCCAGCTCGACAGCGATCCCAGCCTGAAAGTGAGGAAGACACGACCTGAGACCTTCACACGGGATGTGAGCATCCTGTCCAGGCTGTGGTATCAGAAGCACGTTGCCGACAAGGGCGAGAAGCGTACGGCCCGCCTGGCCGAGCTGTTTAAGGAGGTCCTCATGCTGGGACTCGCTAATGGCATGGTCTATCTCGCGATTCTTTGGAGGGACGAGCAGCCAATCGCTGCGCAGGCCAATTACATTGATCACAACAAACGTCAGGCGCTGTTCCACGTTGGCGGCCGGGACGAGAGCGTGCGCGATCTATCTGCGGGGCTGATGCTGCAGGCGCACTGCATCCGATGGGCCATCGCCAACGGCCTGGAGCGCTACGACTTCACCATTGGCAACGAACCCTATAAATACAGCCTCGGGGGCGTGGACCGGGAAATTGCTTCGGCAGAAGTGTTTACCAGCACAGGAACCAACATCACCGACACACTGGACACAGGCTGCAGGGATGATGTGCTCAAGGCTATTCAGCAATACGCCTCAAAGGGTCGGACCGATGACGCGAGGACAGCAGTCCGGCAGGCCTTGCGGACATGGCCTGATCTGAAAAGCGACAGCGTTCTCAAAGACCTGATCGACGAGTAGCGAGCCGCGCCCAGCGCTGCTTGCGAAAAATCACCATCGCGCCGTGAAGCTGATGCCATAGCTACGCGGCTGGCCTGGCACAACGGTATTGGGCGCAGGCGGAATGCCCGGACGACGGTTCGTAAAGTACTCCTCATCAAGGACGTTTTCCGCATACAGGGTGAGCGTGTAGCGCCCAGAATCCAATCCAGTGCGCAGGTTCAGGAGATCGTAGCCGGGCTGTCTTTCGATGTCGTTGTTGTTATTGCGGCCTTCTTGATCGCTTCTATAGTTGTATTCTCCCCGGAAAAACGCATCGTACTCATTACCCACGGGCAGCCGATAGTCTGCCACCAGGCTGAAGCTGACCTCCGGCGCAAAGGGCAGCTCATTCCCTGTCAGGTCACCGTCGGGCGTGTTGTCAAAGTCGGTATACTCGGTGCTTAACAGGCCAAGCCCAAGATCTAGCGTGAGGTTCTCCACCGGGAAGGCGGTGATCTCAAACTCTGCGCCGTAGGATTCTGCTGCGCCGGCATTCTGGACCAGCGTATTCACAGGGTCGAGAAAGAACACCGACTGAATATCTTCCCAATCCATGTAGAAAAGCGTTGCGCGGGCTGCAAGCAGGCCATCCCACAGAGTGGCATTCACGCCAAGTTCGTAACTCCAGGCCGTCTCAGGATCGTACTCGGTTGAGATTTCTTCATCCCCCTCGAAGAAGGTATCAAAGCCACCTGGCTTGTAACCTCGCGCAGCAGTGAAATACACAAGGGTGTCGTCGTTCCACTGGTAGCGTAGTCCGAGTTTCGGCGTGATCGCATCGCTGCTGCCGTCAAACTGTTCTCCCGCAATATTGACCAGCGTGTAGTCATCCTCGCTATAGCGAGCGCCAAGCGTGAAAGTCCACTTGTCTCCAACCAAGAGGTCCGCTTCGCCAAAAACGGCCCGGTTTTCCACCTCAGCTTCATTCATCGAAACAGACTGGAAGCCGGGATTATCGGTAGGACCTCCGCTTAGTGTTTGTACACTGTCATCTTCGATGTCCCCATAAAAAGCGCCAAGCGTCCAGACCAGGCGCGCATCGGGGTCGTTTGACTGTAAGCGGAGTTCCTGGGAAAAACTGTCCTGACGCGTGAACACATCGATGATGAGAATCTCTTGCGCGGTCCCGTCGACGTCAAAACCCTCCGGTCTCTCAAAAGCGTTCCAGGCAGATAGAGAGATAATGTCGAAGTTTGAAGTCGCGTATTCCAGGCGCAGGGTGTACAGCTCGCTATCTACCTCGTTTTCCGGCATGTAGTTCACCGCGCTTTCGTAGTTACCCTTATCAAAATCGGGCTCCGTGATGCTCTGCAGGCCATCAAACTGAGTCACGTTATTCATAGCCGCCAGGTCTACCAGCAAGTCGTCCACCGGGTTCGCCCGCAATGACAGACGCCAGCCTTCGGCTGAATTCCCAAACGAATCTCCAAGAGCTGGATTGTCGATAAAGCCATCGGACTCTTCCCACTTGCCGGACGCCAATACGGCGACGCGCTCAGATATCGGCAGGTTCACAAAACCGTTCAGGTAATACGTATCGAAACGCTCAGCACCGGCCGTGACCCTGGCGGCGAACTCCTTGTCGGGTTTGCGCGAAACCAGGTTGACCGCGCCGCCTATTGTGTTGCGACCAAACAAGGTGCCCTGTGGCCCTCGCAGTACTTCGATTCGCTCCAGGTCAACCAGCGCCATATCGTTTTGCCGCAGCCCGCCTGTAGGGTTCAGGCTGACCTCA
The DNA here is from genome assembly GCA_038748065.1 of Pseudomonadota bacterium. Taxonomy (GTDB): domain Bacteria; phylum Pseudomonadota; class Gammaproteobacteria; order Pseudomonadales; family Halieaceae; genus JBCDJG01. The sequence continues at coordinate 12,742 of JBCDJG010000066.1, forward strand.
TCCAGATAGAAGCCGACGACCGTTCCTGTCGCCGCCACATTGCTGTCAGAAACTCCGCGCAGTGCGAGAATGCTGCGGGAGCGGTTACCATTGTTCTGGAAGCTGAAGTTTGGCGTGCGCACAACGTAGTCTTCCAGCGAAGTGAAATTAGAGCGCAGCATTTCCTCGTCGCCAAACACAGACAGGCTCATGGGTATGTCCTGCAGGGCTTCTTCCCGCTTCCTGGCGGTAACGAGAACTTCCTCGAGTGCGGGTGCATCATCGACCTGCAGGCCCCCAGTTTCGCCCTGCGCCGATACCGCCGCTGACAGCGTTGCAATCGCAAAACTCGAGCCAAGGCCAAGCGCCCGCAGCGAATAGGCGAAGCAGTGTTTTGCGGTGTTGGTTCCAGTATTCATTGTCCGGCCTTTTCCACTTTATGCATATGATAATCATTTGCATGAAAGAGTTGAACCGGTTTTCATGGGCGCGCTGTGACAAGGGAGCATCGATAAGTCAGCATAGCCGGTCGAGCGCCTGCCCCGCTATATCGGGCACACAAGCAGCGAGGGAGCTCCTCTCGGCGGGCCGTTAACTTGCCTGGGCTTTATGGCTCGCCCATCAAATCGCCTAGCGTTTTACCCAGCAACAAATCCTTAGCACGTATGAGCCACGCTATAGCGAGCTGTGGCGGGGGGGCTACTGCCTCTTTCGCAAACGCAGGAAGCTTTAAGAGGCGCTGGCGCCAGCGCCACAGTTGTGGATGCAGTTGCTGCAGCGGATAACCCGCCAGCACAATCCTGTTAATGTTGACGATCCAGGCAATGTCAGCCAGCGACACCTCGTCGCCCATCAGATAGGGCTGTGCCTGCAGGAGATAGTCTAATTCGCCCAGCGCCGCTTTAAAGCGCCCGCCCGATTCCCGTACCTGGGCGTCGGTAATGCCGCCGTTTTCGGCAAACTGCCGCCAGTAGGCGAGCTCCTCGGCCTTGTGTTCATCCACCTGGCCATTTACGGTCCCGCTCCCCGCGTTTGCGTATTGCGCCAGCTGTTCCCTGCTGCGCTGCATGAGCTTGGAAGGTGCGGTATAGCGCATAGTGAGATTACGCAGATCTACATGCAGGTCATCTTCGGTCTTGAGCAAGTTTGCGAGCGTCTGCGTGTGCTCCGCCGGCATAAGAGCAGGCTCCGGATACAGCGCCTCAAGGTAGTCCAGGATATCGTTGCTCTCGATGTGTACCGCACCGTCGTGCACTAATACCGGCACCAGACCACGGGGATTGATGCCCATAAACCAATCGCTGTTGTTCTCTCGCTTTAGCAGGTTTACCGGGTGCGATACCCAATCGACGTTCTTGTAATCCAGAAAAATGCGAATCTTCTTCGAGCAGGTGGAGCCGGAGAAATGCAGCAGGTGTATACCCTGCCAATCCAGCACCTCCGGCGTTGTAATATCTTTCTTCGCGAGTTGCACCACGGTTGACTACTCCTCCGGCAGTGCAGCAACCAGTTCATCTGCCTCCGCAGCGGCGATGCCCAGGTTGACCAGCACAAAGCGCACCCAATCCCGCGCCGTCTCTTCGATTTCGTCGTCATTTACGGCGTTGATGAGCATACCGACGTAACTCCAGTTGAGCATGGTCGCGAGGCGCTCAGGCGGTATGACGAAGCTAAAGCGGCCTTGCATGACGCCCTCGGTTAAATCTCTGACGATGAACTCGCCCTGACTCTCGGCAATCGCCTGTGCCAGGAGCCGCGGGCGATCTACCAACTGGCGGGTCAGCGGGTCCGCCGCCATCGCTCTAAATACGCGCAGCGCTGAGCGCGCCAGGGACGAGGCACGGTCGGGGGTTTCTTCCAATGGCACATAGGCCGCGTCGCCATAGTCGTGGTAGTGCCGCGTCAGCATCGCTAGTACCGCGTCCTGCTTGTTATCGAAATGGTTGTAAAAGGTACTGCGGCCGAGGTCGGCCCATTCTGAAACCGCGTCAGCAGATGCCTCCTCATAGCCGTGCTTGAGCACCACAGCCTCCATGGCATCCAGCAATTGCCGCCGCGTCCGCTCTCGCCGCCGGGCGGTTCGGTTGGGCTTAGACATTGCTTCCGTCATGTCCTCGAACTCCCTCTACATCCTTGATTGGTCTCCAGTCTACCACCAACTGGCCGACTGTCTATATTTAGATTATTGTTTATATCTGGACAGTTGTACATTTATGTGCAAGTATCCACCTCCACGCCTTGAGAGCGATCTAAGAACGATAAGGAGATGGCCCATGGGAACGCCCATTGTCAGATACAAACAGCGCGCGGACGGCGCTCCAACCTGGGGGGTGCTGGCAGCCGATAGCATTTTCCCTTTGGCCTTGGACCTTGCAGGGCACCGAGAGCTGATGGCGACGTATTTCAACGAGCGCGCCCGCTTTGACGCTGCTCTGGGCCGCGAGCCAGTGGCGAAGGCTGAGGTCAGCCTGTGCTCACCCGTCTCAGGGGATATCCAGCTCTTCTGCCAAGGTTTGAACTATGCGAGCCACAGGGCGGAGGGCGGTCTGAAGGAAGACGCTAGCAGCGAAAACCTGATTTTCGCCAAGGCACCTTCCAGCATCTGTGGTCCCGCCGATGACATCGTGCGCCCAGTTGGATGCCAACTGCTCGACTACGAGATTGAACTCGCCCTGGTGTTGAAATCGGATCTGCTATCCAGCAGCAACGTTTCGGAAGGCGATCTCGACATGCTTATCGGCGGGTTGGTCATCGCCAATGATGTGTCCTCCCGGGACGATCAATTCGGCGCCACGGCCCTGCAGTGGTTCAAAGGCAAGAGCTATCGAACCTTCTGCCCCATGGGCCCCGTGCTCTACCTCTTGGATCAGGAAGACATCCCGCAGCTCCAACAGATGGAGCTCACTCTGAAACTCAACGGCGAAATAAAGCAACAGGCCACCACAGACAGACTGATTCACAAGCCCGCAGCCACCCTGACGGAGATTTCCTCCTTCGCCGATCTGCGCGCGGGCGATTGCCTTCTCACTGGCACCCCGGGCGGCGTACTGCTGAATATCGACGTACGCACCGGCCTCGGCATCCTGCTGAACTTCACCAAGGATGAAAAACGTCGGGAGAAAGTCATTGCTGCGCAGCTAGCCAAGCGTCGCTTCCTGCAGCCCGGCGACGTGCTGGAGCTCAGCATTAAATCAGTGGATGGCCGTATCGATCTCGGCCGCCAACACAACACTATCGTAGCGGCCTAGCGCTAGACAGATTGCCGCGTGCCCTATTGAGCATGGAGACCCCAATGGAACTGCTATACGACGAGAACCTTCTACCCAGGATTCTGATGAGCCTAACGGCGCTTGCGCTGGCGATCGGGCCTGCGGTGGCAGATTTCAATAAAACCCACGCAACGAATCCGCTCTGGCCGCCCCACGCCCGCTTTCACGTGGTCTGGCAAGTCATCACAAACAGCTCCCTGTGCATTTTTATGCTCTATGTCCTGTGGACACCGATGGTGGAGCCCTACCACCTGCAACTCATTCTGGCGGCACTGGTGCAGGGCGCCATTCTGTTCCCGATCTACGTGACGATTGCCAGCATGGGCCTGTTCGATGGCGCGCTGAAGGATGTTAACGGCCTGCGACCTTTCAAGTTCAACATCGGCGGCAAGGTGATCGAACTGGACACCAACGTGGTGGGCTTTACAAACATCATCGCTGTGCTGCTCATCGCCTGCAGCAACATCGTGACTGAACTCCCCACAGCCTGAGCTACGACGACTCGCGAGGAACCACTATGACCGTTTGCATAAAAACCAATGTACTCATCGTCGGCGCAGGACCCTCCGGCATGACCGCCGCCCTGGCACTGGCTCGTTTTGGGGTCTCTTGTATGGTGATTGACAAACGAGAAGCCAACTACCCCGAACCGCGGGCCCACGCCCTGAATTCTCGCACGCTGGAAATCTTCTCTGCCCTGGGTATCAACATTGAGGAGCTAAAGGCGCGCGCCACCCCCCGGGAGGACAGCTGCTGGGTACGTTTCGCCGACACGCTCACGGGCGGCGAATACGGCAAGTTGCCCTACGAGCGAATGTTGGAGAGCGACGATCTACCCACCCCCTGGCCACTGTTCAATATTGCTCAACCCGCCGCCGAGGCCGTGCTACAAGAATCTATCGAGCGCGAGCCGGCAGTGCAGGTGCTGCGGCCCCGGGAATGGCTGTCTTGCGAGCAGCGAGCCGATGGCGTGGTATCGGTTGTGGTCGACGAAAAGGATAAAGAGCAGCATATTCATAGCCGCTACCTGATTGCCGCCGATGGCGCAGGCAGCCCCGTACGGGAATCACAGGGCATCGCCATGCAAGGCATGGGCATCGTGCACGACTTCATTACGATTCACTTCAAAGCCGACCTGAGTGAACTCGTAAAGGACAACCCGGCCATTCTCTACTGGATCTTGAACCAGACCTGCCACGGCACCTTGATCGCTTACAACATTCGCGACAGCTGGGTGTTCATGTATCCCTACGATGCTGTGGACACGCCAAAATCGACCTTCACCCCGGCCTATTGCACAGAGCTGCTGCATCACGTCATCGGCCGCAGTGATATCGAGCTCGAGATTCTCTCCATTGGTGACTGGGTACTTGGATCACAGGTGGCCGAGGCCTACCGCAAAGAAAACATCTTCCTGGTCGGTGACGCTGCACACCGCTATCCACCTAGCGGCGGCCTGGGCCTGAATACGGGTGTGGGCGATGCACACAATCTCGCCTGGAAGCTGGCGGGCGTTCTAAAAGGCTGGGCGTGGCCTCAGCTCCTGAATGGCTATCACGATGAGCGCGAGCACGTCGCGCAAATCAACGCGGCCTTCAGCACGGAGAATGCCGGCAAATTATTCAGTGTGATGATAGGCACCGGCACGCTTATGCCACCCGGCAAGCAGCCGACCTTTGAGGAACTCCGCGCCGATACGGCGCGCTGGGCCGAGATTCAGCAAAGCATTGAAGATCAACGAGATCACTTTGACGGCCTGGCTCTGCAAATCGGCCAACACTACGGCCGCAAGAATGCGCCGGACCTGAGAGCGGAGGACTTCCAGTTCTCTGATGAAGGGGCACGCTTTCCACATACCTGGCTGACCATAGAAGCGCAGCGAGCCTCATCGCTTGAGTTGCTCTCAGCGACGCACTTCACCCTCATCGCGCGCAGCGACAGTCCTCTACCTGCTTTCGAAAGTGAAGTCCCCTTCCAGGTAAAAATTCAGGATCAGGACTTCAGCGCAGAGGCAGAGAGCCTTGAGGCGATGGGTATGGATGAGGCCCGCCTCGTCATTGTCAGGCCCGACGGGCATATCGCCGCCCGAATTACGCAGGACACGATTGGCGCCGCCGATTTGGGTGATGCACTCAGTCATGCCGTGGCGAAATTCGTCGCCTTCGACGTCATCAGTCACATTGCTTGAACGGAGAGGTTTATGAAATTCAAACTCACGCTCTGGATGCTAGGCTTTATGCTCGAACGCGCCAGCAAGAACAACGCGCAATTTCAAAGCCGGCTCGAAGGCCAGGATCTCACGCTGGAAATTGGCTGCGAGGGCGGCCACGCCCGTCACTTCATTATCGCGAACCAAACGGTCATGAGTTATCCGGGCAAAGCGACCGCTCCGGTTTTCCTGACGCGCGCGCACGAGCCCACCTTGGCGATTACCTTTGGCTCAGCTGCGATCGGCTACCAGGCGCTGACCGCGAAGGACAAGCAACTGGCGTTGATTGGCGGAATACAGGACAAGCGCATCCTGATCGAAGGCAACCCGCTCTACCTTTTCTGGTTTCAGGGCTTGCTGAAAACCCTGTCGCTAAAAACTTAATCTCTACCAGGGAGGAGCTCAACATGGATCTCGGTATAGCAGGTAAAAAAGCACTGGTTTGCGCTTCCAGCGAGGGTCTCGGTAAGGCCTGCGCGGTAGCGCTGAGCCAGGAGAGCGTGCACGTATTTATCAATGGCCGCACTCTGGAAAGCCTGGAGGCAACGGCCAGTGAGATTCGCGCCAACGGAGGCGAGGTGACGAGCGTACAAGCAGACATTGCCACGGACAGCGGCCGCAAGGACCTGCTGGCCGCCTGCCCAAACCCCGACATATTGATCAACAACAATGCTGGCCCAAACCCCGTAGGCTTTGCCCAAAGCAGCCAGGGCGATTGGGACGAAGCTATCGCCGCGAACATGATGGCGCCTATTTTTATGATCCAGTCTGTTCTGCCGGGCATGCGCGAACGCAAGTTTGGCCGCATCATCAACATTACCTCGGCCATGGTGAAGTCACCGTCGCCAATCATGTGCGTCTCCAGCGCCACGCGCGCGGCGGTAACTGCCCTATCCAAAGCTGTATCCAAAGAGGCGGTGATGGATAACGTCACCATCAACAACATGCTGCCCGAGATGTTCGATACAGGCCGCCAGCGGGACAACGCTGAGCTCATTGTGCAGCTCACAGATTGCACCTACGAAGAGGCACGTCAGCGTCTGATGTCACGTATCAGCGCAGGGCGTTTTGGTCAGCCCAAGGAATTCGGCGATACCTGCGCATTCCTCTGCAGCCAGCAGGCGAGCTACCTGTCGGGGCAGAACATTCAACTAGACGGCGGGTCCTACGATGGACTGATCTGACCCGCCTAAGCACCGCTTTTAATCCAAGCATAAAAATCATCGAACCGAGGTTCGAAGGGAGCTTCCTATGCCCAATAAAAAGAGAAAGATCAACGGTATTGCCCTGGCCATGACGCTGCCAGGGCTTGTGTCAGCGCAAACCCTGGAGGAGGTCGTTGTGACTGCGCAGAAACGCGCGCAAAGCTTACAGGATGTGCCGGTCGCGGTGTCGGCCATGAGCGGCGACTGGATGCGGAACAACAATGTTGCTGACCTCGAAGACATCGCGGCTCTCATACCCAACCTGAGCCTCAGCGGTACGCCAGGCGTAAACACCGTGCGCATTCGCGGCCTGGGCACGGGTGGCGGCAACGCGGCCTTCGAACAGTCAGTGGGCATGTACGTCGACGGCATTTATGCCGGTCGTGGCTATCAGTTCAGCCTGCCCTATCTGGACGTGGAACGGGTGGAAGTACTGAAGGGCCCCCAGGGCGTGCTCTTCGGCAAAAACAGTATTGCCGGCGCCATCAGCATCAGTAGCAAGCGGCCCTCCCCCGAATTTGAAGGCGAACTCAGTCTTTCCTATGAAGCAGAAAACGACGGCTACCAGGGCGAAGCCATCATCAACGGTGAATTGATGCCGCAACTCTCTGGTCGCCTCGCGGCCAGCTACGTCAAGGAAGGCGGCTGGGTAAGCAATACCCTGCTCAGAGAAAGAGACCAACCAGAGGTGGACATGAGCGGGCTCCGCGCAAGCCTGTTGTGGGATGCCACAGACGATCTCGAGGTCTTCTTCAAGTATGACCGAGGCACTTTTGAACAAAGCGGTTCCGAAATGGGTATTCGGCATATTGCGCCCGGATCGACGAACCCTTTCATCGACGGTAATCCCACCTGGCTTTCTCTGTACCAGGCAGAAGACCCACAGGTCGGTTTGATTAAAGACCATCTGCAGTCCAGCGGTAGAAGCCTGATCGACACACCTGACGGTGACTTCAACGAAGTCGACTCCGAGGCCATCACGCTGCAGCTGGATTGGGACCTGGGAGAACACGTACTGACTTCGCTCAGTGGCTTCTCCACCTACGAGGTCGACACCTTTTCAGACAGTAGTTTCGCCCCTCTGACGATTGTGAATCAGCGCGGCGAAGAGGACTTCAGCCAGTTCACACAGGAACTGCGGCTGACTTCACCGCTGGGCGAACGCTTTGAGTACATCATTGGTCTGTTCTATCTGGATCGTTCCCTGGAGCTGCCCGGCAGGCAAGTCGATCTCGCACTCGGCCCAGTGTTCGGGCCGACGCTGCCAGCCCCGGCACCGCCCTTACCGACTGAGCTAATCGACTCCTCGCTCGCAAAGTCCTACGACGAAGACACCACATCAGCCTCACTCTTCGGCCAGCTGACCTGGAACTTCACCGAGACAGTGCGCGCCTCCCTCGGACTACGCTACTCCTATGAAAAAAAGGAGGTCGACGCCGAAAACAGAATCAATTCGCTAGGCACCAATGAAGCGATCAACCCCGTGGGCGCTGCTGTACTGGAGGCCGCGTTTGGCACAGTGCCCTACACCTTCGCGGATACGCGCACCGAAGAGAACCTCGATCCAAGCCTGACCCTGCAGTGGGACGCCACAGACAGTGTGATGCTCTACGCGGCGGCCACTATGGCCACCAAAGCCGGGGGCTATAACGCGGGCGATCAAACCGGTGAACCGGAGGTGATTGAGTACGAAGAGGAAGAGGCCACGGGCTTTGAGATCGGCGTCAAGTCGGAACTTCTGGATCGACGTCTGCGCTTGAACGCCGCTGTGTTTCACACCACGTTTGAAGATCTACAAGTCAGTGTTCTGGACGCCGCCACCAATACCTTCTTTATCGGCAACGCGGCCGAAGCGACTTCTCAGGGGCTTGAGCTGGATGCTACCTATCTGCTCGGTGAGGCACTCACGCTGGGCGCATCGGTCGCCTATCTGGACGCCTACTTCAATGACTTCCCGGGAGCGCCCTGCGCCACGTCAATCTATCAGCAGGCAGATTGTCAGGGCGACGGGCCTTCCGCCTCCCGCAACGCCAAAGGCGAGCCCATGATTCACTCGCCCGACTGGTCAGGTAACCTGTACATCGATTATCAGACCGACCTGAACGAGGCGCTCACGCTCGGGCTACGCCTGGACGCCAACTTCGTTGACGACTTTGTTTACAGCCTGACCTACGCCGACCCCTTCTATCAGGACGCTTTCGTGAAATGGGATGCACGGCTATCCCTTGCGCACATCGATCAGCGCTGGGAACTGTCGTTGGTGGGCAAAAACCTGTCCGACGAAACCACCGAAAGCTTCGGTGACAACACCTTCTCGTCCCCCGGTGTTTACTTTGGCAATGTCGACGCGCCGCGGCAGGTATACCTGAATGCGACCTGGCGTTTCTGAGCAGAGGCATCGTTACGTCGTGAATAAACGCCCGACCACCTTGAGCGCGCTCGTTCTCGCCTCATTACTGGCCTTGATCGGAGCCTGCCATGACGAGCCATCGTCGATAGCAGCGGCTGAGCGGGCCGTACTGGCGATGACGGCCGATCAGGATCGCGCGCCGCTAACAGAGCAACAGCGCGTGCCCGCCCCTGCCTCGCAGCCGAACATTGTGTTGATTGTGGCGGATGACCTGGGCTGGCGCGACGTGGGCTATCACCACAGTGAGATTCGCACACCGGTGATTGATCAACTCGCAGGCGAAGGCCTCACCTTCAACCGCTTTTACGTGCAGCCCGCCTGCAGCCCAACCCGGGCCGCCCTACTCACCGGCAAATCGCCGATGCGGCTGGGTATTCTTGCGCCGCTATCAAAGAATAATCCCACCGGACTGCCGCTCGACGAAGAGACACTGGCAGAGCGACTGAAGAGCCTCGGCTACCAAACCGCGCTCACGGGCAAGTGGCATCTCGGGCCGCGCAACGCTGCTTACCACCCTAACGCTCGGGGCTTTGATCACTTCTACGGGCATCTCACAGGGGGTGTCGGTTACTACAACAAAGTGCACGGCGGGGGCTACGACTGGCAGCGCAACGGCATCACCGTGCGGGACACAGGCTATGCGACGGAACTTGTCGCAAATGAAGCGGTGGACGTCATCCACAAGCGGGATTCAACACGACCCTTGTTCTTATATGCCGCGTTCGGTGCCCCGCACTTACCCAATGAGGCTCCGGCGGAGCTCATTGAAGCCTACGCAGATATCACGAGTGAAACCCGTCGCAAGCACGCGGCCATGGTCACTGCCCTCGATTCGGCGATCGGCGACATTAAGACGGCGCTAGAGGACGAAGCGATCGATAACAACACACTGATCTGGTTTATGAGTGATAACGGTGGTTTAACGGCCTCTAATCCGCTGCGCTACTTACCCCGACCGCTACTTTCTCTCGCCCTCAGAGCCAGATTGGGCTTCTCACCCACAGCGCCGTTCGTGGACTTTGTGCAGACTAACTTGCGAGACGGCGGCGCCGACAATTGGCCACTATCCGGCAGCAAGCAGAGCGTTGGGGAAGGCGGCGTGCGCGTACCTGCTTTTATTTACTGGCCAGGCCAGTTCAGCGCTCAACGCTACCACTATATGGCGACCATACAGGACGTGATGCCCACACTACTCGAAGTCGCCCGTGATACGGCGCGTTATTCGGCCTTCGACGGCGCCAGCCTGTGGAGCGCACTGAAGACCAACACGCCTATGCCACCACGCGAGTACATCATACAGACGAGACAGTTTGCAGAGATCAACGCCGTATATCGCTACCCCTATAAACTGATCGAGGACGGCAATTCAGCCCAGCTCTATGACCTGGAAGCAGACCCTCTGGAACGCCATAACATTGTCTCCAAAAAGCCTAATATCACTGCGTCGCTATCTGCCTACCTGGCAAATTTTCCCCGCGGTGAAACCATTGCCCTGCCCCTCAAAGACATCGTGGCTGACCCCGATTACTTCGGTGGTACGGAAGATAGACTCCCTTGGACCGAGCAGCAGCTCGTCGTTGACTAGGGCGGAATCGCAGCTTGGTTAGCGCCCGCTGCAGTAGCACTGCCAGGGCCATCTTTGAACTTGAGCGCCTGTGACAATATCTCGGCCCGTACTGCCAGTCACTACCCCTACCCAGGCTGGACCCCGCGCCGCTTCCGGTGCGCGCCGACGATGCTGAGCAGGAGCACCGAAAGAACAAGCATCCATGCCGAGTCCACCGGAATAGATCAGGCTCAGCTATCCGGGGAAGAAATGCTCATTCTGGAGCACGGCATGATGCGCTTACTGCCCGGTAATGTCTATTTGCGGGACTGGGCCTTGCCGTTTGAATCGCTGGTCACGTCTATGCATATCCGCTCTGTTGTTATCCCGCGCCAACTGCTGCCTGCCAGCAAGCTACTCAGTTTGCACAATCCTGTCCTGGCCGGTCTCCGAGCCCGAGGGTCGGATGCTGGACACTCTGTGGAATGTTCTGCTCGAGGAGTTCGAGCGCACTGATCTCGCCACCGCTGAAAAACTCTGCGCGGGCTTTGTTGGCGGCGTGGACAAGCTGTCCAATCCCATGGAAGTGGACGTGGGCTATATCGCTTCAGGTTGGGGCTATACGGATGCGAGCAACTTTCGGCGCCGATTCAGGCGGCAGTTCGGGGTATCCCCCTCACAAGTCATCGGCACAGCTTGTGAGGCAGCGAAGAGCTCGCCCAGGCTCTACATCATTAACGGGGGACACCGGCATTCATTAGACTGATTTTGCGACAAATCGATTTAATGGAGAGTGCCGATGTCCCTCGCAGGATTGATTATAGGCCTACCAGGCCTGGTTGTTACACGTGTTCTTAGGAAAC
>JBCDJG010000067.1:0-24146 GCA_038748065.1 Pseudomonadota bacterium
ACGGTCGCCTATATGGCCGTGGCAAAGGTCGGACGCACCCTGCCGAATCAGGTGTGGATGCACCGTGAGATCTTGCCTGATCTGCGTGTGTTGACCGACGCAGTCCATGCCGAGGGGGCCGCGATCTCGGCGCAGATCACCCACGGCGGCTCATTTGTCACGGGAATGCACGTGCCGGGCCGATTGATGAGCTCATCGGGTGGTCTGAACGCCGCAGGCCTCATGAAGGCGAACTTCCTGCAGCGAGCCATGAACGAATCCGATATGGAGCAGGTGATCGGTCAGTTTGTTGAAGCTGCTTGCCTGGCCCGTGAGGCGGGCTTTGATGCGGTGGAGATTCATATGGGCCATGGCTATCTGCTGAATCAGTTTATCTCCCCAATGAACAATAAGCGCGATGACCAATACGGCGGCAGCGCAGAGAACCGAGCCCGTTTTCCCGCTGCGGTGTTAGCCGCCGTGCGCGAAGCTGTGGGTAATGATCTGGCCGTGCTTGCCAAAATCAACGTCGCAGACGGACCCAGCCGGGGTGCCACGGTGGAGGACGGCATCGTCACGGCACGTATCCTCGAGGAGCAAGGGGCGCACATGCTGGTGTTGTCGGGCGGCCGCAACGTCGAGTCCACATGGTTCATGTTTGGCAGTAACATGAACCGCGAAGAGATCATCAAGATCATGAAACAGACCGGCGATCATCTCAGCGCGCTGCTGATGCGTGCGGCAGCAGCCAAGGAGAGGAAGATTGACTTCAGTGAGATGTACTTCAGGGAATACTCACAAAAAATCAGAGCAGCGGTCGATCTCCCACTGGCCTATCTAGGCGGCGTCAAATCGCTCGAAAACGCCGAGACTGCAATGGCGGACGGCTTTGACTGCGTCGTGATGGCGCGAGCCCTGCTGCGCGACCCGGACCTCGTGAACCAGTTCAAGGCAGGCAGCTTGAGCGAGTCGCGCTGCGATAACTGCAATGCCTGTGTTGCTTACATCTATCACCCCGACGGCACTCGCTGTATCTACCGGAAGCCCAACGATACCGAGGCGAACAGGCGCTTCGCTGCTACGGCGGATTAAGTGCCGGCCAGGGGCCGATGTCCGTCTCCTGGTAGAAATGCTGCAACCAGCGTCCTTCGCGTTTGACCCAGATAGCCGAGACGTACAAGCGTTGTGGTAGGGCCTGCCCTCTGAATTCTCCCTTCAGGTCTATCTCGTGGGTGGCCAGCGCAACGCCATCGGCCAGCAATTGGATGGCCTGGTTCTCCGGGCTATAGAGGGAAAACGAGACCTCTGGAAACAGCTGAAACTGGCGCTGTATGTCTGCGGCCCCCGCATACATCTTGGCAACTGCTCTGTGCTCCGGTGTGAGCAGTGCCTGGATGGCGGCGTTATCTTCTTTCTCGAAGGCGCCATCGAGAGCATCTATAGCGCGCCGAATCTCGGCGATGGCATCCTGGCCAGCAGTGGCTGGTGAAAATGAAGCCATTGCTATTAGTCCACACACTGCGATCGTCTTGATTAACGCTGTCATATCCAGTGACCCGTGTTAATTTCCACCTCAAGAGAACAGTAGGTGTGATCTCTCCTATTGTCGATGTTGATCGCGCGATTAGAGATCCAGAGTGAGCTCAGCGCCGACAACACGTGGAGCGCCTACATTGGCCTCCCAGTTCAGAGGCTGGTCGGGGTTTTCCGCCACATTACGGATTCGCAAAAGGTACTCCTCATCGAAGAGATTCCGTACAAACAAGGATGCAGACCATCTATTTGTGCGATACCCAAACTTCGCATTGGCAACAAAATAGGAGTCTACCCGGTGTTCTGCAACGTTTGCTGGTTCGCTGAAGGAGGAGCCCTGGTAGCGGCCGTCAATCGATCCAAACAGACCATTGTCGTGCTCGTAGAAAAGGGCAAAGCTGACATTTTCGCCCGGGGCTTGCGGGAACTCGTTACCCCCGAAATCCTCGCCGGATACGGGATCGATAAAGTCAATGACCTCCGTGTGCAGCAGGCCGAAGCCTGCTATGAGCGTAAAGTGTTCTCCCAGCAGCGCGGTAAGGTCCGTCTCAAGGCCGTAAAGCTCGGACTCTCCAGCGTTCTCAATGCGAGACGCCAGCCCATTGCTGCCTGCCAGTTCTACAATCACCTGTTGATCGTTCCAGCGCGTGTAGAAAAGGTTTGCGTTTAGGCTCAGCTTGCCATCGAGGAAGTTGGAGCGAAAAGCGAGCTCTAGATTGTTTGTAAATTCCGGGTCGAACTCGTAGGGGGTATTGGTAACGTCGATGGCGGCCCCTCCAGCGCGGTAGCCGCGCTGCGCAACGAGGCTCCACGATACATCGTCTGTTTGATCCCATCGAATGCCGAACTTTGGCAAAAAAGCATCGAAGTCTGTGTCACTGACGTTGATGCTAAGGTCTCCGCTTTCCACTGGCCCGGTGTTGCTGCCAGCGCTGAAGCCTGTTTGCTTGTAGCTTTCTCGGTCATAACGCGCGCCCAACAGCATCGTCCAGCGACTGCTCAAGCCGTACTCGGCGTCGAAATACACCGCAGTGTTTTCAGTTTCCTGAGCAACACCCTCCACGAAAAAGAAGTTGCTGAGCACCAGGCCAAGATTGCGTTCCCGGTCGCGATCTTGCTCAAAGCGATACAGGCCGCCGATAACGCGCAGGCTATCGCCTTCCCAAACGCCGCGCAATTCATAGGTGTCTGTAATCTCCTCGTCCGTAGAGATATCAAAGGCCGTGTCCAAATCAAAGCCGCCATCGAAGCGCGGGGCACTTTCCTCATAGGCGTCGCTTGTCGTGGCGAGAAAGCTGATCGATAGGGCTTCAGAGACCTGTTGTTCTAGCTCTAGAGCCCAGTTTTTTGTATCGATAACCAGCACACCTGGGCTGGTGATCTCCGGCCGGATTTCCCGATCAAAGAAATCAGGACCGGCTAAGCTGCCGGTGCCAAAGCCCGTACCTGCCAAACCCTCTGAGTCGACGTAGGTAAGCAGCGCTGAAAAGCCTTCTAGCGCTGCCGGTTCAAATAGCAGTCTGGCCCGCCGGTTTTCCGTATCGTCAAAATTGATGTCGTCAATGCCCGCCGCGCTGTTCTCTATGTAACCGTCGTTGCTGAAATCCTCCCATGCCAGTCGGAAGGCAAGCTGGTCTGCGATAATGGGCCCGCCGCCGGCGAGCGAGTAGCGCTCGGTATCGTAGTCGGCGAACTGAGTACGCGCGCGGAGGTCCCATTCGTAGGTTGGGCGGGTCGTGCGTACGATGACTGCGCCAGCCAGCGCATTCCTGCCCTGTATAGTGGATTGAACTCCGCGATATATCTCAACTTGTTCGACATCAAAAACGGCGGAGGGCCCCGCCTCTATGCCCAGCGTCGATTGGAAAATACCATCGACATAAATGCTGGCGACGTTCGAAACGCCAGTCTGGCCGCGAAAGTTTATGCCCCGTATAGCGAAGTCGCCCTCGTCGGAGACTGTAGCCTGTACGTTAGGCGTGAACTGGTAGAGTTCTGTCAGGTCAGTGAGATTGAGATCGCTGATTGCCTCGCCAGTGAAAACAGCGACCGATGCGTTGACATCGCTGAGTGTCTGATCCCTCTTTTGTCCGAAAATCAGAATTTCTTCTAGCGGCCTTGTTGGCGCCAATGCGCCGGCCTCAGGGGACAAATCGGACTGGATTGTTGGTGCAGCTTCGATCACATAGGCGCCAGAGGCCGTGCGCCTGGCGCGTAGGCCGGATTCAGAAAGTGCAATCGCCAGTGCTTCATCTAAGGTAAACGTTCCAGCGACTTCCGGTGCATTAACGGCGGCTAAACCGTCGCCCGATGCAACGATCGTGACGCTGAATTGATTGCCCAGATCGGTCAGTGATTTAGACAGCGCCTGCGCTGGCAACCGCATAGATTGTGGTGCTTCCGTTATCTGCGCTGATTCCACTTGAGCACCGACGGGTCCGACGATGGTGCCCACGAGCAGTGCACTTAGAACGTTGCCCGAAATGCGGAACCGCATGCTGCGTATTTTGCCAAGCCACTTGGCCATTAATGCTCTCTCCTAGGTAATTTGGTTGTTAAACGAGAGCTGGGCACTCGCATCCAACACTATGACGCTGCCATCAGCTTATCGGTAACCATTGTCAGAAAATGATTCGAGAGGGGTTGTTCAGCGCGGTTTGATGATTATTCGATCATCATCGACCTCAATCTCTACTGGGTAGACTTCGCTTAGGGCAGCGAGCATGCGGTCAATGTCTGCGGCGTTGAAGGTCGCCGTCACCGAAAGCGCCTTGAGGCGGTCATCTAGAATACTCAAGTCACGCTTGTCATAACGGTTGGCATCTGCGATGACATCCGCGAGTGGCGCATTTTCATAAATCAGCCGGTTTCTTCGCCAGGCACCAATGCTAGCGGTCGACACTGTAACCACGTCTCCTAACGCCCTGGCGCTGATCCTTATCTGCTGACCAGCGGAGAGACTTCGCGCAGGCTCGACGAGTCCAGAGTCCTCAACTGCCCCACTCCCAGATTGCTTATTTTCGATCCCAACCTGTACCAGCCCTTCAGCCACCGCGACTTGCGCTTTCTCCGGGGTGAGCTTGACTTCAAAGCGCGTGCCAACAACCTGAACCCGCATATCGCGCGCCTTCACGTAAAACGGGCGATCGGCGTCTGGACTGACTCTGAAGAGGGCAACGCCTCTATGCAGAATCACGTGCCGCGTGTCGGCGCTTAGGCTGGCATCGAGATGACTGTCTGCGCCAAGAGATATCATGCTGCCGTCGCTCAGCGTTATCTCCTGCAGCCCGCCTATGTCTGTCACGTAACTGGTCGAGACTGGCGTGCTCGTTGTAGTGCTCGGCTCATTGAGCGTTACCAGGATCGCGCTGACAACGAATAGCAGCGTACAGGCGACCAGGCCTTGCCAGCGTCTAAGGCCCAGCCTTGCACCTTGATTTTTAGTCGCCTGGGCGCGGCGGATGTCTGCAACTCGAGTCGCATCAAGTGCGGACACGGAGTCCAAAAACTGTTGGGCGTGTGCGAAGGCATCAGGGTTTGCTTCATCGGCCTTTAGCCACTCGAAGAAGGCGCGGCGCTCCTCCAGGGAAACGATGTCATCATTTAGACGGGCATGCCAATCTAAAGCAATTTCAACGCGCGCCTGGCCGGTTTGCTTGTCGAACGCTGTACTCATTATTCGCGGTCTCCTTCAGGACTCTCGCCAAGAGCCCGGTACAGATCGACACTCGCGCGAGACACGTGCTTGGTGACTGCTGGCCGTGAAATGCCCATCTTCCTGGCGGTAGTCCCGTGACTGAACCCATGCAGCCTTACCAGTTCAAAGGCTCTCCGCCTGGCGGCGGGCATATCTGCAAGTGCCGAAGCGACCACGGAAATACGCTGCTCTGCATCCAAGACGCGCTCGGGGGAGAATTGGTAACCCTCCGTGCCCTGAAAGATTGAAGAGTAGGCTTCCTCGCGGCGCGCCGTGCTCGTACGGGTGCGAAGTTCCGAAACGATCAGATTCTGAGCCGCCCGCCACAGATATCCCTCAATATTGTTGATCGATGCAAGTTGCTTTCGGCTCATCAGTTTTTCAAAGGCGCGTTGTGCAATGTCCTCTGGATCGGGCGGCCCGGGGCCGAAAGCGGCCCGCAGATCATTCACGAACTGTGGGAAGTAACGCGTGTATAGAGGCTCGAGGAGGCTTGAATCAGACGCTCTGGTCTGCCCGGATACGACTGTCTTGTCGATATTCACTACAGGGCGTAGGCCACTGAGCCAATCAGCGTGCGCGGAATCGAGGTGCCAACGCGCAGAGCAGCGAATGATTCGGCAGTCGTCAGGGCCTGGGCCTGCAGGTATTCCTCATCAAAAGCGTTGCGAAGATTGAGCTGCAACTTCCAGCGGTCAAGTTTGTAGTAGGTGGCGAAGTCCACCTGTGTCCAGGCGTCATAGGTGCCCCGGTTCTCGGTGCTGATAAAGACATCGTCCTGGTAGAAAATGCCACCACCCAGGCCGAGAATTCCGCGAAAAAGTGGTAGTTCATAGAAGGTAAACAGATTCAGACTGTGCTCGGCTACGCCTGGCAGCGTGTTACCCACAGGAAAGAAAGCGCCGGCGACCGTCTCCCCTCCACTGCGTATCTCATTGTCGATGTAAGCGTAGCCCGCCTGGATGCGCCAGTCGTCAGTAAGCTTGCCGACAACTTCAATTTCCAGGCCGTTACTTCTGACTTCGCCACTGCTGGCAGAGCGAAGGTCGGCCGGCGGTGTCGGATTGCCGTCTTCATCCAGGGGATTGGCGACAAAGGGCAGGTTGGCCTGCTCGATAGAATACAGCGTGCCTGTGACCAGCAGGCTGTCATTCAATCCAGCCCACTTTATGCCGATTTCCCATGACTCTGATGTTTCAGCGTCCAGAGGTTTGTCATCCAGGCCCAACGCGCCTCCGCTGGGCGTGAAGCCCTCAGAGTAGCTGAGGTAGAGTGACAGGGCCTGCACTGGCGCAAAGACCAGGCCTGCACGAAAGCTGAGATCGTCTTCGCTAAAATCGCCAGACTGATCTTTAAAGTCTGTATAGCGAGCGCCCAGTAGGATACTCCACCGGTCATTGAAGCTGATATGGTCAACGACATTGATACCCCACTGCTGAAAATTGCCGCTGACAGAGCTGCCGCGATCATTCAGCAAGAAGGCTATGTCGTCCGTCGGTGTGATGATGTCTGGGTTGGCAAGATCATCCGCATCGAACTGGCTGAAGTACTCACCCGATACCACGTTGAAAAACACGTTTCGATCGCCGCGAAAGCTAGTCGTGGTTGTCTTGAAATCCTCCCAGTCCGCTGAAGCCAGTAACTTATGCTCCCAGCCACCTGGACTATCGAAGTCCAGAAAATTACGCAGCGTGGCCTGGCTTGTCTCCCCTTCGCCTGCCGTGCGCCGCGGCTGGATGCTAACAAGGTTTTCTGCCGGGCCGCCTGCCGCCCCAATCACTGCCCCCGTGCGGAAGTTAGCAACAAGGGGTGACGAGTCCACGTTGGTTTTGTCATTGTCGGTCTGAGCGTACGTGGCTTCGACTCGCCAAAAATCCGTGAGGCTGTGTTCTGCGAAAATATGCCAGCGCTCCGATTCCGCTTCTGTCTCGGTGTTCCAGTTTGGAATGCCATAGAACTGGCCGATGTCCTGTCGTCCCGAGTAACGGTAGCCGACGTCGTTATCGCCATCCAGGACCTGACCGCGGTCCTGCGTGTAGGCGTCGTCGATGTACTCGAAACTGGCGATGATGCGACTATCGTGACGCCATTGGTAGGTGATCGACGGCTGGATGAGCAGGCGCTCGCGCTCAACCTCATCGCGAAAACTCCCCGAATCTTCATAGGCAGCCACCACGCGATAGGCCCATTGCTCGCTGTCGCCGAAGGCGTTGGTGTGGTCGAACTCCAGCTTGTAGAACTCGTCGCTACCCGCCAGCACCTCGACCAGCGTTGCGCGTTCAAAGTCCGGGCGCTTTGTGATGTAGTTAATAATACCGCCGGGCTCTCCCTGCCCGTAGAGCAGCGCTGATGGTCCTTTTAAAACATCGATTCTCTCGATGTTGGCCGTTTCGGTGGACGGTATGTTGCTGGCATTCAAACCGTTGTTGATCCTTGCGCCGTCCTTGTAAATGGAGCTGGAGGCATCGAAACCACGAATGGAAAACTTCTCTTCTCCCCCGTTGCCGGTCTTGAATTTCGCCACGCCGGCGACATTGCGCAGGGCATCGTCCACGTTGTTCACCTGCTGGTCCTGCAGGATGTCCTGGGCGATGACGCTGACCGAGGCAGGCGTTTCCATTAAATCGAGGTCCAGTCCAACGCCTGAGCGAGATCCCTTCAGCAGATAGTCCCGTCGGTGTCCGTAGACGATGACCTCCTCCAGCGCGACTGGGCTCCCCGCTTGGGTGGCTGCGGTGTCGATGGACTGGCCGTTCGCCGCGGAGTGCAGGCTTAGCGCTGCGATAGAGAGCAAGGCGGCTTGTTTGGTCGTGTAGCGCATGGCAGGTGTAGCCTTGGGTGTAAATGAGAATTGATCTCAACTTTAGCACATCTGAATTGTGATAACTCTCGGCACTTCGAACATTATCGGGCTGGGTCATAAACGCGATACGGCTTCGTGATTAGTTGCGCTTTGTATCGGGTAGTAGACTGGCACGTCCTTGGATAAGACACCTGGAAATCCTATGAAAAAACTACTTCTCGGTGTGAGCGCAGCTGTTGTTGTCGGTGCTATTGGGGTCTACGTGGCCGGGGTTGAGAAGCTGCTGCCCCTGCTGTCGAAAGGTCCGCTGACTGAGATGATCGTTATGCGCGACGGCACCCGGCTCGCTACCGACATCTATCTACCCCGTTTCTCCAGCGAGTCTGGCACGGTCTACATTGCGACGCCTTATGGCAAGCAGGCCTTCGGCACAATTGCCCGAGGCTTCAATGCCAAGGGCTTTGCGGTCGCCATCCAGGACGACCGTGGCCAGGGCGACTCCGAAGGCGAATGGGAGTCGATGCCATCACTGCCCGAGGACCTTGAAGATACGCTCGACTATATTGCCGCTCAGGACTGGTCCAACGGCCGTGTCGGCATGGTCGGCTGCTCCTTTCCGGGCCAAAGCACGATTTTTGCGGCTCAGCTTAACCATCCAGCGCTGAAGACGATTATTGCCCAATCCGCCGGTGGTGCTGTCGGTGAATATCTTGGGCGTCATCGCTACGGGGGTGGGAATCATGCCGGGCTTGACTGGATTGGCCCTGCGGTCGCATACCTTTCGCTGATGTCGGTGGTGGACAGCTATGGCAAAAGTATTGCGGAAGCCATGGATGGCACCAGAGTGACCGAGCTGTTTAACAGAGTGGGCGAGGTCGCTCTGGAAAACCCGATGGAGGACTACATCGTCGCAATGGGCCCTCCCTATGATGGATACGACGACCTTTGGCGCGACCTGATTAAAGAGGTCGACGATACGCACGCCGGTATGTTACCGAAGCGGCCCTGGCTAGAGGGTGATACCCGCGCCTACGCAACTGCGCTGCACGTTAACGGTTGGGGCGACTACGGCACAACCGAAACCATGCTGCAGCGACAGGTGTTTGCCGACAACGCTTCAGACCCCCTCATTGCTGACAACCAGATGGTGATAATGGCGCCGGCTATCCACTGCCACGCCGAGCTGCAAAGTGAGGCGAACGCCGTGATCGGTGAGCGGCCGATTGGTGATACTCGCTTCCCCTATATCGATACCTACATGGACTGGTTCAGCCACTGGTTAGATGGGCCCCGCGGTGAGCAGTATGACCAAGAGCAAAACTTCGAGATGGATACGATACAGTACTACCAGATCGGTGAAGGCTGGAAGAGTACCGAGCAGTGGCCCCCAGCGAAGGCTGAGCCCTTCCGGCTCTACTTGAGTAGCACCGGCGACGCACGCACACGCTCTGGCACCGGGCTACTGTCCGCCGAACCTGTTGCTGCTGAAGACATCGATCGCTTCGAATTTGATCCCCGGGACCCTACGCCAACCCGCGGCGGGCCAAACATTCCACCGGGGAATGAGACGGAGGGTTATCACGACCAGGGGGATATCGAAGACCGGCGCGACGTGCTGGTTTATACGACGCCGCCCCTGGAGGAGGACCTGGTGATTGCGGGGCCCCTGTCTGCTCGCCTGTATGTCTCGACCGAGCGCGAGGACGCGGATTTTCATGTCAAGGTGGTTGAGGTCCTGCCCGACGGTACGCCCTATAACCTGAAACAGGGCGGCACACGCCTCTCTCTGCGCAACGGTGATCGCGTACGCGTGCCGGCGCTTCCCGATGAGGTCTACGCTATTGACGTGGACATTCATTCCATCGCTGCCACCGTTAAAGCAGGGCATCGCTTGCGGCTGGAGGTTGCCGGCGGCGACTTTCCTCGATCGGCCATCAACTTCGGCCTGAAGCACTGGCTGGATACGCCCACACCAGCACATAGACAACCCTACGAAAAGCGCCTGCACCTTTCCGCCGAGACACCCTCATACCTGACGCTCTATCGCGTCGGGTCCTGAGCAAACGGTCAGCCTTCAACCCAGGATTAGATTGCATCATGTACAACAGCTCTGCCCTGAGTCGCTTCCTGCTGCGGAACTTCAGCAACCCGCTGATCCAGTGGCCTATCAAAGCCTACATCAGAGCGCGCCGGGAGCCTGAGTTCACAGATCGGCCCTTTGGCATCATCGGCTGTGATCACATTACGATACAGGCCGCCGATATCCCGTCGGGCACGCGGGCGTATCAGCGGCTCGGCTTCATCGTTGATGCGCCGCTGGAGGACAGCCTGCCACTGCCGCCGTCAATGGATTTCAGTACGGCGCCCTTCACTAACACGCTGATCCGCTTTCCTCAGCCGGCTGGCGACATTAACTATGTGGAGTTGATGGCGGTCCAGCACCGAGCAGACCTGCCTGTGGAAATGGCCTACCTTGGCGAAGCCGAAGGACCGAAGTCCATGGTCATGCGGCTGACCGATGAAAAACTATTTGCTGAAGAGATGAACCGCAAGGGCCTACCCTGCCATGCGCCCTTCAGCGAGCAGGGCCGCAATATGTTTCGGCCCGACGTCCAGGCAAAAATGGGCGAGTTGGCTGGCTTCATGGAGTCCTTTATGCGCGTGATGTTATCGCCGGTGGTGCCCAAGCTGGGCGCAACGCCGCTGATGTACAACGGCTATTGCATTCTCATGCCGCTCAGTGCCTACAAACGCATGAAATTCGCTGCCAGTATTAGCCACCCCAACTCTGCGCAGCGCTTCTCAGCCATGTTGGCAACAAGCGATAACGCGGAACACGATGCGAATGCCATGGCCGCAGCCTGGGGAAGTGACGCGCCGACACGGGCCGGCGACTGCTTTTCAGTCTCAGCGGGGCCGGGCTGTACATTGGAGCTGTACGACGCATCACGGATCGATAGTACCTTTCCCGGTATCGAATCGGGCGAGCTTAGCGCGGGCACGCGCTACCTGGGTTATCGCATAGAAGTGAAATCCCTGGATACGCTGCGTGGCGTGCTGTCTGAGCAGGGCGTGGCCTATCTAGACATGAAGGACCGCGTGCTTACGCAGCCTGCGGATGGCTGTGGCGCAATGGTAGAGTTTGTTGCGGTTTAGGACTCGGCGGCGAGTGTCTGTTTAGTCCTTGGCCGCGAACTTTTCACTCCAATTCACCTCGTTGCCGCCGAGATAGGCGTCCAGTAAATGCAGGGAGACGATCTTGGTGATATCACTGGTAGATCGGTTGGCGCTAACGAAGATGCCGAGCGACAGCTCAGGCACGAGGATAGCGACGCTGGACGTATTGTTGGCGCCGCCAGAGTGCCACAGTGCCTGTTGCCCGCGATATTCAAACAGTCCCCAGCCAAAGCCGTAGGCCGGCGAGGCAAAACCCCAGCGCTCGGCGTCGCGCGTTGGAAAGGGTGTGTAGATACCAAAGGCCGAGTCATCGTCCAGCAGGTGCATGAGTGACTGCGGCCTGTGCATCTCGGCAAAAGGCTCAGGCGCGATAAGTCCTTTGCCAGCAAAACTGCCGTCCCCTAGCTGGAAGCGCAGCCAGTTAGCGACGTCCTTGGCGTTGGTGTTGACGCCGCCCGAGGGCACGCAAATCTCATCGCAGTAGCTGTAAGGCGTGGGCTTGGGCTTGCTGCTGAACAGCGCCTTCACGTGACCAGACGCGGCATTGCCGCTGGCCCAAGCAGCTTCTGCGCTGGCACCAGTGCTGGTCATTCCCAGGGGGAGCCAGAGCCTTTCTCGGGCAAAGTCTGGCCAGGTTTTACCGGACACGGCTTCAACGAGTTCTCCAGAGGCAATAAACATATTGTTGGTATAAATAAAGCCTGACCGGAAGGGCGCGCGCGGCTCGATATACTTGCCCCGATCAAGAATCTCTCTGGAGTCTTTCACCTTGCTGCGAAGCTTATTCTCGTCTGCGTAGAACGCGCCGAGCGTGCCCGAGAGCATATCGCGGACCGTAAATTGCGCGGTTACCTCAGGATCATAGAGCTCCAGCCAGGGCAGGTACTGGCTCACACGATCGTCCCAGTCAATCAGACCATCGCTCACCAATACCGCCACGGTGGCAGCGGCGAATGCCTTGCTGGTAGAACCGATTGAAAACAGCGTATCGGCATCGACCTCCTCTGGCTCGCCAAAGCGCCGCAAGCCGAAGCCTCTGGTCATCACCACGGCGTCATCCTTGACCACGCTGACCAGCATGCCGGGAACCCGCCACTCGGCCATCGTGTCGACCATGTAGCGATCGAATTCAGCCGGGATCTCCGCGAGCGAGCGAGTGGCAGGCGCCAGGAGTAGCAGGGTCAGCAAGCACGGCAGGCTGTGCAGCGGCCACTTTTGTAAGAGATTCATGGAGCGTCCAGTCTGTCTTGGGTAACTAGTTTGATGTTAAGCTATATCGCCTGCGCTGACTACTGTGGAAAACCCCCTTGCGGCGATGAATAAGGCCCATAAAGACAAGAAGAGATTTGCAATGCCGGCGTCGCTTGTAACAGCGCTGAGCGCCGGACTACTCGTTCTGCTTTCCGCCTGCAGACAGCCTGATGGTGAGACCTCCTTTGATACCATAATCCGCGGCGGCACGGTGTACGACGGTCTGGGCGGCCCTGGTATCCAGGCCGACGTTGGCATCGTGGACGATCGCATTGCCAAGATCGGGGATTTGCGCGCAGCCACGGCAGACACGGTAGTTGACGCCAGCGGCCAGGCCGTAAGCCCCGGGTTCATCAACATGTTGAGCTGGGCGCTTTTGGATCTGATCTTCGATGGGCGCGGTATGAGCGATCTAAAGCAGGGTGTGACGCTTCAGGTATTTGGCGAGGGCCTTTCGCTGGGCCCCACCTCAGACGCCCTGCTCGAGCACATGGAGGCAATGGGCGGCGTCAGCGTGCCCTTTCTCCCATGGCGCACGCTGGGTCAGTCGCTTTGGCTGATGGAGCTGAAAGGCGTCTCGCCTAACATCGCCTCCTTCGTCGGCGGGGCGAATTTGCGAATGAAGCACCTGGGGTTCAGCGATAGAGCGGCCACGGCAGAGGAGGTTGAAGCCATGCGCGAGGACATGCGCGTGGCGATGGAGGAGGGCGCAATGGGCCTCGGTACCTCGCTGATCTACCCGCCCGGACGATTCGCTGCCACTGAAGATCTGATCGCGCTAGCGGAGGTCGTAGCGGAATACGGCGGTATGTACACCTCACACATGCGCTCTGAGGGCGTGCAGTTGCTTGAGGGCATTGACGAAGTCATCCGCATTGCGCGTGAGACCGGCGTCACGGCCAATGTTTACCACCTGAAGGCGGCCGGCGTTCCCAATTGGCCAAAGATGGATATCGCCCTGGAGAAAATTGAAGCGGCACGGGCCGAGGGGCTGGCTGTGACTGCAGACATGTACCCCTACGTTGCTGGGGGTACCGGCCTGGAGGCGACTCTACCCCCTAGCTTGCAGGAGGGCGGATACGACGCCATGAAAGCGCGAATACTCGACCCGGAGCTGCGGCCACAGATCATTGAGGCGATGACCACACCGACCGATGACTGGGAGCAGCTCTTTCTGGAGGCAGGCGGGGGCGAAAACGTGCTGGTGATGGGCCTCATTTCCGAGAAAAATCGAGCGCTATCGGGCAAGTCTCTCAAGGAGATTGCGGCGCAGCGAGGCAGCAGTGAGCCGGACACCATCCTCGACCTGATAGTGGAAGAGGAGGGCCGCATATTTACCGTCTACTTCATGATGACGGAGGACAACCTGGTCAAACAGATCAGGAAACCCTGGGTGGCAATTAATAGCGACGCCCAGGCCGTGGCCAGAGAGGTGGATGCCTCTCAGCTCCACCCCAGGGCTTTTGGCACGTTTTCGCGCGTGCTTGCCAAGTTTGTGCGCGAGGACAAGATTATTTCGCTGCCGGAGGCGATTCGTCGCATGACCTCGCTGCCTGCAGATAACCTGAAGCTCAGCGATCGCGGCCGCTTACAGCCAGGTGCCTTTGCTGACGTGGTGGTGTTCGACCCGGACCAGATACAGGATAACGCCACCTACGAAAAACCCAATCAGTACGCTTCCGGGGTGGCGCACGTGTTTGTCAATGGCGGACACGTGCTCAAGGATGGCGAACACAATGACGTCTATTCCGGCCGTTTCGTTCGTGGACCTGGGTATCGAGACTGATCAGGCGACGCTAGCCTTTGCCACAACCAGAGCCGCGCCTTTGGCGGCAACTATTTTGATGTTAAGCTATTCGCCTCCGCGAGACCGCCCACGCAGCCAGTTACTCTTCAAGCGGAAGGGAGGCGTCACAATGAAAAAGCATGTCCTACTCACTCTCTGCGTAGCTTTGCTTGCTGGTGTTTCGGCCTGCAGCCAGCCCGATGGTGAGACCTCATTCCACACGATTATCCAGGGTGGCACGGTTTACGACGGCCTTGGCGGGCCGGGCGTCCAGGCGGATGTCGGTATTGTGGATGATCGAATCGCGAAGATTGGTGATTTGCGCTCTGCCACAGCAGACACGGTCGTCGACGCGACGGGCAAAGCTGTCAGCCCGGGATTCATTAACATGCTGAGCTGGGCGGTTGGTGAACTGTTTGTTGATGGTCGTGGGATGAGTGATCTCAAGCAGGGCGTCACGCTGGAAGTTTTCGGAGAGGGTACCTCACTGGGGCCCACATCGCCGGCCTTCAAGCAAAGCCTCGAGGAAATGGGTGGCGTGAGCGTGCCCTTCCTGCCCTGGCGGACCCTTGGCCAGGCGCTTTGGCTGATGGAGCTGAAAGGTGTTTCAGTCAACGTGGCCTCATTCGTCGGCGCCGCTAATATACGAATGAAGCACCTTGGCTTCAGCGACCGTGCGCCAACACCCGAGGAACTGGAGGCCATGCGGGAAGACGTCAGGGTCGCTATGGAAGAGGGCGCGATGGGCCTGGGTACTGCCCTCATCTACCCGCCAGGATTTTTTTCCACCACAGAAGAACTGATTGCCCTGACAGAAGTCGTTGCCGAGTATGGCGGCATGTACACCTCGCACATGCGCTCTGAAGGGGCGCAGCTCCTCGAGGGAATTGATGAGGTTATTCGCATTGCCCGTGAAACCGGTGCGTCGGCCAACATTTATCACCTGAAAGCTGCCGGCGTCCCCAACTGGTCGAAAATGGACCTGGCGCTGGAAAAGATCGAAGCAGCGCGGGCCGAAGGTTTGGCGGTGACCGCCGACATGTACACCTATGTCGCTGCGGGCACCGGGCTGGAAGCCAATCTGCCGCCCAGCGTTCAGGAAGGAGGCTACGATGCGATGAAGCAGCGTATTGTTGATCCTGCCATGCGCGCTGAGATACTTGCTGCCATGACAACGCCCTCTGACGAGTGGGAACAGCTGCTCCTGGATGCAGGTGGCGGCGAGAATATTCTCGTGATGGGCCTGACCTCAGCGGAAAACCGGCCACACTCAGGCAAATCGCTGAAGCAAATAGCCGATATGCGCGGTACGAGCGAGGCAGAGACGATTCTGGATCTGATCGTAGAGGAGAATCAACGCGTTTTCGCCATGTACTTTCTTATGACGGAAGACAACCTCGTCAAACAGATCAGTAAGCCCTGGGTGGCTTTCAACAGCGATGCCCAGGCAGTGACTGAGGCTGCAGACCCGACCCAACTGCATCCGCGCGCCTTCGGGACCTTTACGCGAGTTCTGGCAAAATACGTCCGCGACGACAACATACTCTCGCTGCCAGACGCCATTCGAAAGCTCAGCTCCCTGCCGGCCGATAACCTCAAGCTGAAGGATCGTGGCCGCTTGCTGCCCGGCGCCTTTGCGGACGTGGTTGTGTTTGACCCGAACAAGGTGCAGGACCATGCAACCTTCAGCGAGCCCAGCCAATACGCTACCGGCGTTGAGCATGTTTTTGTAAATGGTGGACATGTGCTCAAGGACGGCGAGCACAATGACGTGTACTCCGGTCGCTTTGTACGCGGCCCCGGATACAGCGGCTGATGGTGCTATGCAAGCCGGCGAAGTCCTTGGGAGCGTTGCTCCTGGGCGCCTGGCTCAATCACTGGGCGCCTGCCTTTGCCGACGAAGCCAACATCACGAACAGGACGACTGAAAGACCATCGATTGATGTCGTGCGGCTGGAAGCTTATGTCGACGGTGTCGTGGAAACGGTGATGCGCGAGAGTCGGATACCCGGCCTGGTGATTGCTATTGTTCGCAGCGACGGGGCGCTGTTGGAAAAGGCCTACGGCTGGTCCAACCCTGGCGAGGGCCTTGCCGCTGATGCCTTCAGCCATCCTTACTTTATCGGTTCAATCTCAAAGGTATTTACCTCCACGGCCATAATGCAGCTGGTGGAGCAGGGCAGCATCGCGCTGGATGATGACATCTCGAAGTATTTCGATAAATCCGCGTACGGTCATAAGCAGGGCGCCGTGACGATCCGGCACTTGTTGACCCACACGGCTGGATTTGAGGAGCGATTGACCAACTATTATGGCGAGATACCGGGCGCCGATAGACTGGATACCGATGCACTGCTGGCTTACATGGCCCAGCCGCAGATTCGTGCGCCTGATACACTCATAGGCTACAGCAATTACGCGTGGTGGCTGCTGGGGGAGATTGTTTCCCGGGTCACGGGTTTGAGCTACGCGGACTACCTTGAGCAGTACATTTTCGAGCCGCTGGCGATGCCAACGGCCGGGGTGTTCCCTGCGAATGCCGAGGAGGCGCGCCTGTACGAAACCGTTAGCAGCCATATTTGGCGCAACGGTGATTTTGAGGAACTGCGCATCCTCGATGCGCATCCGCTTGCCGCACCGAGTGGCTCTGTGCGTGCCAGTGCCGCAGATATGGGTCGGTTCGCGAGAATGTATCTAAATAAGGGCGAGCTTGACGGCCAGCGCGTGCTTTCTCAAACGAGCCATGCTGCGTCCTTTGCTATTCTCGCCGAGATGGCGCCAGAAACCGTGCAGCGTACGCCAACCTTCTGGACTTACTCTATTGGGGCGGAGCGAGTCTACACGCACACCGGTCGACACGAAGACTTCACCTCGCACCTCGTTATTGCGCCCGACGCCGACCTTGCCATCTTCGCAGGCACGAACTGGCCCGGGCGCGAGGGAACGATTCCCTTGCCGCGGCAGATTCTGGAATATTTTCTTGGCGCTAAGGCCCGGCTGCCAGCGCTTGTCGATGACGCTGGCTTTGACAGCCAGCGGTACAGCGGCGAGTACCTCTTGACCCGAACCGGCAAGACACGATTTGACCGCGTACTGTGGTCGGTCAGTACCCGTAAGGTAAAGGCGCATGCCAGTACGAATACCCTCATCATCGGCGACGAACGCTTCCACCAGGTAGGCCAGGACCTCTTTCAATCTGCCTACAGCGGAAACTATGCACGCTTTAGCGGCAGTACATCCGGCAAGGCCCAGGTGCTGTCCGTTGGCGATGGCATCACGGGCGTTTACACCCGCATCAGCTACCTTGATAGCAACCGTTCTTTCGTTCATGGCCTTGGGCTGGCGTTGCTAACCTCTGTTTTTGTCCTGATGGGCGCTGGCTTTCAGGTAAGGGGAGCGCAACTTAGTGCGGCGTCCATCTCGGCTGCAAAGCTTGAATGGGCTCTACGCCTCACGGCGCTACTGACGCTTGTCTTTGCCGCCTGCCTGGCACTTGGCCTTCCCGGCTATATCGAGACTGCGGAGCTTGTCGCTCAGGCCTTCCCCAGTGCCATTCTAGCTGTTGGCTTCTGGAGCGCGCTGCTGGCAAGCGGGATGACGCTGGTGTGTGTCTTGCTGTGCGCTCTGGAGTGGCGAAGCCCGTCTGCTTCGCTTTCAAGCCGTCTATTCCAGACTTTGGCGGTAGTGGTTTATGTGTCGATGTCTGGACTGTTCCTGTTGTGGAACGTTGTTCCTGATCCGCTCTTCGTCTGATGTTTCGACCGGTTGAGTTCGAAGCTGATGCGCTGCGCTCAGGGTAGCTATCTATACATGCGATTAGATCGAGGGGTAGTCCCCCATAGGTCGTTAAGGAGAGACAACTGATGGAAAGCCTACGTCAACTACTCTTGATTCTGTTTTTGGTTCCGGGCCTTATGACTTTGCCCGTGCGAGCAGCAGCAGAGGATGCCTTTCCGCTGCTGGAAACCACAATCGCCGATATTCACGCAGCGGTTGCCAAGGGCGAGCTTACTTTCCAGGCATTAGTGCAGGCCTACCAGGCACGTATTGAACGCTACGATGAGTCGACCGGTGTCAATGCCCTCCTGCTGATCAATCCCGAGGCGCTGTCCCGCGCCGCCGAGCTGGACGCGGAATACGCACGCACAGGCACCTTCAGACCCTTGCATGGTATTCCCGTGATAGTGAAGGACAACTACGACACCGCAGACATGGAGACGACGGCAGGTTCTATCGCGCTGAAGGGCTCATTGCCGCCGGACGACGCTTTCCAGGTAAGAAGACTGCGAGAGGCCGGCGCTATTGTTCTGGCCAAATCCAACATGGCGGAGTGGGCCTTCAGCCCGGTGGTTACTGTCAGCTCCGTCGGTGGCACAACGCGCAACCCCTATGATCTCGAGCGAGTGCCGGCAGGCTCCAGTGGTGGCACCGCGGCCGCCGTGGCGGCGAACTTTGGTGTAGTTGGGCTTGGCACTGACACCGGTAATTCAATCCGGGGGCCCTCCTCACATACGGCCTTGGTCGGTATTCGATCTACGATAGGCGCCACTAGCCGTGATGGCATTGTGCCACTGAACCTGCGCCAGGATGTCGGTGGGCCTATGGCCAGAACCGTTGCGGATGCGGTGCGCGTATTCGAGGCAATCGCGGGCTATGATCCTGCTGACCCGATTACGGAACGCTCCCGTGACCAATTGCCTGCATCCTACAGCGAGTTCCTCGATCAGGACGGCCTCAAGGGCGCGCGCATCGGCGTGTTCCGGCGCTACATGACCGAAGACAATACTGACCCCAGGATCATTGCGCTGATGGAACAGGCCATCGCTGACATGGAGGCGGCGGGGGCGACGATCGTAGACCCCTTCGACCTCTCATTCTACAGCTTGCGGCTGCTGCCTCTGGGTTGTGACCGTTTCGTGTTTGACGTCAACAATTATCTGGCCACGCGCAGCGATAGCTTGGCTCACGATACGATCCAGGCCATATACGAGGCAGGCCTTTACGATCCATCAGTGGAGGATCGCATGGTCAGTAAGCTGAAGGCGGATTCTGCCCCCGACGATCGCGTATTCCCCTGCAATGACGTGTATAGCAATCGCTTTACCACCTCGTTCCGCAAGGCCTTGCTGGCGGCCATGGACAAGGCTGACGTTGATGCTATTGTCTATCCGACCTGGAGCTATCCGCCTCGCCTCATCGGTGATCTGGATAGCCCCTCTGGCAACAACAGCGGTGTGCTGGCCCCGAAGACGGGCTTCCCGGCGGTCTCTGTGCCGATCGGCTACGTCGATGACACCTTGCCAACGGGCATGACCTTCGTCGGTAGACTGTTTGCCGAACCTGATTTGATCCGCTTTGCCTATGGCTACGAGCAGGCGACGCTGCATCGGCGGCCGCCGCCAGGGTTTGAGTAGTCGGCCCGGGCGCGTAGCGCTGCGCCCGCCGCAGCTTGCGGGGCTGCTATCCGAGGTTTTGATCTCGCTTCGGACTTTCGGACATCTTTTGCGTATTTTCGCCCATATCGACCAGTCCTGACTGCGCCTAAGATCACTCTCGTTTTCAACGTAAACGAGGAGCAAGACGCATGACACGAGCAAAAAACCTTTCAATGCTGCTGGGCGCGCTGGTTTTCCTGATCGCCGGCTTGGCCACCGCCGGGCCGGATACGGAGACTGATAGAGATGGCGTGATTCTGTCTGGCTACGACGCGGTGGCCTACTTCACCGAGGGTAAACCGGTGAAGGGCAGCGACGAGTACACGGCTACCTACAACGAAGCGATCTACCGCTTCAGCAGCGCACAGAACAGGGACGCCTTCAAAGCGGACCCGTCCCGCTACGCGCCGCAGTATGGAGGCTTTTGTGCCTATGGGCTTACCTTTGGCAAGAAATTCCCCGTTGACGGTAAGGCCTTTGAAATTGTGGACGGCAAGCTGTACGTCAACAAGAACAGGCGCGTGTACAAGACCTGGGCTAAGGATGTCCCCGGCCACATTGCGGAAGCTAATGTCTTCTGGCCTCAAATTGAGAACATTCCAGCCGATCGCCTCTAGGACCAAGCGCGCCCCTGCGGGGGCGCTTTTTCACACCTGCCCTTTTGCCGCTTTGCGGACCTCACCCGGAGTTTTTCCCTGGGTTTTTTTAAAGGCCTTCCGAAAGGCTGCTTCGGTTTCGTAGCCACTGCGCTCAGCGATGTCTGCCGTACTCAGTTTTGTCGTTGCCAGGAGCCGCCTCGCCTCCGCCATCCGCCACAGCGTCAGGTACTTGACGGGTGTCAGGCCGGCGACTCGGCTGAAATGGTCGGCAAAGCTCGAGCGGCTCATGGCCGCGCACTCCGCCAGTGTATCGAGGCTCCAATCTCTGTCTGGCTGCTGATGTATGGCGTTCAAGGCACGGCCGATACGCGTATCGAAGAGGGCGACCAATAATCCCTGGCTCATAACGCCGCTGGCGACCTGCTCCCGGAGTATTTCAATGAACATCAGGTAAGCCAGCTGATCGACAACAGCGTAGCTGCCGGGTTTCGCCTGCTTCAGTTCCAGCAGCATCAGGTCGACCAACAGGGCCAGATGGCGCACCTGCTTCTTCCCTGAAGCCCGGAGCACAACGGCATCCGGCAGGGCGTCCAGAAGGGGGTAGGCCAGCGGATTACGGAACTCGAAAAAGCCACAGACCATTTGTGTAGTCGCCCCATCGTTGCTCATCGGGGCATTGACTAGATCGTCCCGCACTTTATCTGCGCTGGAGGAGATAACGTGATGGGCGTCGCGCGGAAAAAGCACGAGATCCCTTTCCGTTAGCTTGTGTGGTTCCGCGGAGTCGAAGTGTAGCCAGGCTTCGCCGCTGCCGATCAGGTGGAAAGGAATGCGCCGGCTGCCCGCAGTATCGACTGCCCAGGTGCCGCAGAAGTCACCGTTGACATACACCTCGGCGGTCAAGGCCAGTCGATCGAGCAATAGACTGAGGGGATCGGGATCGTCGAGGTAGATATTGGGACTTTCGGACATGGATTAGATCATCCGGGGTGCAGCCACAGTCAGTGATGGTAGCTATTCTAGCCTGCACGGGATTGAACAGCACTCATCGGGTGGGAAGGCGGCGGGCTCTTCTACAGCCTGGACTACCGGCTACGAAAGCCACATACCGCCGCGGCGCTGCGAGAGCCGCGGCTCGGGGGCTGGCTCAGGCCTAGAGGTCGACTCGCAGCCTGATGCCGTAGTAGGTCGAGAAGTCCCGCGGCACAAAACGGGTGGTTGCCGGCTGGCGGGCTGAATCTGCGAGGTCGAGCAGCGCATTGTCGTAATCGTCGTCGAACAGGTTGTTGGCGAATATCGATATTGAGTAACTGATGTCGCCTTCAACCTCCAGACCCGCTGATACGTTAACGATGTCGTAGCTGTCGGCCTCCATCCAGGGTGCTAACTGCAGATCGAAGTTCACCTCATCAGTCCAAACGTAGGCTGCGTTGACGAAGACGTCACCGGGCAGCCAGCTGCTCGAAGACTGCGGCCAATAGTAGGTTCCCGCGATGTTGAATTTGAGATCCGGTGAGTTTTGCAGGTCTTCTCCGGCTAGATCCTGGCGGAAGACACCATCCTCATCTTGTACACAGCCCTGGGACTCGGTTTGTCCAAAGTAGCATTCGGCGTCGTCGTATTCGCTGATGGTGGCATCTATCCATGCGGCGGCAGCTTGCAGCGTGAAGTTGTTGCCAATCAGCCACGTTGTATCGATCTCCAGGCCGTAGTTTTCCAGTTCGCCCACGTTAGCCGTTGAGAACTCGATAGCACCGGCTTCATCCACTGTTTGCTGCTGTGCCTGGTAGTCCTCGTAGATGGTATAGAAGCCGACCACCTCGACCCGCATTCGGTTATCCATGAGCTGGGCCTTGTAGCCGATCTCAAAGGCGTCGGACTTCTCAGGCTTAACGGGCACCAGGTCTCCGTCAAAGAAGCTTGCCGCTGCGGCATCAAAGAACTGGCCCTTGTGGCCCCGGGCGTAGCGCGCGAACAGCATGCCCGTCTCACCGACGTCGTACTGGAACGCGAGATTGCCCATGAAAATCGTGTCGTCGTCGTCATAGCTGGCGCTAACGTCCGGGGAGCCGCCGTAGAAGTCGATTTCGGTTTGCTTGACCTCGATTTCTTCGTACTGGTAGCGAGCCCCGACGGTGAAGCGGGATCTCTCGCCGAGGTTGAGCGTGGTCTGGCCGAAGATGGATATCGCACTGGACTCGTTCTCGTCTTCGCTGTGGCCGTCCAGACCCGCCGCAACACCCAGGCCAGGTACGTAACGATCAAAACGCCTGCCGTCCTCCATTCGGGAGTAGTACATGCCGGCGATGTAGTTACCCCAGTCAGCCGCCGGTGAGAGCAAGCGGAATTCCTGTGAATAGAAATCCACCTCTAGCTGGTTGAACTGAACGACGCCACGGTTGCTGGCAATGGTAAAGGTGTCGGCACCTGAGCCTGTCGGGTCGGCGATGGTGCCTGCACCGAAGGGGTAGTCCAGCACTGGGAATGAGGTGTTATCCAGTTCGTTGAACTCGTCCAGGGTGTACTCGTTGTAAGCAGTAATGGAGATCAGGCTGTGTTCGCCGATATCCCACTCTGCCCGCAGGGATAGCTGCAGGTTCTCTGATTCGACGTCGACCAGGTCGTCCACGGTGATGGTGGTGTTGTCATCGCCGACGAAGGGAATAATCTCGGGCGCCGCATCGGTCAGTGGGATGAACACCAGCACTGCAGCGGTTTCCGGGTCCTCGAGGAATTTGATCGATCCCGAACAACACTCGCTCTTGCTGTCATCGTAGCGGGCCTGAAATTTAAGCCCCAGGGTGTCATTCGCCTGCCATTCCAGGCTGGAATTGATGCCCCAGGTGGTAGAGCCGTTGGTGTCACCCGCGGGATTAAGGTTTTCTACCCAGCCGTCGAGATCGTCATAGTAGCCGGATACGCGGTAGCCGACGGTCTCACTGAGGGGGCCAGACACCCAGGCGCTGATTTTCTCCTGGTTATCATCGGTGAGTGTCAGTTCTGAGCCGGCTTCGAATTCCAGGGTGGGACCCTTGGTCACGATATTGATGACACCGGCAGAAGCATTACGCCCAAACAGCGTAGACTGCGGGCCTCGAAGTATCTCAACGCGCTCAATGTCGGATAGGTTCGCCAAGGCCTGGCCCGACTGCGACGTTGCCACGTCGTCGATCACGACCGAAACAGCGGCCTCGGCGGTGGTCGAATAGACGACGGTACCGATGCCCCGGATGCGGAAGCCGGAATTCTGTGACAGCTCGGTTTGGTCGTAGCTTAGCGAAGGACTCAGCTTGGTCAGATCCGTTGTATCGCGGACGCCATAGACGTTCAGGTCGCGCTCCGAGACAGCGGTGAGCGCCACCGGCACATCCATCATGTTTTCTTCGCGTTTTTGCGCGACCACGATGACCTCTTCAAGGGTCGCGGTTTGTGCACGGACTGCTTGTGGTGCGATTGCGGTAGCGAGGATAGTCAGCGGCACGAGGGACAGCGGGCCGACCAGGTCAAGCCGACGACGGAAACTAATCATCTTGAGTACTCTTATTATCTTATTGATGACCCGCATTATGGGGTTATCGACGGGCAGGTGCCACCCTCGTTTTCTGGGCTCTTAAAACAAAAAACCCGGCTAACGCCGGGTACTTTGAGCTTTCGGACGCATAGGTTCCAATTTATTCCGGGCGGATAGGTTACACAATTGAGGCATTTGAGGAGGCCCCTCAGATGCCATGGAAAGAGTGTAATTGTATGGATGAACGTCTTCGTTTTGTGGCCAAGCTCCTCGATGGGGAGAAGATGGCCGTCGCCTGCCGGGAATTTGGGATATCCCGAAAGACTGGCTACAAGATCTTTGATCGCTACAAAGAGTTCGGTGTCAGGGGGCTGG
>JBCDJG010000068.1:0-23754 GCA_038748065.1 Pseudomonadota bacterium
CACATATTTGTGGCTGAAGAAGCGGCGCTGCTGGATGCGATCGAAGTATTCCTGCTGATAGCCCGGGATGACCCTGATGATGGCCACATCGGTAATCCGCGGCTGGTGCTCCGGGGGCAAAAAGCGAATGGGCCTGGCGGCCACGGCGTCGGCGGGTAGATGGTCACCCACCTTCAGTTTACCGCCGTCCAGTCCGCCGATGCTTTCTCGGGGCACGGTAGCCGTACTGCCGAAGGAGGGTTCGAGTTTGAAACCGTTGGCGACGCCGAGGTAGGCGCGGGCGCCTTTTTCGGAGAAACCGAGCTGAATACGATCACCGGCTCTGACCGGAAGTACCTGGTAACGCGGGCGCGCCTCACCGTTGACGGACAAGGGCATCGAAGCGCCGGTGACGCAGATGTAGCTATCCACGCCTGCCTCGAGCTCGAGGCCGCCGAAGCTGACCTCAACCGCGGTGGCGCCTTCGGGATTATCGAGCAATCTGTTGCAGAGCCGAAAGGCAGGGCCGTCCAGAGGTCCACCGTTGGTCAGACCGATGGCATGCTGCCCGAAGCGACCGCTGTCCTGCGCGAGGCTGAGCAAGCCGGGCTGTTTGACCGTAAAGCCGTTCACAGGCTGCCCCCCAGCTCGATGAATCGGGTCTGATTGATGGGTTCGAAACGGACACGATCGCCGACCTGCACCGGCATGGTCGGGCGCGCTTCCGGATCAAACATAGGGGTTGGACAGCGACCGATCAAATTCCAGCCGCCCGGAGATTCAGCGGGATAAATCGCGGTTTGCCGATCGGCAATAGCGACAGCGCCACGCGGCACTCGCTGGCGAGGTGTCGACAGCCGCGGTGCCGCAATTCGGGCGTCTACTTCTCCGAGATAAGCGAAACCGGGCGCAAAGCCGATTGCATAAACCCGATACTCCGCGCTGCTGTGCAATTCGATCACGTCGCCAATGGAGATTCCTGCCCGCTCCGCAAGGGGTGCCAGATCTTCGCCGACTTCGGGGTCGTAATAGACGGGAAGAATAACGTCACCACCCATGATTTCGGTCGTATCATCCAGCGCGTTCATAGCAGCGTGCAAGCGCTGATTGACGCTGAGATGGTCCGTGGTCATTGGATCGTAAATGACCAGCAGCGAAGCGTAGGAAGGAACGAGATCAACGAGGTCATTGCCAAGCGCCAGCTCAGTGGCCCGCGCTGCGGCTTGCACCCGCGCTGACACTGCGGGGCTGGTCTCATCGCCCAGGTAACAGATCACCGCGTTCTCACCCGCCACGTGGATCATCATGCAGCGGCGGCCCTGTCGACAATGTCGCGAATAGCCTGAATAGCGTCAACGCCTTCTGGGTTGTCACCGTGAACACACAGGGTGTCGACGTCCAGCTCCAGCTGATTGCCGCTGACCGTGCTGATGGTGCCACGGTCACAGAGCTGTTCGACCTGCGCCAGCATTTTGTCTCTGCTGTGCACCGCGCCGGGCTTGCGTCGCGACAGTAGACGCCCGTCGTCATCGTAGCAGCGATCTGCAAAGGCCTCGAACAGCAGCGTGAGGCCTGCGGCCGCCGCTTCGTCTCGATGACGAGGCGCTTCTGGTGTTGCCTGTAGCATCAGCGGTAGTGCGCGATGGTAAGCGGCAAGGGCAGCCATAACGGCTTCGCGCACGGCGGCGTCAGCCATCATGTCGTTGTAAAGGGCCCCGTGGGGTTTCACATAGGCCAGTTCAATCCCTGCCGTGGCGGCCATGCCGTCAAGTGCCGCGACCTGGTACTGGATGCTCGCGATCGTTTCCTCGGTGGATAATTTCATGGAGCGTCGTCCGAACCCTACAAGGTCGGGGTAGGCCGGGTGAGCGCCAACGCTGACACCGTGCTCGGCAGCCAAGGCCAGTGTGTTGCGGATCGTGACCGGGTCTCCTGCGTGAAAGCCGCAGGCGACATTGGCCTGATCGATGTGAGGCATCACCTCGGCATCCATACCCATACGCCAGCTGCCAAAGCTTTCGCCAAGATCACAGTTCAATAACATGCTGTCCTCCATGCCGGTCTCGGCACTGCCACCAGTGCTTCAAGGCCCCCCGGGCGCAGTTAAACGTCAAAGAATGGCATGGACAAAGGCCTAATGCCTATCACCTCTTAGTGGTAGGTCCCGGCTGCCACGCTTCTTAATTATAGCGCGCTGCAGAGCTTGATCCGCACGCCGCTTGGCACTGGAGTGGAATTCTGGATAATGGCCCTCCCTCTTGCAGGAGAAGCGCGTGCTGGAAAGACTGGTCAGTGTTCTGTCACCCGAAGAGATCGAACCCGATGTCTTCCTGGGGGAGAATATGCATCCCTCAGACTTTCGTATCTATGGCGGCCAGGTGCTGGCGCAGGCTGTTGCCGCGGCGGCAAGAACGGTATCCGATGATCGTTCTCTTCACTCCCAGCACGCGTACTTCTTGCGGCCCGGGGATACGGAGAAGCCGGTGCGTCTGGCGGTGGAACGGGCGCGGGATGGCGGCAGCTTCAGTTCACGACGGGTGGTCGCTACGCAGGACGATAAACCCATTCTGGTCAGCTCGCTATCTTTCAACGCTGCTATGCAAGGCGGCACCCATCTGGATGCAGCGCCAGAGGTGCCGCCGCCGGAATCCCTGCCCAGCGAGCGACAGCTGGCGATCGCAGCAGGCAATCTCGATGACAGCTTCATGGTGACGACCGGCGAGTACCTGGATGTGAGAGTGGTGGAGCCGGTCGACTGGTTCAATCCCCGGGTGCGTGAACCTCACCTCGAAGCCTGGGTGCGAACTACAGGGCGATTGAATGACGATGTTGTGCTGCATCGAGCGATGTTGGCCTACCTGTCAGATATGATGCTGCTCGATGCCTGTCTGCTGCCACAGGGACTGGATTTCATGAATCCTGATCTGCAATGTGCCAGCCTTGATCATGCGCTGTGGTTCCATGGCGACTTCCGTGCCGACGAATGGCTGCTGCACACGGTGGAGTCAGAGGCGGTAGCCGGTGGTCTGGGGCTATCGCGCGGCCGATTTTATACGCAGGATGGGCGTCTGGTGGCGTCGACCATGCAGCAGGGCCTGATGCGCCTGCGCTGATGCCTGTCAATTTTTACGGCGCGCGCCTATAGTACGCTGACCTGAGCGACTACGAGGAGGCGAACATGCCGCATCCCAGCGTAACGGCCCAGACCTATCCCCATAAGCCCGCCATCATCATGGGTGGCTCTGGTGAGATGGTCACCTACCGCGAACTCGATGAGCGATCGAATCAGGGCGCCCAGCTGTTTCGCAGCCTCGGCTTGATGGCTGGGGATCACATTGCGCTGATGTTGGAAAATCACCCTCGCTTCCTGGAGATATGCTGGGCCGCCCAGCGCGCCGGCATTGTCTTTACGCCCATCAGCACGCATTTGAAACGCGACGAGACGGCCTACATCCTGGAGAACTGCGGCGCGCGCATGTTTATTGGCTCCCTCAAGCTCGCCACCGTCGCCGAGGAAATTCTGCCGGAGGCCGAGCGCGTCGAGCACTTCTACATGGTAGGTGGCATCAAGCCCGGCTTTGAATCCTGGGAGGAGGCCCTGGCGCTACAGAGCCCAACGCCGATTGATGATCCGAGCTATGGCGTGCCGATGCTCTACTCGTCAGGCACGACGGGTAAACCCAAGGGCGTCTTCGTGCCGCCGCCGGCTGAGGACTATCTCGCCGACAATCCACTGGCGCATACTATTGGCAGCGCCTTCGGCTTCAGCGAGGAGACGGTTTACCTCTCTCCCGCACCGCTGTATCACGCGGCGCCATTGCACTACAACATGATGAATATTTTCCTGGGTGGAACCTCCCTGATCATGGAGAAGTTCGATCCGGAAGAGGCCTTGGCACTGATTCAGGAACACCGAGCTACCCATAGTCAATGGGTCCCGATCATGTTTGTGCGCATGCTGAAGCTGCCCGTAGACGTCCGCGAGCGCTACGACACGAGCTCGCTGCAGATAGCCATTCACGCCGCTGCGCCTTGCCCGATTGAGGTCAAGGAGCAGATGATCGAATGGTGGGGCGAAATCCTCATGGAATACTATTCATCGAGCGAGGGCCTCGGGTTTACCATTATCGATTCCGCCAGCTGGCTGACGCACAAGGGCTCGGTGGGCCCTGCTGTCATTGGCGTGCTGCGCATACTCGATGACGATGGCAACGAAGTGCCTACGGGTGAGGTTGGCGCCGTGTACTTCGAAACTGCCGAGGACGGTCCGCTGTCAAAATTCCACTACCACAAGGAGCCCGCAAAAACCGAAGAAGCCTATAACGAGAAGGGCTGGGCAACCTGCGGAGATGTCGGTTACGTCGACGAAGACGGCTTCCTTTACCTGACTGATCGCAAAAATTTCATGATTATCAGCGGTGGCGTAAACGTTTACCCGCAGGAGATCGAAAACCTGCTCATTACCCATCCCAAGGTGGCTGACGTAGCCGTTTTCGGTATTCCCAATGAGGAATTCGGTGAGGAGGTCAAGGCCGTGGTAGAACCGGCCAATTGGGCCGATGCGACCGATGAGGTTGCCTTTGAACTGATCGAGTGGATGCGAGAGCGCCTGTCCCATATCAAGGTGCCCAGGTCGCTGGATTTTAATGAGAAATTGCCGCGCATGGACAACGGGAAACTCTACAAACGCCACCTAATGGAAGCCTATGGCAGCGATAAAAAGGCGCCGTGAAGCCAGACGCGCTGAGCCTTTGCCTACCCCATGTGAGCAGTGAATACAATCTTGGGCCGGCCGGGTGTATGGATTATCCTTGAGACATTCACTATGTGCACGCCCGCGAGGATTCTGTGAGAAAAGGACGCAAGCTCAGCCAACTTCAGAAGCGGATGGATCAGGCCGAAAGCTATGATGACTGGAAAGCGGCTGCGATTGAGCATGACGAGCTTTCCGGGCAGCAGCGCTGGCGCGAGGTAGACCAGACCGCCCAGTACGATTACGCCCAAATCCGCCTGCGTCTGGACCGTCTGCGTAGCTTAAGGTCACGACACGATCACCAGGGGCTGCTGTTCGCCCTGAACGAAGGCATCCATGGCAACATGGGCGGCATGGGGCGTTCCAGCCTCTACCGTCGCGCCAAATTTGGTACCAAACGCCTGATCGAGCAGTACATCGACGAAATTGACGACTCGCTGCGTTTCCTGGCGGAGCTGAAAACCGACGAGATATCGACCCAGCAGAAGATGGATTTTTTCTATCGCTCTAATATCTGCTTCGGTCGCTCGGCTCTCATGCTGAGTGGCGGCGGTGTACTGGGTTTCTATCACCTGGGCGTAGTGAAAACGCTGCTGGAGCAGGACCTTTTGCCGAGGGTGATTTCCGGCTCCAGCGCGGGCTCCTTGGTTGCGGGCGTGCTCGGCACCCGCACGGAGCGGGAACTCAAGCGCTTTTATGATCCGACACACATTGGGTTGGAAGCGGACCGCGAGGCCAGCGCGTTTTCACGCATGTTTTTCGGATCAAACCCGCAAATTGATGTCAGTGACCTTGAGGGTATTGTGGCGCGCCTGGTGCCGGATATGACCTTCCAGGAGGCCTACGAAAAGACCGGCCGCCAGATCAGTATCACGGTCGCTCCGGCCGAACCTTACCAGCGCTCGCGCTTACTCAACGCTATCACATCGCCCAATGTCTATGTGCGCTCTGCGGTTATGGCGTCCTGCGCGGTGCCGGGTGTCTTCCCCCCCGTCATGCTGATGGCTAAAAATGTGCACGGCGAGGCGCAGCCCTATTTGCCGACGCGCAAATGGGTTGACGGATCGATAGCTGACGACCTGCCTGCCAAACGACTCTCTCGCCTCTACAGCACCAACCACTATATCGTGAGCATGGTGAACCCGATCGCCACGCCATTTTTGCGTAACGAGCGGGAGATGAGTCGCCTGGGTGCAGCGCTCGGCAGTCTGGGTATCGGTGTGGGACGCGAGATTCTTAACTTTTATCGTGGCGTCGCGCAGAAGCAGGGCGATAATTGGCCGCGTTTCAATATGCTGCTCAACGGCATACACGCGTTGATGGATCAGGAATACAGTGGCGATATCAATATCGTGCCCAGTTTTCGCTGGTACAAGCCCACCAAAATACTTTCTCACCTGTCAGACAAGGAACTGTTGGATTTGATGGAGGGCGGTCAGCACTCCTGCTATCCCAATATCGAATCCATTCGCCTGTGCACAAAGATCTCCCGAACCATGGAAGAAATCTTGCGTCGCTTCGAGTATGGCGACCTGATCCCTGACGATCCGGGCTACCACAGGCCAAGGGCCTCCCGGCGTCGGCCACCGGCAACGCGCGCCGATCGCGAGGCGATGGGCAGCGGCGGAGCGCGCAGCCCGCGTAACAAAAAGGCGCCACGCAAGCGCGCGAGCACCAAGAAGAGCGGCTCCGGCAAGAGCCGCAGCAACGCCGGCAAAGAGGCGGCCTGACAGCTGAAGTCCAGCCGGTTTCCCTTTGGAACCGATCGTCCTATACTGCCTCGGCTAGCTGCTGGAGGGCTGATAATGCGCTGGAACGATATCGACCAACAGGTGTGTTCTGTCGCGCGGGCATTGTCCGTTGTGGGCGAACGATGGACCATGCTCATCATTCGCGATGCCTTTCTGGGCACGCGGCGCTTCGATCGCTTTCAGGAAAATCTCGGCATCACTCGGCATCGGCTGTCAGAGCGCCTCGGCAAGCTGGTGGAACAGGGCGTTCTGATCAAGGTCCCGTATCAGGAGCGGCCCCTGCGTCACGAGTATCGTCTGACCCGCAAGGGGCTGGCCCTATACCCGGTGCTGATGACACTGGCCCGCTGGGGTGACGACTGGATGGACCAGGGGCAGGGCGCCCCCATGGAGTATGTCCATATGACCTGTGGGCGTCAGACCCGGCCGGAAATAACCTGCAGCGAGTGCGGTGAAGTTCTCAAGCCCGAAGAAGTCAAACCACAGCTGGGCCCTGCGCTCCTGGCAGTGGCTGAACAGCTTGAAGAGGCGGGTCATTCCGTGGAGGATTTCCCCGCGCTCGCGCGCTCCGGCTTGTAATCAAGTTTTCGCAGCTGCCAGCGCCTGGTCAATATCGGCGATGATGTCGTCCACGTGTTCTATGCCCACCGATATTCGGACCATATCTTCCGTGACGCCGGCGGAGGCCAGCTCCTCTGGCGCGAGCTGACGGTGTGTTGTGCTGGCCGGATGGCAGGCTAAAGATTTGGCGTCGCCGATGTTGACCAGTCGCAGGATCATCTGCAGGGCATCAATGAAGCGAGCGCCAGCCTCCTGGCCTCCTTCAATACCGAAGCTCAATATCCCGGCGGCTTTACCGCCGCAGATTTTCTGGCAGGTCTCGTGCTCCGGGCTTTCATTCAGTCCAGCGTAATTGACCCAGTTGACCTGCGGATGCGCAGCCAAGTGTTGTGCGACTGTCAGCGCGTTTTCGCAGTGACGCTCCATGCGCAACGCGAGGGTCTCAAGTCCCTGCATGATCAGGAAGGCGCTGTTAGGAGACAGGGCCGCGCCTGTATTGCGCAGCGGCACAACGCGGCAACGGCCGATAAAGGCGGCCGGGCCCATCGCCTCCGTGTAGACCACGCCATGGTAGGACGGGTCGGGCGTTGTCATGATACTGAAGCGGTCGGCATTAGCGGCCCAGTCGAATTTGCCGGAGTCCACGATGGCACCGCCAATCGTAGTCCCGTGGCCGCCGATGTATTTGGTTAGCGAATGCACGGCGATGTCTGCACCGTAGTCGAAGCAGCGGCAGAGCATGGGCGTCGCAACGGTATTGTCGACTATAAGTGGCACGCCGGCGGCGTGGGCAATGCTCGCCCAGCGCTCGATATCGACGATATTGCCGGCCGGGTTGCCAATAGACTCGCAAAAGAGGGCACGGGTGTTCTCATCGATCAGCCCTGCGACGGCATCGAAATCGGCCGCGTCGGCAAAGCGGACCTCAAGGCCCTGACGCGGGAAGGTGTGAGCGAACAGATTATAGGTGCCGCCGTAGAGCTGCGAAGTGCTGACAATATTGTTGCCCACCTCAGCGATTGCCTCGATGGCGTAGCGGATCGCCGCCATGCCGGAGGCCACTGTCAGTGCGCCGACACCGCCCTCCAATTCGGTCAGCCGCTGCTCAAGTACACCATTGGTGGGGTTCATAATGCGGCTGTAGATGTTGCCCGGGACCTTCAGGTCGAAGAGGTCAGCGCCGTGCTGGGTATCGTCGAAGGTAAAGGATGTTGTTTGATAGATGGGCGTGGTGGCCGCATTCGTGGCGGGATCGCCTTCGTAGCCCGCGTGCAGGGCAATGGTTTCAGGGTGCATGGTCAATCCTTGGCTTGTTTTCGCTGATCACTGAGCCTAGCAAATAATGCGTGGTCGGCAAGTGATCGACCCGCAGCGGGTTTCAACACTATACTGCCCGGAAAAAAGGTGTGTAACGAACTGCCATGAACCCACTGCGACTCGGCCTGGTGCCGCAGATACTAATCGGGGTTGTTCTCGGCGCTGGCCTGGGCCTGATCGCGCCCACCCTGGCCGCGCCTCTGGGCTTGCTGGGTGAACTTTTCGTCGGCATGTTGAAGGCGGTTGCACCGCTGTTGGTGTTGCTGCTGGTGATGTCTGCTATTGCCAATCGACATGAGCGAGGGAGCGACGGCCGCAAAACGGCACTAACGCTGTTGCTGTACCTCTTCGGTACGGTGAGCGCCGCATTTGTTGCCCTGCTACTGAGTGTCCTTTTCCCGCAGACCCTGGCGCTCACTGATGCCGCAAGCGGCAGTCCACCTGATGATGTGGGCGCGGTGCTGATGGATGTGCTGTTCAAGTTGATAGACAACCCCATTAACGCCCTGCTGACGGCAAACTTCCTGGGCTGTCTGACCTGGGCGGTACTGCTCGGTATCAGCTTCCGGCGCGCTCCCGCTGCCTTTCGCGACCACCTGCAAACCGCGGCGGATGGCGTCACGGACATCGTTCGCTACGTGATTCGCCTTGCGCCTATAGGTATTTTCGGTCTGGTTTGCGCGACCGTCGCGACGGTCGGGATAGCTGCGTTGGCCGACTACGCAAGTCTGGCACTACTTCTTGTCACCGCCATGTTGGTGGTCGCGCTGCTGATCAACCCCGCTGTAGTGTTTCTATTGACGCAAAAGAACCCCTATCCCGTGGTGTTGCGCTGCCTCGAGGAATCCGGCGTGACCGCCTTCTTCACCCGTAGCTCGGCGGCGAA
Organism: Pseudomonadota bacterium; assembly: GCA_038748065.1. Taxonomy (GTDB): domain Bacteria; phylum Pseudomonadota; class Gammaproteobacteria; order Pseudomonadales; family Halieaceae; genus JBCDJG01. The sequence goes on from JBCDJG010000068.1 coordinate 9,248, forward strand.
CATTCCGGTAAATCTCAATCTGGCGCGCCAGTTGGGCATCAGTGAGGAACTCTACTCGGTTACCATCCCGGTGGGCGCGACCGTGAATATGGCGGGAGCCGCGATCACGATCACGGTACTCTCGCTGGCTGCCGCCAATACGCTAGCTATAGAAGTTAGCTTCGCTACCGCACTTGCCCTCTGTGTGGTCGCTGCCTTTGCTGCCTGTGGAGCCAGTGGCGTCCCCTCGGGCAGTCTCCTGTTGGTGCCACTTGCGTGCTCGCTGTTTGGTATCCCGGTGGACGTTGCCATGCAGGTGGTGGCTGTCGGCTTTATCATCAGCGTGGTACAGGATTCGGCCGAAACGGCCCTGAATTCGAGCACCGACGTCATTATCACTTACGCCGTTGACCAGGCATTCAACGATGCGGCGTCAGAGGAGGCTTGAGTTGGCAGAGTCCGAGGATTTGGACAGTGCTACGGTAGATGCTGTGGCGCGGCTGCTTGGTCGTCGGCCGCGGGGTTTAAGAGCCGTGCCCGTGCGCCGCGAAAATGGCGACCCGGTCGTCATTCGTGTCGCCTCACTGGTTGCTGGCAAACCCTTTCCAACGCTGTTCTGGCTGGTCGATGCGGAGCTGAATTTGCGCATAGACCGCGAAGAAGCAGGCGGCCTGATAGCCCGTTTCCAGGCAGTTGTCGATGACAGCCCGACGCTACAGGCCGCGATGGTTGAGGATCATCGCGAGCATATTTCCCTGCGCGACGCCTGTATGACGGCGGGCGACAAAGCCCAATTGCAAGAGCTGGGTTTTCTTGGCGTGCTGGAGCGCCGAGGGATAGGTGGCATAGAAGACTTTCGCTATATTCGCTGTTTGCACACCTGGTATGCCGCCCACCTGATCCAGGCCAACACCATCGGAGGTCTGCTGGATGCTCACTGGTCAGATAACGAGGAAGGGCCGGGTTCAGGTGTAACTTGACCCCGGGGGCGCTCCCCGCTATATTAGTTAGCTATAGCTAACATATTGAGAGGGCTCTTATGCATCGTTACTTCGTAGTAATCGCCACGGTGTTGCTTTGCGCTTGTGGCTACGAGGGAGCGTCCAGCGACCTGGCAGCCGTCGAGACCGCAGCACGCATGCTGGAACCCGCAGACGCAGAGCTCGCCAGCATCTATAACCGCAGCTGCCGAGCCTGTCATACGGTGGCGGCAACGGGCGCGCCACTGGCGGGCGACCAGGCCGCCTGGGGAGAACTGATGGCGAAGGGGCCAGACGTGCTGCTGGAGAACGTGGTTGCAGGCTATGGAGGCATGCCGCCCTTTGGCCTGTGTATGGACTGTGACGCGGATGAGTTTGATGCCCTGATCGCGTTTATGGCCCGGGGGCGTTAGAGATGCTCAATCGACGCGATCTTTTATCAGGTATGGTCACCGCGGCACTTGGCGCGGCGGTGTCGCCCTCCATCAGTCTGGCCCAAGAAGTAACCACTATTAAACGCACTGGCCGCAAGCTGCCCTGGCGAAATTGGTCCGGGTCTCAGCAATGCGTACCCGACGCGCGTGTGGCGCCCGCTTCACTGGCGGAACTGCAACAGCTGGTCGCGGATGCCAGCGGCGTCATTCGGCCAGTGGGTGCTGGCCACTCCTTCAGTGCGCTGGTACCAACCGACGGAACCATTGTTTCACTGGCGCGGATGAGCGGCCTGATTAGTCACGACCCGGACTCGCTCAAGGCGACCATTTGGGCGGGCAGTCGTCTCGGCCAACTTGGGCAGCCGCTCGAAAATGCAGGCCAGGCCCTCATCAATATGCCGGACATCGACGAACAAGCGCTGGGCGGCTGTCTTGCTACGGCAACTCATGGTACCGGTACTGGCATCGGCTGCATGTCGACCTTCGTCACTGAGCTACAGCTGGTTGATGCGCGGGGTGATCTGGTGACCTGTTCGGCCGATGAAAACCCTGAGCTGTTTCAGGCAGCCCGAGTCTCTCTTGGGGCGCTGGGTATCATCACCCAGGTTACCCTGCAAAATCAGGCGCCCTACCGGATGCGTCGTGAGACGCGATGGATGGCCTTCGACGATATTATCGATATCGCGGAGTGCGAAGCGGATGCCCACCGCAACTTCGAATTCTACTATGTGCCCTTTACGGGCATGGGCTTTACAGATGCCCATGACTTGACTGATGAGCCTATCGGCAGCACGGAAAAGCTCGACGGCAACGAGGGCGTTTATGACCTTAAGATGGCCCGGGACTATCTCGAGAACTGGCCCAAACTGCGCGAGTTGGTGCTTGGCAGTTACATGCGGACCCTGAGTGATGAGGTGACGATCGAAAACTCCTGGAAAAACTACGCCAGTGAGCGGAACGTGCGCTTCAACGAGATGGAATACCATCTGCCGCGGGAACACGGCATGCAGGCCCTCAGGGAGATTCGCGACGTGCTCGAGAGCCAGCACAATGAGGTTTTCTTCCCGATAGAGGTGCGTTGGATTCAGGGCGACGATATCTGGTTAAGCCCCTTTCAGGGCCGAGATAGCGTATCTATCGCCGTACATCGCTATTTCGACGAAGACTTTTCTCCCTACTTCAAGACCATTGAACCCATTTTCCGCAAGTACAACGGGCGGCCGCACTGGGGTAAGCTCAATACGCTGACCGGTCAGGACTGCCGGGCTCTGTATCCGCACTGGGATGAGTTCGCAGCTGTGCAGCGTGAGATGGACCCGGAGGGTCAATTCCTGAACCAATACTTACGCGATCTTCTTGCATAAGGGCTGAGCCATGAAGAGACGTACGCTGGTTCTCGCAAGCCTCGCTGCGGCGACCGGCGCAGCCATGTTGCTGAAACCACGAGATCGCGGGTCAAACCATGCCCCTTACTTCCTGCAACTGGGAGATGCACTCGACCGGGCGGGACGCTCAGCGCCGACGCTCGTTATCGACAAGGCCCGACTGCTGACGAATGTGGAGACCCTTCGTGGCCACCTGAAAGATCGCTTCCACTACCGTATCGTTGTCAAGTCGCTGCCGTCGCTGCCGCTGCTTGACGAAATTATGGTGGCATCCGGTAGTCGCCGGCTGATGCTTTTTCATCAGCCCTTTATCAATACCGTCGTCGCCGCAATGCCCGATGCCGACATCTTGCTGGGTAAGCCCATGCCGGTTGCCGCGGCTGCGCGCTTCTACGAGCAGCTTGGAGACGCCGGTTTCGATGCCGCCACGCAGCTGCGCTGGTTGCTTGATACGCCCGAACGTGTAAAGCAGTACGCTGAGCTGGCCGCACGTTTGCAGCAACCCATGCTGGCCTGCATCGAGATAGACGTCGGCCTGCATCGTGGTGGCGTCCAGCGCGACTTGGATTTGCTTGCCATGCTCGATCTGATGACGGCGTCGCCCTGGCTGCGCTTTGCCGGCCTTATGGGTTACGAGCCACACATTGCCAAGGTCCCAGGTAATCCCTTGACCTACCGTGATAAAGCCATGGCGGTCTATTCCCACTATCTCGATCTCTCGCGCGCTCACCTTGGCGGGGCGTTCCCACAGGACGCGGTGCTCAACGCTGGCGGTAGTCCCACCTACCAGTTCTATGACGAGGGCAGCTTTCCTTTTAACGAGCTGGCGGCCGGCTCTTGCCTGGTCAAGCCCACAGATTTCGATTTGCCCAGCCTCGCAGACCATGAAGCCGGCAGCTATATTGCGACCCCGGTTCTAAAGACGCAGGACACGGTGCAGATTCCCGGCATTGATCTGGGCCGTTTACAGGGCTGGTGGAATCCCAACCAGGCGCGAACGTTTTTCACCTATGGTGGCTGGTGGAAAGCGAAACCAGAGTCGCCGCAGGGCCTGGTGAATAATGGCCTGTATGGGCGCTCCACCAACCAGGAGATGCTCAATGGTTCGCGGTCGGTCGATCTGCATCCCGACGACTGGATATTCCTGCGGCCGACACAGAGCGAATTCGTGTTTCTGCAGTTTGGGGATATCGCTGTCTACGAGGATGGCGATATCGTCGACTGGTGGCCGGTGTTCCCGCAAGGTGCCACGACCTGAGGCTGATCCCGTGACTGCAGGCGTCGGCGTGCTGTTGCTGGCGGCCGGCCGAGCCCGGCGCTTCGGTTCTGATAAGCGCTTTGCCACGCTGTCAGATGGCCGATCAATGTTTGAAACAACGCTGGACACCCTACAGCGCAGCACTCTGCCGCTGCGCGTGTGCGTGGCGCCCGAAGACACCGCCGGCCTGAATCTACTCGCCGAGCGTAGTGTGGAGGCCTTGGTTTGCGATCGGGCAGAGGAGGGCATGGGGGCAGTGCTGGCCCAGGGCGCTGCGGCAGTGGCGGACTGGCATGGCGTTTTGGTCGCACTGGCAGATATGCCCTGGATAAGCGTAAACACCTACCAGCGGGTCGCTGCTGGCCTTGGCGGGCGGCGCATTCATCGCCCCGTCTGGCGTGGTCGGGGAGGGCACCCCATGGGTTTCGGGCGGGCTTATTTTGACCAGCTGATTAGCTTATCCGGGGACGTCGGCGGCAAGGACATTGTCAGACGCCATAAAGACAATATTGTCGATGTCGTCCTGGAGGATGTCGGCATCCTCCAGGACGTGGACAGGCCCGACCAGTTGGTCAGGCGCAGCAGCTAGGCGGCGACGGGTGCCGGCTGCGAGCCGCGAATCAGCTTGCCGGGTACGGCCCCTGTCGCAACACCGTTTTCCATAATGACTTCTCCGGACACAATCGTTGCAAGGTAACCCTCTGCACCCTGGAACAGGCGTCTGCCGCCAGCGGGTAGGTCGAAGGTAATGCCGGGTGCCTGCAGCTGCAAAGCTTCGAAGTCAATCAGATTCATATCAGCCTTCATGCCTACTTCCAGCGTTCCGCGGTCCAAGAGGCCGACGCAGCGTGCCGTATCGGCAGTTTGCATTTGGACCGCCTGTTCCAGGCTCAAGCGATGGCCGCGCTCACGATCGCGTACGAAGTAGCTCAGCATTTGTGTCGGCACGCTGGCATCGCACAGCACGCCGCAGTGGGCGCCGGTATCAGCCAGTGACAGCACGGTATTCTCATCTTCGAGCAGGGCGACCTGTCTCGACAGATCCTGGGCGTCGTATCCAAAGCAGGGGAAGTAGACAACGTTGAGTCCGTCGTTCTCCATCATCAGGTCGAAGCAGTACTCACGGGGTGTTACGCCCGCAGCCGCGGCTTTGCTCGCAATGCTGTCTTCAGGCCCCGGTTCGTAGTTGGGGGGCGTGCCCAGTTCGTAGAGCTTATCCCAGCCGGCGATGATGGTATCCATGAATGCGTCACCCATCAGGGGATCAGCTTCGCTGACCAGTGCCTCGCGCACCTCTGGCTTACGCAATTCAACCATACGCTCCTCGTGGGAAAGGACGGACAGAGACGCATAGCTACTGTGGAAGCTGAAGGGGTGTACCGTGCCGTTCCAGCTCAGCAACAGGTTGACCGGCCGAGCGCCGACATGGGGGATCAGCTTGGCGCCTTCCGCGTTGGCCTGGCGGGTGAATTCAAGTTGCTTCTGTACCCTTGGCCAGTCTGACTCTTCGCGGAAAAACAGCACGTAGTTGATCTGACAGTTGTTCTCGATGGAAAGGCGCTTCATCCAGCCCATCTCTTCTTCCCAGTTGTCCCAGTCCGATACAACGCCGTAGATGGCTTTGCCGCCAAGATCGCCGATAGCCTTGCCAATGCCCAGCAGCTCTGCTTCATCAGCGTAGGTGCCCGGCATCGCCATATCTTCACGCGTGGTATGCAGCTCGGTGCGCGAGGTGGTGAAGCCGAGTGCGCCAGCTTCGATACCCTCACGCACGATATCTGCCATGCGCGATACGTCGTCCGAAGACGCCAGCTCATTTTTGCGCCCGCGTTCACCCATGACATAGGTGCGCACGGCGCAGTGCGGTACCTGGGCGCCAACGTCGATGGCGCGGGGAAAGGCCTCCACGGCATCGAGGTATTCCGGGAAGCTTTCCCAGTCCCAGCTGATACCCTCGTGCAAGGCCGTGCCCGGAATGTCTTCGACGTCCTCCATAACGGCGATCAGTCGATCATGGGCTTCGTCGTTAGGTTCGCAGGGAGCGAAGCCTACGCCGCAGTTGCCCATGACAAGCGTGGTGATGCCGTGGTTGGCGGCGGGGCTACACAGCGGATCCCAGGTCGCCTGGCCGTCCATGTGGGAATGAACGTCGACCCACCCCGGCGTTAGCAGCTTGCCATCGGCGTCGATTTCCCGCGTAGCGCTGCCTTCAACATCGCCGATGGCGGCAATTCGGCCGTCGCTGACGGCTACACTGCCGCCGCGCGCTGGCGCGCCGGTGCCGTCTACTATCAAAGCGTTGCGTATCAGTAGGTCGTACATGGCTCTACTCCTAAATAACAGGTGGAGGTAATGTTAGTGATTTGCCCCGTCGGCAACTAGTCAGACTGGCCAATATCCTCAAGCAGTTTGGCATAGCAACCGCTGGCGCTCAGCAGCGTCTCGTGATCGCCCCGTTCCATGATTGCGCCCTGTTCAAGCACCAGGATCTCATCGGAATGGCGAATGGTGCTCAGACGATGTGCGATGGCGATGACGGTCTTGTCTTCGAAGACGTGATCTATTGCGCGCTGAATCATGCGTTCTGTCACTGAATCGACCGCGCTGGTCGCCTCGTCCAGCATGATGACCTCGCTGCCACCAGCGATGGCACGGGCAAACGCAATAAGCTGGCCCTGTCCTGCCGACAGATTGGCGCCATTGCCGCGCAATACGAAGTTATAGCCGCCCGGCAGCTGGTCGATGAAGTTGTCCGCGTACACGTAGCGGGCAGCGGCGGTAATTGCTTCGCTGTACATGTCTTGCCGCGCCATGCCGATATTAAAGGCGATGGACTCATTAAACAGGAAAACCTCCTGCTGCATGAGCGCAAAAAAGCGACCCAGGGTCTGGCGCGGAATGCGCCTGAGTTCAATGCCGTTGAGCGTGATGTCACCCTCATACTGTGAATAGGTTTTGTTCAGCAGGCGCAGTATGGTCGACTTACCCGAGCCCGTACTGCCGACCAGCGCGATTTTCTGTCCTCGCTTTAGCTCAAAGGATACATCGCGCAGCACCCAAGGCCCGTCATCGTTATAGCGAAAGCGCACGCGCTCAAAGCGCAGTGAATCAAAGTGCCGCAGCTTATCTTGCTCCGCCTCGCTGAGCGGCAGTCGACGCCTGTCAGCGTCCTGCTCGGTTTCTTCCTCAAACAGCTCTTCGATGTGGTCAAAGGCTGCAAATGCGCGCTGGATGGATGCCATCTGTGAGGAGAAGTCGCGGATCGGAACGAAGATCTTATCCAAGGTGTTGATGAAACCTACGAGTACGCCGACCGACAGGCTCGCGGCGAGAATCTCATTGGAGCCATACCATATGACAAGACCCATGCTGATCGTGGTAATGCCTTCCACGATGGAATAGAGGCCGGAATCGTAGATGTTGGAACGGGACTGCGCGTGGAAGAAACCCAGTGTAAAACCGCGATAGCGTTCAACAACCTCGCGTTCGGCGTTGTAGAGTTGCACCGTTTTTATGCCGGCAAGGCACTCCTGCAGGTAACCCGTTCCACGGGACAGAATCAGTCTCGCTTCGACGTAGGTGTCCCGCAGTCGGCGCCTGAGCAGTTCTGTGACGTAATACACCAGCGGCCCTATCAGCAGCAGAACCAGCGTGAGCTTCCAGCTCACCGCGAGCAGGAAAACGAGTAGGGCGACGGTCACGAGGATGTCTCGAATCATGCTGAGAAGACCCTGTGTGAAGGACTCGCTGATAGCCTCCAGATCACTGGTCAGTCGCGTGAGCGTGACACCCATGGGCGTTTTGTCGAAGTAGCGCCGCGGTAGGTAGAGCACGCGCTGAAACATTTCCCTGCGGATATCTCGAATCGCCTCTTGAGACGCGGACTGCAGTGAGTAGTTGAAAACAGCGTCTGCGAGGTAGTTGCCTACCAAGACCGCGGCCAGAGCCAGTGCCCAGCCCGCCAACTCGCCATGATTGCCGGGGACCAGCTGATCGTCGATGATGCGCATGATGAGCCAGGGAAAAAGGATGCTGAACAGCACGGATACCGGGATCAGGCTGAGACCGATCGTGACCTGGCGCCGGTAGCTCATGAGGTAGCGCAAAAAGCGCTGAACGACTGGCCAGTCTATGCCCTGTCTGTTGTTCTGCGCGCTCACGCGGCGTGTTCCTCGTACTGCTGCTGCAGTGTCCAGGTGTCGCGATACAGGGCGCAGCGCTCGAGCAATTCTTCGTGCCTCCCCTCATCGACAATACGGCCCCTGTCCAGAACGAGGATACGATCAACTCGCGCGAGCACGCTGGCGCGGTGCGAAACGATCAGCGTGCTCTGGCTGCGCAAAGTGTTGAAGATCTGGTCCAGCAGGAAGCGCTCGGTTTCATTATCGACCGCCGACAATACGTTATCGAGAATGATCAACTTGCTGGGTGTGAAGAGGCCGCGGGCCAGGCTGAGGCGCTGTTTTTGGCCACCGGAAAGCAAAATGCCTTTTTCGCCGACCAGGGTGTTCTGCGCCTCGGGAAACTGGCTTACCTCCTCCAGCATGTCGCTTTCGGAGAGAGCCTGTTCAAGTGACAGGGCCTCGGCCTCATCATCAGCCCCGAAACGAATGTTTTCCTCTACCGAGTCAGAGAAGAGGAAGGGCTCCTGGGTGATGGTTCGAACGGCGCTGCGTAAGTCACGCCGGGACAGGCTGGTAATATCTTCGTCGTCGAGAAAAATGCTGCCAGGCTCGATCTCCAGATAACGATTTAGGCAATTTACCAGTGTGCTCTTGCCCGATCCTATCTTGCCAAGAACGCCCACGGTCTCACCCGGACGGATCGCGAAGCTGATGTCACACAGCGCAGGTTCACTGCTACCCGGATAGGTGTAGTTAAGGTGGTTAACGCGCAGTGAATGACTAAATAGTGCGTCGCGCTGGCGCGCCGGCAGGTGCTGCTGATCGCCCTTATGCGGGGGCGTGTCGAGAATACGCCTGACACTTTCCAGACTGACGATCGAGTTCTGTAGGGCCGATAGAATCATACCCAGCGAGATGAATGGCATGGCCAGCAGCGATGCATAAGCCAGCATCGCAGTAAGTTCGCCCAGCGTAAGATCCTGCTGAATAACGTAGGCGCCGCCAATCCCCAGGACCATGACCTTGATAATCCGATCTGTGTAGCCGATCAGCGGCAGGTAAACAGTGCGCACCATCACGAGTTTGCGTGAACGGTCGCGCAGGGCGATGTTGTCGCGGTCAAATTCGCCCTCGGCCCAGTCCTGAATATGATGAGACTTGATTACCTCGATGCCGCTGAGAAAACCGACAGTGTTGGAGGACAGGGCCTGCAATTCACCCATGCGCTGTTTCATCTGCCGGCGCATGTAAGACATGGCATAGCGTGCGACCGTGAAAGTCACGAGCACTGGTCCGATGCAGTATAGAGTTAGCTGCGGTGATATCTCCCACATTTTCAGGGGAGTGAGTGACAGGGCGAAGATCACGTTGAAAATCTGCAGCATAATGATGCCGGCGAGCGTGCGAATGCCATTGATGTCGTTATTGACGATGGATATCAGCGTGCCGGTTTCATGTTGGCTGTAGAAATCCTGCTGCAGCTGCGTGAGGCGTTCAAAGCAGTCATCCTTGACGGCCTTCTCTACGGCTCGCCCCGGATTGAAGAAGAACACGCGGGAGATGGTTCGCGTCACAACCATCACCAGCGCGAACAGGACAACCAGCCCTACTGAGTGCATCAGCGCCTCACTCTGAGCCGTCTCGCCGAGTAGGTCGATTGCAGCGCCTATGTGCGCGGGGATGTTTACCGCGAGCCAGTTCGTGGTGAAGATGAACGCGATGCCTACACCGTACTCGAGCTTATGGCGAGCGAGGTAGCGGAGGAAGAAACGTAGGTTGGAAACTCGCCCTTGAGTGCTCAAGTAAGGGTCACGCTCTAAAGCTCCAGGCTGCTTTTGGTCGCACCGCTCGCGCAGTGGGCCGCGCACCAGAGGGCTTCATCGGTGACGCACGCGGCCAGCCCGGCCCACTTATCCTCAACCCTGATAGTGTTCACAGTCGCAGTGCTTGTGGCGATGCTCAGGCATTGGTACGCAGCATGAGCTTTTTAAAGACAATTGCGTTGTGATCACAGTCATCTTTTTCTGGCTCTTCAGCAAGTTCTACGTTGGGGAAACGTTTGAACAGTTCCTGCATTGTCAGATAGAGCTGGCGCTTTGCAAGCGCTGCGCCGATGCAGTAACGCGGCCCGTAGCCAAACATAACGTCCGGATCGAAAACGCGCTTGACGTCGAATGTTTCTGGGCTTTCGTAGTAGTCCGGGTCGCGGTCTTTCAGATGCGGCATCATCAGTACCATCTGGCCTTTGCGCAGGCGCTCTCCCAGTAGGTCCATATCCTCTGGCGCGTAGCGCGCAAAGCCCATCTTGCTTTGCGTAGACCATCGATTGATCTCGCAGAAAGCGTTGGAGAAGCTGTCTGCGCTTTCGAGAGCGGCTGGCACCTGGTCGCGATGCTTGAGTAGGGAGTAAACCGACCACTGCTGCGCGACTAAAGTGGTATCCGCTCCGGCGCCTACAAGGGCCAGGATCAGGGTGACAATGTCCCACTCCTCAAACTTGTCATTTTCCTCTTCGATGCGAAGCAAGGTGCTGAGGAAGTCATCCTGCTCCGGCGATGCCCGTCGCTCGTTGATAACCTCACGGATAATGTCGATAGCCTTATTGCAGTCTTGCCGCGCGGCCTCGCGCTGTTCGTCAGATATAGTCGGATTCCAGGTTTCGGTGAAGGTCAAAATGACTTTGCGAATATCTGGCCAGTACTTCTCAGGCATGCCGACCATACGCGTGATTGATATGAAGGGAATGTGCTGCGCGATCTTATCCTTGTAGTCGAATACTTCAGGCGTTCCAAGTTCGTCGAACAGGCGATCTACGTCGGGCTTGATCTTTGCCTGAATTTTGTCGACGACGTTTCGGGAGAAAGCAGGAGAGACGACCTTTCGGATTAGTCTGTGGTGATCGTGCTCTGCCAGCAGGCTGTGACCGATCATCGCGCGCTCGAAGTTACTCCACTGGTCTTCGGGCGGTCGCTCGGGGGCGAATTCCCAGTCATAAAAATCAGATGACAGTGGCTCGTTGCGCCAGCAATCGAGGATGTCGGGCATTCGCGTCATGATCCAGGCCTGCCAGGGTTCGTACCACACCAGGCGACCGCGCCGGGCGAGTGCGAGGCAGCCGGGTACAGGGTCTGCGAGGTAGTCCGGTGAGTTCGGGTTATACAGACTCTCGATCGGCGGCAGGGACTGCTGGGCCTGTGTCATTATCAACATCCTCGTGTCACGCTGGCGCCGTGCGCAGCGGTTGTGAATTTGCGAGAGCAGCAAAAGTATACTAATGTATACTTTTGTGCAAGGGGCCGTCCAGGTTCGGTTGCACCTGAATTGCCTTATCTCTAAGGTCTTGACGGCCAACAGACCGACTGAAAGCACTCAGCTAAAGTTCCAAGCTATGGCATAACGGGAGAAACCGAAAAGATGCTGTCCAAATACGACGATTACCCCATCCATCAAACGGCTGAGCCAATCGCGCTGACCGCGAGCTCTGACCGCTTTCACTATGATCGCTATTGGTATAACGCACATGCTCAGGATGGCAGCTTTTACTTCGGCGTCGGACTTTGCCGTTACGCGAACCTCGGCATTCTCGACGGCAGTCTGAGCGTTGTTATTGGCAAGCAACAGTATGCTTTTCACGCGTCTCGGCGTGCACCGGACGAGCCCTCAGATCTCAGCATTGGACCGATGAGTCTGAGTATCCTGGAGCCCATGGGCCGGCATCGCCTGGTGATAGCGGCCAACGACACGGGTATCGAATGTGATTTGACCTTCACGCCGCGCACCGCCTGTATTGAAGAGGGTCGCCAGACTCTGCGCAATGCCCGACACGTCGTCATGGATGCAACACGCCTCGACCAGTTCGGGTTCTGGTCTGGCTGGATCCGTATTGAGGGCGAGGAGCTGCAGGTAGATGGCCGCACTACATTTGGCCTGAAGGACCGATCCTGGGGTATTCGTCCCGTGGGTGAGGCCTATAGCGGCGGCGCTCCGCTGGCAGAATATCAGGCGGTTCACTTTAACTGGGTGCCGATTCACTGGCAGGACCAGTGCAGCCTCGCGGGCTGGTTTGAGGATGATGGCGGCTACCAGTGGCATACCGACCAGGGCTTCCTGCCTCACTATGAGTCCGCGGATGCTATTCCTGGCACGCAAGATCCAGCCGCCCGGCAATGGCAGGGCATCGTTAATTTTGAGTTTGACTGGATTCCCGGCACCCGGCAGGCCAGTGCAGCGCAGATCACCATGCATGACCGCTCGGGAGAGCGTATGGACATCAGTTTGGAGCCTGTGCTCTTGCACCGGATGAAAGGGCTCGGCTATCAGCACCCCACCTGGGGCCATGGCAAGTGGCAGGGTGAATTGGCGATTGCCGCTGAGCACTGGGACAACGACGAGCTTGATCCACTGGCACTGGAGAACATTCATATTCAGCAAGTGGTGCGCGCGACCTGTGGAGATCGCGTGGGCCACGGGGTGCTCGAGCAGATGCACCTGGGGCCGTCTTCCAAGCTGGGCTTCAAGGACTGGTTTGACGGTGCCCCCTGAAACGCACGATTGAGTCGCGAAGCATGGCCGCAAAGATGCTCAAAGGTCTGGCCCTTACTGTCCTGGTGTTGTTGCTGGGCTTTCTTGGCTTTGCCTGGTACATCGGTGCCTGGAACCTGGTTGTCCCCAGCACTGACCATGATCGGACGCCACCTGTGCTACCCGATGATTTGGCTCAGCCGGCCATATTGGTATTCAGCAAGACCAATGGGTTTCGCCATAAGGATGGCATTGCGGGTGGGCAGCGGGCGATGAAGAGCATCGCCAAGCAGTGGCGCTACGGCCTGTTTCTGACAGAGAACGGTGCCGTATTCAATCAGGCTGATCTAGCGCGATTTCAGGCCGTTATCTTTCTGAATGCAACCGGCGACATGCTTAGCCGGGAGCAGGAACAGGCTTTCGAGGTTTGGCTTGAAGATGGCGGCGGCTGGTTGGGTATTCATGCGGCGGGTGATGGTTCACACAGTGGCTGGCCCTGGTATATGGACAACCTTATTGGCACAGATTTCACGGCCCATATCATGGGACCTCAGTTCCAGATCGCGCAGGTAGTCACTGAAAACCATGATCACCCGGTTAACTCAGGCCTGGACAACGTCTGGGAACACGAAGAGGAATGGTATTCCTGGGAGCGCAGTGCCCGGGCAGCGGGTATGCGTGTGCTGGCCACTGTCAGCGAAGACTCCTACCGCCCCGTACAAAATCTGCCAGGCCGGCAGCGTGACCTGAGCATGGGTGATCACCCCATTTCCTGGAGTAACTGTGTGGGGCAGGGTCGCAGCGTTTACACTGCTATCGGGCATCGAGCAGCCGCATTTGACGTGCCCCAGGTCAGGCGCTTTCTCAGTAACGCCGTCCGGTGGCTGATTGGCGATACGACGGGTGGGTGCCCGCCGGCCAATTCAGGTTAGCGTGATGACCTCGGTCTGAAGCGCCGCGATGTCTTCCTCCGGCAGCTGGAAGCGCCAGAACATGAGTCCATATGCGCGACCCTCAGTATCCAGCCAGTTGGGGTGGCCGGGATCGCGAGCCGCCAGGATGATCTTGAAGCTGCCGTCCTCCTCCAGGACTGCCTGGGCGCGGTTCAGCGAAACGCGGCGCGTCTCGTAATCGAAGGTCTGCAGGAAACGATTGAACAGGACCAGATTACAGAAGCGACACTTCGGAAAACGCCCACGGATAACCAGCGCCTGGTCCGGTTGCAGAACAAAGGGCGCCATGGCATACACATTATCGACAGCGGCGTAGTTGACAGCCGCGTTGCTATTGTCGATCACAATCGGGTTGAAGACATTGGGCGTGGTAGATACCCAGGGCAGGTCAGAGGCCGCGCCAAAGCTGATCACATTGGCCTCCAGAAAGCTGATGACGCGACGAATGCCAGCCGCAATATCAGCGTCATTCGGTGCCGGCCGCGGCGGCTGCTGGACAAGATTTTCGATGCTTAATGGTACGTGGGTCAGGGCGTCGTTGTTGACGCTAACTTCACGTTCAAAATAATGGCGCGTCGTGATACTCGCAGCACCCTCGTTTAACTCGAGCCAGTTACCTTCGGCTTGTTCACGGCTGACGACAATCTCGAAATCGCCGTTCTCATCAACCTCGAACTGACTATCGTTGATGGCACTACCGACGCCGCGGTTACCTTCAGCGTTGTCTGACATCTCAATCGTGAAGCTGGTATAGGTCGCGCCCGCCAGATTGCCGCGAATGCGATAGCTGTGCTCGTCAGAGATGACCGCCGTGTAGTAGCGAGCGTCTGGGTTATCGCCGAGCATTTTCTTGTGCTTGTCGATGTAAGACAC
>JBCDJG010000069.1:0-23647 GCA_038748065.1 Pseudomonadota bacterium
GGCGCGCCCGCTGGTAATAAACAAAAGAAGGGTGATAAGGGTGATGCAGACGGCGCGAAGCATAATGGTCTCCACGGCTGGGGCTGTCACTTAGCCTAGTAAGCGCGCGAAGGTTTATCAAGCGTTGGTAACCAAGCATCAATTACGGGCTACGAGGTATGGCAAATGGCCGGGTCATCAAGTTGAAGAAGCCCAGTAGTAGCTTATACTTGGATTACGGCAGCCCGTCGTACCGGTGCCCAATGATTCGAACCTCCCTTTGTCGGCTTAGCCAACTCGTGGCGATCGGAATGCTCGCAGTGTCGACTCTGTGGAGCCCGTACGCTCGCACCAGCGAGCCAAGCGCTGCCGAAGAACTTGAACATGAGCGTTCACTCGGCAGCTGGCGCTATAAGCTTTTCCAGCCAAATGGCCTTAACGCGTTTGAGCAGACGCTGTTAGACGCGCTCAACGCTGCCAGGGCTAATGTCGTGCCGCCGGCGAGTCCAGCGCTGCCCCCGTTTGCCTGGTCACAGGCTCTCGCACTGGATGCCCAGGAGTGGGTCGATGGCTGTGAATATGGCATCAATCCCGACAATAGCGTCCTTGGCTTTGGCCAGAATATTTTCTTCAACTCGTTCCCCGCTAGCGAGCGTGAGAATGCGGCTTTGGCGGTCCAGGACTGGGTAGAGGCTGGTGAATTCTACGACTACAACACCAATACCTGCTCCGACCCCAATAACTTGTGTGGGTTTTACACACAGGTCGTATGGCGAGACAGTACCGAGGTAGGGTGCGCCGTGGCGGCGTGTTCAAACGCAAGCTTCAGTTTCCAGTTCGTCAGTTGTAACTTCTTTCCAGCGGGGAATGTCATCTTTCAGCGACCTTACTGATCGAGCGCGATCAATGGGTCTTCCAACACGCGAAAGTTGAAGCACTGGCGTCTGTGTAGCCCCAGTGCCTTTTGGCAGGCGATATTGAATGCGTTCAAAGCGGGGAGGGCGAGTGCAAAGGCCGTGAGCGCAGACAGGCGGCAACGCGGCATGGAAGAACGCGAGTGGCGACCTATACTCTAAGTATCGTCGCTCTTTTAATCTGGTGCGAAATGAGTCGGCTTGGTTTCTCTCGAACGTTTTGCATGATAGCGCGGCTTGTGTCCGCCGCTCTCGCTTATCAGGGCCTATATGCTCTGGCCAGCGAAGACTATTCGGCAGGCCAGGAGCACCTGTTGCTTGCGTCTGAGGACTCAGACCATGACCGCTCACTGGGCAGTTGGCGCTATAGACTGTTCCAGCCGGAGTCCCTCAGCGAGTTCGAGCAGACTATTTTAGACGCACTGAATGCAGTCAGGGCTAGCGTTGACCCGCCCGCTGATCCCGCCATACCGCCGATTATATGGGATCGAGATGCCGCAACTGTTGCGCAAAACTGGGTTGATGGCTGTGTTTACGACTTTAATAGTGACGCCAGCGAAGAGTATGACTTGCTGGCTGGGGATGGCGACGACGTCGTGCCCTTTATCGGGGAGTTAATAGCCCGTCGCATATTTATCTCAACGCCTAGGGCGCCGGATTTTGTAGCGGGCGTTGCAGCTTCACTGTGGGAAGCGAGCTCACAGTTCTACGACTATGAAACCAATACCTGCACAGACAATGAGTGTCTCAACTACACGCAGGTAGTCTGGCGCAACACGACTTCGGTTGGATGTGCAGTGGCAACCTGTTTTGACGACAGTTTCAACTTTCAGTTCGTCAGCTGCAATTTCGTGCCGGGTGGGAATTTTCGTAACCAGAGGCCTTACTAGTTTGCTTTCTGCTGGACTTCCACTGGACGTGCGGGAGCCGTTGCAGTAGTTTTGCTGGAAGGCCCCCTAGGGAGTACTAAGCGTGGCAAAGAGAAGGATGCGTCTTGTTGTAGCTGCTGGCATCATTCAGGGCGCTATCATTGCAATGCCTGCAGCGGCCGCTGACCAGGTGTGTGTGGCGAATACGGCCAGCTTTGACACTAATTTGAGCGGCACCTATACAAAAACGCAAGACGACTTCCCTCCGCCCGAGGGCCAGTTTCCGCTGTATACCAAAGACCTTTGTTTCCCGCCTGAAGACTTGGCAGAAAGTAACAGCGACGTGTCTCTGTTTGTGTGGCCCGATGTAGGGAACAACGGCTTGTGGGTCTTCACGAACGACTTGGTTCCTTCAGGGCTTTTTGGTTTCTGTGGCGCGTCGCCTTCGGCCCTCACCCCGACGGATTGCGGCCCGCTTTGGCAGGTATTCAACCCAGAAGCACAAGGGGGAAACGGAGGATATGAACAACAACCACAAATGACCGTTACCGCCGGCGCCTGTCCACCCGTCGACTGCCCGAGCCTGGAATGGCGGTACGCAAGCGAAGGGGGTATCGCCGCCTGCGAGGGCACCTACGATGAAAACCTGGGCGACGGTGTGTACCGAAATTCAGCGACGGGCTCGTATCTCTACTACAACGAGGGCGAGAAGATTTGGGTGTGTTCCCCTAACTTCACGGATAAGTGTTCTTCTTCAGTGAACGCTTTTCTAGATCAGGTTGGGCCTCCCGCTGTCGGCCCCGGAGAGCACGCAACGCTAGACAGCACTCAGTTCGACACCAGCCAATTCGCCCCCGGCCCCTCAGTTAAGTTGACCTGCGCCTTGCCTAACGGCCCCAGCTGGGGATCCGGCTGGCGTAGCGGGATTCTCTCCGAGGATGACGAGTCGTAGCTGCGCCGGTGTTTACGAGGCTTTGATCGCCGCGTAAGCGTCCAGCGCGCCCTGCCGCGCGGCCGCGTGGTCGACGATCGGCTCGGGGTAGTTCTCGCCAAGGCGCACCTCGGCAGATTCCAGAACATCGGCAGGGGCCGTCCAAGGCTCCTGAATGTACTTCTTTGGTAGGCCCGCTAACTCAGGTACCCACTTGCGTATATAGTCTCCCTCGGTGTCGAACTTCTTGCCCTGGGCCGTGGGGTTAAAGATGCGGAAGTAGGGCGCGGCATCGGCGCCGCTGCCAGCCACCCACTGCCAGCTACAGCTATTGGTGGCCAAGGAGGCATCGCAAAGCGTGTCCCAGAACCAGTCTTCGCCGCTGCGCCAGTGAATGAGCAGGTGCTTGGTGAGGAAGGAGGCGGTGATCATACGCACGCGATTATGCATATAGCCGGTCTGCCACAGCTCGCGCATGCCGGCATCCACCAGGGGGTAGCCTGTCTGGCCGCGCTGCCAGGCTAGCAGGTGCTCCGCGTTGCCAAGCCAGGGGAAGTTGGCGAAGTTCGGCTTGAAAGGCTGTTCGGGAATATGCGGGTCCATTGCCAGCAGGTGGTGGGAGAACTCGCGCCAACCCAGTTCACTCAAAAACTTGCGCACTTCGCCGCTGTCTGCGCCGGCGGCCTCGCTGGCCTTGGCCGCATGCCAGATCTCTCGCGGGGATATCTCACCAAACTGTATATGCGGCGAAAGCCTTGAGGTGAAGTTGTGAGCCGGCAGATTGCGGCCCTCGCCATAGTTATAGAGCGCTTCGTCGAGGAAGACGCCAAGGCGCTGGCGTGCGCCATCGCTGCCGGGTGACCACAGTTCGTGCCAGCCCTTTGCCCAATCTGGCTTCGTCGGCAGCAGCGCCAGCGTATCGAGCTCGAGACTATTCGCGGCGCTGTGCCAGGTGCCCTCTGGCAAGGCGAGCGGCTGTGCGGGCTCTGGCTGCGCCAAGCAGGCGCGCCAGAAGGGCGAAAACACCTTAAATGGCGTGCCGCCACCGGTGCGAATGGCCTCGGGTTCAAACAACAGCGAGCCGGGATAGCGCTTGAATGTAATATCCGCGGCATTGAAGTGATCGTGCAGTGCCTGCTCCTGCGCCGTGGCCCAGGGTTCCAACTGGCGGCTGCAGTAGATGGCGCTTGCGCTGGTTTCTTCGCAAAGCGCCTGCAGCTCCGTTTGTGTATGGCCGCTGCGCAGGCATAGCTGTGCGCCCAGTGCTTCCAGATCGCTCGCCAGCGACATCAGGCTGTGGTGCAGCCACCAGCGCGATGCGCCGCCGGGTGCCCAGTCGCCTGCCGCCTCCGGGTCGTAAATATAGCAAGGGATGACCGGTTGGCCGCTATTCAGGGCCTTGGCAAGGCCGGGTAGATCATAGGCGCGCAGGTCCTGGCGGAACCAGAAGATGATTGGATTTTGCATGCTAATCCTACGCGCCGGCCCGGCCTGAAGATCACCGGCGCATCAGTCTGGCACCGGTATTTCCAGCGTTTCTGTAACGGTCTCCATAACAACGATACTGGTGGAGGAATCCACCCCGGGCAAATTCAGGAGAGTATCCCCAAGGAAGGCTCGGTAGGCCGACATAGTCGCCACGCGGGCCTTGATCAGGTAATCAAAGTTGCCTGATACGAGGTAGCACTCCTGTATCTGTGGCAGGCGCTCGGCCGCCTCGCGAAACTCGGCGAAGTTGGCCGGCGACGTGCGGCTCAGGCGGATCTGCACAAACACCACCAGGCCTGCGCCGAGCTGCCCGGGGTCGAGGTTAGCGCTGTAGCCACGTATCACCCCCGCCTTTTCGAGCTTTCTAACACGTTCAGTGCAGGGTGTTGTTGATAGCCCGACCCGCTTGGCCAGTTCGACGTAGCTGATGCGCCCCTCGCGCTGCACAATACGAAGAATATTGCGGTCGATACGGCTGAGTGGGTTGTATTCAGTTTCTTGCACAGGGATTAAACCTCCGCGGCTCGCTTCGTGTAGTGATATTCACTGCGTAATAGCGAATATACTGAAAAATACCTGACTAAAGTAGGCTAATCTAGCGCTTTCACCAATAGCCAGGGAGGCTGGGGTCATGCTGATAGGGGTACCAAAGGAAATCAAGAACCACGAGTATCGCGTGGGGCTGACGCCCGCGTCGGTGCGTGAATTTGTGAATAACGGCCACCAGGTGGTGGTCCAGTCTGGCGCCGGCGAAGCCATCGGCTTCGACGACATCCAGTACGAGGCTAACGGTGCCGTCATGGTTCGCGACGCTAACGACATCTTCGACCGCGCTGACATGATCATCAAGGTCAAGGAGCCGCAGCCGGAAGAGTGCCGCATGCTGTCCGCCGGGCAGATTCTCTACACCTATTTACACCTGGCCCCGGACCCCAAGCAAACTCGCTTGTTGGTGGACTCCGGCGCCACCTGTGTTGCCTATGAAACCGTGACCGCGCCAGATGGCACGTTGCCCTTGTTAGCACCCATGTCAGAGGTAGCAGGGCGCATGTCTGCACAGGCGGGTGCGCACCACCTTGAAAAGGCGGCCGGCGGCCGCGGCGTACTGCTCGGCGGTGTGCCCGGTGTTGCGCCGGCCAAGGTCCTGGTCATCGGTGGTGGCGTGGTTGGCGACAATGCGGCCAATATGGCGGTTGGCATGGGCGCCGATGTCACCATACTGGATCGCTCAATCCCCCGGCTTAGGCAGCTCGACAACGAATATGCAGGCCGCGCCAACATGGTGTATTCCACGGCCAGCGCCATAGAGGAATATGCACTGGAAGCAGATCTGGTGATCGGTGCAGTACTGATTCCCGGTGCCACTGCGCCGAAGCTGCTCACGGCAGACATTATCAAGCGCATGAAGCGCGGCTCAGTTGTGGTCGATGTCGCGATCGACCAGGGTGGTTGTTTTGAAACCTCACGGCCCACCACGCATGCAGAGCCGACTTACGTGGTCGACGGTGTTGTGCACTATTGCGTGGCGAATATGCCGGGCGCAGTGGCGCGAACGTCAACCATGGCTTTGAACAATGCGACGTTGCCCTATGGTGTGATGATCGCGAACCTGGGCGTCGAAGAAGCGATGCGCAGAGACCCGCATCTGCGCAACGGCCTCAACGTGCATGCTGGTCGGGTTACCTACCAGGCTGTAGCAGAAGTTCTGGGCTACGACTACGCCGAGCCACTGGTGTCGCTCGCAGCTTGAGAACCAGCTCGCTCAGAACAGGTTCACACTCGGCGTGGACGTGGAGACTGGCCAATGGGTCAGCCCGCGTTTGCCCCGGGTTGATGATGGCTATTGGCAGGCCGAGCTCGTCGGCTCTGCGGCAGAAGCGGTAGCCGGAGAATACCTGTAAGGAGCTTCCGACTGCTAACAAGGCATCGGATGAGGCCAGGGCATCGAGGGCGTTTTGCACACGCGGGCGGGGCACGTTGCCGCCAAAAAAGACAACGTCGGGCTTGAGCGTGCCGCCGCAGTAGCGGCAGGGTGGCACTTCAAAACTGTCGAGATCAACGCCAGTATCGGCGTCACCGTCCGGTCGCAGTGGGCCCTTGGTCGTTTTAAGCGCGGGGTTAGCTAGCATCAGGTCGCGCTGCATGGCGTGCCGGGTGGTGTATTGGCCGCAGTTTAGGCACTGCACGCGGTCAAGCCGGCCGTGGAGGTCGATCACCGTTCGTGAGCCCGCCCGCTGGTGCAGTCGATCTACGTTCTGCGTAACCAGCATTTCGATGCGTCCCATGCTTTCCAGCTCCGCCAGCGCAAGGTGTGCACCGTTGGGCCGTGCACGGGCCACGGGCGGCCAGCCACCCATGGAGCGGGCCCAGTAGCGTCTGCGTGCGGCCGAATCGCGCATAAACTCCTGGTGTTGAATGGGT
The DNA here is from genome assembly GCA_038748065.1 of Pseudomonadota bacterium. Classification (GTDB taxonomy): domain Bacteria; phylum Pseudomonadota; class Gammaproteobacteria; order Pseudomonadales; family Halieaceae; genus JBCDJG01. The sequence continues at coordinate 6,603 of JBCDJG010000069.1, forward strand.
TTGTGGCTGCGCCAGACGCCAGCGCTGTCGCGGTAGGTCGGGATACCGGAGCCGGCGCTGATGCCGGCACCCGTCAGCACAAAGAGCCTGGGGTGGGCCGCGACCCATTGTGCCAGTGTGTCAATCATTGCCTTATGGCTCGTTACCGTTGCGTTCCAGCTTGTAGTGATTGTAGGTCTCGACGATCGAGGGGTCGCTTTGCAACTTGGTCAGCGCACTCTGCTCAAGCTGGCGAACCCACTCCCGGCTGATGCGCATCCTGTCTGCCAGCTGCGCCCGCGTGAGCGGTGGGCCACCGTCAAGGCCCCAGCGCCCCGCTACAACCTCTGCCTCAGCGGGTTCGAGCTTGTCGAGCTGGCATTTGAGCTGTTTGTTGAGGGAGACGCGCCAGGCGGATTCTTCCTGATCATCAAAAGGCCCGCCTGATAGCGTATCGCCCAGCGTCGTATTGCCGTCATCATCGTACAGTGGGGTGTCCAGCGAGCTCGGCAAGTTGCGCAGGCTGAGGATGTCGCGAACCTTCGTTTCACTCAAGCCAGAGACACGGGCAAGATCGGATGGACGAGTCTGTTCGCCCTTCGCCCACAGATCCGACCGCAGCCGGTAGAGCCGGCTGACCTGCTCCTGCACGTGCGTCGGGTAGCGAATGATGCCGCCCTGCTCGACGGAGTGGCGTCGCACGGCCTGGGAGATCCAGTTAAAGGCATAGGTTGAAAAGCGATTGCCGGTTTTGTAGCGATACTTTTCGGCTGCGCGTAGCAGGCCGATGATACCTTCCTGAACCAGGTCGTTGTGCGCGACGCCTTTGCCTTTGTAGCGGCCCGCTATAGTGAATACCAGTCGCAGGTTATGCAGGGTCAGTTTATCGCGGGCAAACAGGTAGCTGGCCACCGCGTGCCGCAGCGCCTTGAGCGTACGCTCTTCTGTTGCGGGCGCCTTCAGCGCTGCATGGTTGCGCTCAATCCAGTCCGCAAGGGCGGCAGCGACAGGGCTGAGGGTTCCGTGTTCTTCAGCGCCGAGCACGTATTCCGCGCAGCCAACCACCAGGGTGGCCGGCAGGCAATCTTCGTTGAACAGCTTGAATAAAGTGCGCTGATCAAGGCGTCGCGGCAGCTTGCCCAGCTCCTTGATCTCGCGCTGGGTCACAAAGAAGTGCTCACGGCTGCTGAACTGGTCAACCTGTATGCCGGGCTCATCGAGTAGTACGCGAATTAATGCCAGCAGCCAGGTCCGGCTGTCATCGTCGCCACACAGGGTGCCCAGGAGCTCTTCCACGGCTGTCCACTTACGGTCATCCCAGCGATGTTCGTCTTCCTGGGTAAGAAGTGGATAGCGCCGCGCCAGTGCGTAGAGCACTTCGAGGTTGTCTTCCGGGCTTTCGACAAGAGATTGCATAGTTTGCTCTGAATGTTAGTGACACCTAAGTTACGCTGACATCGTGTCGTTTGACCACGTATTCCGCCCTCATGTTCGGATAATTTTGGGACAAAACTGTTTCGGGTCATCCAGTCTCTGAACAAGTACGTAACAAACGGCAAGGGACACACAGGAGCATCAGCATGACAAGCATCAGCATAGAGCGCCGGCCGTTGTACGGAATTGGCACGGTCGCACGTCTAACAGGCATCAAGGCAGATACCCTGAGGATCTGGGAGCGTCGCTACGGGCTGGGCGCCAGCCACAAGTCTGGGACTGGGCGGCGTCAATACACACAGTCGGATTTGGAACATCTGCAACTGGTGTCCAAGTTGGTGACCGCCGGAGCACGGATCGGTGAGATTGCCAGTTCACCGCGCAAAACGCTCGAGATCATGCTGCGCCGCGAAAGCGGTGGCAAGATTGAAATGCCACGGACCAAGCCCCGGGTGGGCTTTGTAGGCCACAACCTGTGCGCCTGGCTTGACGAGCACCAGGGTTGCATCACCCGGGCCGATGCATTGCTGGTGCGCCATACCCTGCCAGATCTGAGCGGCAGTGAGCCAGGCGGATCGGCAGCACTGGGCGAACTGGACGCCCTGGTGCTGGAATGCCCCAGTTTGACGGCTAGCGCCGTCGCGCAGGTGGATGAGCTGATCGCATCATTGGGTGTGCGCAACGTAATCATTGTCTACCAGTTTGGCAGCGAAGGCCGCCTGAAGCGCTGGCAGGAAATGGGCTACAAGACGCACGAGTTGCCCCTGGACGCCGCTTATCTGGCCTACGAATTGAGCCTCTGGGAAGCAGAGTGCTCGACCAGCCAGGGCGATGCGGATCTGGGCGAGCTGTTGGCACGCAAGCCGCGCCAGTTTGATCAGGCCGAACTACTGGCGGCGGCCAAGCTTGAGAAAAACCTCGATTGTGAGTGCCCTAGGCACATCAGTACGATGATCCAGGCGCTCAACGAGTTTGAGGAGTATTCCACTAACTGCAGCTCAGAGAACTGGCATGAAGCAGCGGTGCATGCGTGCATCTACGCCTATACAAGCCAAGCGAGGTGGTTGATGGAGAAAGCGCTGTCTGCCTCACTGGAAGGCCACGAGGAGACCCTGAGCGAGGTTAGCTAGCCGACCAGGCTCTGCGTGAAGATAGCCAGGATGATGGCCGGGCATACGAAGCGTACGTAAACCGGCCACAGCCGCCAAAACATCCCCTGCTCAATGTCCGGGTTGCCCCTGCGCAACTCGGATAGCACAACGTCCCTGTGCCACAACCATCCCGCATAAATGCAAAACACGAAGCCCAAAAGCGGCTGCCCGTAGCGCGTCGTTGCTGTAATGACGAGGCCAAACAAGGCCTCAAAGTTAAGCAGAATGGTGGTACTCGCCAGCGCGATCGCCGAGCCGATGGCGATGGCCGCCATGCGTCGGCTGACACCACGGGATTCGATGGTATAGGCGACCGGTGCCTCGAGCATGGAGATCGAGGAGGTGAGGGCGGCAATGCTCAGCAAGAAGAAAAATACGATGGAGACGATGATGCCGGCTAAGCCCATCGTATCGAATAAGGCCGGCAAAACAGCGAAGATCAGTGTGTCTTCAGAGATCAGGCGTCCAGAAGCGTCAAAAATTTCCACACCATTGGCAAGGGCGACATACATGGCCGGCAGAATCAGGAATCCGGCCAGCACCGCAATTGAGATATCGACAAGAGTCACCATGCCCCCCAGGGCAGGCAGGTTCTCATTATCGCCAATATAAGAGCCGTAGATCAGCATGGTGCCAACGCCCAGAGAGAGCGAAAAAAAGGCCGCGCCCAATGCCCGGATAATCAGCGCTGGATCTACCGCGCGACTGAAATCGGGCAACAGATAAACCTTGAGTCCCTCAGCCGCGCCGTCCAAAGAGAGCACATACGCAACCAGCAGCACAAGCGTGACCAGCAATGCGGGCATCAGCCGGCTGGACCAACGCTCGATGCCACTGCGCACGCCACCAGAAATAATGCCTGCGGTAAGGGCCATAAACAGCAGCATGAAAACAAGGTTGCGCGGCGTACTGAACTGTCGCAGCCAGTCGGCGAGGGCCTCAAGGCCCACCAGGTCGGCCAGCGACGCGATGGCAAAAGCGATCATCCAGCCGGCCACGATTCCGTAGAAGCTCAGGATCAGGCTCGCCACCACGAGTCCGGCGATGCCGGTAACTGCGCCGATCGAACGCCACGTTCTACTTGGTGAGATCAGTTTAAGTGCGTGCACGGCGTTTGCATGGGCGTGGCGGCCAATAATGATCTCCGCCATCAGGGCAGGGTAGGCAATAGTAAAGGCGAGAAAGAGATAGACCAGCAGGAAGGCCGCGCCGCCATTACTGGCGGCCTGCGTGGGAAAGCCCCAGATATTGCCAAGCCCGACGGCGCTGCCTGCCGCAGCCATCACAAAACCGAATCGTGAGCTGAATTCCCCCCGGGCGGATGCCATCTTCGCGGCGCCTTCTTCTTTGCAGAGGCGGGCAGTTTAGCACGCGCCTCTCAGTGTCTAGAACGTTCGCGGCTGTGCTATGATGCCGCCGCTTCAAAGTCCCTCGATTCGCTGCCCGGATGGTGAAATTGGTAGACACAGGAGACTTAAAATCTCCCGGCTTAACGGCCGTGCCGGTTCAAGTCCGGCTCCGGGCACCAAGAACTACTAGTCCGTCCTCGAACCGGCACGCGTGCCGGCCGGGATGCCGGACCATCAAGTCCGGCTCCGGGCACCAAGAACTACTAGTCCGTCCTCGAACTGGCACGCGTGACGGCCGGGATGCCGGACCATCAAGTCCGGCTCCGGGCACCACGTTGACGAGCAGTCCTGAAGACACGAAACTCGAAACGCAGTCTCTCGACGCCATCTCCCTGGCTTCAGTCGGCTTCCGGTGCTCTACGCGATTTGAATCGCCTGTTGGTCGTAGGGCCGGGTCTCCCGATTCCTGTCTGGAATATACAGTGTCTTACTGTGAACTCGGGGCTCCACTTGTACGCTGGGAGGCCCGATCCTGTAACCCACAGAGGAGGGTTGGTGGCCGTAGTTTTTCCTGTCTAAGGACGTCTCAGTGACTTCTGGGGTCAAGGCATCTCTGGATCCTCAGAGACCCCGCTATCTGTGTCAGGTGACTAGCGCGGCACATCGCGAAGCTCGTGTGCGGGAAATGGGAGACCTGACCCTGAAGCCTTGGGCGTGAAAAGGCGCTCCCCACGGGAAGGCAGGAGAGACTCTGAGGTGTCAAATAGCTCTGGTGAAGGCAGTAGGTTGAAGAAACCGATAATGCAATCCTAGGAGTCAGGTCTCCCGATTCCCATCCGGGACACATGGGTTCTGGCTCTGAACTTGAAGTCCCTGTTGTAAGCTGAGAGGCCTGACCCTGTAACCCGCAGAGGATGAAAATTACCGCCAAGCTCGTAAACGGGAAATGGGAGACCTGACCCTGAAGGCCAGACCCTGAAGGCCAGAGGCCAAGGCCACTTGCAATTTCAACGCAGGCAAGCTTTCAACCTAGCTCAACTTACCACTCCTCAAATACCTTGTTCAGTGTCGATAGCTGAAGCGATACAAGACTGCGAATTGTCAAACGCGACCGGTACAACCACTAAATATTTCTCGTTGCACAGCCAGCACTCTATCTTGCTGCGGGGAAGGTAGAGTGGGGCGACTATCACGATTCGCCTCTGAGCGCCGCGAGTAGCCGTGCGTCCAATCGATAGGGCTCGATCGGACCACAGGTTAGCTTGTCAAAATCGGGATGCCTCGGATTTACCAGCATAGCGAAATCTCCGGGAGAGGCGACGCTAGGCACCACCAGCGCTAGCGAAGCCGACGAAGCCAGCCACTGGTCACCGACCCGCTGAGATGCAGGATCTAGCCTGTCCGTCGCGTCCCAGCCCTCAGGAAGGCTGTCTGGTTCAATCGACAACACGCACTCGAGCGGGATATCTACCTGCATAATCGAGTAGAGATCGAGTATTGGAGCCTCTTCGTGGTGAACGAGTATTTCCATCGCTGCCACCGCTCGACTGTCACCCAGATAGGCGCAGGGCACACCCTCAGAGTTCCAGCGGCCGCCGTAAAGTTGAGCGCCGTAACCACTGAGCATCTCCTCTGGTGTGTTCGAAAACTCCGGGTCAGCTATCCTGTAAGCGGTTGCGAATTCGGCCACTAGCTGAAGACACCGTGCCTGATTCGGCCAATCAAACGCTCAACATCGTCAGCACCAGCCTCCGTCGTAGCCCTCTCAAGTGGAGTCTCTCCACCCAGAACGCGTTTCGGAGACTTCAGCCACCGCAGCGCGGCGTCTTTGTCACCCTGCATCATCGCCTCAGATTGCGCCAGCAGCTTCGCGTACCTGACTACCTTGTCCGCGTAGTCGGTCGATAGAAACTTATTTTCCTTGGCCCACCTGTCGGCCGTGGAGGTCGATAGCCTCAGCCAGCTCATCAGCTCCTTGTTAGACGTATCAAGTTGCTTTGCTAGACGGTGGATGACTTTTACCTTGAGCCCGCTCTTCACTAACTCTGTCAGCTGCTTCGGCTTCTCAGGTTGCCGGCCAAGGATGATCCAAAACACCGCTGCGTCCAGAGACCTGTCCTGAGATCCGGTCAGCTCGAAGTCAAACTTCGGAAGGTCCTTCTCGCCGCTTGTCATCAGCAATGTGGTAAATTTTTGCATGATTGCTCCTTGGTTTATTTGGGAAAAGATATTTCCCAGACGGGAAGTATACAGGAATTCGGATCGACCCGTCATTACCTGCAAAGGGTGGGGTGAACGCGTTCGGGGTGGGGAGGGGAGACACAGGAGACTCGGAATCGCCCGGTTTTCGGGCTCCTAATCGACTCAGAAAGGTCATTAGGTAGACGTCTACCAATAAAAATCGCTGAAACCCGCATAAATGCTGGGTGCCGAAGAACTTAAAATCTCCCGGCTTAACGGCCGTGCCGGTTCAAGTCCGGCTCCGGGCACCACAATAAAACGCAGTCCTTGAACCGGCACGCGTGCCGGCCGGGATGCCTGACCATCAAGTCCGGCTCCGGGTAACAATGCGTTAGCCCGCGCACTGTAAGGTTTCAATCACCCGTTTTACGCGCTATGCGATGAACTCATTGAATTTCGGCTTCGGTAGCTTGGCTTGTCTCAAAACGACCGCCGCGACAGGCCAGCTAGCGCACACGCCTTGCTCATCTCTATCGCCCTGCAGTCCTTCGTTTGATTTCTGGCTCTGCATCTTGGTTTTCTCCAGTAAAGTCGAGGCAATAAAAAGTGCAGTTAATCATCAGGTCGTTACACTATCGATTTCCATACTGGGAACCCTAAGTTCCCCACTATTTCATCTGGGGGAAATGGTCGAGTGCAGAAGCCACTTTACGTCGCAAGAGGATGAATTTTTGAAGACACTGATTATTACTGACAATCAATTTGCCGCTGAATTAAGCGCTCATCTTGCTGATATATACGGTGATATAGAAATATATCAATCACCCAACGGCCCACTGGAAGGCGTCCCGCGAATAGACGTTAAGGCTGAAACAGATTGGATTTTGGGCGAATTTGGTTTGGTGGTTTCAATGCATTCAAAACAAATCTTTCCGTCAAAGCTCGTGAATGGAGTGAGATGCATCAACGTCCATCCTGGTTTGAATCCATATAACCGAGGTTGGTTTCCGCAAGTATTCTCCATAATAAACGGAATGCCAATGGGGGTTACTATTCATGAAATTGATGAGGAGCTTGATAACGGCCCAATCATTGCTCAGCAGCCTTACGACGTAAAGTCATGGGATACCTCTGGCTCTGTCTACCGGAAAATAATGGAGATGGAGCGCGAACTGGTCCTTCAACACTTCGAATCAATACTTAATGCTTCGTATTCGAAGCACTCTCCCAAGAGTGAGGGAAATCTCAATCTTAAGCGCGACTTTGATGAGCTTAAGCAGTTGGATTTAGATGAAGAAGGCACGTTCCGAGACTTTTTGAACCGACTTCGTGCGCTAACGCATGACGAATTCAAGAATGCGTATTTTGTCGATGAGAGCTCTGGAAGGAGAGTTTTCGTACGGGTTCTTCTGGAGCCTGAGTGAGGATACGCCTAACAGAAGACGCCTCTCGAAAATGTGTGATTGGTTCCTTTGATTTAGCTTCATTACTTCGTAAATTAGCCACTACAGCGGATATTTGACGACCGAGACCTGTTATTCCAGGCTTAGTGACCGTGTTGTCCGGGATGCCGGACCATCAAGTCCGGCTCCTGGCACCAATGAATAGCCAAGCCACAGCCCTGTTAAACTCACTGTGAGCGACTACAGTTAAGTGGTTGATAAATGGAGGTCTGCGGATGCGCAAAAGAAGAACTGGATTTTGGGCGTCGGTCTTTTTGGTCGTCTCTCTGGTGTCGATCGGTGGCTGTGGCGGTTCAGGTGGTGACGGTGGGGGAGACGCAGAAGTTGTAGGAACGGTTAAAGGGAAGGTCGGCGACGTCGAGGGGCAGTGGTACGCGATTAAGATTGAGCAAAATGGGATCTCGGCCGCGAGCAGCAATTACTCCTCCATGCCCGGGGGGCTTGCGGACTATACGATTCAAGCCCATGAAGGAAGACGCTTCTCCATCAGCAACAGTGTCTCCATCAGCATGCAGTATCTCGGCGATCGGGTGCTGAGTTCAGACGTCACCTACTTTCCAGAGCAAGGTATGGTGCCGCATTACACGTCGGACGAGAACTCAGTGGCAATCGCGATGACGACCATGGAAAAGATCGGTGACGTTTATAAGCTGGCTGGTACTGCGCAGGGAAAGTTGTATCGGGTTGCATCCATGACGGGCGATCCCGATTTGTCCGATTCGATTGACGTGGCGATCGCGTTCGAGGCCGATGCCTACCTGGAATAAGCCGCGTTTCATCGGCTAGCACGCTCTTTAAGGGCTCGCGCATATTGTGGGTGTTCAGGAGTGGAGATTCGGGGAGGGGAAATAAGACGGGGGACGGAGCCTTTCGGCGCCATCCCCCTGGTTCAGTCGGCTTCCAACGTTCCGCGTGATGTTACTCGCACAGTCTGCCTTCTACCTTGACTCGGTCTCCGCGTCTCTCTCATCGCGCAAGCGCGCCTCGACATCAGCTTCTACCGGCCCGGGAACCGAGGCTCCCTATATTTTGTGACGCTGGGCAGCGTCCACCCGCTCTAGCGTTCGCGTATCGCTTAAACGAGTTCGCGCAGTTTCCGCTACCGCCAGGTCCGCCCGAGAGCTTCTCTGGCTGCCTTACTTGCCCTTTCGGGCCGCTCCGGCGTGGCAATGTTCCCTGCCCGTTGATCACCTCTGGCTGTGATCCCCACCCCGGCCAATCGGGGCCTGACCTTTGGTGAGTCCAGAAGACTCGAGGCCATATGGGTAGTCTACAGGTTTGAGCTGTGACGGATAGTCAACAAGTTGTGGATAAAATGTGCACACGCTGTGAAACTTCTGCATTCTTAAAAATGGTTTGGAATCAGAGGCTTACAGCTTATTTCCTGCAGTTATAAACCTGGCCGGCAATCCTGTGTAAGCCCCTGAATTGTATCGATTTAAGAGCATCAGCCAGCGCTGTTCACACTGGCTGATGCCCATAGGCGGGCGGCCTAGGGCTTCTTTACAAAGTTGGCGGTGACAAGGGTACCGTCACTGCTAACACCAAAACCGGTCATTACAGTTTTTTGGCGGTCAATCGTGAAGGCGAATTCGTAGGCCACGCCTTCGAATACATATTCCACTTCCAGGGTGCAGGTGTTCTTTGTCAGCGTGACCTGATCATTGGACAGGCCTCCCTCCTGCCCGAGACTGTCTGTACAGCCGCTGGCCCCGAGTAGATCCCGCCCTTTCACGCTGAAGGTGCAGACAGACACAGTACCGGTGGAGGCATCGACGATGACGCCCTCCCAGGTTCCGTTAATCTGCGGAATTTTACAGTTGGCGTTTGCTACGGGTGCTGCGAGTAACAGCGTAATGAATACGCCTATCAGTTTTTTCATGATTTCCCCCCGAGGATTGATTTGGCCTGCCCCCACTAGCGGAGACGCTTAATGAGCAAGCGCTGTAAAGATTAGCTTCAGTTTTGCACATAAACAAGGCGCTGCGGGCCGCAGGGATGCCGACGAACGCAGAATACTCGGGTCGTCCAGCCAATTCTGGTATTCTGCATGAGAGTACATAAAGCGCAGGCATAACCCTTGAAACAAGCCCTGATGACGATGTTAGCCATGCAGGACCGCATGAATACCCGGGTTCATCCTCACTGGATAGACCAGCAGTTCGAATGGTATCGAGCCGCCTGGATCGAGTGCGGAGAGCTGATTGAGCACTACGGCTATAAGTGGTGGAAGAAGCAGGCGCCGGATATGGCGCAGGTGCAGCTGGAGGTCATTGATATCTGGCACTTCGGGCTCTCCGCCCTGTTTGAACCGGGTAAGTCAGTTGACGAGCTCGCTACAGAGATTGAGGAGCAGCTCAACTCTCGCAGCCCCGCGGAATCCGGCATTCGCGAGGCCACAGAGGCGCTGGCGCTGCACTGCCTGCAGACAAAGAGCTTTTCACCAGCACTCTTCCGGGACCTGATGCAGGCTTCTGGCTTGGACTTTGAGTCACTCTACACAGCGTATGTGGGTAAAAACGTGCTCAACTTTTTTCGCCAGGATCACGGCTATAAAGAGGGTACCTACATCAAGGATTGGGGTGGCCGCGAAGACAATGAACATCTCGCCGAGCTTGTGGAGGCACTCGATAAGGGTGCCGATGATTTTTCCGAACAGGTCTACGCGTCGCTGGCAGCGCGCTATGCCGAGGTTGCCGGGGCCGGCTGAGTGGCCGCCGATGTTGAAAAGCTGTCGACCAGCGCCCTGGCGAAGCGCCTGGACATTCCCGGGCAGCAGCTCTTCGCTACGCTTAAGGACTACGGCTGGATTGAGCGTGTCAGCGACAGTTGGGTCCTCAGCGCCAAGGGCGAGTTCGAGGGAGGAAGCTATCAAACCAGCCGACGCTATGGACGCTATATCGTCTGGCCTGAATCACTCGAGCGTCATCCGCTCCTGGCTGCCATTGAGTCCAATCAACGCATTACCGCGTCCAATATGCGGCGCTACTATCCGCGCCTGCATGCCCGTCAGATCAATCGCGCCCTGGCTGAGATCGGGCTGCAGCGCCATAGCATCCTCGGCTGGGAGCTGACCGCGCTGGGCCGCCAATTAGGTGGTCAGCAGGCCGAGAGCGAAAACAGCGGCGCCTTTTATGTGACTTGGCCCCATGAGGTGATTGATCACCCGGTGGTACACCGGGAGCTCACGCGGCAATCCGACCAGTTGCAGCCACCCGAGGCACCTCAACCGGCGGGTGAGCCTGACCTTTTTAGCCCCGCGCATGGAGAGAGCTCCCTTAACTACCGCGGTGTTGACGGCCATGAGCTCAAAAACACCCTGGAGCTTCGCGTTTGCAATTGGCTGTATATGGCTCAGGTGGTGCACGCCTATCAGAGGGCATTGCCCGTGGAGGAAGAGCTGGTAGCGGACTTCTATCTGCCCGACGGCACCGTTTATATCGACTGCTGGGAATCCGAGGTGCCCGCGGCAGACTTGAAGGACAAACTGCGCAAGCGCGAACTTTATCGTGAGATGGACCTGCGCAACCTTGAGATCAATTTTGCAGATATCGATCGGCTCGATGAGGTTCTCGGCCGTGGACTGCTGGCCTACGGCATACGCTGCTGAAGTAGCACCCCGCATTCCATGTGTGCGGTGTAGGGAAACTGATCGAAAAGTGCAAAGTCAACGATGCGATGGCTGGCTCGCAGGGCAGCGAGGTTGGCACTCAAGGTCTCGGGGTTGCAGCTGATGTACAGGATGTTTGGGAACGCCGACACCATCTTCAGCGTTGCCTCATCCAGGCCCGCGCGAGGTGGGTCGACGAACACGGTCTTTAGTTTGTAGTCTGCCAGCGGCTTGGGCAGCTTAGCCAGGCGTCGAAACGCGCGCGTGCCCGCCATAGCCTGTGCCACCTCCTCGGCGGACAATCTGATGACCTGCGCGTTGTCGATGCCGTTGTCGGCGAGATTGTGCAGGGCAGCGCGGGTCGACACCTTCGATAATTCAGTCGCAATCACCTGATCGAAACAGCTGGCAAGCGGCAGCGTGAAGTTGCCATTGCCGCAGTAAAGTTCCAGCAGGTCGCCTGTCAGGGCCTCGGCACGTTCGCAGGCCCAGGCCAACATATGGCTGTTAATATAGGCATTGGGTTGCGTGAAAGCCTGCTCGTACTGCCGATAGTGGTAGGTCTGCCCACGCACGGGGAGGGCCTCAGTGACGTAGTCCCGCGAGAGCACGACTTTTTGCTTGCGACTCCGCCCGACCAGCGCAACGTTAAGAGTGGCAGCCAGATTCCGCGCTTCTCGCTCCCATCCTTCGTCGAGTTGCCGGTGATAGATAAGGGTAATCAGCGTGTCACCCGCAAGGGTGCTCAGGAATTCGACCTGGAACAGCTTGCGCCTGAGTATCGGGTTGCCGCGCAGGTGTTCCTGAAGCGGTGGCATTAACGCCTGGATGGCAGCGCAAGCGATCGGAAAGTGCGAAATTGGCACGGGCGTTCTGGGATCGCCCGGTTGGAACATCACGTAGTCCAGTGCATCCCCGTCATGCCACATGCGAAACTCAGCCCGCATCCGGAAGGCCTCTGGCGGGGACGTATACAGTGCCGGCGTCGGTGGCTGATCATCGTTGAACAAGCCACAGACCCTCTCAACTTTTTGTTGGAAGAGCGCCTCGTAGTCAGCCGGCTGAAATGCAGACAGGGGCATCAGCCCAGGCGCTCGCGGCGCCTGGCCTGCCATAGCGAGCTTGCCATCGCGTGTGCGCTGTCCAAATCGGGTGCTTCGTCCATGGTCAGCAGGGCAACGGCCGCGGTGGCGAGGGTTGCCAGCTCACCGTAAGGGTCATCACGCCTGCCTTGCCAAAGCTCGCGCAGCGGCGCGACGCTGGGGGCCTCTACGCTCGCCACGCGGCCGTCGATACGGCGCGGCAGGGTTAGTTCACTGGACTGCGCATTCACCAAGAGCTGCAGGCGGGTGTCTGCCTGTGGCTTGATTTCAACCTCGCCGCTGTCGCCTTTGAATACAAGTGATCGCTGCTGGCCGAGCAGGCGATCCGTGGTGCGGTGCAGCTCGCCATACGCCGGGTGAAAGATGCTTTGTAAGCTGGCAGGGCATGCCAGGGGGTTGAGCATGCGCGTCAGCGTGTTTACTGGCGAGCGAAGCCCGAGAATGGGTTTCAGCTGCATGATGTGGTGCAAGCGTGGGATGAAATGCGCCAGTGACAGGTAACTGATACCCTCGCCACTCAGCTGTGTATCCACATCCTGCCAACTTGCCGCTATCGGCAGTGCGAGCTCGGTCATGGCATGTTCGGTGTAGAGCCGGCCGGGCGTGTGTCCACCGGAGCCGTGGATAAAAACGCGGTGGCCCGCTTCAGCCAGGAGGAGGGCGCTCAGCAGGTACCAGGGGTGTTGATGACGTTTGCCGGCATAGCTCGACCAATCCAGATCGGCCTGCAGGCCCTCTGGTGGTGAGGTCATTTCATCGCGACAGGCCTGCACAAATCCGGCGAGTTCCTCCCCCGTTTCCTCTTTCACGCGCAGTAGCATCAGGAAGGCGCCCAGCTGCAGTTCCTCGACCTCACCCCTCAATACCATGCCGAAAGCCTCTCGCGCCTCTTCCCGGGTCAGGGAGCGAGTGCCCGTCTTGCCTTTGCCCAGGATGCGCACAAAGGGAGCGAAAGGGTGTTCCGGCACAGCGGGATTGAAGCGGCTATCGTGGGTCACGTCGGTCTCTGGCTATTACAGGCAGTTGTCGGGTTTTGGCAGGCCAGCTATCTTACTGCCTAGCTTGGCGGGCGAGCCAGGAAACAGCGACATGAGGTAAATGCTTCTGCCTTTGTCCGAGCCGAGCTTGCGGCCGCAGTACTTTACCAGGGGCCGCATCGCGGGAGAGGCGTCGTACTCGCGGTAGTAAGCTTGCAGCAGATCAACAATTTCCCAGTGCTCAGGCGCCAGACTGATGCCTTCACCCCGCGCGATTTGCTCAGCGACTTCTGGCGTCCAGTCCGCGCGATTACGCAGGAAGCCCTCGGTATCAAAAGCGCTAGCGGGCAGCATCAGTACCAGGCAACTTGCTGCACGTGAATCTCCGAGAGGCGCACAAAGCCGGCATCATCCACGGCAGTGACGTCGCTTATCTGGCTGAGGTCAATGCCGCGGGCGTCCATTTCCGGCGTCAGCGCGCAGAGCTGTGCCGTACAATCCCGGAGCACGGCTTCCGCATCGGCGTTTGGCAAAAGAGCGTAGCCAGCGTCGCCCATCAGTAACACCGTGTCTTCGGGCCCTGCAAGTTGCAGGCAGCGTTCGAACGCGTCGGAACCCGGGGTCGCACTCAGGCAGTGAAGCACCATATCAAAAACCCAGAACGTGATCGGCCTCGGCCAGGCATGAGCGTATGCCCTGGTCGGATACGACTTCAATGCCAGGCGGCAGCAAGCCTGCATTCAGGCCATGCGCAGACAGCGCACGGGCGTCGGCGTAGATCTGGTTTATGTCATAAAGCTCGAAAGAGGCGATGATCTTCGACAAGGTTCGGGTGCCGATCGCATCGCCGTCCTGGCCTGGCAACAGTTGCAAGACACCCTCACCCATGAATAGCACGCTGACCTCTTGCTCGAACGCCGCTGCCGCAAGGCAGCTGTCGACGGCGCTGCGGGCGAGGCTGCTGGCGTAGGGTGAATGCCGCAGCAGAAATAACAGCTTGCGCTGAGCGGCCATTATCGGCGGCCGCCGAAGGTGATCAGGCGCTCGCTGTCAGTGGCGGCCTCAACAAGCAGGCCAAGGCCACCGATCGAAAATGCAGCGTCAAGCGTTGTTGCCAGCCGCTCATGGCGCTCGGCTTCAGGGCCATCCAGCACGCCACGTCGCAGGGCTGATGATATGCATACGACAAGTTCGGTCTGTGTCTTGTGCGTCAGCTTACGCCACTCATCAAGCTGGTTGAGCTCATCCTGTGCGGGCACGGCGGTCGCGAGGCCACACTGGACTCCATCATCGAGGAAAAATACGCGGCGCAGGCTGTGGCCGCGAGACAGAAGTGCTTGGGCAAAGCGCAGTGCCCGCCTTGGAACGTCGGTTGCCGGCCCGGCAAGTACAACGAGGCTGTAGATCAAGCTCCGGCCTCAAAGGCCGAACTGAGCTCGCGTTCTGAAATGAAATAGTCGGCTCGGAAATAAAAAACCCCGGTATGAACCGGGGTTTCGCTGGAAGGGCCAGGCTTAGTCATCGCCAGAGAATGCAGCAAGCAGGTGCAGCATGCTGGTGAACAGGTTGTAGATGCTCAGGTACAGGCCCACAGTCGCGCGGATGTAGTTGGTTTCGCCGCCGTTGATAATGCGGCTGGTGTCAAACAGGATCAGGCCAGACATGATCATAACGATGGCTGCCGATATGGTCAGCGATAGCGCAGGGATGCCGAGGAAGATATTGGCGATGCCGGCGACAATGGCAACCAGCAGGCCCACGATCAGGAAGCCGCCCATGTAGGAGAAATCCTTCCGCGTGGTTAGCGCATAGGCAGACAGGCCGAAGAACACAAGTGCCGTACCGCCCAGCGCCTGCATCACCAAAGCAGGGCCGTTTGGCATCGACAAATAGTAGTTGAGCATGGGGCCAATAGCGGCGCCCAGCACGCCCGTGAAGGCAAAGATAGCAATCAGGCCTTTGCTGGTGTCAGCCATCCTGTTGACAACAAACAACAGGCCAAAACCTACCAGGGAAAGTATCAGGCCAACGCCGTGGCTCAGGCCCATGGCCATTGAGATACCAGCGGTCACCGCGCTGAAGGCCAAGGTCAGGCCCAGCAGCAAGTAGGTGTTTTTCAGCACCTTGTTGGTGGCCAGTACGGACTCCATACCAGCCGTGTTGACGTTGTACAGGCTCTTGTCTTGCATTGCTAACTCCGTAAAGTTTCGCACCCTTTGTGCGGTTGTTAAGACCCATGATAAGGCCAGTTGGTTCAAAATCAAGGGTTTGAAAACACTGGTTTTTTTGTGGTTTTTCGAATCCCGTGGCTGGACGCTATTGAGACAGTCAGGCGGGTCGGTGCTCGCTGTGCCAGTGCCGAGCGATATCGTCCCGGCGGCAGATCCAGACCTTGTCATGGGCTGCAACGTGGTCCAGGAAGCGGGCGAGCGCCGCGGCTCGCCCGGGACGGCCAGCCAGGCGGCAGTGCAGGCCGACCGACATCATTTTCGGCTGCTCAGCGCCCTCAGCGTAAAGCGTGTCAAAGGCGTCCCTGAGATAGGTAAAGAACTGGTCCCCGGAATTGAAGCCCTGCTGGGTGGCGAAGCGCATGTCGTTGTTGTCAAGAGTGTAAGGAATGACGAGGTGCGGCTCTCCGTAGTCATGGATCCAGTAGGGCAGGTCGTCGGCGTAGGAATCCGAGTCGTACAGGAAGCCGCCAGCCTCAACCACAAGCCGCCGGGTCGCGGGACTCGTGCGGCCCGTGTACCAGCCAAGAGGTCTGGCGCCCGTAACTGACTCGTGAATCTCAAGGGCCAGACGCAGATGCTCCCGTTCGGTAGCCTCGTCTATATGTTGGTAGTTGATCCAGCGATAGCCGTGGCTGGCTATCTCCCAGTCCGCTGCCAACATGGCTGCCACCGCCTCAGGATGCCGCTCTAGGGCCATAGCTACACCGTAGACAGTAAGGGGCAGGTCACGCTCGGTGAACATCCGATACAGGCGCCAGAAGCCGGCGCGGCTGCCGTACTCATAAATCGACTCCATGCTCATGTGGCGCTGCCCGGGTATTGGGTCGGCACCGATGATTTCAGACAAAAAGGCTTCCGACGCCTCATCGCCGTGCAGCACGCAGTTTTCGCCGCCTTCTTCGTAGTTGATGACGAACTGCAGCGCCAGGCGCGCGCTGTTCGGCCACTTCGGGTCGGGGGGAGTGGCGCCGTAGCCGATCAGGTCACGGGGGTAGGGATGTTGAGGCATGGGTATCTGTTCTCTTGGCTTGCTAACAGAGTATAGAGGAAGCGTAAACGCTCTGGTGGACTGCTTGTCGAACCATGGGGTTCGAACCGAAGCCTGACCCGGAACCAAATATAAAGGGGACCCGAGGGTCCCCTTTGTATTTGGCGGTAGGCCAGGGATGACGCCTAACGCGCTTTGGCGCGTTCGGCCCCCTGCGGGGCTGCGGCCCGGTGGGCCTTGGTTCAAGTTGCTGCGCAACTTGTCGAACCATGGGGGTCGAACCAAAGCCTGACCCGGAACCAAATATAAAGGGGACCCGAGGGTCCCCTTTGTATTTGGCGGTGGGCCAGGGATTCGAACCCCGGGAACCTCTCGGTTCAACGGTTTTCAAGACCGCCGCTTTCGACCACTCAGCCAGCCCACCAAAACAGATCGTCAGTTGCCCCGCGCGGGGCAGGCGGCATTATACAGCCGTGGGTGTGTTCGGCAAGCGGGTTTTTTATGCCATCGCGGCCACGTCGGGTAGGTTCTACTACGGGAGCGGGCCGAGCGGTTACTTACTGGGCCGGGGTGCTACAC
>JBCDJG010000070.1:0-23022 GCA_038748065.1 Pseudomonadota bacterium
GCCAGATCCATGGTGACCGCCTCGGTGTAGGCCATCGCCCGCATTGCTTCTTCCAGCGAGCGCATGGTCAATAGCATGCGTTTCACGTCGGGATGCTCAATGATCGCCACGCCACCCTGCACGCGCTCGTGGGCATAGGCCAAGGCCTGTTGAAAGGATCCCGAGGAAGCCCCGAGGCCCTGTAAACCCACCTTCAGCCGCGCTTCATTCATCATGGTGAACATGCAGGCGAGGCCCTGGTTCTCGCCGCCCAGCAAATAGCCAATTGCACCCTCGCCATCGCCGAAGGCCATGACGCAGGTGGGGCTGCCGTGAATGCCGAGCTTGTGCTCCGTGGATACCGGGTACACATCGTTGCGCTCGCCCAGCGACCCATCGTCGTTAACGAGGAACTTCGGCACAATGAACAGCGAGATGCCGCGGCTGCCCTCGGGCGCATCCGGCAGCTTCGCGAGCACAAGGTGGACGATGTTCTCCGTCGCAGAATGATCTCCCCAGGTGATGTAAATCTTCTGACCCGTGATGCGGTAGTGATCCCCCTCGGGGACCGCCCGCGTTTTCATAACCCCCAGATCCGAGCCTGCGCCGGACTCAGTCAGATTCATCGTGCCGGCCCACTCGCCGCTGTGCATCTTGTGGAGATAGGTCTGTTTCTGCTCGTCTGTACCGTGAGCATGTATCGCCAGTGCCGCACCGGTACTCAAAAAAGGTGACAGGGCGAAGGCCATATCCGCACCGTTCCACATCTCGCTCGCCGCGGTGCCATAGACTTCTGGTAGACCCTGGCCTGAGTAATTGGCATCGGAACAGATACCGAGCCAACCGCCGGCGCCCAGCTGTTGCAGGGCCTCGTCATAGCCAGGCGAGGTGATCACCGCGCGATCCACGCAGGCGGCTGGCTGCGCATCGCCAGCACGCCGCAGTGGCGAGACAATATCGGAGGCAAACTTGCCGGCTTCATCGAGCAGCGCCGTCGTCAGCTCAGAACCAACTCCCAGATCGGCAAAGCGCGGCAGCTCTGCCAGGACCTGCTCAATATCGAGGACCTCGTCGATGAGGAAAACCATATCTTCAAGGGGGGCGCGGTAGGTGTTCATAATTGGGCTCCGATACAACTCAACGGTCTGCATTATAGAGGGAATCAGCCGGCACCGGCGCGCCGAACTATCATCGACGTGGCCAGCTGCGAGCTTGGCAATTTTATTCTCGCCGCTATAATTCCCCCAATCTATCGCTGTCATTTTCGCCATTCAGTCTGTGAATGATGCGACTTGCAGGGCCGGCCCGTTCATCCGCGCCCGGGAGGGAGCCGTGAAGCTTAACCGTATCGATCTCAACCTGCTCGTCTACCTGGACGCCCTGCTCAGGGAACGCAACGTCACGCAGGCCGCAAACCAGCTGAGCCTGTCTCAACCCGCTATGAGTAATGGCCTGAGACGCCTGAGGGAGCTGTTCGACGATCCACTGTTGGTGCGCACCAGTGACGGCATGACGCCTACCGAGCGCGCTCTGGAGCTGGAACCCCAGGTGCGGGAGATCCTCAGCCAAATAGATCGCGCCGTGCAGCCGCGGTCCGATTTCGACCCGGAATCGGCACAGCAGGTCTTTCGCATCTCAGCCAGTGACTATGCCGAGTCCACCCTGTTCCCAGCGGTGCTCGCCAAACTTCGCAACCAGGCACCGGGACTCACCCTCGATATCATGACGCCCTCGGATGTGAGCTTTCTGGACGTTGAGCGGGGCAAAGTCGACATGGTCATCAACCGCTTTGACGCCATGCCCCAATCCTTTCACCAGATGCCACTCTGGGACGACAGCTTTTCCTGCCTGCTCAGCCCGGAGAATTCGGTCCTCAATGACTGGACCCTGGAGAGCTATCTGAAGGCCAATCACATCTGGGTCAGTAAAACCGGCATGGGCGTGGGCGTAGGGGTCGATCCGGACGACGTTCAGCGCCTTGGCTGGGTGGACGCCGCACTCAACAAACTTGGCAAGAAACGCCAGATTCGCGTGTTCACCCGCCATTATCAGGCCGCTATGACACTGGCAGAGCAAAACGACCTGATCGTTACCCTGCCGACCCGCGCGACACTCCTTAAGGCAGACAATCCACGCGTGGTGGTGCGACCGCCACCGCTCGAGATACCGCCGCTGGAACTGAAAATGGCCTGGAGCCCGCTGTTACAACACAATCCAGCAAATCGCTGGCTTCGTCGGATGATCGTAGAGACGGCGCGAGAGTTGGATGGCCAGCCATCAGCCGCCTGATGTGGCCTCGGACGCCTTATTTCACTCGCTCTTTCATAGCCTCTGTGAATGCTCGCGATAAAACCTATAAATTAGCTAAATTAAGCCTCACCCCATAGACTCCCGCTATTGACTGGCCGCCAGGCCTTTCGTCGCGCCCTCCAAGCCGCGGCGCTTGGCCGGCTGCCCCTTCATGAGGGACTCACGACATGACCGAACGCATTCAGGAGGGCGGTCTCCAGATCGCCGCCGTTATCCACGAGCTGCTGGAGCAGGACATTGCTCCCGGCACTGGCGTTGAGCCGGCGCACTTCTGGCAGTCACTGGAAAACATCATCACGGAACTCGCGCCGCGCAATGCAGCCTTGCTGGCCGAGCGCGATAGACTACAAGCACAGGTTGACGACTGGCATCGCGAACACCCCGGCGCCAACTACGATCGCGCCGCCTATCGCAGCTTCCTCGAAGACATCGGCTATCTTGCTCCAGAGCCCGGCGATGTTGACATTGTGACGGAAAATGTTGACCCGGAAGTTGCCACACTCGCCGGGCCACAGCTGGTGGTGCCGGTGATGAATGCGCGCTACGCGTTGAACGCAGCCAATGCTCGCTGGGGAAGCCTCTATGACGCCCTGTATGGCACGGACGTCATTGCGGAGGACGGCGGCGCCGAACGCGCCGGTGCCTATAACCCGGTGCGGGGCGCTAGAGTCATCGCCTGGGCACGCGGCTTCCTCGACAAGCACTGCCCCTTGTCCAATGGCTCGCACGCCGATGCGAGCAACTACACCCTTGTGGACGGCAAACTGCAGGTCGTTTTGAAGGAAGGACAGATCAGCTCACTGGCCCAGGCCGACCAGCTCGTGGGTTACTGCGGCGAGCACAATGCGCCGACCTGCATCCTGCTGCGCCACAATGGTCTGCACATCGAGATCCAGATCGACCCATCGAGCCCGATCGGCGCAACGGACGCCGCGGGCGTCAAGGATGTTGTGCTGGAGGCGGCGCTTACCACCATTCAGGACTGCGAAGACTCTGTTGCCGCCGTAGATGCGGACGACAAGGCCGTGGTGTACGGCAACTGGTTGGGCCTGATGCGCGGCGACCTGAGCGAAGCGTTCAACAAGGGCGGCAAAACCCAGACGCGTACTCTGAACCCGGACCGCGAAGTCACCGGCCTTGACGGCAATCCCCTGGTACTCACGGGTCGCAGCCTAATGTTCGTGCGCAATGTCGGACACCTGATGACCAACGAGGCAATCCTGGACGCTACGGGCAGCGAGATTCCCGAAGGCATCATGGACGGTATGTTCACGGCGATGATCGCTTTGCACGACGTCGGCCCCAGGGGCAAGCGCATGAACTCCCGCGAGGGCAGCGTTTACATCGTGAAACCAAAAATGCACGGCCCGGAAGAAGTCGCCTTTACCTGCGAACTCTTTGATCGCATTGAAGATGCTCTCGGCATGGCGCGAAACACGCTCAAGGTCGGCATCATGGACGAAGAGCGCCGCACCACGATCAATCTCAAAGCCTGTATCGATGTCGCCCGCGAGCGCCTCGTGTTCATCAACACCGGCTTCCTGGATCGCACCGGTGATGAAATTCACACCTCGATGGAGGCCGCTGCCATGACGCCCAAGGGCGACATGAAGCAGGAGCCCTGGATCAACGCCTATGAGGACTGGAACGTCGACGTTGGCCTCGCCTGTGGCTTGAAGGGCCGCGCGCAAATCGGCAAGGGCATGTGGGCCATGCCGGACCTCATGAAAAACATGCTGGAGACCAAAATCGGTCACCCCCTCGCAGGCGCGAGTACCGCCTGGGTCCCCTCACCCACCGCCGCAACCTTGCACGCGGTGCACTACCACGAGGTCAATGTGGCTAAGCGCCAGGACGAGATCGCCCAGCGCGAGCCCGCCAGCCTCGACGATATCCTCGCCATTCCCCTGCGCGGCGCCGCCGGCCTTTCACCGGCGGCTATCCAGCGCGAGCTGGACAATAACGCCCAGGGCATCCTTGGCTACGTGGTGCGCTGGATCGACCAGGGCGTCGGCTGCTCCAAGGTGCCCGACATCAACGATGTCGGCCTGATGGAAGATCGCGCCACGCTGCGTATCTCTAGCCAGCATATTGCCAACTGGTTGCGTCACGGCGTCTGCGGCGAAGCACAGGTGCGCGAAACGATGGAACGCATGGCGGCGGTAGTCGACGAGCAGAACGCCAGCGATCCGCTATACCGCCCCATGGCACCCGACTTTGCCGACAGCGTTGCCTTTCAGGCAGCCTGTGAGCTGGTGTTTGCCGGATGCGAACAGCCCAACGGTTACACCGAGCCTGTGTTGCACGCCAGGCGGCGTGAGGCGAAAGCCAAGTACAACTAACTGCAGGCCGTCGCTCTCAGAAAACGTAAGGGTGTCGGGGGGCGGGTGTTGTTGGCTGAATGTTAGCCGCCGAGCAGAGGGACCGTTTGCCGGGAACTGAGCGCCATGGATGGCGCGAAAGCGCCCCTTAGCATGGATGCTAATGGGCGCGTGCCCGGCAAACGGGCCCGTCGGGAGGGCAGCCGCAGGCCGGCGAGGTTGAAGCCAATAACGCCCGCCGCCCGACAACCGGGCTTTGCTCAAAGCTCAAACTAACCTTCGTCGGTATCTTTGTACTGCAGGTTGGTCAACTGTTCGGCTAACAGGCCGATGAGGAACACGATCACGCCGCCTAGAATCAGCAGGGTGGTCATGTTGGTAAAGCGCAGAGCGCCGGTAGTCATCGCGATCATTACGTAGTTCAGCAGACCGAGGGCGACCATCAGCACGCACACAGGGAAGTAGACTTTCAGCGGCGAGTACAGCGTGCCGATCTTGAAGATGATGAGGAAGAAGCGGACGCCATCGCGCAGCAGGCTGATATGGCTTTTGCCCAGACGCTGCGCGACATCAATCGGCACGAAGCCCACGTTGTAGCCCGCGCGTAGAAAGGCCATGGTCGAGGTGGTGGGATAGCTGAAGCCGTTGGGGAGCAAGTAGAGAAAGCTCAGGAACTTCTTGCGATTGACGGCGCGAAAGCCAGAGGTCAGGTCCTCGATTTTCTGGTTCACCATCCAGCTGGCCAGCCAATTATAGAGGCTGTTGGCGCTCCAGCGTGCCAGGCTGGCCTGACTATCGCGTCCGCTACGTGCACCTACGACCAGGTCGAAGCCTTCGTCAATTTTCGCTAGCAGTCTTTCGATATCGGCCGGGTCGTGTTGCCCATCGCCATCCATAAAAACCAGGAACTCACCGCTTGCCGCTCTCGCGCCCGATTTGATTGCGGCACCATTGCCCTTGGAATAGGGGTGATTTACCACATCAACGCCCGCGTCCACGCAAACCTGCTCTGTGCTGTCGGTGGAGCCATCGTTGACGACGATAATCTGGGCTTCGGGGTAAAGCTCGCGCAGCTTGGGCAGCGTCTTCGCCAGACCCTGTTCCTCGTTCTTGGCGGGCAAGACAATGGAGATATCGCGAACGCGGTTATCAGCTGTCGACATAGAGATCGAGGGTATCCTGTTGTTCCCGGGTCAGGCGTCCCTGCTCCCGGAGCCATGATAGCCTGCCCAGAGAGTCGCTCACAACAGCGTCATTCCCGAGGATGTTGGCAAAATGCAGGCGCATCAGGAGCGCCTGGGGGTTTTCAGGTTCGATCTCGAGGTAATACTCAGCGTAGGCTAGCGCTCTCTCCGTACCGCCCAGCGCATTCTCCAAAACCACCAGTCCGGCATAAACTTGCGCGGTTACCGTCGCACGACGCTCCGGCGCTAACAGTAGTGTGGCAAATCGGTCGGCGATATCCTGCACGTCAATCGCTGGGCACTCACCGTTTTGCAGCTTTAGCACCAGGAAGTGCAGCGTATTGGTCTGTGAGATCACTCTGCCCTTGGCCGTCCAGATGGGAAGCTGGGCCAGGTGGTCTGGCGGCAGCGGCCGATTCGCGTAGCAGCTCAGCAACAGATCGCGCGCACTGCGGTCACCGATGCGCTCGCTTCTCAATTCACCCGCGCGCGCCGACATCTTCAGTGCTTCATCGATAGCACCTGCTCGTGCCAGCAGGACAGCGAGATTCACATTGGCACGAGGCGACTGTGGATGGCCATTGAATACGGTCATGCGTATTAGATCGTCATTCGACCATATCTGCGCCTGGGATGCGGTTTGTAGTCCGAGCAGGCCCGCCAAAAGCGATAGCAACACCACCATTAAGGTTCGCAGTTCAGGTAAGGCCCGGCCAATATCCTGGGCGAGCAACCCGATCAATAACAACACACCCAAGACAGGAAAGTAATTCCGGTGCTCGAAATATAGCTCGAGTCCCAGCACGCTGGATTCGACCGAGTGGCCAAGAAAGAACAGGAGAACGGCGCAAGCATAGCGCCTGCTCCTTGCATAGCAGGCGGCTGCGGCAGTTCCAAGTAGCACCGCGCCCCACGCCAGCCAGGCCCAGAGTGTTGTGCGCGGGTCAGCCAGCGACCGGCTGAATCGGTAGTCGTCGTGATACACCCCCAGCCGCGCGACTTCGGGCCAAAAGAACTGCGCCTGGTAATCCCACAGGATGCGGCCTTGAGTCAGAAGGCGCTCCCACATGGTGAATTCACGGGTCGCGTAAGGTCCTGTCAGCAACGCGGAGTTGAGCCAGAGGTAGAGAAGCGAAAGGACCGCCCCCACTGCGATCAGGCCAAAGACCCCTTGCCTCAGTCTTAAAGGCGCCACGCCATCGGCTGTCTTGAACTGGAACCATAAAAGCTCCAGAAGTACGACAAGCGGCGCCCCGAGAAGACCATTCTCCTTTGACAAGGCCGCAGCGGCTAGCAATAGCGGCAGCAGGGCGAGCAATGGCCAGGCTCGCTTGCCCGCCATGAGGCGAAGGCGCCAATGGGCATAGCACAGCAGGCTGGCCAGAGTGAACAGGCACGCCAACTGAGCCATGCGTTGGATCGGGTACAAAACCGTGCTGACGAAGAGTGGCGACAGCAGCCAAATAGAGGCCAGTGATATCACCAGCGCCGTTCCACCCTTCACTCGGCGGCCTACGAGTAGCGCGTGTAAGAGAAACATGAGCAGCGTGCCGCTGCACAGATGCAAGCCGAGATTGATGGCTTTACTGAGGCGGATACCGCCGTCGAAGTAGAGCGTCTCTACGGCGAAGGTCAGCATGGACAGCGGCCTGCCACTTGGACCCGAGTTGTTACCCAGGACCACATCCCGCGCATAGGAGGGATCTTCATCGATTTTACTGAGCACACGCAGATTAGAGGCATCGTCCAGGATGGGCGGACCGTCTAAACCGGGCCAGTACACCCATGCCACCACACCGAGCAGCAGGCACCAAGCCAGGGGGCGCATGAGATATGCCAATGCCGTCGCCGCCATATGCGCCACTAGCCCCCCAACATCGTCTTGACCCGCAGCAATTCACGGCGAGGCGGGTCCGCCGCCAGGAAACGGCTCAGCCACAAATAAACCTGCCCGGCATCAGAACGACGATCGTATATGCTGATAATCTCCAGATAAGGCGTCAGGTCGCTTCCGCCACGGCGCAGGGCTTCCTTAAACGCATCCAGTGCTGCATCTTCATCACCCAGAGATTCAAGATACCGGCCCTCAAGCATCCAGAGTTTAGCCGCGTAGGGGAATCGGCCCTGTAACAGCTGTAGCAGTGAGATAACTCGGTCACTGTCAGCATTGCAGGCCCCGTCAGCCAAACAGGTAACCAGCAGATCGAGCGAGTTGAAGTCAGCTGCGCTGAACCTGCGGCGTGTAGAGACATTTTCAAGTTCGCCGAACCAGTCAGCGGTCTCAGCAAGCTTCGGAAAGTAAACCTGGTCCAGGAAGTAAAGCGACACTAGCGCCGCTATATCTTCTTGATCGAGTTGGTGCATTCGCTCGTAATAGTGACGCGAGGCGACCAACATCTGCCCGTCCGCTCCGGGTGTCGACACGTAGCGCCGGTACAGCAGATTGGCATAGTGATAGTTAGAGCGGAGTGAGTCTGGACGATTCTCTAGGTTGACGCGTGCCAGCAAAAGTTCGTCGGACCAGCGGTCTGCCCGCAGTGAGAGAGTCACGGAGAAAACTAGAAGAACCACGCCCAGCACCACGAGATAGGAACCGCGAGCCAGACGCGTGCCCAGCCAGTCGAGAGCAGCGGCGAACACAAGGCAGAGCGCTACAGAGGGAAGATAGTTTCGGTGCTCCCAGGTCATCTCAAGTGGCAATATGGACGACTCCATAGCATGTCCTACCAGGAAAAACAGCAGGACCAAGGGCAAAAGGGGCTGCCGCCCGCGCATCACCCAGGCCACACCAGCCGCCAGCAGCCAGCCCAGAAGCGCTGTCAGCGTCGTTACCGGTTGCAGGAGGCTCGTGGAAAGCTGGATATCATCGTGGTGAAGTGAAAGCTGCTGTAGACTCGGGAGAACGAGCCACCCGACGTAATGCCAAAGTACACGAACCTGAGTGAGGCCGCGCTCGAGCAGGGTAAAGTCGCGGTGGATATAGCCACCCAACCAAGCGAATTCATCCAGGCTGACCAGCAACGCAACCACCAGGATGGGCGCCACCAGGGCCCCAACGGCCAGCCATTTCAGAAACGCGTTATCACGACCCGCCCAGCGCCCACGGTAGACACATACTTCAACAGCTGGAATCAACCATACCAGCAGCGCGGCGTTTTCTTTGCTGAACACACCTGCGATCAGAATCAGGCCCAACCAACCCGTGGCCGCCAATACCTCACCAGCTGAGGCTCCCCGTTCGCTAAAGCGGTTACGACAATGACAGTAAAGCCAAAGGCCTAGCAGCACGAACAGAGCAGAGAGTTGCGCCATTCGCTGAACGACGTAGAACACCGTCGACACGTGTAATGGGTGCAGCAGCCAGATAGAGGCTGCCAGAAGAGCCACGCGGCCCGCACGCGCCTCCGACCAGCGCAGGGCTGGCGCCCCGACCAGCAGTGTTTTCAGAAAAATGAAAACGAGCGCAGCGTTGAGCAAGTGAATGGCGAGGTTTGTGGCGCGCAGATGAGAAACCACAAAATCACCAGAAAGCGCGTGGTTCATAGCGAAAGTCAGCATCGCAATAGGGCGCCCGGTAGCGCTGCCACGGAAGCTGTGCATCGCCGCACGCCACTCTTCGGCAGCCCGCCCATCGATCTGCACCAACTCGTTGTGCGTCAGCGACACCTTCGTATCAAAAACCAACGAGCCTTCCAGGGAAAGACCGTAGGCTAGTAGCGCGAGAGCAATGACGATTAGCGGTAACCAACGGGGCACCGTATGCAGAGCGTGGAGCGAGGAGCGGCTCTCAGCCTCAGTGTTATCAGACATGGGTGACTATGGTAAAGCGATTCTGTCCAGAGTTGCTAACAGCTTTCGATCAGGCATAAAAAAACCCGCGCCGAGGCGCGGGTCTTGCCATGCGTTACAGGGCAGTACCCTGCAACGTGAGCGGCCGATCAGCCGCGGCAGTTAGCGGGCAGGTACTTGGTTTCGATGGTTCCCGGTAGGCAAACCCACTGGATCGTGCCACTTATGGTGAAACCAGACAGCTCAAAATAGGAGCCACTGGCGGCTCCGGGAACAACATTATCTGCGATTACTGCGCGAAGCAGTGGCTCGCTAGCGTTGGGCAGTCGAAGGGACGCAACGATATCAGTGGCGGGGTTAGTACGTAACCCAGCCCGGGTTGCATCTGGTGGCACTACTCCATTCGTCACATAGTACTCCGTCACAGTCGTTTTAGCTTCAGACAATAACGCCAAAGGCTCCGACATTTTGGCGCGAACGGTATAATCCTGATAAGCCGGCAGTGCGATAGCAGCGAGAATGCCAACAATCGCGATAACGATCATCAGTTCGATCAAGGTAAAACCTGATTGTTGATGTTGCTTGTTCATGTTCCTTCTCCGATAAAGTAGTAATAGTTCGTCGGCTGATCGACAGAGCTTTGGGAATGCCCACCTGCCGTGTCACCTGCACGCTTACCTGCAGCTTGCATGCCAACCCGTGGCGATAGTTCCAGGAAATTATTTTTATCCAATCTTTTCAATAGTTTACGGACTACATGGACGCTTCGCTGGTTATCACCACCCACGCCGTGCAAGTCCGTTGGGCGAAAAAATTCAGCCACAGCCTGACAAAATTTGTCAGGCATTGCTGAATTACGGCAGTGATCCCTGGATC
Source organism: Pseudomonadota bacterium (assembly GCA_038748065.1). Classification (GTDB taxonomy): domain Bacteria; phylum Pseudomonadota; class Gammaproteobacteria; order Pseudomonadales; family Halieaceae; genus JBCDJG01. The sequence goes on from JBCDJG010000070.1 coordinate 10,460, forward strand.
GTTGCCGCCGGGGCACCTGTAATCCGGTAATGAGTTAAAGTGCAGATCACTCATAATTAAAACGAGCTTCCTTGCTCCCCCATAAGGGGAACACGGTCACACTTTTATCGATCTGCAGGCGGTGACGCTTGTCCAAATCTGGTTCGTGTAATAGCCTCCTCTTAAAAAGCGGTTCACGCGCAGGGGTTTGCAGATGGATAACCGACGCAAGACGATTGTGGTCAACAGTCGCTTTCAGTACCAGTATTCTCTGGCGTCGGCGGCACTTGCAGTGCTACTGATCAATCTCTTTCTGATCGCCCGCCTTGTGTTCCCCGGCGATAGCCCGCTCGCGCTCACGACGAGCAGCGCCCTCATTATCGGGGCCTTGGAAATCGCGGTAATTGGCATGGTTTGGTACGGCAGTCTGCGCCAAAGCCATCGTATTGCTGGACCAGTTTATGTGTTTGCGCGAGAAATAACGCGCTTATGCAACGGTGATCTAGGCGCGAACATTCATCTGCGCGAGCAAGACATGTTTACGGATACCGCCGAAGAGCTAAATGCCAGCTTCGCGGTTCTGAAAGCGAAGGTCGAGCACATTCAGTCGCTGGTTGCGGAGTTGCCGGACAACACAGAGAACCAAGCTGTATTGACGCAGCTGCGCGAGGCCGTCGCCGAATTTAGGGAAATCAAATCGTGAACAACCGGCTAAGCGCGGGCGGCAAAGGCGCTAGCCAGGCCCGCGGGTTTACCCTCGTAGAAATGATGACAGTGCTCGCGGTTCTCAGCATCCTGGCATTGGTTGCGATGACGTCTTACCAAGACTATGTTCTGCGCTCCCAGATCAGCGAAGGCATCAGAGTCGCCGCGGCGCACAAAAGCGGCGTGTTGTCTACCTTTTATAGCTCGGGCCTGATGCCGGGCAGCAATACGGATGCAGGCATGGATGCGCCAATCGACTACAACACAGAGTACGTTTACAGCGTCGGCATTAGTTCAAACCCTCGTGGCGGCACGATTACCATCAGCTATAACATCCTGAAACTCGGAAGCGATAATCTTCTTCAGCTGGTTCCCACAGACAACGATGGCATCATTGAGTGGATCTGCCGTCCGTCCGCCGATAACGGTATTTTGACGAACTTCCTGCCCAGCAACTGCCGCGGTACATGAGCGACCTCTAGCGGCTACTCGAAAGCTCTGACAGCTTATTGAAAGTCGCTGCAAGCGCCCGTAAATACTAAAAAAACTCACTTTTATAGCTATTAGCCCGCTTACGGGATGGTTATACTTTCTGCAGTAGATCAGTGAGGCAGCATCGTGCAGAGTCAAGAACTGAGTACCAGCGATACAACGGTCAGGCGCCTTAGCGGCCTTGCCGGCCGCCTGGTGGCTGAGGGTTTGATCTCCACCGAGGAGGCCGTACAGGCCCAAACGGAGGCCCCACTTGAACGCATGCACTTCGTGCAGTATCTGGTGAGCCGGCGCAACATCGATGGTAGGCGCCTCGCGGAAATCGCCTCTCAGGAGTTTGGCGTGCCGCTGCTCGATATAAACGCGTTCAACAACAGCATGATCCCTGATGGCCTGGTAGAGGTTGAGCTCGTTACCAAGAATCATGCCTTGCCGCTTTACCATCGCGGCAACCGTCTCTTTATTGCCGTGTCAGACCCAACCAATCTGGCAGCCCTGGATGAAATGAAATTCCATACGGGCATCAACACCGACGCGATTCTCCTGGAGGAATCCACACTGAGCGCCGCCATCAGTGCCTGGGTTGAAACACAGGATTCACTGGGCGACGGCCTCAGCGACCTCGGCGGGCTGGATGCGGAAGATCTGGACGACATCGATGTCAGCGCAGGCATCGATGATGCCGACGCTGATGAGAGCGCCAATGACGGCGTTGATGAGACCCCGATTGTGCGCTTCGTCAATAAGGTCCTCCTCGATGCGATTCGCCAGGGCGCGTCAGACGTTCACTTTGAGCCCTACGAAAACAACTATCGCGTGCGTTTTCGCACCGACGGCGTACTGCGCGAAGTCGTGCGGCCGCCAAAAAATCTGTCTGCACGGCTGGCAGCGCGCCTGAAGGTGATGTCACAGATGGACATCTCCGAACGCCGCGTGCCGCAGGACGGACGAATCCAGATGAAGCTGTCGCGCAAGCGTGCGATTGACTTCCGCGTCAACACCCTGCCGACCCTCTTTGGCGAGAAGATCGTGCTGCGGATTCTGGATCCATCCAGCGCGCAGATGGGCATTGACGCGCTGGGTTACGAAGAAGTGCAGAAACAGCTCTACATGCAGACGTTAGAGCAGCCACAGGGCATGATCCTCGTGACGGGCCCGACGGGTTCTGGAAAAACAGTGTCGCTCTACACCGGCCTGAACATACTCAATACCGCCGAGCGCAATATTTCTACCGCAGAAGATCCGGTAGAGATCAACCTCGAAGGCATCAACCAGGTCCACGTAAACCCCAAGGTCGGCCTCAACTTCGCCGAGGCCTTGCGGTCCTTCCTGCGACAGGATCCGGACGTCATCATGGTCGGGGAGATTCGTGATCTTGAAACTGCCGAGATCGCTATCAAGGCGGCACAAACAGGCCACCTGGTGCTCTCCACACTACACACCAACAGCGCCGCTGAGACGATTACCCGCCTGCTGAATATGGGCGTGCCCAGCTTCAACCTGGCCACTTCGGTCAACCTGATTATTGCCCAGCGCCTGGCCCGCCGGTTGTGCAAGGAATGCGCAGTGCCGCTGGACGATGTCCCGATTGAGACCTTGCACCAGCAAGGCTTCACCGATGAAATGCTGGCCGATGCCACCTTGATGAAAGCCGTTGGCTGCCATCATTGCACCGGCGGCTACAAGGGCCGTATTGGTGTGTACGAAGTTGTCCGGATAACGCCCACTATAGCTCGCTTGATCATGGAAGAAGGCAATGCCATCGAGATCAGTGAGGCGGCGCGGGCAGAAGGCTTTAATGATTTACGTCGATCCGCGCTGGAGAAAGCGGCGCAGGGTCTGACCACCCTGGAAGAGGTTAACCGGGTGACCATCGACTAGCCGCCACGCCGGCAGTCCAAGGGAGCAATAGACAATGGCGACAGCGACCAAGAGCAGCACCTTTGTCTGGAACGGCACCGATCGTAATGGCCGGCCGGGCAAAGGCGAAATACAGGCAACCAGCCAGTCTCTGGCCAAGGCGCAATTGCGCCGCCAGGGTATCAAGCCAAAATCCATCAAACGCAAGGCCAAGCCATTATTTGGGGCAAGCGGCAAGGCCATCAAACCCCGTGATATCGCCGTGCTGGTGCGTCAGATGGCCACGATGATGAAAGCGGGCGTGCCGCTGGTGCAGAGCTTCGATATCGTAGCTGAAGGGCTTGAAAACCCGCGAATGAGGGATCTGGTAAACGGTATTAAGAACGACGTTGCCGCCGGCGGTGGCCTCGCTCCCAGCCTCGCCAAACACCCGCGCCACTTCGATGATCTCACCTGTAGCCTTGTTGCCTCCGGTGAGGCCTCAGGTACGCTGGAGGTCATGCTGGATCGCGTAGCGACCTACAAGGAAAAGACCGAGGCCCTCAAAGCCAAGATCAAAAAAGCGCTAACCTACCCAACAGCCGTAATTGCCGTCGCGATCGTGGTCACCGGCATTCTGCTCGTCAAGGTCGTACCCCAGTTCGCCGAGACCTTTCGCAGCTTCGGCTCTGACCTGCCAGCCTTTACGCTTTGGGTACTTAACGTCTCCTACTTTGCTCAGGATTACTGGCTGATTATCCTGGGCGCCTTGATCGCCGGCGTGTTTATTTTCCGTGAGGCCAAGTTAAGGTCGGTCAAATTCTCAGAGTTTCTCGATCGCCTGATACTCAAACTGCCCATTTTCGGCGTTATTGTGCACGACGCGGTTGTCGCGCGCTTCTCGAGAACCCTGGCGACAACCTTCGCCGCGGGCGTGCCGCTAGTGGAAGCCCTGGATTCCACCGCGGGTGCAGCGGGCAACTCGGTCTATGCCAAGGGCATTCGTCAAATTCGCGACGACGTCACCACCGGCTCGACGCTGTTCTCATCCATCAAGTCGACCGGCCTGTTCCCGAACATGCTGCTGCAGATGGTGTCTATCGGTGAGGAGTCAGGCTCCCTGGACGAGATGCTGGATAAGGTGGCCAATCATTACGAAGAGGCCGTCGACAACGCCGTTGATAGTCTCAGTTCACTGATGGAACCAATGATCATGGCGATTCTCGGCGTGTTGGTCGGTGGCCTCATGGTCGCCATGTATCTGCCTATCTTTATGCTCGGCTCGGTGATCTGAGGCACCGCCTCGACTGCAGCCCGCCCTGATGCTCGACGCTCTGAGCCAATATCCATGGATGCTGGTGACTACGCTCGCTGTTCTTGGCCTGCTCGTCGGTAGCTTTTTGAATGTGGTCATTTACCGCCTGCCCTTAATGATGCAGGCACAGTGGCGGCGTGAGTGCTGCGAGCTCCTGGAAGCTGACCCCGGCGAAGCGCAGCCGGTGATGAACCTGGCAACACCCAACTCGCATTGCCCGCATTGCAAAGCACCCATCAAACCCTGGCAGAACATTCCCGTTATCAGTTATCTCGTGCTTGGCGGTAAGTGCAGCAACTGCTCAGCCCGAATCTCGCCCCGCTACCCGCTGATCGAAGCGTTTTCCGGTGCACTATGTGTCACGCTGGCGTGGTATTTCACTGCGGACCTGGCCCTGCTCGGTGCACTGCTGTTTACCTGGTCGCTTCTCGTTCTGACGATGATTGATGTAGATCACCAGCTCTTGCCGGACGACATTACCTTGCCACTGCTATGGCTGGGGCTTGCATTCAACGTGTTTGGCACCTACACAGACCTGCAGAGCGCAGTGCTCGGCGCTATCTTTGGCTACCTCTCCCTGTGGAGCGTCTATTGGGCTTTTAAACTGGCGACGGGTAAGGAAGGCATGGGTTACGGCGATTTCAAGCTGCTGGCCGCACTGGGTGCATGGCTCGGCTGGCAGATGCTGCCAGTCATCATCCTCCTGTCTTCAGTGGTCGGCGCCATCTGCGGCATAGCCCTGATCCTGTTGCGCAATCGCGGACGTGAGATCCCTATGCCCTTCGGGCCTTACCTGGCCGCCGCGGGCTGGATCGCCCTGCTCTGGGGTGAACGCATTGTCGAGGCCTACCTCGGCGGTACACGTCTGGGCTGATGGCCCTGATAGTCGGCATCACAGGCGGTATTGGCAGCGGCAAAACGGCGGCGACCGACCTGTTTGCCGCCCGAGGTATTACCATCGTTGACGCCGATCTCGCCTCCCGCATCATCATGGAGCCCGGCAAGCCCGCTCTCGACGCGGTGGCAAAGCACTTCGGTGATCACCTGCTCTTACCTGACGGCACACTGGATCGCGCTGCACTGCGCGCGCGAGTGTTCGCAAATGACGATGACAGGCTGTGGCTGGAATCACTGACGCATCCCCTCATCGGCAAAGAAATCAGCGAGCAACTCGCAGCCAGCGATTCAGCCTACACGATGTTGAGTTCGCCACTACTGCTGGAAACGGGGCAACACGGCTCCACCGACTATACGATCGTCGTCGACGTACCCGAAGCCATGCAGGTCGCCCGGACCATGGCACGAGACAACAACTACGAAGAACAAGTACGCAGAATAATCGCTGCCCAAATGTCGCGGCAGGATCGCCTCGCCCGCGCCGACCGTGTGATCGACAATTCAGGCACCTTGGTTGAACTGAAGGAGCAGGTTGCTCGCATTCATGAAGAATTGTTGCAGCGGGCTACCGCAGCAGAGGGCTAATCAGGCCTTGCTGCCAGCCAGTAGCGACTGAACGGCCTCTACAATAGGCTCATTGGCCGCGGGGAACTCATATGCATCGAGCGCAGTCGCGCTGACCCAGGCCAGCGGCTGGCCCTCGCGGCCAACAGCCTCACCGCTGAAAGTTCGTACCACATGCACATCCAGCAGAACGCGCTTGTCTGCGTAATCGTGAGTAACCTGCAGCAAGGGTTCGCTGGCATGAATCTCGATATGTAGTTCCTCGTGCAGTTCCCTTGCCAGCGCCTGGAAAAGGGTCTCGCTGCCTTCGACTTTGCCACCGGGGAATTCCCATAGCCCACCCTGGTGGGCATCAGCCGCTCGGCGAGACAGCAGTATGCGCTGCTGCGCATCGAGAATCACGCCCACCGCCACGTGTACGCGGCCTTTCATCAGGTGCGGTATTCCGCGTTAATCCGCACGTAGTCGTAGGAGAAATCGCTGGTCCATACGGTCACGGACTGCTCACCGCGATTGAGATCAACGCGCACCTTAATCTCTTCCTTCGCCATAGCCTTGGCGCCCTGCTCTTCCGTATAGGTCGCAGCGCGGCAGCCCTGCTGCGCGATCAGCACATCGTTAAGGTGCACTGTGACCTGGCGCACGTCGAGACTCGGCACGCCCGCGCGCCCGATAGCCGCGAGCAGGCGACCCCAATTGGGATCAGAGGCAAACAGCGCTGTTTTTACCAGTGGCGAATGCGCGATGGTAAAGGCGACATCAAGACACTCCTGCTCGGAGACACCGCCCGTGACCTCGATCGCGACAAACTTGCTGGCGCCCTCACCATCACGCACCAGCGCCTGGGCCAGTTCCACACAGACCGCTTCCACCGCACCCGCTAGCGCTGCGAAGCGCGGATCGCTTTCGTTGCTCAACTCAGCGCCGTCCGCCGCGCCCGTGGCCGTGAACACACAGGCGTCGTTCGTTGAAGTATCCCCGTCGACGGTAATACGATGAAAGGAGCTTTCCACGGCTCGTTCCAGAATCGTTGCCAGAATGGCCTCGGACACGGCCATATCGGTGCCGATATAGGCCAGCATTGTGGCCATGTTGGGACGGATCATTCCGGCGCCCTTGGCAATGCCGGTCACGACATAGCGCTGTCCATCAAGCTCGAAACTCTTTGAACTACCCTTGGGTCGCGTGTCTGTTGTGAGTATGCCAGTGGCTGCCGCCGCCCAGCCATGATCACTCAGCGCGTCGAGTGCTGCCGGGAGCGCTGCTTCGATCAGGGCTACCGGCAGCGGCTCGCCGATCACTCCGGTGGAAAAGGGAAGAACGCTTTCCAACCCCACCCCCGTGGCACCGGCGAGGGCGCGGCAGCAGGCGAGCGCATCTTCAATCCCGGCATCGCCTGTACCTGCGTTGGCGTTGCCGGTATTGATCAGCAGGTAGCGTGTCTCTGTATCCGGTGTCGCCAGATGTCGCCTGGCGACCGTAACCGGTGCAGCGCAGAAGGCATTACGCGTAAATACCGCCGCCGTTTTGCTGCCCTCGGCCAACTCTATGACAACCAGGTCCTTGCGGCCTGTGGTTTTAATACCCGCGCTGGCGGTACCCAGACGCATACCCGGTATGGCCAGCATTTCATCCAAGGCACCCCCGCCTACCGCCATGCGGAACCTCCTAAAGCTTGCCGTGACAAGCTTTGTACTTCTTGCCGCTGCCGCAGGGGCAGGGTTCATTGCGGCCCACTTTAGGTTCTGGTCGGGTAAAGGTTTGCGGCGGGGCGGCCTCTGCCGCAGCGCCAGCGCTTGCCGCCGCCGCTGCTGTGCCTGCGCCCGCACTTGCCGCACCCATGCCAGCAGCAGGTGCCGCAGCCATGGTATTCGCCTGGGCGTGCTCAAAGGCCAGTTTTTCTTTCTCGGCTTCCAGGCGTCGCTGTTGCTCGATCGCCTCCGCTTCATCCTGCCGCTGAATACGCACATGTGACAGGAACTTGACCACTTCATACTTCAAGCCATCCAGCAGTTCCTCGAACAGGGCGAAAGACTCGCGCTTGTATTCCTGCTTGGGATTCTTCTGGGCGTAGGCGCGCAGGTGGATGCCCTGGCGCAGGTGGTCCATGGTCGCCAGGTGCTCTTTCCACAAGGTGTCCAGAACCTGCAACATGATCTGCTTCTCGATCTTGCGCATGTCCTGACCGACAGCCGATGCCTTGCTTTCGTAGGCTGACTGCACCTCGGCGCTTATTCGCTCCCGCAGGGCTTCTTCGTGCAGGCTATCGTCGCTGTCCAGCCACTGCTGTATCGGCAGTTCGATGGCGAACTCGGCGTCCAGCTGTTTCTCGAGCCCGGGTACGTCCCACTGTTCTTCCACGCTCATGGGCGGGATGTAGCTGCTGATCGCCTCGTTAACGACATCGGCACGGATGGTAGTGATCATTTCTTCGATGTCATCGTCGCTCAGCAGTTCGTTGCGCTGCTGGTAGATAATCTTGCGCTGATCGTTGGCCACATCATCGTATTCGAGCAATTGCTTGCGGATGTCGAAGTTGCGGCCCTCCACCTTGCGCTGTGCTTTTTCAATCGCATTCGTGACCATGCGGTGCTCAATGGCTTCGCCTTTCTCCATGCCCAGGGCTTGCATGAAGTTCTTCACGCGCTCGGAGGCAAAGATACGCATCAGGTTGTCTTCCAGTGACAGGTAAAAGCGCGATACGCCTGGATCACCCTGACGGCCTGCGCGACCCCGAAGCTGGTTATCAATGCGCCGCGATTCGTGCCGCTCCGTGCCAAGGATGTGCAGGCCGCCGGCCTCCAACACCTTTTCGTGGCGCCCTTGCCAGTCAGTACGAATTTTGTCGGCCTCTGCCCCCTCAGGACTCCCGGCCGCCTTGAGCTCTGCCTCCAGGTTGCCGCCGAGCACAATATCGGTACCGCGACCGGCCATATTGGTGGCGATCGTCACCACGCCGGGACGGCCAGCCTGGGCGATGATCTCCGCCTCTTGCTCGTGGTACTTGGCGTTAAGTACCTTGTGGTCAATCTTCGATTTCTTGAAGCGCTGCGACAGCTCCTCGGAGGTCTCCACCGACGCCGTGCCTACCAGCACCGGCGCGCCTTGCTCCATACAGTCTTTGACGTCCGCGACGATAGCGTCGAATTTTTCCTCGACGCTCAGATAGACCAGATCGTTAAGGTCATCTCGCTGCTGTTTCACGTTGGTCGGAATAACCAGCACTTCCAGCCCATAGATCTGGCGAAATTCGAAGGCCTCGGTATCCGCTGTGCCGGTCATACCCGCAAGCTTGTCGTAAATACGAAAGTAGTTCTGGAAAGTCGTCGAGGCCAGGGTCTGGCTCTCGCTCTGGATAGCCACGCCCTCTTTCGCCTCAATTGCCTGGTGCAGGCCCTCTGACAATCGCCTGCCGGGCATGGTTCGGCCGGTATGCTCATCAATCAGCACCACCTGGCCATCTTGTACGATGTACTCAACATCGCGCTGGAACAGCACGTGAGCGCGTAGACCCGAGTGTACATGGTGCAATAGGTTAAGGTTGGTGGCTGCATACAGGCTATCGCCTTCCTTCAGCAGGCCATCTTTGGTCAGCAGCTCTTCCACATACTCGTGGCCGACCTCGTTCAACTCCACCTGCCGCTGCTTTTCATCAACGGTGTAGTGGCCCTGCCCTTCCGATTCCTCAATATCCGGCTGTAGCGAGGGAATAAACCGGTTTATGCGCTTGTAGAGCTCAGAGCTGTCCTGTGAGGCGCCGGAAATAATCAGCGGCGTTCGCGCCTCGTCAATAAGAATGGAATCCACCTCATCGACAATCGCGAAGGCGAGTTCGCCCTGAAGCTGATCCTCGCGCGTGAAGGCCATATTGTCGCGCAGATAATCGAAGCCAAATTCGTTGTTGGTGCCATAGATAATATCGCTGGCGTAAGCGGCGGCCTTTTCCTCAGGTAGCTGGCCGGAGCGCACGACGCCGACTTTGACGCCAAGGAAGTTGTAAAGCGGCCCCATCCAGGCCGCGTCGCGGCTGGCCAGGTAGTCGTTTACGGTGATCAGGTGCACGCTGCGACCCGCGAGCGCATTCAGGTATGCCGGCAGGGTTGCCACCAGCGTTTTGCCCTCGCCGGTGCGCATTTCCGCAATCTTGCCCTCGTGCAAGACCATGCCACCGATGAGCTGAACATCAAAGTGGCGCATGCCAAGGACGCGCTCGCCCGCCTCTCGTACTACAGCGAAGGCCTCCGGCAGAATAGCATCCAGTGTGTCGCCGCCCTGCAGGCGCTCACGGAACTCATCCGTCTTTGCGGCAAGCTCCTCATCAGAGAGCGCGGCCATGTCTTCCGCCATGGCATTGATTTTCTTGACCACCTTGCCCATACGCTTCAGCTCGCGCGTGTTGCGCGTGCCGAAGACTTTCTTCATCGTGTTGCCAATCATGGAGATTCCATCATTCGGAAAATTGAACAGGCCGGCCGCGGCCAGCATACAGGATCAGGGAGGTGTTGGCTCAGCGCCGCGTGCGGCGGATATAGCTGGAGGGGTCGACCGGTCGACCGTGCTTGTAGACTTCGAAGTGGACATGGGCGCCGGTGGATCGCCCGGTAGAACCCATCAGTGCAATGGGCTCGCCCTTTCGCACCAGGTCACCCGGTTCGACAAGCAATTCTTTGTTGTGGGCGTAGCGGGTTAAAAAGCCATCGCCATGGGAAATCTCGACGAGCTCGCCATAGCCATTACGCGACCCGGTGTAAGTGACCACGCCGCCAGCAACCGCGATGACATTGGCACCTTCCTTGCCCGCGAAGTCTATGCCCTGGTGCATCGCTGGCTGCCCGGTAAAGGGGTCGGTGCGCATGCCGTAATAAGATGAGATCCAACCCTTTTCTACTGGCCGTCCGGAGAGCCAGGCCTGATCATCCAGCTTGCGATTGTTGAGCAGGGTTTCGAGCACGTCCAGCTGCTGTTCACGATCAATGAGCTTGCGCTCGAAGGCGCCGAGTTCGCCCTCAAGGTCTGCCGCATCGAAGCTGAAGTCGACCACCTCGTAAACGGGGCCACCCAGTGCCGGCGGCTGGCTGAAATCAAACTCGCCCTCGTCCAGATCCGCCATGTTGGTGAGATGCTCACCCAATGCGTCCAGGCGAGTCATCCGAGCCTGCAATTCAGCGAGGTTCATACCCAGCGCCTGAAGGCGGTTCCCGGCCTGCTGTTTCAGCGCTGCAAGATCGCGACCCTGCTGCTGCAGGTCATCCTGCAAGCTATCAAGAGAGGCTTCGCCAAGTGCTCGAGACTCTGTCGCCTGGCCGACGACATAACCGACACCCACGAGCCCAAGCGGCAGGCCGAGGCAGCACAGCGATACCAAGGCCCTGGACCACCGGCCCAGTTCGACGACGCGTGACCCGCCGTGCTTGCGGTTGATAAAGATGACTTTCATGGGGAGTAATAGCGTAATCTTCATTGCAACTTTGAGGCTTTTTAACCTCAAAGCCAGAATGAGCGCGCAATATTGCCACACGATGCTCGCAATTTCCACGCCACTTCTGCGAAATTGATCAAAGATTGAACACACCGGATAGTGCTTAGTAGCGTCCACTACCCGCCGGTGCACAGGCCCGATCCCAGTATGATCGACTCTCATCGTTCACTTCCGGTCAGGCAGATAACTCGATTCGATGCTCGAACGAGGGCCTGAGGCCGAACGTTGGGCTGTGGGGATGTCTGAGGCCATGGATGGCCGAGGCCAAGCCTGACAAGGAGGGCCCGCCCCTCTTTTCGGGTGCGTCTGCTTTTGGCGGTCCCCACAGCCCAACGTTCGGGCTTAGGACCGACTCTTAAAGCACCCTGCCGATATTTAAATCAGGCCGTAGCTGCAACAGGATTAGTGGTGTAGGAGATAGGGGCGGTGGCTTCGTCGTCGAAGGTCACCATTTCCCAGGCGTCAGTCTGGGCGATGAGGGCCCGTAAGGATGCGTTGTTCAGGCCGTGTCCGGACTTGTAAGCGCGGAACTCGCCGATCAGGCTATGACCGAGGAGGTAAAGGTCGCCGATTGCGTCCAGCACCTTGTGCTTCACGAACTCATCGTCATAGCGCAGGCCATCCTGGTTGAGGATGCGGTATTCATCGACCACGATGGCGTTATCGACGCTGCCGCCCTGGGCCAGGCCCTTGGAGCGAAGGTATTCGATTTCGTGCATGAAGCCGAAGGTGCGGGCTCGGCTGATTTCTTTGACAAAGGAGGTGGTGGAGAAGTCGACCTCGGCGTGGGCAGTGCGATCGCGAAAAACGGGGTGGTCAAAATCGATGGTGAAGGAGACTTTAAAGCCATCAAAGGGGAGAAAGCTGGCGACCTTGTCTCCGTCTTCCACCGTGACCGGTCGTTTGATGCGAATGAACTTCTTGGCTGCATTCTGCTCCTCGATCCCAGCGGATTGGATCAGGAACACAAAAGGGCCCGCACTGCCGTCCATAATTGGCACTTCCGGGGCACTGACGTCGATATAGGCATTGTCGATGCCAAGCCCGGCCATGGCAGACAGGAGATGCTCTACCGTGGACACACGCTCGTTATTGGCCATCAGGCAGGTGGAAAGTGTTGTTTCTCCAACGTTCTCGGCCCGCGCAGGAATTTCTACGACGGGATCGAGATCAACGCGACGAAAAACGATGCCGTTATCCACCGGGGCCGGGCTCAGGGTGAGATAAACCTTCTCGCCCGTGTGCAGGCCGACACCGGTGGCCTTGATCGAGTTTCGCAGTGTTCGTTGTCGA
>JBCDJG010000071.1:0-21931 GCA_038748065.1 Pseudomonadota bacterium
CAAATTCAGCTCTAATTCCCTATATATCCGATAGACTCTCTTATGATTCCAGCCATAGCCCTTTACGTTCCGCAGATACAAAAAGCACAGCCCGAAGCCCCAGCGCTTGTGCGCGGTAGTCAATCGCAACAACCAATCCGCAATCTCCTCATTCTCGGACGACAGGACTGGCTCATAGTAGTAACAGGACTCGCTGAGCCCGAGACACAAGCAAGCAAAGCGGATACTGATCCCGTGGCGCGTTACCGCCGACTTCGCCATCTCTTTGCGCTGAGATGGCTTTATAACTTTCCCTCGAGGGCCTCCTGGCGAATCTCCGCCTTTAGGCGCTCCTCGGCATACATCTTCTTGAGACGCCTGTTCTCCTCTTCAAGCTCCTTAAGGCGCTTCATCATTGAGGCGTCCATGCCGCCAAACTTGGATCGCCATTTATAGAAGAGGCCTTGGCTCATGCCGTGCTCACGGCACAGATCAGGGACTGATACACCCTGTTCATTCTGTTTCAGACTCGCCAGGATTTGGCTATCGCTGAATCGGGACTGTCGCATAGAAAACTCCTTTCATTCATCATAGTGGAATTCTCTACCCATAACCTCTGCGGATTATTGGGGGGATTACAGAGGAGCACACGGTCGCTCTCGCTGCTCTCAAAACTCGAGGGAGCGGCCTTGCGCTGCACCGGCAGTGCCTGTGCTTATGATTTCGTTCCCGATTTGTGCCCTCAGGCAGATTGCAGTCGGTTTGACAGATACTCCTTCAACCGATCTGTGACCCTGATCATTCTATTCATGGAGGCCTGGTCTAACTCTACAAGTCTTGCGTGGACTATCGAATCTCTAACTTCGACCACATTATCAAGGTAGCGTTGATACTCATGTGAACTCTTGAAACTCTTATCTCCAAGCACAGCCGATAGGGCATCCTCTTTAGAAACATTTTTAATTTTACCTCCCTCAACTTTTGTGAGCATCGACTCGATCTCGTCCTCACTCAGCCCTTTCTTTCTTAGAGACTTCCTAACCTCTCGAAAAATCCAGCTTTCAACCGATGTGGCGAGCATAACGCAAGAGGTGGAGAAATCCCCTAGAGCAATGTATCTATTAGTAAGTTGCATGTACCTCGCAGTTTGCTCGATTGTGAAGTCATGGTAGAGAAGCGCTTGCATGATCACGCGTTCCTGCTCTGGTAAATCCGTTCCAAGGCCGACACCTGTTCCTCGATAATCCAGAACGGCTAGGCCCCAAAGAGGATCGCCTCGCCGATTTCTTGCGCTGCTATGATGCCACGGACTTAGCCGTTTATAGGTCATCTGAGGAATCCAGTCTTTACTATTTCCATGTCGATCGCGATAAATGTCTAGAAAGCGATTTATGAGGTGTGCGCCTAGCTGAGTTACGCGGTCTTCGTCGACATTATTGTTTTCGTCGCACACGACGTGGTTAAGTGGATGCTCTAGATCATTACACGAGTGAATTTTTAACTGAAATACTGAGTAAGTTAAATCGCCGAACATGTCCTCTATGTATGCGCTCATTCCCCAGCGCCGTTGATCTTCGTTTCCTAGCTTTCGTAACCGAAGCTCCGCCATGTATCTACCAAATTTGATAGCAATAGGATCGTTCTCCGTCGCTTTTCTGTCCTGGGAGAGTGAATCTGGCATCAAAATTACGCACGGCAACTTGCCGTGCAGAACAATCTCAGTGACTATGTCGAGTGGAACTTGGTCTGGGTCTACGTCGTGGACAGACGTCTTTTGAGACTTGTAGCCGTTAAAAGTGCGCCTCATAAACCAACTTCTCTGAACGGACCAGAAGCAAAGTTCACTAGAATAAGGCTGCGGATGCAAGCCCGGCAGGGCACGCTCAATCGATGGGTGTTTTCATTCATATTAATTTGTCGCCTGGGACAACGCGTCCACGCTGAAAAGAGTCCAAGTCACAGGCAGTGTCAATTGACCAGTGCGGCCAGGTTTGTTAACAGATATAGCTTGTTGTTTTGAGGGAGAGTGAGATTCGAGAGTCTGACGCCTTCTGTTAGAAAAAGGCCTAGCTGTACGATTTAAGTGCTGCTGCGCACGATGGTCGATGGCCGTCGGCTCAAAGACATCTCCGATTAGCCGCTCTACTTGGTCGTGTAGAGGGCGGCCGAGGTTAAGGGTCTTAGTCCACTTCCTCGGAGGTATCGACCTCAATGGGAGCGTCCTCAGGCTGCACCATATGCAACAGGCGTTCCCCCTGAGCAAGTAGCTGGTCGTAGGTCATAATGGTCACGCTGCTCAGCCGGTAGTTAAGGCCGTGGAGCCCCTTGAGCATGCTCATGTCCCAGTCGTTTGAGCGCCCTATCACTATGATGGCTCGGGGGTGGTACGCTACGATCTCAGGGTGGTCCCGAAGCCCTGTCGCAGCCGCTTCGTGCAGTACATCCAGATATCTATGACATTGGCCTATTGCTTTCGAGACCTCAGCAGACCAGTAGTGGTTCCGGTGGCTTTCGTCATAGCGAAGCACTGTCATATTCGGTCGCTTCAGCTCCACGATGTCTCGATAGCCAGCGAATACATTGGGCAGCAGGAGGTCTATGTTGTCGCTCGCAGATATATTGCGGACTGCATCGTTCATGACGTAGGCGTTGCCGAACGCCCAGGAGTGCTGTTCGCACCAAGCTTGATAGCTTTGCTCGTCGTTTTCCTCGGACTCCAGCATGAGCCTCAGCTGTGCTACAGCCGCTTGCATCTCGCGCAGCCTGATGGCGCCCCTGAGTGAGTTGACAAGCTCGTCCGAGAGTTCGACGTTCTGGAGGTGGTTGACTATGTCGCTCTGAGCGAGCACGCGAGTGAGGGCGTTGGCTACTTGTTCGGGGTCGTACCCTGCAATGTCGGCCGTGCCGTCTTCTACCCTGAGAAGTATGTACTGCCCGTCGCTATCCTCGTTTGCGACTTGCAGGTGGGTCTGCAGTGCCCGAAGCAGCTTCTCGGTCGCGGTGCCTTGCAGATTGACTGACTTGTCCTCAGTCAGTACCCACCCAAGCGCCCCAGCGGGCTTCGTGAAGCTTTGTAGCTTGATCGCTAGTTCAGTCCAGTCGGAATGCGGAATGAACCACGGCACCATTTGGACTCTTGACCGTGATGTTTCATGGAGTATGACGGGGTCTCCGTAGGAAACTCGCCCAGAGCTTGCTTGGCGGCGATTAATCCTTTCAATGTCGGGCTCGTCAGTCATGCGGTTCCCGTTTCCCATCGGGCGGTAGTTGGGAAGCGTAGCACAGGACGTTCCTGCAGGGCCGGGCTAGTCCCCCATCAATTCGGCGATCCTTGCGGCCGCTGTGCTGACGGCAGGCTCTGGGAATTCTAAGTGCTCGACAAGAGCGTAGAGTTTCTTCAAATCCGTGCCCGAACTATAGGTCCCCAGTGTCATGCCTTGTTGGGCGTGTCCCACGATCTCAGACATCTCGTGCGGTGGTATCCCGGCATTCCTCATCAAATCGATGAAGGTGTTCCGTAGGCCGTGGAACATAACCTGTCCGCCGAGCCCCGCTGTGCGGATGTGGTCGATAATCCTGTTCCCGATGATCTTGCCACGCTTCTGGTCGTCGCCTGAGCGCTCAAGGCCCTCTACCAGGTATCCGTCGCCAGTCTTGCCCGCCAGGTGCTCCACCAGCGATTGAATGGCTTTGGGTATTGGAACGTTTCTCTGGCTGTTCTCGTTCTTCGCCTCGGGAATGAACAGGAAGCAGTCCCGTAGGTGCTCTGCTCTTGCCTCGGCGATCTCCTCTCGTCGCATCCCGGTATAGGCGCCGAGAAGGATCATGGTATATATGCGTTGCCGGTGTTTGCTTTTGGTGTTCGTGTCGAGGACTTTAGCCAGCTCGTCAGCGCTCCATGATCTCCGGCTTTCCTTCTTCCGCCGCCCCCTCGTAGAGCCCTTAGCTATCTTGGGCATGCCTACGAAAGGATTGCTCGTCAGCCACCGCCGGTCCACAGCGGTTTTGAATATGGTTTGTAATCCGACGGCCTTGTTCTCTGCGGTTCGCCTTGATGTGCAGGAGGGTAACAGCTCGTTGACCACGTAGTTCTCGCAGGTCTCGGGGGTGTAGTGGTGCAGGAAGCGGTCCCCTGTCACACTCTTGAAGTCATCGAGCATGCTCTTCCGTTGGTTGATGGTTGATCGGCGCAGGTCCGCGGCTTCACACATTCTTTCGTGTTCGGCCCATAGCTCGGAGAGCAGGACCTTGCCGATATTGCCAACGGATGCAAGCTCGGAGGCGGCTTTGAGTTTCTCCAAGTCGAGATTAGGGATTCTCTCAGCTAGGGCTTCGATCTCATCGGACATGATTAGTGGTGCTACGTTGGCATCCAGCTTCCCTGCAGCGACCCAGTCCCTCAGCTCGCGCCCCCTAAGTTCAGCGTCTTTCTCAGTCAGAAGCGTGTCGGGTGCCTGCGGGTTGAGCAGTGCGCGTATCTGGTCCCACTCACGGTCAAGCTGTACGTTGATTGCTGCTGCCTTACGAAGCGCAATGGCCTCGCTGTCGGTCTCCAGAGACCTCGTGTACTCTCGCTTGCCTAAATCGCCCACAAGGTCGGACGGCACTCTCCGACGGTAGAACCAGGTGTTGTACCGCTTAACGATGTTTCTTCCGGGACCGGCTCTTCTCATCTGCTTTGTGTAGCATGTTTGTGTAGCATATAGAGTGCAAGACTTTCACGAATGGAAGACAAATACCAGTACAGGCGGCCACAACGGCCTGAGATGTGTATACTGGTGCCGTTTCCCGCCTTCGGCACCATTTTTAAAAGGAAAAAAACGATCAGTGAGGGCTCGTGCGGACCTGCGCGGCCCGACCTGGGCGGCCCCGATAAGTCCCGCCTTCGGCACCATTTGATTATTAAGCGCTTGAATAGCCTAATGCCTTGAAAGGTAGGGATACTCTCGGTGTTCGATACAGGACACTTCGATCACATACATTGCGGTCTGAAAGCAGCAGTTTCCGCACTGCCCGCTTATCCTCAAAGCGATCTAAGTCGCTGATTTTTATGGGTTTTCTAAAAACACCATCGCGGTTCGATACATTTGCTCGTATTGACCTCCCCCCCCCCGGTCTCCCCCTGGTCACCTGAGCAACTGGGCGCGTAGATTCCGGAAGCTCTCCGATAACTCCTAGAACGATGCACCACTGTGCAACGCGCCGGACTTGCGCTGTGCGACACTCAAGTAGCGTCGCCAGTCCTAGACTGTCTGTCCAAGTAGAAACTAACGAGTACACCTCAAAGTTACACGCGTTCCAGCGAGGTAGCGTGGTTGTGCCGCTTCACCATCTATCAGTCCCGACTTAGCCCAATCAAATAACTCGATGCTCCAGCCATAGTACTCCAACATCATGATCAGGCCAGCGAGGCTTGGCTTGCCTCGTATACTTTTACCGGAGCCTTTACCTTCCTCCGACCACTCAATCACTGGGGCGTCTCATTTTACGATCTCGGTATCGAGAATAAGACCCCTCACACCTAGGGAATCTATCTGTGATAAGAGGTGCATATGATGGGAGATGTGATAGAAGATGCCGAAGCAGAATACAGTATCAATTCTCTGCGTAACTTTTGGTATATGCTCGAATATATCGCCTTGAATGAATTGGTAGCTGTCTGTATCTACCGCGTAATGCTCGAAGTTTGCGGTCGTTTTGCGGATCAGTCGCGGTTTGTGTTCAATCCCAGTTACGTGTTTTGCCCCAACCTTTAGCGCTGCAAAGCTCCAACGACCATCATGGCTAGCTAGGTCGAGCACATTCTTCCCTGCGATTAAGTCCTCGTTAGAAAGCAATAGGCCGCTATGGCGCGTGTTGAGCCTCGTAGCTAGTCTGTCTTTACCGAGTATCTTTAGTTTGCCAGTCTCGCTAGTCTGTAAAAAACGATCAAACTCGTTGAAGAGGTAGCTTTTTTGTGAGGACGAAAGAACCTGATCCTTTTCTATCATCAAATACCTCTAACGCTTCTATAGTCGACAAGACCGGGACAGTAGCATCATATTAACGTTCCACGAAGCTTATTAGTCCAGAACGGAAGATGTTTTTGCTTGTAATTTATTGATCTGCGCTCTTTCGTATCATCTTGGCTGGCGAGGACCTGACAAGAGAGCAGAGCGCTCTTGTTGGACTATGCCGAGGCCTTCAGCCGAGCTATCCAATGAACTGGGGTAGATACAAGGTGTTGATTTGCACTTAAAGCGGGAGTTAACCCGTGAGATTGGACCAGCGTCCTCTCAAATATTAAGCCCTTTGCCGAGCAAGTACTTTCTCGAAATGGTTGGGCGACATATAGCCCAACGCTGAATGCATACACTTCGCACTGTGAACATCTTCAATGAACCTGGGCAGCCTGGAAACGACGTCTCGAAACCACTCGTATCGATCAAGATAAACCTTCCCAACTTCATGAAGCTCTCTGCTTGAGTATTGTCGTACGAGTTTCTAGACGCGCTCATAGAGCCGGTCAAACCGTAGTCTTGCAAAGCCCGCCGGTACTTGGCATTTGCATACTGACTTCCTCTGTCAGTGTGGTGTATGCACGTCCTTGGCGGAAGCTTCGCGCTGAGACACGCGGCGTTCAAAGCGGCGAGAGTTAGCTCCGTATCCATCCGCCTTGACAGTGCATAACCGACCACTTTCCTGCTATAGGCAATTAGTAGCGCAGCCAGATAGGTAAAACCGCTGTGGAGTCACATATATGTGGTGTCTCCTACCCAGGCCAGATCAGGCCTCGCCGGAATCTGATGATCGCATAAGTTGGGAAAACGGGATTAAGAACCGTCAGGCGTAGCCATGACTTTGGGCTTTTGCACGGCTGAAAGGCCATGCTCCTGCATGATTCAGACGACTCTTTTGTGATTAACTCGAATGCTCTAGCTGGGTAGTTCACGAGTGACGCGCCGGCACCCATACCCAGAGAACTCGTCCCTGATGCCGCTTGTCTATTCAACCAGGTACTCGTCGGTGACCCCGTGCTTCTTGGCCGCTGACAGGCTGTAGTATGTGCTGCGGGGTAGACTAATCACCTGACACCCCCTTCGAATTGAGCAGGCTCTAGGCCGCTCACTACCAATAAGTCGTCGCTGTCGATCTCGTCCAGTGGTGATGGAGGTTTTTTTTAAGTTGATCTATTCCTACTGTAAGCTGACCTACCTTGGGTTCCAATGCCTCAGTCTCGGGTCATGCTATGAGTTGAACGATTGAGCGGCTCGATCCTGATTCAATTCACTTGATTCGAATTGCGTAATCCAGAGCTGAATCAGATTTGCTGACAGCTTGTGCTTTCGTTGCCCTTCCAGGTACTGTCGCTTTTCTACGCTCTTATGAGTATAAAAGAGGAGGTGACGTAACTTGGGTCAATATGTATCGTGTTGCTTGCGGTATTGAAATTCTAGTGAAGCTGCGACCCTGTATCCTCGGAGAAAATCATTTCGGACCTCCATGGATATAGGGGACGACTTTCTCAAGGTAATCCGTCCACTCTGCTAGCGTACTGAACTCTCAAAAGCTACGGTTGAATCTCCAGAGCGGGCCTCTACAACTTTGTTCTTTGTCTGCTTCACTCCATCCTGATAACTGGTGGTGACCAGGGTTCGAGATTTCTCCCCTCTGGGTCACCATTTCTTAATATAATCGCATGGTCACTGAGGGCTCGTGCGGACCTGCGCGGCCCGACACGGGCGGCCCCCTTTAAGTCCCGCTCCCCGAACAGCCCCAATCGTTGCAGGCGCCATCCCTGAAAGTCTGCTCCCAGGTTTCCAGGCGGGCCTCGAGCGATGTCCGAACAGCCTGAAAATCGGGGTTATCGGCCAGATTCCTGGTCTCGGCACCGGGCTGTCCGTTCTTCAATAGCTGTACTGCGGGTAAGGGGTCCAGACACAGGCGCTGAAGGGGCGTGGCTGTGCCCACTCTAGCGGCGGCTCTTAGGTCATTAACCAGGGGCGTCATCGACAGCGCACACGCCCGAGACCGGGTGTAGTTTTTAATCAGCAGGAAATCTTTACTACGAATGGCGGTGTGGTTGCGTAGTGTTCCGTGTGCGTTCTGCTCCGCGTAGACATAGTCCCTGTGTTGATAGTCGTGTTCGAAGAATGCGGCCTTGAAAGATATACCCTGAAAGTCTGCGGGACTGCCAAGGCCCGCCAGGTCAAGGATGGTGGGTGCGAGATCAATGGAACTTACCAGCCCGGTGTAGTTTCCGCTACCCACGGGGCCTTGCACAAGCAAGGGTGTTTTGATGCCAGAGTCATAGAGCGTTGTTTTGGCAAAAGGTGTTGGGGCTCCGTTGTCGGCCAACACGAAAATCCATGTGTTTTCCAGTACCCCCTGGGTGTCGAGGGCCTTGATCACCTCGCCGATGTAGTAGTCTATACGATGGACCTCGTCGAAGTATGCGACCAAGGACTCGCGGCTCTTGCGTGAGTCCACGAGATAGGGTGGAACCGTGATATCGCTCGGCGCATGGACGCGAAACGCGGGCGGAGCCTCGTGCGGCAGATGAGGGTCGAAGCTTGCGAACCAAAAGAAAAAGGGCTCGTCCTGCGGCCGTTTCGCCAGCATGTCTGCCCAGTGCTCCGCGTTGGATTCAGCGGCTGAAGCCGTAACGCTGTCGAAGGCGGACTTGAGCTTGAGGCCAAGGTGCCACTTGCCTGCGGCAACTGTGTGGTATCCGGCGCTTGCTAACGCCTGCGGCAGACTGGCCCAGTCTGCCTGTACGGGATCGTGGAGGTTTGGTGCCCCGGTTGCACTAGGATAGCGGCCCAAGAGCATGCTGGCTCGGCTGGGTGAGCAACTGCTGGTGGTCAGGAAGGCGTTATCAAAGCGAAAACCTGTGCTAGCAATATGATCGATATTCGGCGTGATCACGCCAGCCGTCTTGGCGCCGTAGTCACGCCAGCCCCAATCGTCCAGCACGAAAACGACGAAGTTTGGTGCCGCGCCTGAACCCTCAGCCGAGCCGTTGGTTGCGCCAGCCTGTTCTTGAGCCGATTGACCGCAGGCGGCCAGCAGCAGGCTGGCGAGCAGGCGTATTGAGACGCGCCAGATTGAACGAATGCGGCTGTCCAACTGCGTCTAGAAACTGTAGCCGACGCCAAAGGCCAGCGTGGAATCATCCTGGCTGCGCCCTTCAGCGGGCTCAGTCTCGTAGTCGTAACGGTAGGAGGCGGTGAAGTAGAGATCGCTGATGAGGTCGAAACTCAGGCCCGTATTGGTCTTGTATATCGCGTTGTCATTGCCGTAGAACTGCCAGGTAAATGCCTGCGTGTGGAAGAAATCCATCCAGTCGAGCAGCGCGTGCTCGTAGCGCAGATTCCACAGGCCGACGCTGCCGCCCATGGATTCCTCCCCGAGTTTCTCCTCCTGGTAACCGGCGCCAAGGCTGATGCCCAGGTACTTGCTCGCATCGTCAAACACGTCGCGGCCAAAAACCAGGCCTCCCGTATAACGATAGTCCAGGTCGCGGATAGGGTCTCGTTCATAAGTCAGGCCGGCCCCCACGAACCAGGGCTTTGCGAACAGCCAGCTGTAGTCGTAGTTGATCAGTGTTTGGTCCTGGGTCGTTTCGTCGTCCAGTGACTCATTGCGTAGAGTGAAGTCCGCGCGGTGGCGGTGATCACCCCATTTCACGGATCCGTCGGCGAAAATCAGCGTGCTTTCGGAGTCAGTGTTACCGCTGTTATAGGTGCCGTTAAGGTCAGTTTTCAAAGACCAGTCGAAGTAGGGTTCAGGCTCCGCTGCCTCGGCAAGTTCGTTTAGCGCAATTGGCCGACTCTCACCGTCTGCTGTCAACAGCACCTGCTGGCCGACGCTATCCACGGTCAGGCGTGCGTCCAACTCGGTTTTGTCATTCAGTTCAATCTCGAAGGGCTCTGCAATGTCGACGGTCGCCACTTCCGCTACGTCGATGGAGAACTCATCGGTGTAGCTGGGCTCGATCAGAATCTCTTCGTCGGTTACCAGGGAGATGTTGCCGCTGATGATATCGCCGTTTTGCATGATGACGCGGTCTTGGGCCATGGCACTAAAGGGCGCGGCCGCCAGCACGAAAGAAAGGCACAGGAGTATTCGGGTTCTCATTGATGGTCTCTATATAGGCAAAAATAATTGGCTAGGCAGTGACCGCTTCCAGGTTTTTTTATCAAACACATCTGTTGAGGCGTGATCACTGCGATCAGACGTACAGGGTAACAAATGTCAGCTAAAACGAAATTACTTTAAACGCCAGGCAAATCGCAGCGAATAGCCGTCTACGTCGCCGCCGAAGTTGACATGCGCGCCAAGGCTGAAGGCTTCAAAGAAGCGATTGGTCTCGGCCACGTTCAGGCCGACAGAATAGCCAGCAAGGTAAAAGTGAGTGAAGCCGAGAACGTTGCGGTTTTGGCCGGTGAAGGCGCTTGCGCCAAGGTGAACCGTTCCGAACAGCGGCAGGGAGCCGAGCGACAGGCTCCATGGGTGATCGATATCGGCAGAGACTGATAAGGTACCGGTCTCCTCTCGAAATGAGGGCAGGTCCCGAGACTCCGAATAGCTCTCTATCTGATTGTAAGAAAATCGAGTAGTGATGCGGGCGTCATACATTTCGGCGAAGCGGCGCTTGTAGTCCAGGCCCACCCCCAGGCCTAGAATGCGCGCGTTCGTTTCCCAGTTGAACAAGATGCCGTCCAGCAGGGGTGCGAAAATAGCCTGGGCGCCCGGTCCGCCGTAGTCGGTGTCATTCTCCAGGCGGCTGATGCCAAACTGACCCGACAGAAACCAGGAAAAGTATTCACCGGCAGGCAGAATCACGCCAAGGCCTAACTGTGCGCTGTCTGCTTCCCATGTGCCGTCAATGTCATCAAAGCCCGCCAGGCTGAACTCGTTCTCGGCCGCCGCGTGGCTGAGGGTGCCTCGAACAGCTATGCGCCAGTCCCTCTCGTCCAAGGCAAATTCGTATTGCAGTGGAAGCTTGAAGACGTCGTAGCGTGTGCCGTCATCGGCGTCGAGTCGAGACGCGCTGATGCTGGGGTCAACAAAGAAATTGAGCATCTGCGCGTAGCCCGCGCCGATGTCGCTATTACGAACGTCCGTGTCCAGCCTGTCGCGGGACCGCTGTAGCGGATCTTGCGCACTCAAGGGATGTGCCAGCAGCACGCCGAGCGTGGCTGGCAGTAAGCCGCGCAGAAAAAGGCTCAGGCGAGCAATGATTCTATGTCGGAGGCTATTTCTGAAGGCTTGGTGGAGGGCGCATAGCGTTTGACGACCTTGCCTTCGCCGTCGATCAGGAACTTGGTGAAGTTCCACTTGATCCCCTCACTGCCGAGCATGCCCGGGGCTTCGGCCTTGAGATGTTTGAACAGAGGGTCGGCGCCCGCGCCGTTGACCTCGATTTTACCGAACATCGGGAAGCTGACGCCGTAATTCAGCTGGCAGAACTCCTGAATCTCGTCGTTGCTGCCGGGGTCTTGCTTGCCGAACTGGTTGCAGGGGAAGCCCAGAACTTCAAGCCCACGCTCTTTGTACTCTTCGTAGAGGGATTCGAGCCCGGCAAATTGAGGGGTGAAGCCGCACTTGGAGGCGGTGTTAACTACCAGCAGCACCTTGCCTTTAAATTCCTCGAGGGCGCGGTCGGCGCCGCCGGCGGTCTTACAGGAAAAATCGAATACGCTGTCGCTCATAGCTTGCTCCGTCTGCGCGGTCTCGGAAGTGGCAGGACCATACCATACTGCAGGTGTACGGTGGGACCCTTGCAGAGGATCACCCGGGGCAGTGAACACGATACTGAACCTGCGTCAGGCAGCCTGGGCCTGCAGTTGTGCCTCCTGCATTAGCAGCGCCAATCGCTTGCGCTGCATCTTGAGAGAGTATTCCAGCTCTTTGAGCTTGGTGCGTAGCGCGGCATGCTGCCATTTATCGGATAAAGCGCTGCGACCTTCCTCAAGGGCGCCGCCGAGGGCAGCCTTTTTCGCCTCCAGACGCTCCGCCTGCAGTTCTTTCCACTGATTAACAGAGTCGGTGAAGAGCTGGTACTCGCGCTCCAGGCGATCCATCAGTGAAGCCGAGTTGTGCGTAGCCTCCAGCTTGTTGCGCGCCCGCTGGAACTGGGTATCCAGAATCGCGCGCTGGATGCGGAAATCGGGTACGCGTACCAGATTACGCGCGAGCCCGAGCTTCGCGCACAGGGCGATGAGCCATTTGGTGGGATCCCACTGGTACCAGCGAATGCCGTTGCGATAGTCAGTCTGGAAGATGTGGTGAAAGTTGTGGTAGCCCTCGCCGTAGGTCAGGAAGGCCAGGAAGCCGTTATCCCGGGCGCTGTTCGTCTCGGTATAGGGGCGGCTGCCCCAGTAGTGTGCCAGCGAGTTGATAAAGAAGGTCACGTGATGATTGAGCACCAGGCGCGCCAGGCCCACCAGCAGTACCGTGCCGATGATGTCGCCGTGCCAGATGCCCAGCAAAAGTGGCAGGCCTACGTTCATGAGCACCGTCAGTGCGACGTAGTGCCGGTGCTGGAACATGACTATCGGGTCGCGTTCGAGGTCGCGAGCGTTGCTGAAGTCCTCGGTATTGGTCGAGTAATCGCGCAGCATCCAGCCCATGTGGCTGAACCAGAGCCCGCGCCCGGCCGAGTAGGGGTCGCGCTCGTTGTCATCGACGTGGCGGTGGTGGCGACGATGGTCCGAGGCCCAGATCAGAATGCTGTTCTGCAGAGCGCCCGCGCCCCACAGAGCGTAGAACCATTTGAGGGCCGGGTGTGCCTCGTAGGCCTTGTGGGACCAAAGGCGATGGTAGCCGCCGGTAATCGACAGACCGTTCAGGTAGAGGAAGGCCAGCGCCCACAGCCATTGAAAGCTGTCATAGCCGTGGTAGATGCCCCAAAACGGCACCAGTATCAACGCAAGGAGAGGTAAGCCCACGAAAATGGCCACATTGATCCGCGTTAGCGGCGGTTTTTGCCCGGGTTCCTTGTTGGCGACAACGTCAGTCATGTTAGCCAGGTGCCTCAAATAAAAGGATCGCGAATGGTAGCGTTTTCAGCGCAGGAAGTCTCTGCACAAGGTCACAGTCTGGCAGGCCAGGGGGCGGGGCGCCAGTGTGGAAAACGCCATACCGGTGGCCCGGGGCGACAGGCAGCACGTATCTTCAGTATTATCCTTGTTTACACTGTTGGAAGCGTCCCATGCTTGCTGCTAACCGGCGCCACTTATCGTGAGTCGCGCCGTTTTCACGCGCGGCTCTACCATGCGCCATGTCCTGGTTATGACCGGCTCATCTGCAGCTGGCCTGCTGGCCATGTTCGGCGTCGACCTCATCGACATGTATTTCCTCACATTACTGGGGGAGCAAGAGCTGGCCGCGGCGGTTGGCTATGCGGGTACGCTGATCTTCTTCCTGGTATCAGTCAGTATCGGATTGCAGATCGCCCTGGGCGCTCTGGTCGCCCGCTCCGAGGGCCAGCAAAGGCGTGATCTGGCTCGCCGTTATTGCTCCAGTGGCCTGTGGGTGAGCTTCGTGGTCGCACTGGTCGTCGCTGCCCTATCCTGGGCGTGGCGGCGCGATCTTCTGGCTTTGCTTGGCGCCAGTGGACAAACCCTCGAGTATGCCGTGAGCTATGCCGGTATCCTGCTGCCCGCCATGCCCGTATTGGTGCTCGGTATGGCATCGGCGGCGGCCATACGTGCAATCGGCGACGCGCGTCGCTCGATGTGGGTGACCTTGATTGGCTCCCTGGTCAATGCCGTCCTCGACCCGATCTTTATCTTTACCTTCGGCTGGGGCTTGGAGGGAGCGGCGTGGGCCTCTGTGGTCAGCCGACTGGCGATGCTGGCAGTCGCCGTGAACGCGCTGTTCTTCGTTCACCGGCTACCCAGCCGAGTTACGCTGTCCGAAATTATCGCTGATATCCGGCCCTTGATGGTAATCGCCGGCCCAGCTGTGCTCACCAACCTGGCAACGCCCATCGGCAACAGCTTTGTGCTGCGGACCATGTCCCAGTTTGGCGATTCTGCCGTAGCGGGAGCCGCAATTCTCGGGCGCATCAGCCCGGTGGCCTTCGCCGCTGTGTTCGCGCTGTCCGGCGCGGTCGGGCCCATTATTGGCCAGAATGCAGGCGCCGGCCTTTATCACCGCGTGCGCTCAACACTCGTCAACGCCTTACTTTTCAATGCCGGCTATGTCCTGCTGATGTGGCTCATACTCTGGCTGGCCGCGGATTTCATCGTCAAAGCCTTCTCTGCCAGTGAGGTGGCTGCCGACCTGATTCTGTTTTACACGCACTGGCTCGTTGGGGCCTTCATTTTCAACGGCACACTGTTTGTCGCCAATGCCAGCTTCAATAACCTGCACCATCCGCGCTGGGCGACGGCCTTCAATTTTGGCAAGGCGGTTTTAGGTGTCATGCCTGCGGTCTACTTTGGCTCTCAGTGGTATGGTGCCCGCGGCGTGATGATCGGAGAAGCGGTAGCCGCTGTGATCTTCGGTGCGCTTGCACTCGTCGCGGTGTTCTACCTCGTGCGCCGGCTGGAGCAGGAGCACGTGCCACTGGCAAACTCGGTTGCAGCGGAGGTTGAAGCTCAGTCGCCAGAGGCGCTGACGCGATAGGCCTCGAGTTCCCGATGTAGCCACTCGCCTGATGGCTCGGTGTCGCCATCACAGCTGACGCTGTAGGGTTTGCCGCTCCAGGAGCTCTGGCTGGCCAAACGATCGACGAAGTGCTCGGCGGTATCGGCGTAGCGAGCGCCACGGCGGTATTTCAGGCGCAGGTGGTCTGCGGCATCCGCACTGTCATAGTCACTGCCATTGCGATGGAAGGTGCAGCCGCTGGCTTCGACGAAACTCAACAGGTGCTGGATCTCGCGTTCCGCCTGATCGGTCGCGGCCGCCGGTAGGGCCAGGCCCGCGACCAGCGTAATAAGGATCAATCGGTCCATTCGCTGAATCTCAGCCGCATGCGTAGCGGATTGTGATCCGAGCTGTCGACTTCGATAACCTCGGCTTCCTCCGCGGCCAGTCCACGGATATACACATGATCCAGTGCCCTGCCGAAGAAGCGGGTGCGCAGGTCTGGTATGAACGTTACCGGCTCCAGGCCGTGTTCGGCCATGAACTCATCTACCACACGCTGGCGCTGTTCACTCCAGGTATTCAGGTCACCGGCCACGATGATGGCCCCCGGGTGGCTGGCCACCAGAGATTTGATGGTGTTTATCTGATCGCGGTACTCCTTGACGCCCATGGCAAAGTTGACCGCATGCAGATTGACCGCGAGCAGCGGATGCTCCTGGCCCGCAACCGGGTGATAGGTCACACCCGTCGCCTTGGGTGTGCCCAGCCAGGGCTCCAGCGTCTGATAGTTGCAGCTGATGCTGGGCGCCCCTCTGCTCAGGGTCATGACGCCGGTGGCCTGGCTGGCCGTGGTATAGCCCGCCGCGAAGCTCTTGTGGCTGGTGCTGTCCAGGGTTTCAACCAGCGGTGCGTCCAGTGCGGCCTCTTGCAGGAAAGCGAGGTGGACACCGGCCCCGTGGCGGGCCAGATCCAGTTGCCAGCCATCGTTGCTGGTTTTCTGGATATTCCAGCTGAGGATGTCGACATACTCGCCAAGAATACCGTCGAGTTCGATATCCTCACGCCATGAACCGCAGCCCTCATCCTCCGCCGGGCCCGCCGTCAGGCGGCTGGTGGCCAGTGAGGCAAAAACCAGCACCGCCGCGAGCAGTGTCGCGAGCAGCTTGCGCCAGTGCTGGAATATCGGGTTCACGTTCGCCATGTGCTTGCAGGTTTTGTTCGTATGTATCCGTTTGTCGTTGGCCGTTTCAGGAACAGCGGGCGCGTTGAAGCCCACTGCGTAAGTGTCTAATAGTATAGACAGTCGTCAGAGCACTCGGTTCCCGGCGGCGCTAGAGCTTCTCGAGGTAGGTCTGGTATTCGAGCGTGGTTACGCGGCGTCGAAACTCGGCGATTTCCTGCTCCTTGGTCAGTGTGAAGATGCGTTGCAGCTCGGTGCCGAGGTAGTCACGGATAAAGTCTGATTGGCTGAACAGCGCGACGGCGTCCTGCATGTAGGTGGGCAGTACAGGCTGATTCTGCACCGCGTAGCCGTCACCGGTCACTGCCTCGCTGGGCTCAAGCTGACGCTCCATACCATCCAGCATGCCCGATAGCAGGGCGGCAAAGAGCAGGTAGGGGTTGGTATCGGCGCCTGCGACCCGGTGTTCCAGTCGCCGCGCCGCCGGATTGCCAGCGGGCACGCGCACGGCAACGGTGCGGTTCTCATAGCCCCAGGTGGCGAAAGTGGGCGCGTGGCTGCCGGCCTGGAAGCGCCGGTAGCCGTTGTAACTGGGTGCGAAAAGGGCCATGGATTCGGCCATATGGCTTAGACATCCGGCGATCGCCTGGCGCAGCAGATCGGTGCCGGTTTTGCCGCCATCGTCGAAGATATTCTGGCCCTGATTGTCGAGCAGGCTGCAATGCACATGCATGCCGTTGCCGGCTTCCTCCTGAAAGGGTTTGGGCATGAAGCTGGCTACCAATTTATGCTTGGCGCACACGCCCTTGATCAGCCGTTTCATGAGCAGAATCTGCCGCGCCGCCAGCACCGGGTCGTCCACGTGGTGCATGTTGATTTCATACTGTGACGGCGCCGACTCCTTAACCACACCGTCGTAGGGCAGGTCCTGTACTTCGCAGGCGATGCGCAGATCCTCCATCATGTCGGCGTTGTTGTGCATGACATCGAGGCCGTAGAGATTGCCACCTACCGGGTCGGACCCGGCGGGTGCGGGGCAGGTATGCTCGGGGGTCGAGTTGTTCCAATGCACCAGGCTGAACTCTAGCTCGGCAGCGACGACCGGGCGCCAGCCCTGAGCCGCAAAGCGCTGCATGACGTTTTCCAGGACATGCTGTGGGTCACCCATATAGGCGCTGTCATCGCCATCGTGCATGCGCAGCAGGACCTGGCCATGTTGGCCATCAGGAGACCAGGGTACAGGCAGTAGCGAGCCGTCTACCGGATGGCAGATGCCGTCGGCATCGCCGGTGGCGAAGACCAGCTCTTCGACGTCCCGGCCCCAGATGTCGAGGCTGAGGGCGGTTTTGGGGAGCTTCAACTCGCCGTCGAAAATCTTGGCCAGCTTGTGCCTCGGCAACCATTTGCCGCGCAAAATACCATTACAGTCGGGCAGCAGAGCCTCGATCGTGGTGATCTGGGGATGGGCTCGTAGGAACCAGTCCGCTTCTGGAGAGGGCATAGGATATTGTTGTGTAAGCGGTACTGCCTACTATCGGCGGTGGCCCGCGTTGAGGCAATGCCCCCAATAGGGCAGGAGCCGCGGGCTCTGGGGGCCTAGCCCCAGGTGGGCGCCATATAGACCTTGAGCGGGTCTTCGCCGCCTGCCTCGCCAAGGCAGGACATCGCGTTGATGAACAAAGAGAACAGGTCGGTCTGGGAGTTGACGTCCAGCTTGCGATAAATGCTCTTGCGGTGGCGGCGCACGGTTTCCACGGCGATTTTGAGCCGCTCCGCCGTGGTGTCCGTGCCGTAACCGCGCAGCATCAGCTCAAGGACATCCTTCTCTCTCGGAGATAGCAGGGATTCGCCAAAGGTTTGGAATGCCAGCTCGATCTGATGGTCAATGCCTGGCTGTATCAAGTGCGAGACGGCGAATTCATCCCATTCACTGTGGGCCCGCATGAGCTCTGATATTGGCTCGGCCAACACATAAAGTGCCTCGTACTCCTCGTCGGTGAAGGGACCATTCTCAGGCAGACGCATCATGCTGATGTTGATGACATTACCCCCGCGCAACTTGGATAGGAAAATGGCTTCGTCAACCGTCCCGGTGTCGGCATAGTAGTTGCGGTAGTAGGTGGACTCCTCCAGTTTCCCCATGCTGACCCGCCCCAGGCGGTAGATCTTCGCTCGAGGCTGGTTGATCGAAGCCTGGAAGAAGGGGTCTTCCCTGTAGGGGCCATCGAGATAGTCGTCAATCTGGTCGGCTACTGCTTCGGGTGGGATCTCGTGGTACAAAACCTTGGGCGGGAGATCGCGGTGATAAAGCCAGACCTGGGGATAGTCAATCTTGACCTGGCCCTTGATTGCCTTGATCAGTTCCGGGAAGAAGTTGTCGGTGCCCTGTGTCGCAATGGCCCGGGACATGTCCCGATTCCACTGGCTGATCTTTTCGATATTGGTCATGCGTGCATCGTATCAGGCGTCACTGCTGGCCATGAGCTCCATATTGAGAAGAGCGCAGAGGCTTGTCAAAGGAAAAGTGCAGGTTTTGCGCATCTGGCCTGCGCCAGTTCCTGCGCTTCGACCTGTTCCGGTATACTGCGCCGCGTGACGGCACCGGAGCATGCAGGCTTGCCCAAGGCACCACTGACAGCCGAGGTATATAACGACCGGATTCCGATGGAGTTTACCCGGGCACTGTTGACGCAGGCGCGCAAGCACGAGATGGACGTCAACGGCATGCTGCAACGCGCGGGCTTCCCCTTCGACCCTCTGCGCCAGGATGTGCAAACCGCCTTTGTATCGCGCGAGCAGTACAGCCGCCTGTGCGTTGAATTGATGCGCGCGCTGGGCGATGAGTCCGGCGGTGTCATGCCCGATGCCCCCACCCCGGTGGGTACGACCCGCCTGATGGCGCTTAGCATGCTCAACAGCCCCAACCTGTCTCAGGCTATTCATCGAGCGATTGAGTTCAATGCCGTCTGCCGCGTGCGTCACGGTGCGCAGCTGATGAATCGACTGCTGGTGGATGCTGAGGGTAAAGAAGCGGCACTGACCTACCTGTGCGGTGACGATAAAGCGCAGGAGCAGCACCTTGTACTGTGTAACCTTTCTATGTGGCTACGTTTCTGCGGCTGGCTGATTGGTCAGCATATCGACATCATCTCGGCGGACTGTGCCGGGCCTGCGCCTGAGTTTATGGTGGGTATCCGGCACTTTTTCCCCTGCCCGGTGCACTTTGATCGCGAGGTAAACGCCGTGTATTTCTCCGCTCGTCACCTGGATGCGGAGCTGGTGCGAGATGAGGCACAGCTCGAGGCCTTTCTGCCCCTTGCCCCCTACCATGTCGTCATCGAGCCGCTGGCGGCAGAACGCAGTATCACCCACCGCATACGGGAAATTCTGGGGAGCGACCTGCGTGACGAGTTACCCAGTTTCGAGGACCTGACGGCCCTGTTGAATATGTCAGCCCGCACCCTGCGGCGCCGGCTGGAGAAGGAGGGCACCTCCTACCAGCGAATAAAGGATAATGCCCGGCGCGATGTGGCGATTTCACTGCTCAGTCGTGACGGGCTGACTGTTAGTGAAGTGGCCGAACAGGTTGGGTTCTCTGACCCCAGCGCCTTTCATCGCTCCTTCAAAAAATGGACTGGGCAGTCCCCGGGAAGCTACCGCTAGGATCAGTCAGTCCAGTCCAGTCCAGCGCTTCAGTGCGCCAGTGCTCGGACCAGGCGCGGAATACCTTGTTTGAATACCTGCGGCTGCCGACGCTGCCGTTATAGCGCGCCAGGGCTTTGTGCAGCGCGCCTTTTTCGCGCTCGAGGTAGAACTGCAGGATGCGACAACCGTACTCGAAATTGGTGAGGTTGTTCGTAAGATTATCCTCCGGGCGGCCGATCTCGTTCTTCCAGAAGGGCATAACCTGCATCATGCCCTGGGCGCCGACTCTCGAGATGGCGAATCGATCAAAATGGCTTTCCACTTCAATGACGGACAGAACCAGCTCCGGTGGCAGCCCGGCGCGGCTCGCCGCCGCGTGAATGTCGCGCAAGAGCTGAAGTCGCTCCTCCGGATCTTTGACGAAGCGCGACAGGGGCGCGGACATGTAGACGAGCCAGACCTCGGCGTCATAGCGATCTTCGAAGCTGTCGGCGCCGGTAATGGTTTCTTCCAGGAACTGCCGCAGGGCTTCCCGCTCGGCTTCATCCGCCGGCTGAGCCAGGGCTGGACTGGCCAGCAGCAGGCAGGAACACAGCGCCGCGAGCAGTGTGCGGATCATCCCGCGAGACGCGCCTCCAGGAAGCTGACGATGTCCGCCTTTGGCACCAGCTGCATGTCGCTGTCCTGCCGACCCTTGTACTCGATCTTGTCATCGGCCAGCGCCTTGTCGGCAATCACGATGCGGTGCGGAATACCGATCAATTCCATATCGGCAAACTTGACCCCGGGCCGCTCGTTGCGATCATCCATCAAGACTTCCACCCCTGCATCGCTCAGCGCTGCGTACAACGCTTCTGCGCACTCGGCTACGGCATCTGACTTGTGCATGTTGAGCGGCACGATAGCCAGTTGGAAGGGCGCCATGGCGGCGGGCCAGGTGATGCCTCGATCATCATGATTCTGTTCGATGGTGGCGGCGACAATGCGCGTGATGCCAATGCCATAGCAGCCCATGGTCATTGTCACGTTGCGGCCTGATTCGTCCAGCACCTGGGCGTTCATGGTTTGACTGTACTTATCGCCGAGCTGGAAGATATGCCCAACTTCGATGCCGCGCTTGATCAGCAGTTGACCCTGGCCGTCCGGGCTTGGATCGCCCGCGACGACCTTACGCAGGTCTTCTACGCGGGTCAGCGGGCAATCGCGCTCCCAGTTCACCCCGGTCAGGTGAACCTCGTCGCGGTTCGCGCCGCAGATAAAGTCCCCCAATACCGCAGCGGCGCGGTCCACGATCACGGGTATCTCCAGGCCAACCGGGCCCAGTGAGCCAAAGTTGGCGCCAAGCGCTGCTTTTACGGCCTCGGGTTCGGCCATTTGAAGCGGTGCCGCCAGGCCCTCAAGTTTCTCCGCCTTGATTTCATTCAGGCTGTGGTCGCCGCGCAAGACCAATGCCACCAGCGAACTCTCCTCCTCGCCGTGCACAATCAGAGTTTTCACCGTGGTATCCGTGGGTACCTCCAGGCGTGCCGCGAGATCCTCAATAGTGCGAACGCCCGGTGTAGCAATCTCGGCCATCTGGTTATTCGGTGGCGGCCTGTCGACGGCTGGCGAGAGCGCCTCGGCCATTTCTACGTTCGCCGCATAGTCACTGCTGTCGCTGAAGGCGATATCGTCTTCCCCCGAGTCGGCGAGCACGTGAAATTCGTGGGAGCCGCTGCCGCCGATGCTGCCGGTATCGGCAATGACTGGACGAAAGTCCAGTCCGAGCCTCAAAAAAATACGGGTGTAAGCGGCATGCATACGGTCGTAGGTCTCCTGCAGGGAAGCCTGGTCGACGTGGAAAGAGTAGGCATCCTTCATGATGAACTCGCGGGCTCGCATAATGCCGAAACGTGGGCGAATCTCATCCCTGACCTTGGTTTGAATCTGGTAAAAGTTCAGGGGCAGCTGCTTGTAGCTATGAATTTCAGTGCGCGCGAGATCAGTAATCACTTCCTCGTGCGTAGGCCCAAGGCAGAAGTCCCGTGAATGGCGATCCTGAATGCGCAGCAGCTCTGGGCCGTACTGCTCCCAGCGCGTCGACTCCTGCCAAAGCTCGGCGGGTTGTACCACGGGCATGCTGACTTCCAGCGCGCCTGCGCGATCCATCTCCTCGCGCACTACGCCTTCCACCCGGCGCAGTACCTTGAGCCCGATCGGTAACCAGGTGTAAAGGCCGGCTGCGAGCTTGCGGATCAGGCCGGCGCGCAGCATGAGCTGGTGGCTGATGACCTCCGCATCTGCAGGAGTCTCTTTAAGTGTGCTGATGAGGAATTCGCTGGTGCGCATGCGCCTTGTTCCGCCGTGCAAGAAGGCCGACTAGTTTACGTCGCTTAACATCGTGGGTACAGGTGGGGCCGCCTAGGTCGGGCCGCCTAGGTCGGGCCGCGGAGGTGGGGCCGTCTAGGTCGGGCCGCGTAGGTCGGGCCCCCCCCCCGGTGCGGGGGCGGCCCCCCCCACCAAAACACATTTTTATTCCATTGTAACCGAAAAAACAAAAAAAAA